>CADAHL010000001.1 GCA_902787755.1 Oscillospiraceae bacterium
TCAAACATTTGAGCTCGAAAAACTCGGACCTCGGGGCCGCCGAGCGTTACTTGATCTTTCAGCACGACGAGAGCAGCAACAAACCGGTTCTTGATGAGTACGGTCATCTCATTCCGCGCGAGGATTATCGCATCGACACCGTGCTCTGCGGCGATGAGGATTTTGCCATTGCCTGCATGAAAACGAACCTCGCCTATAACAAAAATCTCTCCCGCGGCGATGTCAAGACGCATCATTACATCATCAGTTTTGATCCCCGCGACGCGGAAGACAACGGCCTGACGATGGATCGCGCGCATGAGCTGGGCTTGGAATTTTGCAAAAAGCATTTCCCCGGCCATCAGGCTTTGGTCGCGACTCACCCGGACGGTCACAACAAAAGCGGCAACATTCATGTGCATATCGTCATCAACAGTCTGCGCATCGAGCGCGTGCCGCGAATGCCGTACATGGATAAAGACTGCGATATGCTGCCCGGCATGAAGCACCGATGTACATCCGCAGCTCTCCGTTATTTCCGCGCGGAAGTGATGGAAATGTGTCAGCGCGAGGGGCTGTATCAGATCGATCTGCTCAACGGCAGCAATAACAGAATTACTGAACGCGAGTACTGGGCGCAGAAGCAGGGACAGAAAAAACTCGACGAAGAAAACGCCGAGCTGATCGCAAACGGTGAAGAACCGAAGCAGACGAAGTTTGAAACGGACAAGCAAATCCTGCGTCAGCAGATCCGCGCCGCGCTCCAAAAATCCAAATCGTTGGAAGACTTTTTCGATTATCTTTTGGAGGATTACGGCATTGCGGTCAAAGAGAGCCGCGGTCGTTTCAGCTATCTGACGCCGGAGCGCTCGAAGCCGATCACATCGCGCAAGCTGGGAGATGACTTTTCCAAAGAAGCGATCCTCGCCGCGTTGGAGCAAAATGCAAAACAGATCATTCCTTCTGTCACTCAGAGGCCGGACACTTTTGTCACGCCCGCAGCAAAACCGGAGATCGAAAAGCTGATTGATCTCGAAGCCAAACGCGCCGAAGGAAAGGGCGAGGGCTACATCCATTGGGGCACGGTCTTCAATCTGAAAACGATGGCGAAGACACTTTTATATTTACAGGAAAACGGGCTTACCTGAGAACACAAATACAGCCCGCACCGATCTGAAAAAGATCGAGGCGGAACTGAATGCGAAAAAGGAATTGCAGCGGCATGTCCTGAACGCCCGCGACGCGAAAGATCTGCACGCGGCGTATCTAAAGCTGCCGAAGAAAAAGCAGGAAAAGTTTTACGAAGAAAACCGTCCGGCGCTCATTCTCTATGACGCGGCCATGCGGTATTTCAAAGAGAACGAGGTCAAGATGATTCCTACCGTCAAGCGAATCCAGGATGAGATCGAAGATCTGACTTCGGCGAAAAACGCCGGATACACCGAATACCGTGAGAGCCAAAAGCGCGAAAAGGAGCTGCAGACCGTCAAAGCCAATATTGAAAAAATGCTCCGGCTGCAAGAGCCGGAGATCGGGCAGGAGCGCAAAAGGGACGAACAGGAATTGTAGATCAGGTGTCACGCTTTAGGCATGAAAAAATGCAGCGATCATGTAGGTTTCTATTGCACGATTCTGACAGGTTAATACGATTTGACCTGCACCCCGGTTTTCCGGCCTTTAGAGCGTGACACAAGGGCTGCGGAGTGGAAAAATAGAGCTGCAAAAGTCCAGCAATCATGCGGGTTCCGAGGCGCACTTTTGATGGGGTAATACGATTTCTCGTTCCCCGCGATTTAGGATTTCTATTATTCCACTTTCCCAGTCCGGTGCCGCTTCGGCTGTTAGCTTTTAGGGCATGAAAAATGCAGGCATCATGCGGTTTTCAGGACGCGGTATTGACGAGGGAATATGATTTCCCGTCTTCCTCGAATTACGCCCTTCTAAACGCTAACAAAAATCCGGCAACTCGCTGCCGCTGCGAAAAAGAAATAGGAGCTAAAACGGAAAATCGCCAGATTTGTCCGGTCGAGGGATTGGGGAGCCGTCATCCCCAACGAGATGGCCGGAGGAAAGAAAAACTCATTTTGGAGTTTTCGTATTCGCCAGGCGTATCTTGCTTTAGAAATGTCGCGGAAAGGAAAACATGAAAAAATGGAAAACGAGCACATGACCGATTTTGAAGATGAAGCATTTGACCTTGATTCCGACGAAGCTGAATATCTGGAAATGATCGAATCATGGGAAGGTGACGAGGACGACGGAAGCGACAGTATCCCGGAGCTGTATTTCAGTCGGCCCGATCCTTATGCGAAACACGATCCTCAGCCAGACGATCAGTATCGCCGCAACTATCGCATTGATGAGCAGGGGCGCATCGTTGTTCGGAATCTGAGCGCATGGTGGATTCCGGAAATGAAGATCATGGAAGAAATCGACGGGACCATCTATACGGTCACCGGCAGTTATGAGGGAACAGAGATGCTGGATCAAAAACTATCCCGAATCATGCTGCACAATCTGGAGGATTTCTGATGACAAACGAAAAAGGTTATGTTACCATGGAGCCGACCAATCCTGTACAGACAGTTGCCCCCGAAAAGGAGGAAACAGAATTGATCAGGGCAACTGATAAAATCACCGCACTATACTGCCGCCTCTCAAACGAGGACTCTCTGGATGGCGAGTCGAACTCCATAAGTAATCAGCGCAGAATCCTCGAATCCTTTGTGCGAGACAAGAAGCTGCCGAACCCCGTTTTCTTCATCGACGACGGATACAGCGGAACCGATTTTGATCGCCCCGGCTTTCAGGAAATGCTGGATGAGATCGAAGCGGATCATGTAGCCGTGGTGCTGACAAAAGACCTTTCCCGCCTCGGACGCAATTCCACTATGACGGGTATGTTTATCAACATCACCTTTGCCAAACACAACGTCCGGTACATTGCGATTAACGACAACTTCGATACGATTAATCAAAACAGCGTGGACAACGATTTTGCCGGGATTCGCATGTGGTTCAACGAGTTTTATGCCCGCGATACCAGCCGGAAGGTTCGTGCCGTCGTCAAAGCCAAGGGCGAGCGCGGCGAGCCGCTGACCGGATTTCTGCCGTATGGCTACATCAAAGATCCGAACGATCCGAAGAAATGGATCGTGGATGAGGAAGCCGCAAAGGTGGTCAAACGCATCTTCGCACTCTGCATGGAAGGCCGCGGCCCGACGCAGATCGCCAATCAGCTTGAAGCGGAAAAGGTGCTGAACGTCACGGCCTACTACATGAAGGAAGGGCGCAAGTCAAACCATCCGGAACCAGCCAACCACTATCATTGGGAGTCCAGAACCATCTCGGATATCCTTGCCCGCCGCGAATACACCGGCTGTACAGTCAACTTCAAGACCTACTCCAATTCCATCTGGGATAAGACGACACGCAAGAATCCGGTGGAGAACCAAGCGATCTTCTACGACACACATCCTGCCATCATCGACATTGACACCTTCGATAAAGTGCAGGAGATCCGCGAGCAGCGTCACCGCAGAACGAAATCCGGCAACACGCACATGTTTTCCGGCCTTGTGTTCTGCGCAGACTGCAAAGGCAAAATGTATTTCAGCGGTTCTCACGACGATCCAAGCAAATGGAATTACACCTGCTCGAACTCTCGCGGCAGCGATTCTCCGTGCTCGGCCCACTTCATCCGCGCAATCGTGTTGGAGCGTTTGGTCTGGAATTACACGCAAAGGGTCATTGAGCTTGTACTCCGCTATGAAGCCCATTTCCGGGCAATCATGGAAGAGAAGATGCAGACGGAGAGCAAAGCGATCCTCAAGACCAAGCAGAAACAACTTGAGAAGGCGGAGAAGCGCATCCAGGAGCTCGATCGGCTGTTCGTGCGTACCTATGAGGACAACGTATCCGGCAAACTGAGCGACGAGCGGTTTGCAGCGATGAGCCAGGGTTATGAGGAAGAGCAGCAGGACTTGAAGGAAGCGGCAGACACTCTCCGGAAGGAGATCGAAGTACAGGAACAGCAGAACCAGAATTTAGATCTGTTCATTGAGCGCATTCAGAAGTACACGGCTTTGGAGGAGCTGACGCCCTATGTGGCGCACGAGCTCATCAAGGCGATCTATGTGGGCGCACCGGACAAGAGCAGCGGCAAGCGCCGCCAGAGCATCCACATCGAGTATGATCTGATCGGATTTATCCCGCTTCCCGGCAGCAAAACGATCCTTTCGCAAAAAAGGTGCGGCGAATTCGTTCAAATTTACGAATTCACCGCACTGTTTTTTGCCCGCCGGGCGACCGCAAGGGTCGCCCCTACCGGATGAATCTGCGCATGTGCAATGATCATCGTTTTGATCCAGGGCTTTTTACAAAAGAGACGGAGGTTCCCGGCCCGGGGCCTGGAACTTTCGGAGGGACTCCTTCTCAAAGGCCAGGTCTGTCAGCGCGGAGGACAGGAGGACGTGGGGATTCACGTTCGGATCGATCCAGCGGTCCACGTCCGCCTCCGACAGAATAAAGGGCATCCGGTCGTGGAGGAAGGCAACCGACTCCGAGGGCTCCCGGGTGAGAATGACAAAGTGGGGGTAGCCGTCTTCCATCCGGTAGATGCCGCCCAGCCAGGTCATCTCGGCGCCCCTGGGCATGATGGCGTATTTTTCACCGGCCCTGGTCCGGCCCGAGGGGGCGGTCACGTGCTCCCACTCGTAGTACCAGGAGGCCGGGATCACGCAGCGGTGGGTGGCCCACCCGTCCCGAAAGCTGGGCTTCTCGGCGGCAGTCTCTGCCCGGGCGTTGGCCACCAGGCGGCCGAGCCCCTGAACGCGATAGCCCCAGATCATCGGAAACACGGCCTTGGTCCCGGACCTGCTGGAGGCCAGCACCGGCACCAGCATATCCGGAAAAATCTCGCCCTCGGTGGTCAGGGGCTTTGCGATGCGGGCGATGTTGCTGCGATAAAGCCGGGATCGGTTGGCGGCCTCCACAATGGGCCGGAGCCTGGGGGACATCTCCATGTAGTAGCGACAGCACATCTAAGCTTCCTCCTTATCGCTCTCCTCGATCCGGATCTCCGTCAGATCGGCCAGGTCGATCTCCGTCTCGTCGATCCGCAGGGTTCCGGTCAGCTCCGGGTCCACCTTCCGGACCACGCCGGTCAGCGTCTCATAGCGGCCGCGCAGACCGTAGGCCTCGTGATTTTCGTCCCGGCAGGGCACGTAATAGGTCACGCTGACCGTCACGGGATCGGCCCGGACCAGCCGCAGGCTCCGGGTCCGCTCCCGGAGAAGGGCCAGCGCGCGCTCCAGCCGCTCCTGCTCTTCCTCGTTCAGCTCCCGTTTTTCCTCGTAGAGTTCCAGCTTTTCCTCAATGGCCTGCTCGAAGCCCTTCAGCGCCGCGAAGGGGGAGAAGATCTTCGCCCGCTGCCCCAGGTCCATCCTGGGGTGTCGGAGCGAAAACTCGTCGTAAGGGTCGTGGCGCGGCCGATCGCGGCGGTAGGCGCCGCCATATTTGTCCTCTGAAGCGTGATCCATAGCAGTCTTCCTTCTTATGCCCGGTGGCCTCCGATCTGGCCGTTGCGCTCGATGGCGGTGGCCCCCTCCTGAAAGTTCGTGCCCTTGAGCAGGGAATTGGACCCGTATTTTTTCCGCACCTCCAGCATGGCCCCTTCCAGCCTGCGTTCCTTCTCCAGCGCCTCGTGATCGGAGAACAGATCCAGCTGATAGATGCTGTTGTCCGGCTTTACGTCCTCGGCGCAGATCCCGAGGCGACGGAACAGCAGCCGGTGATCGGCCTTCGCGTCAAAGGAGGCCAGCAGAAGGGGGGAGATGAGGCTCAGGGCGTTGCTGCGTCCCCGGAGGCGGACGGTGCCGCCGCTGTGGACCGGGTGCAGACGACCGTAAAAGTCCGGCTTGACGGGGCCGGAGTAAGAGGGGTGGACCTCAAGGCTCTTGTAGTCGTAGGATACCCACCAGCCCAGGGCGGGGGTGGTCAGGTTTTTGCTGAACAGATCGGCGCAGAGCAGATCGATCATCTCCTGCAGTACGATCCTGGCCTCGGCATAGGAATAGGGCCGGGGGAGGACCTGCCCGGAGGACAGGCTGTTGGCCTGGGTCCGGTAGGACTTGATGTCCTCCATGCCCACCGGCTCGATGCCCCAGGCGTGATCGATCAGGATCTCTCCGTCGATGCCGAAGGCCCGATAGAAGAATTCCTCGTCCCGCAGGGAGCGCAGGGCGATATCGCCCATGGTGTACAGATGCTCGTCCATCAGCCGCCGGGCCTTGCCCGGACCCAGCTGCCAAAAGTCCGTCAGGGGACTGTGATCCCAGAGCAGACGGCGGTAGGACATCTCGTCCAGCTCGGCGATCCGCACCCCGTCCCGATCCGCCGGGGTCTTCTTGGCCACGATATCCATGGCCACCTTGGCCAGGTACAGATTGGTGCCGATGCCCACGGTGGCGGTGATGCCGGTCTTGGAGAGCACCTCCCGGATCATGGTGCGCGCCATGATATGGGCGGGACTGACGCCCTGCTCCCGGGCCTGCTGTTCGTAGCGGGCAAGGTAGCGGGTGCAGTCGATGAAGGCCTCGTCAATGCTGTAGACGTGGATATCCTCCGGAGCGACGTAGTGCAGATAGATCGAGAAGATCAGCGCGGAGATACGCTCGTACTCCGCCATTCGGGGCGGCGCGATATAGAACTGCGTCTGGGTGTGATGGGCGGCGTCGTAGAGCCGGATGGCCTGTTTGGCCTCAAAGAGCCGAGGCCGGGAAGGGACGCCCATGGCCTTCAGGGCGGGGGAGACGGCCAGGCAGATGGTCTGATCCGAGCGGGTCTCGTCGGCTACCAGAAGCCGGGCGCTCAGCGGGTCCAGCCCCCGGGCCACGCACTCCACCGAGGCGTAGTAGGACTTCAGGTCGATGCAGATGCAGCTGCGCCGCCGGGGGCGGTCCTCACACACGGGAGCCTCCATGCACTGTCAGCCAGGCTTCCGCTTCCTCCCGGGTGGGGATATCCGTTCCGGAGACCGTGCCCAGCACCCGGCCGATCAGATACACCGATTCCTCCTCGTCAAAACGCAGCACCGGATATTTGGGATTCAGGGAATGGAGCCCGTCCGCCTCGTAGCGCTTGATATAGGTCTCGTTGCCCACGATAAAGGCGCCGATCTCGCCGGTATGCAGGGCCGCCGCGCCGCCGGATTTCTCCACGAGCACCAGATCCCCGGTGTGATAATCGGGTTCCATACTGTCGCCGTTGACGCGGAAGACGTAGTCGGCGCGCCGGGTCTCGGGAGAATCGTAGAGATAGAAGGGTTGGGCCTCCTGCTCAAACTCCGTGGGATCGGCGGCGCCGGCGGCCAGGGAGCGCTCAAAATACAGAAGCCTGTGCAGCTCGGGCCGGCCCTCGGCGTCCTGCACGAAGCGCAGGGTCTCCAGCATCCGGTCCACGGCGTACTGATTGCCCGGACTGAGCTTCCGGTAGCCCTCCACAAGCTTCTTTTCCCGGCTGGACAGGAGGCCTTCCGGCTTTTCGACCGCGTAGAGATCATAGAGGCTGATCCCCAGAGCCTGGCAGATGGCCGGCAGCAGATTCACGTCCGGCCGGGACCGACCGCACTCCCAGTTGCTGACGGCGTTGGCGGATACGCCGAGCCTGGCGGCAAAGGCCTTCTGCTCGATGGCTCTCAGCTCCCGGTAAACTTTGATCTGCCCGCAGATCAGGGGCAGCGAGGCTTTCTCCACCGGCTTTCCGGTGTTCAGATCAATGGCGGTGGACTCCGCCGGGGCGGACAGAGAGATCTTGCGGCGCGGCATACACGGCACCTCCTGTTTCAGAACTGAGGCCATTATAACACATAAAAATGCGATTGTAAAGAAAAGAAAGAATTACAAAACGCAAATAAATGTTTTGCGAACGAAAATAAAATGCCCGGGCGGGATAGGCCCCGTCCGGGATAAGCGCCAGTCGAAGGAGAGTTCGATCACGCCCTGTTCAAATAGTTATCAGGCTTCATCCGTTCCGGCTACATGGCAGAGAACTGCGGGATGAAAGCTTAGTCATCCATATCATAATCGTCGATGTTGAGCAGCCGTACGCCGCCGGCCGTGGGATGTCTCCCAATGATCTCGCCCCACCGGTGATTATACTCTTCTACAAAGGCGCGCTTGCTGCCATTATACAACCAAACGCACCACCCGCATTGTCCCTCCGGGTTCTTCAGGGGAATGAAATGGACCGTAATGTCCAACAGCTTTCTGGGATCACCCTCGGGCGTGAAACGGACCCCGAATGCCCGTTTCATTCCTTCGTCCATCGCTTTCCGCCAGCCAAGCCCGTCCTTCACGCCTTCCCGGATGGGAAAATGGGGCAATTCCGTATAGTAGATCCACTGCCCGGCTGCTGTCTGAATCTTTTCCAGGGAGAGGGGAATCGTCTTTCTGTGACGCTGATCCAGGGAGCATTCCAACCGAACATGGCGGAAGCGGATATCCTCATTTTCAACGTAGCTGCCTGAAAAAGCGATGGCAAGGCCCCGGGTTTTTTCGCCGGTATTGATGGCGAAACAGCACTGGTCCTTTCCAATTTCACAAGGCATCAGGCTGGGCTGAAAAAGCGACAGCTTCGGCGGCTCCGGTTTTGAGGCCGATTCGGGAAGCTTGAAATAAAAGCTCTGCACACACTTACCAAACTGATCCGCGATCAGCTCGTCGCAAAATCGTCCCTGTCCGGGGCTAAGCCCAAGCAGCGGCTCAAGCTCATCCAAAGCGTTCTCAGCGAAAGAATATTTCCGGCGGAGAACCGCCTTCCACTGTGCGGCGTCAGAGACCAGATCCTTCCACTGCGTCGGCATTGAACGAGCCTTGAGCCCGGGATAAGTCCCTATTTTCACCCAGGCGCTGATATCAAGCTTTTTGTTGATCCTGTTCAGTAGCAGACAGTCACTGTCGAAACAGGAGACTGTCAGCACATCCGCAGAGAACTGTTCGGAGAGTGGCTCAGAGATCGCCAGGATCGAGTCCTCCGTAAAGAAATCAAGGCCGTCCGAACAGACAGAGACCCATCTTCCGCCCGGATCATAGATCGAAAGCGACAGATCCGCCGCCTTCGGATCATCCATCGGCAGGTAGCCGCTCGCGCCTAAACGATCTACCAGTGCCGCCCGGAAGGCGTCCATGTCAAATTCAGCGGTTTTGTGTATGTGAAGATTCGAGAAAAACCACCCCACACGTTTGCCCTCACTTTCGTAGTGTTATTTGGCCTGTATCTGCTGCCCGGTCGAGGCCTGTTATTTGCTGATTTCCTTTTCTGCCTCTTTCAGGAAAGCGGCGCATTCTGGCGTTAGCTTCAGAACGTCTCTTGCCCTGTGCCGGTGCAGCACGTCTTGCGCGCTGCTGACAAAATCGGGACTGCACAAGCGAAGCGTCTGCTGATAGGCGGCCGCAGCCCGCTCTACCTGCCCCTCGTTCAGCGCAATCAGTTCAATGTCCATGTTCGATCACGGTCCGTTCCAATCGCTTTTTAGACTTCATCCGTACTTCTCTTTTAAACCAATCCTTTAGCCGACTATACATTGCTTTGACAGGCTTATCCGTTTGCCAGCCATCTTCTGTTTCGACCGCTACGGATATCATTTATTTGCGTCGATATGTTACCGGCACAGGAGACATACCGTCTCCACATGCCTTGGGACAATAGAGTGAATAAAAACAGCCATTATCTACGCTGCCCACACGCCCCTCGGCGTTAGGACTATGCCGTTGAACAAAGATATTCATACTGTTATTCCTGTAGGGAATTATTATGTGTCCGCCAACAGTTTTCGGAGGCACTGCAATCCATTATTCTCTTTTTCATTTAATTCTTCAATTGAAATATAACCCGCTTCACAAACGTGGATATGCTCATGAGCAGCAAACAAATCTTCTTTGGACTCGATTTTTACAGACAAATCGTAGCAATAATAGCATTCATCAGTAAAATCACAGTTCCCCGTTATCACGGGACATCCCGCTACATAGTAATGATGTTTTCTAAATCCAATCAGGTCGCCCTGATGAAACAAAACAGGGAGATTACAAACCTCAAGGAAAGGGTAAAGAGGAAATCCCTCATGAGGAAACAAGGAAGCATATATTCTGTTAGATTCTTCTCCCGTATATCCCGTTTTTTTGATTTCCGCTATTGCAGTGTTCAAAAGCGTTTTTTCGGAATCAGTATCGGCAATTTCTGCAAGTTGCTTCAACAGTTTTATCTTATGTCTTTTCGCAGCATATTCCGAAACGATCGTCGCCTGTTGTAAAACGGACAGTTGGATCGGGTGATCTAGCAAATATTCTTTTAATCTCTTTGAAGGAATTAACGCAATTATACTGTTTATCATTCAAGATCCTTCCATCATCTACACCGTACACTCAACCCCGGCTCGAGACATCAATACAACTGATTCCACATGCTCCGTAAAGGGGAACATGTCCACCGGCTGGATATGGCGAACCTGATAGCCGCCCTGGGTGAGGATCTTCAGGTCCCGGGCCAGGGTCTCGGGATCGCAGGAGACGTAGATCACCTTGGGCGGGGCGGCCTTCAGCACGCAGCTGAGGAACCTCTCGTCACTGCCGGAGCGGGGCGGATCCATGATCACCACGTCCGGGCGGAAGCCGTCTCTGGCCATGGCCTCCAGACTCTCGCCGGCGTCTCCCGCGGTGAACCAGCAGTTTTTCAGTCCGTTGAGCCGGGCGTTGCCGATGGCGTCCTTCACCGCGTCCCGATTGAGCTCCACGCCGATGACCTGCCTGGCCTTGTCCGCCAGACAGATCCCGATGGTGCCGATGCCGCAGTAGGCGTCCAGCACGGTCTCCGTACCGCTGAGCCCTGCCAGCTCGATGGCCTTGCCGTAGAGCGTTTCGGTCTGCACGGGATTGATCTGGTAGAAGGACCGGGGAGAGATGCGAAAGCGCTTGCCGCACAGCACGTCCTCGATATAGCCGGGGCCGCAGAGAACTTTTTCCCGGGTCCCCAGGACCACGGGACCGAAGCGGTCGTTGATGTTGAGGACCACCGTGGTGATGGCGGGAAACTTTTCCAGAAGCTCCTTCAGAAAGGGCTTCTGCAGCTTGAAGATGGGGCTGACCGCCACCAGGACCACCATGAGCTGCCCGGTGGCAAAGCCCCGGCGGACCAGCACGTGCCGCAGCCAGCCGGTGCCGCTGCGCTCGTCGAAGGTCTGGATCCTGTACCGGGGCAGCATGTCCCGGATTTGGCGGATGACGGCGTCGGATTCTGCGTCCTCGATCAGGCAGTCCTCCACCGGGACGATGGCGTGGCTGCCCGGCTGGTAGATCCCGCAGACGGGTTTCCGCTTCCGGTCCAGGCCGAAGGCCGCGTGGACCTTGTTCCGGTAGCGGGCGGGTTCCTCCATGCCCAGAATGGGCTGCACGTGCCCGAAGGGCCCCAGAAGGGCGATGCAGCGGCCCTGTTTGCGCCGCAGCTGCTCGGTATAGCTCAGGTGGCGCAGCTGACAGCCGCCGCAGCGTTTTTCGTAAGGGCAGGGGACGGGCTTCACTTTGTCCACGGATATCACCTCGATCCTATCTTAACACGAATTTTCCCGTTTGCAAAGAGCGGGCTTTGTGTTAGAATACCATCAGAAAAACGAAAGGAGGCGCGCCGTATGAAGCAGAGCGGGATCCGGATCGGGATCTCCCGGAGAACGGGGCTGACGGCCCTGGACATTCTGCGTATTCTGCCCGGCTATGACGTGTCGGCGGAGGTAGTCCTCCTGACCGCCGACCAGGCGGACGGCAGCCCGGAGCAGCTGGGCTGCGACGCGGTGCTCCTTTCGGAACAGGATTTCGATCTGGCCCGGGAGCTGGCCGAAAAGAGCTTTACCGCGGTCCTGATCCTCAGCGAGGATCCCGGCGCGCTGGCTTCGGCCTGCGTCAGCGAGGGGATCCTGCTGGACTCTCCGAAACGGCTGGCCGAGGCGCTGGGGGCACTGCTGGCTCTGAGCGTGCGTCTGCGGCGGCTGAGAAAGCACACCAGCAGCCTGCGCCGGAAGCTGGACGACACCCGCTTCGTCAGCCGGGCCAAGCTCCTGCTGATGACCCGGCTGCAGATGAGCGAGGAGGAGGCCCATCATTATATCGAACAGACCGCCATGGATTCCGGACGGAAGAGCAGGGAAGTGGCGGAGAGCATCATCCGCGCGTATGAAGAATAATTGGTCCGGGAGCGGTTGCATTTTTACGAAAAAAACAGAATCCGGCACTTGACAGGAGACATTCCGCCGGTATATAATCTCCTGCGTTGAAGCGGCAAAGGCGTCGTGCATGGGCAAGGCGTCGGTGCCGCTTCTTAATTTATTGAAGAGAGGTCCTGATGATGAACACTGCAACAGAAGTATTCGGTTCCATGGTATTCAACGACTCCGTGATGCGGGCGCGGCTTCCCAAAGAGGTCTTCCGCCAGGTGCAGCGTTCCATGCAGGAGGGCAAACGCCTGGACAGCAGCGCCGCCACCATTGTTGCCAACGCCATGAAGGACTGGGCCATTGAAAAGGGAGCGACGCACTTTACCCACTGGTTCCAGCCCATGACCGGCATCACCGCGGAAAAGCATGACAGCTTCATCTCCCCGGTGGACGGCGGCCGGGTCATCATGGAATTCTCCGGGAAAGAGCTCATTCAGGGCGAGCCGGACGCCTCCAGCTTCCCCTCCGGCGGTCTTCGGGCTACCTTTGAGGCCCGGGGCTATACCGCCTGGGACCCCACCTCTTACGCGTTTATCAAAGACAACGTGCTGTGCATCCCCACCGCCTTCTGCTCTTACGGCGGAGAGGCCCTGGATAAGAAGACGCCGCTTCTGCGTTCCATGGAAGCCCTTAACCGCCAGGGACTGCGGGTGGTGAAGCTCTTCGGCAACGCGGACGTCACGTCGGTGCGCCCCACAGTGGGTCCGGAACAGGAATATTTCCTCATCGACCAGGAGGTCTACAACAAGCGCAAGGACCTGATCTACGCCGGACGCACGCTGTTCGGCGCCAAGCCGCCCAAGGGCCAGGAGCTGGACGACCATTATTTCGGCGCCATCAAACCCCGGGTGGCGGCCTTCATGCGGGAGCTGAACGAGGAACTCTGGAAGCTGGGCGTGATGGCCAAGACCGAGCACAACGAGGTGGCTCCCGGACAGCATGAGCTGGCCCCTATTTTCACCACCACCAATATCGCCGCCGATCACAACCAGCTGACCATGGAGCTGATGCGCAAGATCGCCAGGAAGCACGGCATGGTCTGCCTGCTGCATGAGAAGCCCTTCGCCGGCGTCAACGGCAGCGGCAAACACAACAACTGGTCCCTGAGCACCAATACCGGCATCAATCTTCTGGAGCCGGGGGACACCCCCTCCCAGAACGCCCAGTTCCTGCTGTTCCTGTGCGCGGTGATCCAGGCGGTGGACGACTATCAGGACATGCTGCGCATCTGCGTGGCCTCGGCGGGCAATGATCACCGTCTCGGCGCCAACGAAGCGCCCCCGGCTGTGCTGTCCATCTTCGTGGGGACCGAACTGGAGGGAATCCTGGAGGCCATCGAGCGGGATGAGCCCTACGGCGGCAAAGAGAAGGAGCAGATCAAGGTCGGCGTGCACGTGCTGCCCAAGTTTCCCAAGGATACCACGGATCGGAACCGCACCTCTCCCTTTGCCTTTACCGGCAATAAATTCGAGTTCCGTATGCTGGGCTCCGCCCAGTCCATCTCCGGCCCGAATGTGGTCCTGAACACGGCCGTGGCCGAGTCTCTGCGCCAATATGCGGATATCCTGGAGCAGGCGGAGGATTTTGAGAGCGCTCTGCACGACCTGATCCGGAACGTGATCCGGGAGCACAAGCGCATCCTGTTTAACGGCAACGGCTACGACGACGCCTGGCTGAAGGAGGCCGAGCGCCGGGGCCTTCTGAATCTGAGATCCACGCCGGACTGCGTGCCCTATTACCTGGCGGAAAAGAACATCGAGCTGTTCTGCAAACATCGGGTGTATTCCGAGACCGAACTGCGTGCCCGGTACGAGATCAAGCTGGACAGCTACTGCAAGGTGCTGCGGATCGAAGCCCTGACCATGCTGGATATGGTCTGGAAGGACATCCTTCCCGCAGTCAGCGCCTATTCCAAACAGCTGGCCGAGACCGCGCTTTCCAAGAAGGAACTGGGACTGGACTGCTCCTTCGAAAAGGACCTGGCTACCCGGCTCACGGCGCAGATGAATCTGGCGGCGTTGAAGGCCAGGACCCTGGAGTACGCCATGATGGACGTGAAGACCTTCACCGACAGCCTGGAGCTTGCCCGGTATTATCGGGACGCGGTGCTGCGGGCCATGAACGAGCTGCGCATCGTGGTAGACGAGCTGGAGACCAATACCGCCTCCGCCTTCTGGCCCTATCCTTCTTACGGAGATATCCTGTTCAGCGTCAACTGAAAATGATCGGAAAAACGGCAGCGGGCCCTTCACAAGCCCGCTGCCGTTTTGCGTCTGTCGGATCCCGTTCAGCTGATGGGACGGACCACCACCAGATTGCTTACAAGATAATTGCTGTGCTTTCGGATATACGCCTCATATTCCCGGCGATTGATATAGTATTGCCGGCCCCAGGAGGAGATCCGCAGCCAGTTTTCATCCAGGCCGGTGACAGTTACATAGTGGGCCTTGGTGGCAGCGGCGGGCACGAAGCGTCCGTCCTGAAATCGTACATAAAAGTTCAGCCGGTCCTTTCCCCAGAACCTGGGAAAATTGGGGCCGATAGAGAGGATGACGGGAATATTTCTCCGGAGCATCTCCTCCGCCCGCTCCCAGAGCCGCCCGCCGGAGGCGGCCCAAAAAGCCCGATAGGGCAGATGCTTTTCCCAAAACATCAGATTGAGTCCCGCGATCAGGCCGATGCCGTTGATGCCGATATTCGGGATCAGCAGAAAGAAGCGGCGGCACAGGCGCTCCAGCTCCCGGTTATACTCCTCAAGAGGAATCGGCGTCCGGTCCCGACCCTCCAGATAGGCGCAAAGATCCAGAGCGGCAACGGGGCCGCAGCCGCATTTACGGATCATGTTGTTGTCAGAGCGCATCTGGCTGCCGCCATAGGACAGGCTCTTGCCGTCGCTGATCTGAAGAAAGGGACGTGACAGGCCGATCATAGCTGCTCTCCTTGCTTTTTTTGCTATTATACCGCAAAAAAGCGCAGCCTTCAATCATGGGAAAAGAAAGATTTACAAGGAAAAGATGCCACACATAGTTTTTTCGGGACTTCAAATACTATCCTTGCCCAATGGGAAGGAGGACGACTGATGAAACGAACAACGATCGGGATCCTGATCCTGGTTCTGGCTCTGTGCGCGACAGCCCTGACCGGCTGCGGCAGTTACCGCGGACAGCCGGATCTGACGCCGGATCTCACGCCCATGCCGGAGCCGGACTGGAACGACGGCTACGTCGATGACGACGCCGACGGGCGGATCGACGACCATGGCCGTGTGGACGACGGCGGGATCATCGGCGAGCCGGGTACGGATATGGACGGCACGCATCGGGACGGGAACGGGGGAGAACCTGCGGCCCCCGGAACCAGCCCCGCGCCATCCGGCACCCCGGCTCCGACGGCAACGGTCAGACCCTGACCGGAGAGCGCTTCGCAGCATGCGGAGCGCTCTTTGCCGTTCTTGACTTTTTTCCGCCCCGGTGCTACCATGACGAACAAGCGGATAAGCCCAAGGAGGTTCTGTTCATGTCGATTCTGGTCACCCGGTCCTCGATGCCGGATTTTGAAGAATACTGCGCGGAGATCCGCGATCTGTGGGACAGCCATTGGCTGACCAATATGGGCGATAAGCACCGGCAGCTTCAGAGAGAACTGGAAGAACAGCTGAGAGTGGAGCACGTGACGCTTTACACCAACGGCCATCTGGCGCTGGAAAACATTCTCGCGGCTTTTGAGCTGCCCCAAGGCGGCGAGGTGATCACCACGCCCTTTACCTTTGCCTCCACCACCCACGCCATCGTGCGCTGCGGTCTCACTCCGGTGTTCTGCGATGTGAATGAAGAGGACTATACTCTGGATGTGAGCAAGGTCGAGAGCCTCATTACAGAAAAAACCGTGGCGATTCTGCCGGTGCACGTGTACGGCGGACTGTGCGACGTCAGCGCCCTGGAGCGGATCGCAAAAGAGCACGGATTGAAGCTCATCTATGACGCGGCCCACGCCTTCGGAGTGGAGAAGGACGGGATCAGCGCGGCCTGCTTCGGCGACGCCTCCATGTTCTCCTTCCACGCCACCAAGGTGTTCAATACCATAGAGGGCGGCGCGGTGTGCTATCATGACGACGGACTGGTCCAGCGGCTGGACGATCTGAAAAACTTCGGCATCCGCGGACCGGAAGACTGCGCCTACGTGGGCGGAAACGCCAAGATGAATGAATTTCAGGCCGCGATGGGCCTGTGCAACCTGCGCCATCTGGATCGGGAGATCGAGAAGCGCCGGGCGGTGGACGCCCGGTATCGGCAGCGTCTGGAAGGCGCTCCCGGCCTGAAGCTTCGGGCGGAGCAGCCCGGCGTCAAAGCCAATTACGCCTACTTCCCGGTGTTGTTCCAGGGAAAGCTGAGCCGGGACAGAGCCTATGAGCTGTTGGCGGAGCAGGACATTTTTGCCAGAAAGTATTTTTACCCGCTGACCAATGCCTTTGACTGCTACCGGGATCTGCCGGGCGGGCCGGAAAAAACACCTGTGGCGCTGAGACTGAGTCAACAGGTGCTGACGCTGCCCATCTACGCCGACCTCGACCTGCAGGACGTGGACAGGATCTGCGATAATCTTTTGAGCAATCTGTGAACGAATCGTGTGGGAACTGTAAACTTCCCTCCGGGAGATTGCAGTTTCGGCCATATGTGGTATAATAAGGCAGAAATACAACAAAGGAGGGCAAATCTATGAACATTTCCGACGTGATCAATAAACTCAAGGAACTGGTCCAGAAGGGCAACGTCTCCCGCATCCTGGTTCGCCGGGGCGGCGAGGCCGTGCTGAACATCCCCGTGAGCGTGGGCGTGGCCGGCGCTGTGGTGGGTCTGGCCGCTGCCAAATGGGCCCTGATCGCCGCCGCTCTGGCGACCTTCGGCTTCGGCTGCACGGTTGAGATCGTCAAGCAGGACGGTCAGGTGGTAGAGGTCGTCAAGCAGGAGGACAGCCAGCGCTTCCGTGACGCCGCCGATCATGTGATCGACTCCGTGAAGGACGCGGTCAGCGGGAAAAAGAACGACGATTAACGCGCCGCAGAAGGCAGGACGGCTTTACCGCCCTGCCTTTTTTGGAACATTTTTACGACTGACCGCGTCAAACCGGTAAAGGAGGGATAAATATGAAGCTGTACATCAAGCAGAAGGTCTTCTCCTGGGGAGACCGCTTCAACGTCAGGAACGAGCATGAGGAGGACCGCTACACGGTGGAGGGAGAGGTCTTCTCCCTGGGCAAAAAGCTGCACGTCAAGGACATGATCGGAAATGAAGTCGCCTTCATCAAGGAGAAGGTCTGGAGCTGGCTGCCTCGGTACGAGGTCTATGTCCGCGATACCTTGGTCGGCACCATCGTGAAGGAATTTACCTTTCTGAAACCCCGATTCCATATCGAGGGCTCCGACTGGCAGATGGAGGGGGACTTCTGGGGACACGATTATAAGGTCACCCGGAACGGCACCGAGATCATCTCCATCCGGAAGGCCTGGTTCACCTGGGGCGACAGCTATGAGCTGGAGATCGGGGAAGGCGTGGACGAACTGAAGGCCCTGGCCATGGTACTGGCCATCGACTGCGCCGCGGCCAGCGCCGCCGCTGCCGCCGCCAGCACCTCCGGTTGAGACCGGGCCTGGGCCCTTGGCGGAAAAATAGGGATTGAAATTCCCGGCCGACTGTGCTATAATGAACACACTTGCGGATATAGTTCATCGGTAGAACGTCGGCTTCCCAAGCCGAAAGGGTGGGTTCGATTCCCATTATCCGCTCCAGGGTCACAAAACTCCAGGTCGTTACGATCTGGAGTTTTTGCGTAACGGGGTTTCCTTCCGGCAAGGCCATGAGGCCCTTCGGGAGGAACCGGATCCCCGTGTTCCGTGTGGAAAACAATAGGAGAATCTCATGAAAAACAGGAGAGTTTTTGCACTGATACTGGCCGCGTGCCTTCTGGGCTCCGCCCTTTCGGGCTGCGGCGTCTCCGGCGAGCCGGAGGTGATCTACGATGAGGAGCCTTCCGCACAGCCGCAGATGTCCTTTGAGGAACAGAAGCAGGTCCTGGAGCGGGAGTACGACTGCTGGGCCTTTGCCGATCCCTATGACTGCCCCTGGTACTACACGTTTACGGATCTTGACCACAACGGACTTTACGAGGTGCTGGCCGCCTCTACGCAGGGCTCGGGTATCTACACCTATGCCCATTTCTGGGAACTGCTGCCCGACGGCTCCGGGATCCGCAACTGCTGGACGGGAAATACCTCGACTGAAGGCCCGGACGACTGGCCGGAGATCATCCAGAATTCCTTGACCTGCTACTATGACGCCGCCACGGACAGCTATTTCTATGTCTGCGAGGGCGTGACCCGGGACGGCGCGGCCCATTCCTACACGTCCTGGGACGCCCTGCGGCTGAAAAACGGGACTGCCTTCTGGGAACGGCTGGCCAACCGGGAGCTGAGCTATGGTGAGGACGGCGGCGAGCGCGCCGTCTGTACCGATCCTCAGGGGAACAGTATCAGCCAGGAGGACTACGACAGCGCCTGCGACAGGCGCTTTGCCGGAATGGAGAAGAGCGGGCTTGCGCTGTCCTGGACCGAGGTGGATACCCGGACAGAGGAGTTCCAGCCGGTGGAGGCCACGCCGAAACCGGACCCGGAGCCGCAGCAGCCCAATCCCATTACCATCACCAAGCACCCCACCGGGGAGGCGCTGGCCATTGGCGGCAACACCTGGTTCATCGCCCACGCTGACGGCGCGGAGCGTCTCGATTGGCAGGTCCTGGATCCGGAGGGGACGGTGTACTCTCTGGAGCAGGCCATGGCGGCGCACCCGGGAATGGAGCTGGAGATCCTTCCCGAGGATACCATCGCGCTGCGCAGCACGCCGCTGTCCATGAACGGCTGGGCGATCCAGGCCCGCTTTGAAGGGCAGGGCTATACCGCACTGTCGGAGCCGGCCTACGTCTATGTGGGCGACTATGTGACGCTCTACGGCCCAGTGATCGAGGCCTATCGGGAACTGTACGACGGCGGCCACCGGGGCGATTCCGGGTATGCCTTCTCCCGTGGTCTGTCGGAAATGACGGCGTATTCCGAGGGGGTAGGCTATGCCATGAAGGACCTGGACAGGGACGGCGTCCCCGAACTGATCGTGGCCGGGATGGGGACCCGGGAGGGTGCCGACCGGGTGGTGTACGGCCTGTACACCCTGTCGGATTCCCAACCGGTGAATCTGGCCACCTCCATGGCCCGGATGCGCTATTACGTACGAACCGACAGCTCTGTTTACTATGAGGGCTCCGGCGGCGCGGCCTATTCCTATAACTGCGTACAGAGAATCGCCGGCGGCGTCCTGGAGGATGTGGAGATACTGTTCACTGACCTGGATGAGAACAACAATCCGGTGTACTACTATCAGCAGGGCCACAGCGAGAGCTATCCCAGCGAACGCAGCGAAGGGATCAGCCAGACCGATTACCAGTCCAGGCTGAGCACCATGGAGAGTTTGATCTACCAGCCGATCCTGACCAGGATCGCATGACCGGGAGGAGGGTTTATATGAAAAAACGCAATATCCTTGCCCTGCTGCTGACGGCGGCGCTGGCGCTGAGTCTGTGCGCCTGCGGAAGCCAGTCCGGGCAGAGCCCGACTCCGGCGGAGGAACCCGCCCCGGAGGCGGTGCCCGCGCCCCAGGAGCCGGCGGCGGAGGAGACCGAGCCGGTGCCCGAAGCCGCCGCGGGTCTGAGCTTTTCCACCACCGACCGGGAGGACAATGCCTGGGACGAGAGCTGCTTTCAACAGGCGGAGCTGACCATGATCAACTTCTGGGAGCCCTGGTGCCCGCCCTGCGTGGGAGAGATGCCCGAGCTGGAGAAGCTGTATGAAAACTACCAGGACAGGGGCTTTCAGATCCTGGGCGTGTATGCCACGCCGAATCAGGAGGAGGATGTGGATGCCATCCTCACCGACGCCGGCATCACCTACCCGATCCTTCACTATTGTTCGGAATTTGACCAGTTCCAGACCGGCTACGTTCCCACGACCGTCTTTGTGAACGGCCGGGGCGAGGTCGTAGGCTCCACCCAGATCGGTTCCCTGGACTATGCCTCCTGGGCCGCTCTCGTGGAGGACCTGCTATGAAAAGCCGGCTTCCGGCCCTGGCCCTGATGCTGGCGGGGCTGGGCCTGACCCTGACCGGGATCCTGCTGGGCCAGCCCGGAGGGGTGCTGATGAAAGCGGCGCGGATCTGTATGGAGTGTGTGGGCCTTGGATAACAAACATCGTTTCGGCATCCAGGCGGCGGCAACGCTCCTGCAGAATGCCAACTTCAAGGGCTTTTTCCAGGGCGGGATCTATTCGGGTCCCGTCAAGCAGGTCTGCGTACCGGGCCTGAACTGCTATTCCTGTCCCGGCGCGGTGGGAGCCTGTCCCATCGGCTCCCTGCAGAGCTTCCTGGACGCCCGGACCTTTCGGCTCCCCTACTATGTGGTGGGACTTCTGATCTTTTTCGGCGCTCTCCTGGGCAGAGCGGTCTGCGGCTTTCTGTGTCCCTTCGGCTGGATCCAGGAGCTGATCGGCCTGATCCCGGTGAAGAAGCGAAACCGCTTTCGCCTGGATCCGTCCCTGCGCTGGGTAAAATACGGAGTGCTGGCCGTGCTGGTGATCGGCCTGCCCCTGGGCCTGAAGCTGGTGCCCTATTTCTGCAAGTATCTCTGCCCCTCCGGCACTTTGGCAGGCTGGATGCTGGCGGCCAGAGATTCTATCCTGCGCTCTCAGCTGGGAGCGCTGTTTACCTGGAAGAGCGCCGTTCTGATCGCCGTGATCACGGCCAGTCTGTTTATCTGGAGACCGTTCTGCAAATATCTCTGTCCGCTCGGGGCGATCTACGGACTGTTTAACCGGGTCTCTCTGGTTCGGATGGAGCTGGATCGGGACCGCTGTGTCGGCTGTGGGGCCTGTGCCGGGGTCTGCCGCATGTGTGTGGATCCCTCCCGGGAGCCCAACAGTGCCGAGTGTATCCGCTGCGGGGATTGTGTCCGGACCTGTCCGATGCAGGCGCTGCAGCTGGGTGTTCGCCCGATGAAGAAGACGTCGGGAGACGGGAAGCACACAAACAAATCAAAAACAAATCGAGGTTAAAATGATGAAAAAATGGATCTGCTTTGTTCTGATGACCGCGATATTGGCCACTTTCTGCGCCTGCGGGACGCAGAGCGCGCCTGAGGAGGAGACTCCGGCCGTCGGTATGCCAAACCCCTGGCGCGACTGCACGCTGGATGAGGCGCTGGAGCACGTCGCCGTGCCCTTCCGCGCGCCGGAGGGATCTGAAAGCGAAAGCTGGCGCCTGATGGAATCTTCCGAGGGCGACCTGGCGGAGCTGCGCTTTACCTGGGACGGCCTGGACTTTACCGCACGGGCAAAGAAGACGGAGGCGCCGGAGGATATTTCCGGAATGTATTACAGCTGGAATGAGGAAGTGAGCTTCACACTGCAGAATGAGGCTGAGGGAACCCTCTACCGGCTGGCGGGGGAGGCGCAGACCATCGAGCTGTGCCTCTGGTATGACCGCCAGGCCGGGGCGTCCTGTTCTCTCTCGGTGTCCGCCGCGGATCTTGACGGATTCGATTTGATCGCCGCCGTGGAGGCTATGACCTGGGAGCAGCTGCCCCCGGATACCCGTCCCGTCCCTTCCGCCCAAACCCTGGTGGATGAGTATTTCCGGGTGGTGGGGGCCTATCACATGGGGACCGCCGGCTCTTCTCTGGCGAAGGCAAAGGCGGCCTGCGATGTCGTGGGCTTTGCCGCCGGACAGAAGCTCTCCGGCGCCCACATCCCCTCCCTGCGACAGAATCTGCTTCAAGCATGGGAAAGCCTCAGCGAGGATGAGCGCACCTACTTTGATGAAAATTTCCTGGATCTGGTGCTTTACATCCAGACCTGCACAACAGACTGGGAACAGAACAGGGGAATCTTTGAGGACGCGGGCGTGGCGGAGGAGATGGAAAAGCTGCTGAACGATCCCGACGCCATGGAGTCCTGGAACGTACTGCAGTCCAACACCGTGACGCTGGGCAATTCCGAGGGCTGAGCCCGGGCGCGAGGCGTGCCCATCGGCAAGATTCGACTTCGGTATCACTTGATTCTCCTGTGAGCCTGTGTTATTTTAACTCTGTTCTGCGGATTGGAGTGTATGGGATTCTATGAAAAAAGTTGTGGTTTTCGGCGGCGGCACGGGGATCTCCTGTCTGCTGTCCGGGCTGAAGCTGTTTCCGGTGGACGTGACCGCGGTCATCACGGTCAGCGATAACGGGAGCAGTACCGGCGTTCTGAAAAAGGAACTGGATATCCCGGCGGTGGGCGATGTGGGAAAGGTCCTGTTGTCCATGGCCAATGTGGACGATGACTTTGTCTCGCTGCTGCGCTATCGGTTCAGCAAGGAAGGAAGCCTGTACAATCACCCGGTTCGCAATATTCTGCTGGCGGCGCTGATCGACCTGAAGGGGAATCTGACCGAAGCCACGCGATACATGGCGGGCCTTCTGAATATCAAGGGTACGGTCCTGCCGCTGACGGAGGATAAGGTAGAGCTGGTGGGAAAAAGCCGGGGAAAGGACTACTTCGGCGAAGAAGAGGTCAGCGCGAACGTCAAGCATATCCGAAAGCTGACCTATGACCACAGCATCCATGTGGTGGATGAGATCGAGGGGAAGATCGCGGAGGCGGACCTGATCATCTTCAGTCCCGGCAGCCTTTACACCAGTATCCTTCCGCATCTGCTTGCGCCCGAGATCTGCCAGGCTTTGGCGGAGACGAAAGCGCCGCTGATGTACGTGGCCAACCTGGTCACTCAGCCCGGGGAAACGGATGGCTACACCGTGGGGGATCATCTTCGGATCCTGAATCAGTATCTGAAGAAAAGGAAAATCGATGTTGTTCTGGCCAACAACGCCGAGATCGACCCGGTCATCACGGAGAAATACATCACAACGGAGAACAAGCGCATTGTACCCATCGACGAGGACCGGATCGAAAAGATGGGGACCCGGATAATACAGGACGGGATCTTCTGCATCGATGAGGAGAAGATCCGCCACAATGCAATGAAGACCGCCTTTCTGATTTTCTCCTATCTGATGGAAGGGGAATGACAGCCATACAGCCGCCCGACCACGGGCGGCTGTTTTCGCGGGAGGAAAATGGAAAAACTGTCTATTTGGGTCTTTTCTTTCCTGGGTTTTCTGTTATAATGAAAAAAGATGTTTGCCTGAAAAGGAGAAGGACTATGAGCAGCGAAAAAGCGCTTTCCTTTCTGACCAAATATGAGATGGGACCGGAAACCGTGCGTCCGGCGGAAATGGCGCCGGAGATGACGCGCGAGATGGAGCGCGGGCTTCGCGGTGAGGGCGGCAGCCTCGCCATGATCCCGACCTATCTGTCCGACCATGGACAGCTTCCGCTTGATCAGCCGGTAGCGGTCATTGACGCGGGCGGAACCAACTTCCGGAGGGCCCTGGTCTCGTTTACGGAGAATGGAGTCCGGGAAGAGGAACTGAAAAAATGGAGGATGCCCGGTATTGAGCGTCCGACCTCCTGGGACGAATTTATCCGCTTTACCGCCGACGCGGTGGAACCCCTGATGGACCGCACGGACAAGATCGGCTTCTGTTTCTCCTATTCCGCGGAGATCACCCCGGATATGGACGGGCGGGTACTGCGGATCGACAAAGAAGTTGTGATCGAGGGCTGCGAGGGCCGGCTGGTTGGCGCTTCTCTTCTCGGCGAGCTGGAGCGGCGCGGGATCCGGGGAAAGAAGATCGTGATCCTCAACGATACGGTGGCCGTGCAGCTGGGCGGCCTGGCTCAGAAGGGCAGCGATGGCGTGAACGTGATCGGCCAGGTCAGCGGCACCGGGACCAATACCTGCTGCGCGCTGCCGGAAAAACGGATCCCGAAGCTCGGACGGGACCGAGACCGGAGGATGATCGTCAATCTGGAATCCGGTATGTACGACGGGATCCGGGGCGGCTATTTTGACAGAAAGCTGGACCAGGAGAGTCACAACCCGGGACAGAAGCATTTTGAGAAGCTGACCGCCGGCGTCTATCTGGGAGAGCTGTGCCATCTGATGCTCTTGAAAGCGGCCGAGGAAGGGCTCCTCTGCCCGAAGAGCGCAGAGAAGGTCAGGGCGCTGGGGCATATCGACTCTGCGGTGATCGAGGCCTGGTCCATGGGCGAGAAAATGGATCAGATCGCCGACGGTGAGGACGACGCGGCTTTTGTGCGCGACATCTGCCGTGCTGTTTTCGAGCGCTCCGCCCGGCTTATGTGCCTGAACCTGGCGGCCATTGTGCTGTTGACCGGGGAGAAAAAGCTGGCCGTATGCGCCGAAGGCTCTCTGGTGCAGAAGGGCAGATACTATCAGGCTGCGCTTACCCGCCTCATTGACGAGGAGATCTGCGGAAAGCTGGGGCGGAAGCTGAGCCTCCGGATCGGAGATGAATCCACGCTTTCCGGCTCCGCTGCCGCCGCGCTGCTGAATCTCTGAAAAGAACAGCGTTCGAAGCGGAAAGAGATACCAGCTCGGCGCTGAAAATCTGATTCAATCAAAGAACAACCGTTCCGACCTCTGCCGGAACGGTTGTTTGCCCTTATCGGGTCTTGTCCTTCGGCTTTCCCAACAGCGCCGCGAGCAAAGCGAAGAACACCGCAGCGCAGATCCCGCCGGAGGCGGCGGTGAAGCCGCCGGTAAAAACGCCGAGCAGCCCCTTCTCCGATACGGCTTTCCGGACGCCCTTGGCCAGCGTGTTTCCAAAGCCGGTCAGCGGTACGGTGGCTCCCGCCCCGGCCCACTCCACCAGTGGGCGGTACAGATCCAAAGCTCCCATCACGACGCCCAGAACCACAAAAGCGCTGAGGATCCTGGCCGGGGTGAGCTTGGTCTGGTCGATCAGCACCTGACCGAATACGCAGAAAAAGCCTCCCACGGCAAATACCTTCACATACATCCAAAGACTGCTCATCTCAGTCCCTCCTCTCCAGGACCACCGCATGGCAGATCCCGGGAATACTGCCGCCCTGCTGGGAGCTGGTCGGGGACATGAGCGCGCCGGTGGCGGCAAACAGGACCCGCCGCCAGATCCCTTTCTCCAGGCAGGGCAGAATATGACCGCACAGGACGGAGGCGCTGCACCCGCAGCCGGAGCCGCCGGCGTTTACTTCCTGGGTCGACAGGTCGTAGATCAGAACACCGCAGTCCATATAGGACGCGCCCGGGCCAAGACCCCGCTGCTCCAGCTGGTGCTCCAGGAGGTCATGGCCCAGCGCACCCAGATCCCCGGTGAAAAACGCGTCGTAATCAGCCGGACCGCGCCCGGTGTCGGCAAAGTGTGCGCAAAGCGTATCCAGCGCCGCGGGCACCATGGCGCTGCCCATGGCGTTGGGATCCTTGATCCCCGCGTCCACGATCCGACCGGGAGTGACCATGGGGATCGTGACGCCGGAGTCACCGGCGCTTACCATGACGGCCCCGGAGCCGGTAACGGTCCATTGGGAGCTGGGGGTGCGCTGTCCGCCGTACTCCAGAGGAAAACGATACTGGCGCTCGGCCGAACAGAAATGGGATCCGGTCAGGGCAAGGCAGCACTCCGCGTAACCAGCGGCCACATGGCAGGCCGAAAGGACAAGCGCTTCCGCCATGGTGGAACAGGCGCCGTACAGCCCAAAGTAGGGGACGGAGGAATCCTTCATCGCGAAGGAAGAACTGACGCATTGATTGAGCAGATCTCCGGCAAAGATCGCGTCCAGCTCTGAGGGCGCGCACCCGGCCTTGTCGCAGCAGAGCTGAAAGCATTGCTTCAGCATGTGGCTCTCCGCCATTTCCCAGGTCTTCTCCCCGAAATAGGAGTCCTCCGAGATGGCGTCAAAACCATGGCGCAGCGGCCCTTCTCCCTCCTTCTTGCCCACCACGGAAGCGTAGGACCGGATCACCGGGGCCCGGGTGAACAGCAGGCTGCGTTGTCCCAAACGCTGCTGCATAGCACATTCTCCTCTCTGTAAACGATGGAATATCTCTATTATTTCCAGCATGGCCGAAAACATGCCGGGAATCGGCGGCGCGCCGATGTTTTTCCACCAACGGGTGAGACGGCTGGAAAACTGGGTGATTGCAATTCGCCGGAGCTTTTCGTATCATAAAAGCGCAATCAGGAAAACGATTCCGGAAGGAGGATGGAATATGGAATTGGGAAAGAAAATCAGACAGCTGCGGTTTAAGGCGGGGATGACCCAGGAGCAGCTGGCGGAGCAGCTGGGGATCAGCCCTCAGTCCGTGTCAAAATGGGAGAACGCCGTGGCCATGCCGGATATCAGCACGCTGCCGCTGCTGGCGGAGGTTTTCGGCGTCACGATAGACGACCTGTTCGATCTGACAGCCGAGCAGCGCTTCAACAGAATCGAGCACCGCATGGATATCGAGGACGAGCTGCCTCAGGACGTGTTCCTGGAGTACGAGGAATTCCTGAAATCCCAGGTCTCTGACAGAGAGAATAAAAAACGGGCCACGGAGCTGCTGGCCTATCTCTACTGGCACAGGATGGAGATGTTCGGACAGAAGGCAAGCCGCTGTGCCAGAGACTGCGTACGCATGAGCCCGAATGAGAAGGGGAGCCAGTGGATCCTGCAGAAGGCGGAGGGACACGCGGCCTGGGACTGGAACATCTCAAACCACACCAAGGCCATCGAGTTTTACAAAGAACTGCTGGCGGAAAACCCGGAGAGCCGGATGTGCTGCCTCTTTCTGCTGGACAATCTGATCGCCGATCACCGGGTCAGCGAGGCCGAGCAGGTCCTTTCCCGGATGCGGCGGCTGAAGGATGCCCGGCCGGTCCTGGACCGGGTGTACGAGGCCCATATCGCTCTGGCCCGCTTTGACGAGCCGGAAGCCGACAGGATCATGGAGGAACTGGTCCGGGAGCACGAGAGCGAACCAGGCTGTCTGTTTGAAGCGGCACAGTATTACGCCAAAAAGTGCAGCTACGAGAAAGCCATCGAGCTCTATGAACGGGCTTTTGCCGCCCAGACCAGGCGTCCCAGGTTCCAGGACGAGCTGATGGGGATCGCCGATATCTACGAGATCCAGGGCGAATACCGCAAGGCCGCCGAAACCTGCGATCGGATACTGGACCTGCTCGGAACCGAGTGGGGGATCACGGAAGGGGACGAGCGGAAGCGCCTGGAGGAGAGAAAGGCGAAGCTGCTCGCCAAGGCCTGAACCAAATAGGAACAAAAAAACCGGCGTGACCGTGAAGGTCACGCCGGTCGTGTGTTATGAGACGGTTACCAGACCTGCCAGCGAAGAGAGAAGGCGATCAGGTAGAAGAAAGAGAAGTCGCCCAATAGAAGGCTCAGCGCCTGGTTCCGCCTGCTGTCCCGGCAGAAAAGAGCCATAGCCAAGGGGAGGGGCGGCAGCGCCAGCAGATAGCGAGGCGCGGACAGCAGCCAGGTGGGGCCGATGGCGATGATATAATAGGCCATGAACCACAAGAGCCAGCTGGCGCGCAGCTTCCGGGAGGCCAGAGCCACCAGGGGCAGGGAGATGAGGGCACAGATCAGGTTCGGCAGCCAGAGCCCCAGCAGAGAGGGAAGATCTTGGCTTCGGGCGGCAGAGAGCGCATAGTCGGTCTGATAGGCGGCGGTGGAAAAGAAAAAGCCCAGATTCTGATGCCAGTGGACGCTCTGATACTCCAGGTACTGGAAGGGATTGCCGGAAACCAGATAATTGATGTAACAGTAAGCGGCAAAACCCATGGGCACCAGGAGAACGGAAACGCCGCCCGAGATCCGCCGGGGATGCGGAATGCGTCGGTATTCATGGATCCACTCGGCAAACAGCGGGACGACCAGAGCCAGGCCCAGAGACCGGGTGAAGGCCGCATAGGCGCCCAGAAGTCCGGCCAGAAGCCAACGCTCTCTGCGGGCGGCATACAGGCAGGACACAGACAGCAGGAAGAACAGGCTTTCGCTCATGGGCATGGCAAAAAACACCGCTCCCGGCATCATGCAGAGAAAGCGCAGGGCTCGCAGAGAGATGCTGCGGTTGTAGTCCAGACGGAGCAGACGATAGAAGACGCAGCCTCCGCCGGCAAAGCTGAGGGCCGAAACCGTAAGCCCGGCCAGGGTGTAGTCCGGAATCAGCAGGTGCAGCAGGCGCAGGACCACGGGATAGCCCGGCAGAAAAACCAGCTGGACCACCCGATCCCGGATCCCTTCGCTCAGATACCAGTCCTGGGCGATCTGCTGATAATGAAGGCTGTCGGCACACAGCCAGAAGCTCATCGGCGTCTCCTGGCCGAAAAGGCGACGGATCAGGATCGTCAGACCCAGGTAGCACAGATCTGCCAGCAGAAAGCAGCCGAAGATCCGCAGGTCCATGTACCGGGGTTCGGTCTCTTCCGGGGCCAACGGATCTTCGCCGGAATCAGACCAGAATCCGACCCACTCCGGCACGGTGCGCAGACCGACCCAGGCGAAACATCCGGCGCTGAGAAGGGACAGGGTCAGGGGAAGGGGAGCGATCCCGCCGCGGCGAAGCAGCCAGATCACATAGCAGGCTGACAGCGTCACAAGGCCCAAAGCGGACAGCCAGTTATTCGGTTTTTTCAGATCAGAGAGTTTCATAGAGCAAAGGATATCACGCTTTTGCCTCCGGGTCAACAAAAACTCCCCGCCGGGATGGCGGGGAGTTTGGCCTGTTATCTGTCAATCAGCCGATCTTCAGGGTCTCCCAGAGGGAGGTGATATAGCTGAGAAGATCGTTGGAGAGATTCTGGTAGGCGTAGGCGTTGTAAAGCTCGCTGAAGTTGTCGATACCGGGATAGAGGATTTCCATAGCCTCTTCGCCCAGCTCCTCGGCGTACTCCTCGCTCTCGTAGACCAGACGGTTGGGGGAGGCGTAGTAGATGTACTCGGCGTTGGCGATAGCGGGCTCCTCGGAGAGCATGTAGTTGATGAAGATCTCAGCCAGCTCCTGGTTCTGGCAGCAGCTGGGAATGCACATGGCGTCGACGAAGTAGTTGGTGCGCTCGGGGTAGTAGAAGCGCAGATCCACGCTGTCGGCCTGGGCGTCCAGCATGGTGAAGTAGTCGCCGGCATAGTAGGCGCCGATGGCGGCCTCGCCGGACTCCATCATGTTGTAGATCTCGTCCATGACGTAGCTCTTGACCAGGGGCTTCTGGGCCTTCAGCTCTTCCAGGGCCCGGTCCCAGGAGGCGGTGTCGGGATCGTTCACGTCCAGATCCAGCTTGTACTGGGCGGTGGCAAAGGCGTCACGGGAATTGTTGAACTGGACGATATTGCCGGCATACTTCTCGTTCCACATCAGATCCCAGTCGCCCACGTCGGCTTCGTCGACCACATTGGCGTTGTAGATGATGCCCACCACACCGTAGGTATAGGGCACGGTATAGGTGTCGTCGGGATCATAGTACAGGCCGTGGAAGCTCTCGTCGATGTACTGGTAATTGGGAATGTTGTCGAAATTCAGAGGCAGGAGCATGCCCTCGTCGGCCATGCGGGCGATCATGTAGTCGCTGGGGATGATGACGTCGTAGCTCACAGCGCCGCTGGAGAGCTTGGCGTACATATCCTCGTTGCTGGCGTAGGTGGTGTAGTTGACGCGGACCTTCTCGCCGTAGGTCTCCTCATACCACTTCTCGAAGGCCTTGATGGTGTCCAGACTGCCTTCGGAGCCATCGGAGATGTATTCGCCCCAGTTGTAGACGTTCAAGGTTTTGGCATTCCCGCCGCCGCAGCCGGTTAAGGACAGGCATAGACCGAGGGTCATCACAACAGCGAGCAGTACAGCAAAGATTCTTTTCATTCTTGTTCCTCCTTATTCAGCGGCCGTCTGGGACGGCGCGGTGTTTCTGCGGCGGGCGCGCTTTTTCTCCCGGGCCTTCTTCATGTTCTCCGAAGTATCCGCGTCCATCAGATTGGACACCAGAAGCAGAGCCAGGATCACGAAGAAGATGATGGTAGCCAGCGCGTACATTTTTGGGGTCACGGTTTTCTTCGTCATGTCATAGATTCGGATGGGAAGGGTCTCAAAGCCGTTGCCGGCGGTGAAATAGCTGATGACGAAGTCGTCCAGGGACAGAGTGAAGGCCATGATCATTCCGGTGACGATGCCGGGCAGGATCTCGGGGACCTCCACCTTCAGAAAAGCCATCAGAGGCGTGCAGCCCAGGTCCATGGCCGCCTCCGGCAGCGCCTTGTCCATCTGCTGGAGCTTCGGCAGCACCTGCAGGATCACGTAGGGAAGACAGAAGGTGACGTGGGCAATGAGCATGGTGCCGAAGTTCAGACTGGTGGCGGCCCCGAAGAGGCGACCCACGAACACGAACATCAGCATCAGGGAGATACCGGTGATGATATCGGGATTGATCATGGGGATATTGGTCACCGTATCCAGCGCCACGCGCAGATACCGATTGCGCAGCCGGTAGATGCCCACGGCGGCGGCGGTGCCCATCATGGTGGAGATGACGGCGGCGCTCACGGCAAGGATCAGCGTGTTGCGTACTGCCCCCAGGGTCTGATAGTCCCGAAACAGCTCTTCATACCAGTGGAGGGAAAAGCCGCTCATGACCGAGGTGCTGCGAGCGCCGTTGAAGGAGAACACCAGGAGGATCAGAATCGGGGCGAAGAGAAAGAGGAGGATCAAAGCAGTGTAGATCTTGGAAAGGGGTTTCATGTTCGTTCCTCCTTTCACGCGTAAGCCTTCTTGTTGGCGGCCCTCTGCATGAAGGCCATGCCCACAAGAAGGATCACCATCAGGATAAAGGCGATGGCCGCGGCAAAGTGCAGATCGTTGGCCACATACTGCTGTTCAATGGCGTCACCGATCAGATAGAACATGCCGTTGCCCAGCTTCTGGGAGATGTAAAAGGTGCTGATGGAGGGGATGAGCACCATGTTCACCCCGGAGATCACGCCCGGCAGGCTCAGGGGCCAGACCACCCGGCGCAGAACGCCGGCGCTGCTGCAGCCCAGATCCCGGGCCGCCTCCAGGAGCTTCATGTCCATTTTGGCCATCACGGAATAGATGGGCAGGATCATGTAGGGGAAGTAGTCGTACACCATGCCGATGACTACGGCGCCCTCGGTGCCGATGATGTGGATGGGCTTCAGGCCCAGCAGGCCGATAAAGCCGTTGAGGATGCCGGTGTCCTGCAGAATGGTCATCCAGGCGTAGGTCCGGATCAGAAAGTTCATCCACATGGGGATCATGATGATGGTGATCAGAACGCTCTGGGTCTTGGCGGAGGCCCGGGAGAGCATATAGGCGAAGGGGTAGCCCAGCACCAGGCAGATCAGGGTGGAGATCACGGCCAGCTTCAGCGAACGGCCGAAGATCAGCAGATAGCGCCGGACCTCCCGGGAGCCGTCGCCCACGGGTGAGGTCTCGGTAAAGAAGCGGGAGATGTTCCCGAAGGTGAAATGAAAGCTGTTGTCGGTAAACGCGTAATATGCCACGAACAGCAGCGGCACCACAATGAACAGAACCGCCCATACGGAGTATGGAGCCAGAACCAGACGCTGGATCAGGCTGCCGCGGCTCTTCAGAGAGACTTTGTTCTTCATTCGTCCCTCCCTGCGCCCTCTTCGGAGGGCTCGGTCAGCTCTGCCAGCTCTTCGATCTGCTCCAGCTCGCCGATCTCGTCCATCTCCATGGAGAAGGAGGAATAGTCGCCAAACAGTCCCGAATACTCGGATTTGTGCATAATATGGATCGCTTCCGGTTCGATGTAGAGACCGATGCGTTCGTCCACGTCCACAAAGTCGGTGGTCTGGATCATCCACTTGAAGCCGTTGATATCCACGATGATCTCATAGTGAACGCCAAGGAAGGTCACGGAGGTGACCACGCCCCGGAGCATGCCCTTCTCCTCGGGGACGATATCCACGTCCTCGGGCCGGACCACAACGTCCACCGGCTCCTTGGGGGCAAAGCCGGAGTCCACACAGTCGAACACGTGTCCGGCGAAGCTGACCCGGCGGTCCCGAAGCATCACGCCGTCCAGAATGTTGCTCTCGCCGATGAAGTCGGCCACAAAAGCATTCTCCGGCTCGTTGTAAATGTCCACCGGAGTTCCGATCTGCTGGATCCGTCCTTCGGACATGACGACCACGGTGTCGGACATGGAGAGCGCTTCTTCCTGGTCGTGGGTGACAAAGATGAAGGTGATCCCGGTGGCCTTCTGGATCTTCTTCAGCTCCTGCTGCATATCCTTGCGCAGCTTCAGGTCCAGGGCGGCCAGCGGCTCGTCCAGCAAAAGCACCTTGGGCTGACCCACCAGAGCTCTGGCGATGGCCACGCGCTGCTGCTGCCCGCCGGAGAGGCTGGAGACGCTGCGCTTCTCAAAGCCGGAGAGAGCCACCAGCTTCAGCATCTCATTGACCCGCTCCTCGATCTCCGCCTTGGGTACTCGCTTTTCCCGAAGGGGAAAGGCCACGTTTTCGAACACGTTCAGATGGGGGAAAAGGGCGTAGCGCTGGAACACGGTGTTCACGTTGCGCTTATGGGGCGGAACGTCGTTGATGCGCTCGCCCAGGAAGATCACGTCGCCCACGTCGGCGGTCTCAAAGCCGCCGATGATGCGAAGCGTGGTGGTTTTTCCGCAGCCGGAGGGGCCCAGCAGAGTCAGAAACTCGTTGTCGTAGATATCCAGATTGATGTTATCCAGCACCACCTCACCGTCAAAGGACTTGGTGATGTTTTTCAGCTCAATGATTTTTTTCATGGACCGCCCTCCAATAAAAAAGGTGATGCATGCACAGCATACATCACCTTGCGTGTCCGATGGCCGCATGTTGCCCACCTCGGGCGGGAACATGGGATCTCAATGGGTTTAGAGTCTATATAGCAAAGATATTACTTTTACTACTCTTATTGACCATTTCACAAGTTGTATGCTTCTCAGCACCGGTTTATAGTAACCAACTTATAAAACTTGCGCTCTTAACGCAATCAATAAGGCAACAGAAGTTGCCGCCGCACCTGCGGAACTCGGCATTCGACCCGGCTGTCCGTGTGGCCTCAGCCTCCCCACAAAGCGGTTCGGCGGTCGCTATCTTGCTTTGGATACTATCCAATTGAGATGACTCATTCTAACAATATTCAAATAGCTTGTCAAGTGTAGGCTTATCCTATTTTCCCTATCACAACAGGAGCTTTTTCGTTGGAATTCACGGAAAAAAGCGAGGATCAGCCTCCCTGGTCCGGATAGTTCACCTGCCAGAGGATAAGCCCCTTCGCCGGCGCCGTGGGGCCGGCCATAGCCCGGTCTCCGGCAGCGAGAACGGCGGGGATTCGGGAGACCGGCATACGGCCCAGGCCGACCTCCAGCAGGGTTCCCGTCAGGATCCGGACCATGTTATACAGAAATCCGTCGCCGGTGAAGACCAGGCGCAGCTCCGCGCCGTCCTGTTGAAGCTCGATGGAGCGAAGCTCGCGCACGGTGGATTTTTTCCCGGGCCGGGCAGTGCAGAAGGACGCGAAATCATGGCGGCCGCACAGAAGGGACGCGGCCTGCCTCATCGCCGGCAGATCCAGCTTCTCCGGCAGCGCGTAACGATAGCGGCGCTCAAAGACGTCGGGCTCGGCGCTGTTCCAGATCCGGTAGACGTAGGTCTTCTCCACGCAGCTCAGGCGAGCGTGGAAGCGCGGCGGAGCCGGTTCCAGAGACAGCGCGCCGATATCCTCGGGCAGCGTTTCCCGCAGCTGCTTCAGAAGAACTTCGCAGTCCGGCGCCGCCTGTGTCCGGAAGGAGCAGACCTGAGCTCTGGCGTGAACACCGGCGTCGGTGCGTCCGCAGCCGGCTATCTCCACCGGCTCGCCGAGCAGTCGGCTGAGCTGCTGCTCCAGCTTGCCCTGGATGGTGAGGGCGGTGTTGCCCTGCTTCTGCCAGCCCCGGTATTTTGTTCCGTCATAACAGACGGTGAGTTTGTAGTTGTTCATGCGATCCCTCCGCTTGTCATTGTAACAAGCCGGCTCCGGCTTTGCAAGAAGCAAACGCGGGAGAGCATTTCTGGAAAGGAGAAACTATGCTGATCGATCCCATCCTTCCCCGGTTCCGCCTCCCGGAGGATCTGTACGGTGCGCTCTCCGCCTGCCGCTCCCGGAGATATCCGGAATCCAGAGAGGAGCTGCTGGACCTGTGCTGCGGTCCCGAACGGGCGGAAAGGTATGAGGTGCGCTACCGTGTCCCTGACCTGGGACTTGTGACGGAGGCGGAGGTGATACGCTGCCGAAACGCCGTTGCGGTCAATTACCCTGAGGAGCGGATGCGCCGCCGGGATCCGGATTCCATGCTGATCGGCGACGAGCTTCCCAGCGACAAACCGCGCTTTTCCTCCCGGTACGGTTATCCCTTTGCCGAGCTTCGCCGGGAAACCATGGCCTGGCTGGAAAAGCAGGATCTGATCGTGATGCCCTTCTACGCCGGCGGACGTCGTTTCGGAAGGCCGGCTCTTCTGGTGTGCCCGTCCAACGCCGCGTTCTTTGCGCTCGCGCTGGCGGATCTCCAGGGCTTCCTGCCCGCCGGAGAACTGAGCGCGCCCGTTCAGCCGGAGGCGGTGATCGTCGTGGCGCCGCCGTTCCGGCATACCCACTTCCAGGGAGAACAGCGGGTGGTTCACGTCAGATCCGCAGGATGCCATGAGATCTTTGCCTACAACCTTTATCCGGGCCCCTCGGCCAAAAAGGGAGTCTTTTCGTTCCTGCTGGATCTGGGAGAAAAGGAGAGGGTTCCGGTCAATCACGCCTCCTGTGTGGTGGCGGAGAACGAGAGAGGAAACCGGACCGTATTCCTCCACGAAGGCGCGTCCGGCGGCGGGAAGAGCGAGATGCTGGAGAGCCTGAGACCGGATCCGGAGCGGGGAGCGCTGCTTGCGTACAATCCCGTTACCGGCGAGGAGCTGCGGATCCGCGGAGTTCGAACCGCGCGCCTTGGGCCGGTGGCAGACGATATGGTGATCTCCAGACCCTCGTTTACGGACCAACAGGGCAGACTGGGGATCGCGGACGCGGAGCACGGCTGGTTTCTTCGGGTAGACGGCGAGACGGAATATGGCTGTGATCCGGAACTGGAGAAGCTCTGCGTTCGGCCGCCGGAGCCGATGGTCGTATTCAACCTGCGGGCGAGTCCGGGCGCTGTCTGTCTGCCATGGGAGCCTGTGGAGGAGAGAGACGGGCGGCCGTGCACGAATCCCAGGGTGATCCTGCCAAGGGGCTATCGGACCGGGATCGGCGGCGACGAGACCCGGAACGTGGATTTTCGCTCCTTTGGCGTCCGGATGCCGCCCAGCACGGCGCTGCGCCCGGATATCGGAGTGATGGGTCTGGTCCAGATCATACCGGCGGCGCTGGCCTGGCTGTGGAGGCTGGTGTCGCCGAGAGGCTACCGAAATCCGTCGGTGACCGAGGAGGGGACCGGACTGAAGGCGGAGGGAGTGGGCTCCTACTGGCCCTTTGCCACCGGCACCCGGACGGCGCAGGCAAATCTCCTGCTGCATCAGATCCTGGATACGCCGGGAACTGCCAATCTTCTGATCCCCAACCAGAATATTGGCGCCTGGCAGGTTGGATTCAACAGCCAGAAGCTCGTGAGGGATGTGCTCTGTGACAGGGAGGCCCTGTTTGGCCCGGAGGAGCGGATCCCGGCCCGGTGCCCGCTGTTCGGCTGGGGGCTGAGAGAACTGAGCGTCGGAGGAGAACAGATCCCCGAGGGCCTGCTGCGCCCGGAGAAGCAGTCGGAGCTGGGAAAAGCGGGATATGACGCAGGCGCGGCGATGCTTACCGAGTTCTTCCGGCGGGAGCTGGAGCCGTTTCTGTGCCCGGAGCTGGATCCGCTGGGAAGGCGGATCATCGAACTGTTCCTTCACGATGCGCCTTTGGAGGACTACGTTCTCCTAAGCCCGCCGGCAGAATGAAAATCTCCCCCGCCCGATAAGGAGCGGGGGAGGATTCATTCTTTTGTCATGTACTGGGCGGCGGCCCGAAGCATCAGCCGTTTGAGCCCCTGGCTTTCAAACTGGATCTCAATGAGAAAATCTCCGCCCATGGGGGTCATTTTGACGATCTGTCCCGGTCCAAAGGCCTTGTGCCGGACCTTATCGCCCGTCGAGAAGCTGCTGACCGGTACAGGCTTGGGCGCCGGAGGCGCGGGCTTGGGTTTGGGCGGTTCTCTGCGCTGCGGGGCGGAATATCCGTAGGAGGAGCCGGATTCCCGATAAGCGCCGTAGCCCCCCGGCTCCCGGTTGTCCCGGCTCTGGTCGCGAAAACCGTAGCCCCTGGGCAGATCCTTCCGGATATGCTCCGCGGGGATCTCATCCACAAAGCGGGAGCAGCGGTTTGCCGTGGTCCGGCCGAAGAGCATTCGATGCTGGGCGCAGAGCAGCCAGAGCTGCGTTTTGGCCCGGGTGATGGCCACATAGCACAGCCGGCGCTCCTCCTCCATCTCCTCCGGCTCGCCGATGGCCCGCATGCTGGGAAAGATGGTCTCCTCCATGCCCACCAGGAACACACAAGGAAATTCCAGGCCCTTGGCGCTGTGCATGGTCATCAGCACCACGCTGTCGGAATTCCGGTCATAATTGTCCAGATCGGTATACAGAGCCACATTCGCCAGGTAACCGGAGAGCGTCGCGTCCCCCGACTCCTTCATATAGCCCAGAATGCTGCTCTTGAGTTCCTTCACGTTCTCCGCCCGGGCGGCGTCCTGGGGATCGTCCGATTCCTCCAGGGCCGTCAGATAGCCGGTGGCGCTGAGCAGCTCGTCAAACAGCACGTCCGGGGAGTTGTTTTCGGAGAAGGCGCGGAGTTTTTGCAGCATCTCCACAAACTGCAGCATCCGGCGGGCGGTGGCCTTCGCGATGCCGGGATACTGATCCGACCGGGACAGGATCTCAAACAGGCTGCAGCCCTCTTCCCGGGCAAGGTCTCCGGCGATTTCCAGGCTTCTGGCGCCGATCCCCCGGGCTGGGATGTTCACGATCCGGCTCAGACGCAGGTCGTCAGCGGGAACGGCGATCACGCTTAGATAGGCCAGCAGGTCCTTGACCTCGGCCCGATCAAAGAAACGGGTGCCGCCGATCACGCGGTACGGGATCCCGCTGCGCTTGAAGGCAAACTCCAGCTCACGGGACTGGGCGTTCATCCGGTACAGAACCGCGTGATCCGACCAGCGCATTCCCTGGCCGAAGTTGCGGAGGATGACGGAGGCCACGTACTGGGCTTCCTCGCTCTCGTTCTCGGCACAGTGCAGCTGCAGCAGATCACCCGGCCCGGCCTTGGTCCACAGCTCCTTGCCCTTCCGGCCGGCGTTGTTGCGGATCACGCTGTTGGCCGCGTCCAGAATGTGACCGGTGGAGCGGTAATTCTGCTCCAGACGGATGGTACGGCAGCCGGGGTACTGCTCCTCAAAGGAGAGGATGTTCTCGATGGTGGCGCCGCGGAACTTGTAGATGCTCTGGTCGTCATCGCCCACCACGCAGATGTTGCCCCATTTTCCGGCCAGGATGGCGGCCAGACGGTACTGCAGCAGATTCGTGTCCTGATACTCGTCCACCAGGATGTAGCGGAAGCGCTTCTGCCAGTAGTCCCGGACCTCCTCATGCTCCTCCAGGAGCTTTACGGTGAAGAAGATGAGATCGTCGAAATCCATGGCGTTGGCGGCAAACATCCGGCGCATGTATTCCTCGTAGATCTTTCCCATCTGCAGCCGGCGGTAATCGCCGGATTTCCGGGCCTCCTGCAGAAAAGCCGCGGCGCTGATCCGTCCGTCCTTGGCCCGGCTGATCTCTCCCAGTACGGCGCGCACCGGGTAGCGTTTTTCGTCCAGCTCCAGATCCTTCAGAATCTTCTTCATCAGGCTCTGGCTGTCAGAAGTGTCATAGATGGTGAAGGATGTGCTGAATCCCAGCTTTTCCGCATCCCGGCGCAGGATTCGTACACAGGCCGAGTGAAAGGTACAGGCCCAGATGTCGTCCGCGGCTTCCGGCCCCAACATCCGCTCCAGACGCTCCTTCAGTTCGTCTGCGGCTTTGTTGGTGAAGGTGATGGCCAGGATCCGCCAGGGCGGTACCGGATCCAGAGCGGCCAGTCTCCGGGCCTGCTCGTCGCCCCGGCGGAGCAGGTCCAGACTGAGCCGATCCGCGTCGGGCGGGATTTCGTCGCTGTCCGAGGCGCTGCCGTAGCGCAGAAGATTGGCGATGCGGTTAATAAGCACGGTGGTTTTTCCGCTGCCGGCTCCCGCCAGGATCAGCAGGGGACCTTCCGTGGCCAGAACCGCCTGCTGCTGCATGGGATTCAGATGGGAGAAATCGCTGCGGATCAGTTCCCGTCGGACTTCAACGTATTCTTTTTGAAAATTTGTTTCCATGGCTGGAATTGTAGCATAAAAGCATCGGCGGTACAAGAAGCAGTTTCCCGTCAAATCGCAGCAGGTTTGCGCAATTCTGACAAAAAGGTTGCAAAACGGTAAAAATGTGATATGATAGGGACGCCGGCCTTCGCCTGCGCGGAGAGTCGGAGCTTTTGGAAAGAGAGAACAGCGCTATGGAAAAGAAAAACGGATTTCTGAAACGGCTCTGGGAAATCATGAACGAGCCGCGTTTTGAAAAGCCTTTGATGATTCTGATCCCGTTTCTGACCCTGCTGATCTGCGCCATGATCCTGCTGCCCAGACTTCTGGGGCTGACTGACGGAGATCGGGTGATCATTCAGGACGATCCTGTTGTGGTTCAGGACACGGCGATCCAGGCGGAGGCGGAGCCGGTTTCCACGGCCCAGCCCACGCCTAGCCCCACCCCCTCTCCCAAGGGAGAGATCATCACGGGACTGCGGGGCAATTCTGTGGATCGCGACCTGTATATCACCGTCTGCGGCGCGGATGGGCGGCCCATCAAAGGGGAGGTGTTCTCCCTGGCGGTCACCTATCCCGACGGTCAGACCTACGGCTTCGATACCGAGGAGGACGGCAGCTGCTATCTGGTCCGCCTGGCGCCGGGAGAATATAAGGTCGAGCTGAACGAGAAGAAGGGCTATGGAAAGGCCGAGGCGATCAGCTGCACGGTTTCGGCCAGCGCTCAGTACGCGCCGATCGAGGATATCCAGACCGCGGCGGACGTAAAGGACGTGACCGAGGTCTCGGCCTCCGAAAAGCCGGACCAGGGCTACACCCCCGCGGAGGTCATCGCCGAGGAGATCCGGACGCCGGATCCCACGCCTACGCCGATCCCCAGCGAAGCTCCCGTCCCGGAACCGGAGCCGGAGCCTGTGGGCGGGGAAGTGATCGTCATCGGCGGCGAGATCGAGCCGGAACCGCCCGCGCCGGTGATCACTTACCGCTATCGCTTCCGGGTCGGCGCCAACGGCTATCTGATCCTCAGCGAGACCGGAGAAGAGAGCGACGTCATGGCCATGGATGAGGACGGCGACGGCAGTCCGGAGTTCGGCCTGCGCTTTATCCCGGAGGAGAAGGACGAAGAGGGGAACGTCACCTCGGAGGCCTATTCTGTCAGCGTGGAGATCTTCAACGCCGACGGCAGCCCGGTAAATACCTACGATTACGAGACCATTGAGATCGTGACCGAACCGGAGCCCACGCCGACGCCTGAACCCACGCCCATGCCGGAGCCCACACCGACACCCGCGGCAGATCCCGGAACCGTGGAGATCATCAACAGCTACGGCTGGCGGGAGATCGACGGCAAAACCTATTACTACTATGAGGACGGCAACTATGCCGTCGGTCTGAAAAAAATCGACGGAAAATTCTACTACTTCAACACCTACGGCGTAAAGGCCAGCTCCGTGGGCATCGACGTGTCCTTCTACAACAACGACATCAACTGGAACGTGGTCAAAGCCCAGGGGATCGACTTTGCCATCATCCGCGTGGGCGGACGGGGCTGGTCCAGCGGCGCGCTGTACGACGACGTGCGTACCCAGGAGTATCTCCGGGGGGCCAGAGCGGCCGGCGTGAAGATCGGCGTGTACTTCTATTCCACCGCCATCACCAATTACGAGGCCGTGGAGGAGGCCAGCGTGGCCATCAGCACCCTGGGCGGCATGAGCCTGGATTATCCCATCTTCATCGACATGGAGTTCTCGGGCGAGTATCCCTACGGACGCTCTGACCAGCTGAGCGCCAGCCAGCGGGGCGGCATCGCCACCGCCTTCTGCGAGACGGTACGGAACGCGGGCTACCGCGCCGGCGTGTACTCCGGGCAGAATTTCTACAAGTACTCCATGGATTACAACGCCATCTCCAGCTACTATATCTGGCTGGCCAGCTACACCAGCAACAACCGCCTTCCGGACTTCCCGTACCGCTACGATATGTGGCAGTTTACGGACCGGGCCGCGGTGGACGGCATCCAGGGCGGCGTGGATATGGACGTGATCTTCTGACCGATCCGAACAGAGCGGAAGAAAAAAGCTTCCGCCCTGTTCTTTTTTGCATAAAATCTTTGCTTTTTGCCGCGGGATATGATAACATAAAGCGCTGATTTTTATGTGACAAGAGGAAACAAAGCTATGGTTACCCCACCATGATCCGGTTTCGCGTCTTTTTCGGCAATATTTGAGTATAAGGAGCGAAACATGACAAGTTTACAACATGAGATCCAGCGCCGGAGGACCTTCGCCATCATCTCCCACCCCGACGCCGGTAAGACCACCTTGACAGAAAAGTTGCTGCTCTACGGCGGGGCGATCCAGCAGGCCGGCTCGGTAAAGGGCAAGGCCACCGCCCGGCACGCGGTGTCGGACTGGATGGAGCTGGAGAAGCAGAGGGGAATTTCCATTACCTCCTCCGTTATGCAGTTTGAGTACGAGGGCTATTGCATCAATATCCTGGACACCCCCGGCCACCAGGACTTTTCCGAGGACACCTATCGGACCCTGATGGCGGCGGATTCCGCGGTCATGGTCATCGACGCGGCCAAGGGCATCGAGCCCCAGACCCGGAAGCTGTTTCGGATCTGCGCCATGCGGCACATCCCCATCTTCACCTTTATCAACAAGCTGGACCGGGAGGCCCGGAGCCCTTACGAGCTGATGGAGGAGCTGGAGAAGGAGTTCGGGATCGGCACCTACCCCATGAACTGGCCCATCGGCTGCGGCCAGGAATTCAAGGGCGTGTACGACCGGGAGAAGAAGCAAATCCTGGCCTTCAACGAGTTCCATCGGGGCCAGAGCCGTATCCGGGCCATCGAGTGCAGCCTGGACGAGACCGAGCGGCTGGACGAGCTGATCGGGCAGCGACTGCGCCAGTCTCTGACCGATGATATCGAGCTGCTGGACGGCGCGGGCTTTGACTTTGACCTGGAGGAGGTTCGAGCCGGCCGGCTGAGCCCGGTGTTCTTCGGTTCTGCGCTGAACAATTTCGGCGTGGAGCCCTTCCTGGAGAGCTTTCTGAAAATGACCATGCCGCCCCTGCCCAGAGCTTCGGGCGACAAGGTGGTGGATCCTTTTGACGAGCATTTTTCGGCCTTCGTTTTCAAGATCCAGGCCAACATGAACAAGGCCCACCGGGACCGAATTGCCTTTATGCGCATCTGCTCCGGGCGCTTTGAGCGGGACAGGGAGTATTTCCACGTCCAGGGCGGCAAGGCCCTGCGCCTGGCCCAGCCCCAGCAGCTGATGGCCTCTGACCGGGCTATCATCGACGAAGCCTTCGCCGGGGATATTATCGGCGTGTTCGACCCCGGTATCTTCTCCATCGGCGACACCATCTGCGAGAAGGGGCAGAACCTGTGCTTTGAAGGCATCCCGACCTTTGCGCCGGAGCATTTTGCGGCGGTGGAACGGATTGACACCATGAAGCGCAAGCAGTTTGAGAAGGGAATCCAACAGATCGCCCAGGAGGGCGCCATCCAGATCTTCCACGAGCCGCACACCGGCGTGGAGGAGGTCATCGTGGGTGTGGTGGGCGTGCTGCAGTTCGAGGTGCTGGAGTATCGCCTGAAGAGCGAGTACGGCGTGGACATCCGCCGCCGGAGCCTGCCCTTCGAGATCATCCGCTGGGTTGACAATGAGTCTATCGATATCCACAGTCTGAATCTGACCAGCGATACCCGCTGGGTCCAGGACTTCAAGGGCAACGACCTTCTGCTCTTCACCTCGCCGTGGTGCGTCAACTGGGCGCTGCAGAAGAACGAGGGTCTGCGCCTTCGGGAATTCAACCGGGACTAAAGGAGGAGCCGCCATGGCCGAAGAAAAAAAGATCACGATCGAGATTTTTCGCAAGAAAGATGCCGAGGACTTTACCAAATCCCTGGCCGATCCCGATAGCCGGGCCGAGACCGGCAGCGGTACGGCCATGACAGCGGCCATCGCCGCCGCTTTCCTGCTGCGTGCCGCGGAAGCGGAGGAACTCACCGAGGAGAACCGGGAGCGGCTGGAGTATCTGCGCCGCAACGCGGAGATCATGCGCAAGTACATGGTCCAGCTGATCGATGAGGACGTAAAGTGCCGTGGGCCGCTGCGCCGGGCGAAAAAGGAAGGGGACGACAGAAAGATCGAGGCCGCCTCCCAGTCGGCGTCTGTGATCTGCGCCGAGATCGCCGCCATGATGGGCAAGTGCCTGGAGCTGATCGAATCCATGACGGAGCTGGCAGGGGAGGATCAGAGACACTGGCTCTGTGAGAGCGCGGAGCTGGCCATGGCGGCCATCAAGGCCTCCATGCGCTACTGCATCAATTGGGGCGACAAAAGCAGCGACGAGACCCTGCGCTATGTGGTCCGCAGGGAAAACGAGCTGCAGCTGCAGGAATACACGAAGACTTACGACAGCGTACTGAAAAAGCTGGCGCTGTGAACAAGAGAACAAAAGACACGGACACGGCTTTCCTGCGGGAGGGCCGTGCTCTTTTTTTTGCCTGGGGAAAAGTGAGCGGTATCCTCAATATTAAGGAAGACAGCCTCCCGGAAAATTGTTAAAATGAAAACGGAGAGATCATGGGAAACTGCAGATATTGATGAATTATGAATAAGGGAGGATCATCATGAGAAAATGGCTCAGTTTGCTTCTTGCCGCCCTTCTGGTGCTTTCCCTGTGCGCCTGCGGACAGACCGCTCAGGAACCGGAGCCGGTACAGACGCCTGCGGAAGAACCCTCCGCAGAACCCATCAGCGCGGCGATTCCGCAGCCGGCGGCGACTCACCAGATCCAGCTGGTCCGGGCTACCGCCAACGGCTATTCGGTGATGGAACTGGAGCAGGAGGATGAGTTCCTGGCCCGGGCCGTGCTGCCGGATGACGAGAGTGTGGTAGATCACTGGGAGCTCAACGGTGAATTTGTCGATCCCGGCGACCGGCAATACAGTCTGGTGTTTAACAGCAGCGACGTGTACGTGGTAGAGGCCTACATTCGCCCGGCCAAAAATGTAAGCTGTGTGAAGAACTGCTATCTGCAGTTTTTGAATGACGACGGTGAGCCTGCCGGGGACAAGTACAAGAGAGTATTCTTTGAGGATTTCTACACCGAGCCCGTTACCGATACGCCCCATGAGGGCGGAAGCATCACCGCGTGCGTGACGGCCTTTGTGCCCGCGGGAAAGAGCGTGGATTACTGGATCATCAACGGCGCCGCCTTCCGTACCGAGCAGGAGATCCGGGCCTTCATCTTTGTGGGGCTGCGGGACAGCCTGGAGATCGAAGCGGTATTGAAGGATGGCATGGGCGGCACTCCGGTGACCAGCCTGATGGGTACGTTTGACCCGGGCCGCGGTCGGGGCCAGCCGGTGAGCCATCCGGACGACGACGTTCCGGAGGGAAGAACGGTGCCCGCCGTGCAGAAATGGGATCCCTTTGACGATGGCGTGGACGGGGATCTGTTTGACGACACTCCCGATCCTGGCAGCTCCGCCATCCAGGCGCCGCCTTCGGAGGGAGATCACGAGCATGACTGGCAGCTCAACCCGGGCAGAAGCTGGGCACCCACCTGCACCGGCGAGGGGCAGGATCTGTACGTGTGCTCTATTTGCGGCAAGGAATTTGCCAACCGCATCCCGGCCACGGGACATCAATTCTATTGGTCCTCCAACGGCTGGTGGAGCGGACATACGCAGCACTGCTCTGTCTGCGGCGCTACGGGACTGACAGAGGCGCACACAGAAATTACGGATTATACCGGAAGCTGGGACTGCCCGGTCTGCGGAGAACACTACACGGCGATTAACTGATACAGATTATCCAAGCAAGCCTGTTCCTTCGGGGACGGGCTTGTTTTTTTCCTGTGGAAAATGTTCACGGGGCGTTCACTTGCCATTTGGTCGAAGCTGGTGTATAATGCCATGGTAACGTTGGCTTGATATGTCCATGCCGTAAATATCGACAGGCTTGGAACCTTAAACGGAGGCGGCGAAATGGAAACTGAGATCCTGAAGCTGAAACAATGGGTCGCGGAGAGCGACAATATCGTGTTCTTCGGCGGAGCCGGAGTGAGCACCGAGAGCGGGATCCCGGATTTCCGCAGCGTAGACGGCCTGTACAATCAGAAATGGAAGTATCCTCCCGAGACGATCCTCAGTCACAGCTTTTTTGAGCGCTGGCCCGAGGAGTACTACCGTTTCCACCGGGAGAAGCTGGTCATCGAGGGCGTGAAGCCGAACCGGGCCCATCTGCGTCTGGCCGAGCTGGAGCGGGAGGGAAAGCTGAAGGCGGTGGTGACCCAGAATATCGACGGACTCCACCAGGCTGCCGGAAGCAAAAACGTGCTGGAGCTGCACGGAAGCATCCTGCGGGCTTATTGCAGCCGCTGCCGCAAGCCCTATTCCGCCGACGCCATGAATCACGGCACCGGAGTACCCCGCTGCAGCTGCGGCGGCGTCATCCGCCCGGATATCGTTCTGTATGAGGAGCCGCTGGACCAGGAGATCATGTCCCGCGCCCTGCATTATATCCGGAATGCGGACATGCTCATTGTGGGAGGCACCTCGCTGAATGTGTATCCCGCGGCGGGACTGATCGATTATTACCGGGGACAGAAGCTGGTCCTGGTGAATCTGAGCAGTACGCCCTATGACCAATATGCCGATCTGGTGATCCATGAGAAGATCGGCGAAGTATTTTCACAGATTTGAGGGGTTAAGCATGGCAAAAGGAAAGCTGATCGTTTTGGAGGGGATCGACGGCAGCGGGAAATCCGCCCAGTATCGCCGCCTGTGCGCACGGTTGGAAAAAGATCAAATTGCGTATACTCATATCGTGTTCCCCCGGTACGATCGGGAGAGCAGTGCGCTGATCCGCATGTATCTGGGCGGCCAGTTTGGCACGCATCCGGACGACGTGAACGCCTATACCGCGTCCACCTTTTTTTCCGTGGACCGCTTTGCCTCCTATCAGACCGAGTGGAAACAGATCTATGAGGCGGGCGGGCTGATCCTTTCGGACCGCTACACCACCTCCAACGCCGTCCATCAGGGCAGCAAGCTGTCTGACGAAGAGCTGCCGGAGTATTTCAGCTGGCTCTCGGATCTGGAGTACCGCAAGATGGGCCTGCCCGAGCCGGACCTGGTCATCTACCTGGACGTGGATATTGAAACCTCGCTGGCCCGGATGCGCCGCCGTCAACAGAAATACGGCACCAGCGCCGATATTCATGAGAAGGACGTGAACTATCTGGAGCGCTGCCTGCACACGGCCGACCGGGCCTGTGAGTATTACGGCTGGACCAGGATCCCGTTCCTGCGGGACGGAAAAGAGCGGGAACTGGATGAAAAGAACAATGAGATCTACGAGCTGATCCTTCGCACGATCGAAAAATAAAAAAACTCCCCCGGGAAGGGGGAGCGTCCAGTAGGGCCTGATCCGGACTCAGCAGCCGCAGCCGCAGCCGTTGTTGTTATTGTCGCAACCGCAGCCGCAGCCCATGCCGCTGCCGTTCCAACCGAAGAGAATGATGATGAGGATCAGGATCCAAAGACCGTTATTGCAGGAATTGCAGAACATGGCGTTTCCTTTCTCCCCGCTTTGAAATGGATTGCTCCGCACGCCGCGGGTCCCTGCGGCGGAGGCGTCTGGAGTGGGGACGGCGCTTTTCCGCCGCCCACGTTATCCTATGCCGGGGGGCATGTTCTGGTTCAACAGCGGACCATTGCAGGATTACGAGGAGTTTGCACATGGCAAATGATTTTGAAACTATCGAGGAGATTTTCCACTCCCACGATGAACGGACCGAAAAACAGAATACGGGACAGGTAAAGGGCGTGGACAAGCTCCTGGTCAGAAAGGATCGGGAAAAGTCCAGCAACTATACCGGCGACGCCGAGTCCGAGCGGGACTATATGCCTGTACGCCAAAGCCATGAGTACCGTTCCGGCTGTCTGGGCGGGATCATGTATTTTGTGTTCATCATGTGCGTTGGCGTGATCCTGGCCTGCCTGGCCTGGATGGCGGCCAGCGATATGCTGGCGCTGAACAAGCCGGATTTTTCCGCAACCGTTACGCTGCCCAGCAGCATTTTTACCACCGAGACGGTGGAGACCTTCGACGAGGACGGCGTCAGCACCGGCACCGAGCGGGTCACCCGCGCGGATATGGAGTATGTGGCCGAAACGCTGAAGGAAGCGGGACTGATCCAGTATAAGTGGCTGTTTGAGGCCTTCTGCAAGATCTCCCATGCCGACACCAAGGTCCGTCCCGGAGAGTACAATCTGCAGTCCAGCTTCGACTATCGCGCTCTGGTCCAGAATATGCGTCCCAATGCCGGCTCGGCTGTGACGGTGACGGTCACCTTCCCCGAGGGCTACAATATGCGGCAGATCTTCCTTCTGCTGGAAGAGAAGGGCGTGAGCAGCTACGACGATCTGATGGACGCGGCGGCCAATTACAAATTCAACTATGAGTTCCTGGCCGATCAGGAGGAGGGAGATGCCACCCGCCTGGAGGGTTTCCTGTTCCCGGACACCTATGAGTTCTATGTGGGGATGCAGCCGGCCAGCGCCATCAACAAGTTCCTGGAGGCCTTCCACTACAACCTTACCGCCGAGATGCTGGAGCAGGCTCAGGACCGCGGCCTGACCATGCGTCAGATCATCACCATCGCCTCCATGATCGAGAAAGAGGCGGCCAATGACGCCGAGCGCAGCACGATCGCCTCCGTCATTTACAACCGTCTGGCTGCGGGTATGCCTCTGGGCATCGACGCTACCATCCTATACGTCCATCCCGAGCATGAAGGGGCTCCCACGGCGGAGATGTTTGACGAGGATACGCTGTACAACACCCGTATGCACGTGGGCCTGACGCCTACGCCGATCTGCTCGCCGGGCCTGGCCTCCATCCGGGCGGCCTTGAATCCCGATACCTCGTACTACTACTATTACGCGCTGGATACTTCCACCGGTACCCACCGCTTCTTCACCAACAGCGCCGAGTTCAACGCCTTCGTGGCCACACAGAGCTATGATTAAGCCGGAGCTGCTGTCCCCGGCAGGGGACCTGGAACGAATGCGGATGGCTCTGCTCTACGGTGCGGACGCCGTGTATCTGGCCGGACGCCGGTTCGGCATGCGCTCCAGCACAGTGAGCTTTTCCGACGAGGATCTCCGCACGGCGGTGACCCTGGCCCATGAAAAGAATGTAAAAATCTACGTGACGGTGAACACGCTCCCCCGGGAGGGGGAGCTGGCCGCGCTGCCCAAATACCTGGAGTTCCTGCAGGACGCCGGAGCGGACGCGCTTATTATTGCGGATCTGGGCGTGCTGGAGCTTGCAAAGCGGTATGCGCCGAAGCTGGGCAAGCACGTAAGCACCCAACTGGGCGTTATCAACAGCGCCACCGCCTGCGCCCTGTACGAGCTGGGAGCGGATACGGTGGTCCTGGCCCGGGAGACGCCCCTGGAGGATATTCGCCGGATCCGGGCCAACACCCCGAAGGAGCTGCGCCTGGAGGCTTTTGTTCACGGCGCCATGTGCGTCAGCTTTTCCGGGCGCTGCCTGCTGTCCAATTATCTGACCGGACGGGACGCCAACCGGGGACAGTGCGCCCAACCCTGCCGCTGGAAGTACCACCTGGTGGAGGAGACCCGGCCCGGTCAGTACTATGAGATCACCGAGGACGGCGGCACCTACATCATGAATTCCCGGGACCTGAGAATGATCGAGCATATCCCGGAGCTGCTGGACGCGGGTATCGAGAGCTTCAAGCTGGAGGGGCGGATGAAGTCGGCCTATTACACCGCCGTCGTCACCAACGCCTATCGCCATGCCATTGACCAGGCCCTGGCCGGAGAGCCTCTGGATCCCCTGTGGGTCCGGGAGACCGAACGCTGCAGCCACAGGCCCTATACTACCGGTTTTTATTATGACGAGCCGGGCCAGCATTACGCGGAAGCCAGCTATTTTTCCACCGCGGAGATCGCCGCGGTGGTTCAGGACTGTGAAAACGACGGCATGGCCCTTTTGACCCAGCGCAACAAGTTCTCCGCCGGGGACCCGCTGGAGCTGCTTCTGCCGGATGGCGCGCCGGTGGCCTTTACGGCCGGGGAGCTGTTTAACGAGGAAGGGGAGCGGATCGAGGACACCCGCCGGGCCATGATGCCCTTCCGGATGCGCCTGCCCGTTCCGGCACCAAGCAATTGCATCGTGCGCAAAGTGCTTGACAAAACACCGGGAAATGGGTAAACTACCCGTGTTATACGGATTCGGCTTTGACGAAGCGAGACGGAAACCGGGCATTGCAGAGAGGGATCGTTGGCTGTGAGATCCTATGCCAGTTTTTGTCGGCCACTTCCGAGCCTCCCGGGAGACCGGGCGCAGGCCTGCGTTATGGGCGCCCAAAGGCCGCAGCCGCGGCGAATCAGGGTGGTACCGCGAACGTAAATTCGCCCCTGTTCCTTACCGGGACAGGGGTATCTTTTTTTGAGAGGACAAAAGACAATATGGAAAAATTCGGCCTGAATCAACTGCGCGAAATGTTTCTGCAATTCTTCGAGAGCAAGGGGCATCTGCGTCTGCCCAGCTTCTCCCTGATCCCCCAGGGCGACGCCAGCCTTCTGCTCATCAACTCCGGCATGGCGCCCATGAAGCCCTATTTCAAAGGCGAGAAGGAGCCGCCCCGGCGTCGGGTCTGCACCTGCCAGAAGTGCATCCGCACCGGCGATATTGAGAATATCGGAAAGACCGCCCGCCACGGCACCTATTTCGAGATGCTGGGCAACTTCTCCTTCGGCGATTACTTCAAACGGGAAGCCATCCACTGGAGCTGGGAGTTCCTGACCTCCCCCGACTGGGTGGGCATCGACCCGGACCGTCTGTATCCTTCCATCTATGTGGACGACGACGAGGCCTTCGATATCTGGCACAAGGAAATCGGGATCCCCGCCGACCGGATCTTCCGCTTCGGCAAGGAGGATAACTTCTGGGAGCATGGCGCCGGCCCCTGCGGCCCCTGCTCGGAGATCTACTATGACCGGGGCGAGGAGTTCGGCTGCGGCAAGCCCACCTGCACCGTGGGCTGCGACTGCGACCGTTACATCGAGGTCTGGAACAATGTGTTCTCCCAGTACGACAACGACGGCGAGGGCCATTATACCGAGCTCAAGCAGAAAAATATCGACACCGGTATGGGTCTGGAGCGTCTGGCTGTGGTCTGCCAGGGCGTGGCCTCTCTGTTCGACGTGGATACCGTCATGAACATCACCCATAAGGTCAGCGATCTGACAGGTGCCTATTACGGACAGAGCCACAAGATGGACGTGTCCCTCCGGGTCATCACCGACCACATCCGCTCCGCTACCTTTATGATCTGCGACGGCGTCCTGCCCTCCAACGAGGGTCGGGGCTACGTGCTGCGCCGCCTGCTTCGCCGGGCCGCCCGACATGGCAAGCTCCTGGGCGTGAACGAGCCCTTCCTGTACCAGGTCATCGATACCGTGGTGCATGAGAACGAGTGCCAGTACCCCGAGCTTCGGGAGAAGCAGAGCTACATCACCAAGGTCGTCAAGACCGAGGAGGAAAACTTCGCCCGCACCATCGACGCTGGCATGAAGATCTTCTCCGATCTGCTGCAGGAACACAAAGCCAAGGGCGAGAGCACCTTCTCCGGCGCGGACGCCTTCAAGCTCTACGATACCTACGGCTTCCCCATCGACCTGACTATCGAGATGTGCGCCGACGAGGGGATGAGCGTGGACGAGGCCGCTTTCAAGCAGCTTATGGAGGAGCAGCGCATCCGCGCCAGAAAGGCCCGGGAGGCGCTGGGCGATCTGGGCTGGGCCGGCATCGAGTTCGGCAAGGAGATGCCCGAGACCAGATTCCTGGGTTATGACCGCCGGGAGACCGAGGCGAAGGTCCTGGCCATCGTGGCCGACGGTGAGTTCCGGGAAGAGATCCCCGCCGGGACCGAGGCCATCGTTGTTCTGGATCAGACCACTCTCTACGCGGAGATGGGCGGCCAGGTGGGTGACCATGGCAGCATCACCGCGGGCGAGGCGGTGTTTACCGTCAGCGACGTACAGAAGAACAAGGGCGGCAAGTTCATGCACACCGGCGTCCTGACTTCCGGTACGCTGAAGCTGGGCGACAGCGTTGTGGCGGCCTATGATCCCGTCCGCCGCGCCGCCATTGCCAGAGCGCACAGCGCCACCCATCTGCTGCAGCGCGCCCTGCGGGACGTGCTGGGCGAGCATGTGCATCAGGCCGGCTCTCTGGTGGAGCCCGACTTCCTGCGCTTTGACTTCACTCATTTTTCCGCGGTGACTCCCGAGCAGCTTCGTCAGGTGGAGAGCATGGTCAACGACGCTATCCTCACCGGTTATACCGTGGACACCAAGGAGATGCCCATTGAAGAGGCCAGAAAGCAGGGCGCTACCGCACTGTTCGGCGAGAAGTACGGCGATGTGGTCCGCGTGGTGAACATGGGCGGCTACAGCGTGGAGCTGTGCGGCGGAACGCACCTGGACAGCACCGCCAAGGCCGGCGCGTTCCACATCAGCTCCGAGGGCTCCGTGGCCTCCGGCGTGCGCCGCATCGAGGCTACCACCGGTCTGAGGACCCTGGAGACCCTGCGGCAGGAGATCGAGTCTCTCAACTCCGTGGCGGCCATCTTCAAGGCCAATCCCGCGGACGTGCTCGGCAAGGTGGAGCAGCAGGCCAATGAGCTGAAGGAAGCCAGGCGGCTCATTCAGCAGTATAAGGACAAAGAGTCCGCCGGCGGCGCCGAAGCCATGATCCGCGGCGCCAAAGAGGTGGGCGGTTTGAAGGTCGTTACGGCCAAGGTGGAGGGCGACGCCAACGCTCTGCGGAAGCTGGGCGACGCGCTGCGCGACAAGGACGCCTCCGTGGTGGCCGTCATCGCCGCGATCAACGGTGAGAAGATCACCTTCCAGTGCGTTTGCGGCAAGGAAGCCGTGACTAAGGGAGTGAAGGCGGGAGACATCATCCGCGCCATTACCGCCATCGCCGGCGGCAAAGGCGGCGGCAAGCCCGATTCCGCCATGGGCGGCGGCAACGACGTGTCCAAGCTCCAGGAGGCTCTGAACGCGGTGGAGGGTATCGTCTCCGCCCGGGTATAAGGAGGTTTACCCATGAAAGATCCCAACTGCCTGTTCTGCAAAATCATTGACGGCCAGATCCCCAGCGCCAAGGTCTACGAGGACGGGAGCGTCTTCGCCTTCCGGGACATCAATCCCCAGGCGCCGGTTCATGTGCTGGTAGTGCCCAAAGAGCATATTTCCTGCGCCCTGGAGCTGAACGGCGATAATTCCGCTGTCGCCGCAAAGTGCTTCGAAGCGGTGGCGAAGATCGCCCGCTCCGAGGGCCTGGAGTCCGGCTTCCGCGTGATCAACAACTGCGGAGAAGACGGCGGTCAGTCCGTGATGCACCTGCATTTCCATCTGATCGGCGGCCGGAAGCTGTCCGAGAAAATCATCTGAGCATATTATCCAAACAGCCGCAGAGAGCCCAGCGCCTCTGCGGCTGATTTGAAGGGAGAGCGATCCCGTGCCCGTTCTGGCGATCCTGGCCTTTTCCTACGCGGCGGCGGTGGCTCTGGCCTGCTTTCTGCTCCCGTTTGCCTGGCTGCCTTACCTGTCGGCGGCGTTCCTCGTCCTTGGAATCGCGCTGGCCCGGATGAAGCGCAAATGGCTGCGCCCTGCGGTGCTTTCGATCCTGGCGATCGCCTTTGGCTTTGGCTGGTATGCTGTCCATGGCCTGCTGACGCTGGAGCGCGTGCGGCCGCTTGCGGGTGAGACCCTTGAGGTTTCCGGCAAGGTGCTGGCATACCCGGCGGTATACGACGACTATACCAGTCTGCAGCTGCGTCTGGAAGGGGAGGGCTTACCCGCGGTATCGATCCGGCTGACCACAGAGGATCCTGCCGCGGCCGCCTTGGCTCCCGGCGATTCTGTGCGCTGTCAGGCAAAGCTCAGCCTGGCCGACGAGCGTTACGGTGACCGCTATGATGCGGATCTCGCCAAGGGGATCTATCTGAGAGCCTATGGGAAGTCTGAACTGCAGCCGAGCCGGGGTGCTTTCGATCTGGGGACCCTGCCGGCAAGACTGGCCCATCGGGTGACGGAGCTGGTTCAGGAGCTTTTTCCCGCGGATACCGCGCCCTTTGTCAAATCCCTTCTGATGGGAGACCGGAGGGACCTGTATGAAGAGGTCGGGCTGTACCATAGCCTCAGGAGAGCAGGCCTGACGCATATTGTCGCCGTGTCCGGGATGCACGTGGCCTTCCTGGTCTCGCTGCTGCAGCTTCTGCTCGGGAAAAACCGGATCAGCAGCCTGCTGTGTATCGCCCTGGTCTGGCTGTTTGTTCTGATGACCGGGGCCGGGCCTTCCGCGGTACGGGCCGGGGTGATGCAGACGATGCTGCTTCTGGCGCCCGTCTTCCGTCGGGAGAACGATCCGGTGACCTCTCTGGCTGCGGCGTTGGGCCTGATCCTGCTGTGGAATCCCTATGCGGTCGCCAGCGTCAGCCTTCAGCTTTCGTTCGGAGCCATGGCCGGGATCATGTGCCTTTCTCAGAGACTGGATGAAGCGCTCAGCCTTCGCTTGCCGGACGGACTTCTGTCCGGACCGATCCGCACCGGGATCGGGGTCTTCTCCAGCTCCCTGGGCGTCCTGGTGTTTACCGTCCCTCTGATGGCTCTCCACTTTGGAACGGTTTCCGTGCTGGCTCCGGTGAGCAATTTCCTTTGTCTCTGGTCCGTGTCCGCCATTTTCTGCCTGTCGGCGGCCAGCTGCGCCGTGGGAGCGATCCTTCCCGTCGTCGGGAAAGGGCTGGCTTGGCTGGCCTCCTGGCTGGTGCGGTATCTGTTCCTGGTGGCAAAGCTGATCTCGAGCATTCCAATGGCGGAAACCTATACGGACGGACCCGTGGGGCCGGCCTGGCTGATCTTCTGCTATCTCTTTCTGGCGATCCTGCTGTTTGGCCGGATCCGGCCGTCTCTGAAGATCCTGATCTGCGTGACGGCCACCATGCTCTCGCTGCTGCTGACCAATGCAGTCGTTGCCCGGGAATACCGGGATGCACAGGGCGTATTTGCCGCCGTGGACGTGGGGCAGGGACAATGCCTTGCGGTGATGGCAGGCGAGGATACGGTCATGGTGGATTGCGGCGGGATCTACAGCCTGGACAATGCCGGCGAGCGGGCCGGCGCCTACCTGCTTTCCCGAGGCAGGATGAAGATCGATGCACTGATCCTGACGCATCTGCACGCCGATCACTGCAACGGCGTGCCCATGCTGCTGGAATACGCGGACGTCGGGAGCATTCTGATCCCCCGGGATACGCCGGATGAGGATCACATGCTGGAAGAGATCCTGAACGCGGCTGACGCCCACGCTGTGCCGGTCACGTACCTGGACCAGGACGAAGTGTTCCGCTGGGGCCGCATCGAGGCAAGCTTGTTCGCCCCTCCGGATCTGGGGGACGTGAACGAACGCTGTCTGACCGGCGTTATCTCCGTGGGAGACTACGATATGCTCTTTACCGGCGATGCGCCGAAAAGCGTGGAACGGGAGCTCATCGAAAACTACGATCTGAGAGATCTGGAACTGCTGATCGTGGGCCATCACGGCTCACGGTATTCCTCTTCCGGAGAGCTTCTGGGAAGCATCGGAGCAGATACCGCAGTGATCAGCACGGGGTATAATACCTTCGGCCATCCGACACAGGAGGTCCTGGATCGGCTGGAGGCATACGGATATGATATTTTTCGCACCGATCTGAACGGTACGGTGGAGATACGTCTGGGGTGAGACTATGGCAAAGAAAACAGGCAGCGGCAGATCCAAAGCGGAGCCTGCCCTGGGATACAGCGATGGAGTCCGGAGGCTCAAGCAGCTGGGCCCGGAGCGCCTGTATCTGCTTTGGGGTCCGGAGGACTATCTTCGCGAGGCATTTCTGAACCGTCTGAAAAGCATCTGCCTGCCGGAAGGGGAGGACAGCTTCAGCTTCCGCCGCTTTAACGGACCAGACGTGGATCCTGTGGATCTGCAGAATGCGGTGGACGCCATGCCTTTTCTCACGGAACGGAGCTTTGTGGAGCTGCGGGACCTGGCGATCAACAGCATGGGAGAGGCGGAAGCGTTCCTGGCGGCGGTCCGCGATATCCCGGATTACTGCACGGTGGCCATCGTTCTGAACACCACGACGGAACCTGACGGCAGGCTGAAGCTGACCAAGGAATTGCGGGAACTGGCGACAGAGATCAAATTCGCCGTTCAGCCCAGGGACAAGCTGACCACCTGGGTGATCAACCACTTTACGGACGCGGGGAAGAGCGTCGAGCTGGAGGCGGCCCAGCATCTCCTTTTTGTCAGCGGGGAGCTGATGAGCCGGCTTCTGCCCGAGATCGAGAAGATCGCAGCCTACGCCAAGGGGCCGAAGGTCACGGTGCAGGATGTAGACAGTGTGGCGTCCCATATCCCGGAGGCCGATGTGTTCGTGATGACGGATTACATTGCCCATCGGAAATTCGACAGCGCGATGGGCGTGCTGTCCGATCTCCTTTCAGACAAGAAAAACGAACCCCTGACGCTGCTTGCGCTGCTGTCCGGCCAGATACGGCGTCTGTATACCGCGCGGATCCTCATGGATCGGGGGCAGGGCGTGCAGAAGATCATGGAGTTTTTCAAGTGGCACAGCGATTATCCCGCCAGAAAGCTGTATCAGGCGGCTCAGGGCTACACGCTGGAGCAGCTGCGGCAGGATGTGCTGATCTGTGTGGACGCGGAGTATCGGGCCAAGACCGGAAGCGATGACCGGGAGATGCTCATCGAAGCGGTCAGCAGGATCGCTGCGGGGGAAGCCTATGCACAGACTTAAGGAAGTCGTCATCGTGGAGGGCCGTTACGATAAAAACGCCCTGAGCCAGGTCGTGGACGCTGTCATTATCGAGACAGGGGGCTTCGGGATCTTCAATGACCGACAGAAGCAGAGGCTTCTGCGGACTCTGGCCGAGACCCGCGGGCTGATCGTTCTCACCGATCCCGATGGCGCCGGTTTTGTGATCCGAAATTTCATCAAGGGCTGTGTGGATCCACGTCTGGTAAAGCACGCCTACGTGCCGGACCTCAGGGGGAAGGAGCGAAGAAAAGCCTCGCCCTCCAAAGAGGGAAAGCTGGGGGTTGAGGGAATGCGGCCCCAGGTCCTTCTGGACGCCCTGCGCAGGGCCGGTGCCTGCTTTTTGGACGAAGAGGAAGCAGGGAAATCCGGCGAGCCGATCCGCAAGGCGGATCTGTATGCCTGCGGTCTGCTGGGGAAGGACGGAAGCAAGACGCGCAGACAGCAGCTGATCCGAAAGCTGGATCTGCCGGAGCATCTGAGCTCCGACGCGCTGCTGGACGTGCTCAATGCCATCATGACGAAGGAAGAGTTCCTGTCCTTCAGCCGGGAAGATCTTCCAGACACACCGGAAGAATAGCCCCGATAAGAAGCACGATCTGGCCGGTCTCGTACAGGGAGACGGCCTGTATGTACTGCTCGAAATGTCCCGGATAATCCCCGGCGCAGTCCAAAAAGAGCATCCAGGAACAGAACAGAAGAAAGACGCACAGCTGAAGGCAGCGCAGAAACACATGCCAGGACAGCTCTTTCATTCCGAGCATGCGCTCTATGACGTTCCGAATCGTTTTCAAATGGATCACCTCGCCAAAAGGATAGAGCAAAGGGATCACTTTCACAAGGAACAAATATTTCCTGCCGGGCCGCCGATAGAAAAACCGCAGGGGAGCAGAGGCTCTCCTGCGATCTTTTTTGCCCTTCCGGGCTTACTTCATGCCGTTCTCGTAGGACTCGATCATCTTCTTGACCATCTGGCCGCCCACAGAGCCGGCCTGACGGCTGGTCAGATCGCCGTTGTAGCCCTGCTTCAGAGCGACGCCGATTTCGGAAGCGGCTTCCATTTTGAACTTGTCCATCGCCTCACGGGCGGCGGGGTTCACGAGATGATTGCTGGAATTGGTAGACATAGGTTCCATCTCCTTCGTTTCTTCGATTTGGGACTTGCCCGCACTTATCTTTTGCGAAACGAAGAAGGATATACACCCATAAAAAGGGAATTTATTGAAATGAAAGGGAAGAGGCTCTGCCGAACCTCTGTCAGGAGGACTCTTCTCCCTCGGCCTTGGGTACGGGGATGAACAACAGATTCAGATCGGTGGGACCTTCCACACCGGGGACCTGAGAATCGAAGCTGTATTGCCAATATTGAAACCCGTAGTAGAAATCGGGATAGTCTCCAGGTACCGCCACCCAGAACTCATAGTCGGTCAGGCGCGAGAGATCGAAGCCATAATAACCCAGGTACCGGTTAAAATAGACGCAGGGCCGATACCCGGCGCGGCGGATCGTCTCGCAGAAGGCGACAGCGCAGTCGTTCAGCGTCTCTTGAGGCAGCCCGGAGGTACGTACGCCGGCTTCGTCGATCTTTTCCCAGTCGAATACAATGGGAAGCTCAAGCTGTGCGCCATTCAGATGTTCAAGGACAAACTCGGCTTCCTCCATGGCCTCCTGCATATTGACAGCCTGGGAGAAGAAGTAGATCCCCACGTCAAGCCCGGCTCTGTGCGCCCGGGTCAGATTCTGCTCAAAAAAGGGATCCACAAAGAGCCCGCCCTCGGTATATCCCCGATAACCCAGACGGATCATGGCAAAGTCGAGGGTTTCGGAGGCCAGAGTCCAGTCGACCTCGTGCTGGTGCTCGGAAACATCGATCCCTTTGAGAACGGTATAATCCTCTCCACGATATACCGGCTCGCCGTTGATCTGAAGAAAATCTTCCTGTTTCAGATCGTTGACCGGGACTCCCTCCAGAGGCGTCATCCAAACCATCCCAAAGCCGTCGTTGATATAAACCTGTCCGGCGTGGGGATCCACAGGCTCCGGGCGGAGCAGCCGGACGAGGAGAAGAACGACGCCGGCAAGGACAAGCAGCAGGCCAATAAGCAGAGCCGCCGGAGATATTTTATTTCTTGTCTTCATAGGTTCTCCCAATGCGATTGTCATAATTCGTCGGATATTGTACCATAATTACCGGCGTCTTTCAATTCCCGGGACTATTTTCCTCGCTTTTTTCGCAGCATGGAAATTGCAAAAAAGATGTTGACAAACCGACGGGAATTTGCTATTATACTCAGGCCGGTGGAAATGCTGGTGTAGCTCAGTCGGTAGAGCAGCTGATTTGTAATCAGCAGGTCGGGGGTTCGAGTCCGTCCACCAGCTCCAATACTGAGCGGAAAAGAGAATATGGGGGAATTCCCGAGTGGCCAAAGGGGACAGACTGTAAATCTGCTGGCAATGCCTTCGGTGGTTCGAATCCACCTTCCCCCACCAAAATGGAGAAAGTGATCAAATTGATTGCTTCCTCCATTTTTCTTTATGTTTTGGGTCCAAAGCCCGTTGTAAGTGCTTCTTACCACATCAATCAAATCAATCTATAATTGAAGGACAGGATATCTGCGAAACCCAGTGTTATGTTACACAGGAGACGACGCTGTTCCATGACAGCATAGCCGCCAACATTGCGATCGGTAAACTTGACGCGGGCAGAGAGGAGATCGAACCCGCAGCAAGGAAAGCGTCGATCCATGAGTTTATTCAAAGCCTGCCCCGGGGCTACGACACACCGGTGGGCGAGATGGGGGACACGCTTTCCGGCGGGGAACGGCAGAGAATCGGCCTGGCCAGGGCCTTTCTGCATGACGCGCCGCTGATGCTGCTGGATGAGCCCACGTCCAATCTGGATTCCCTGAACGAAGGGATCATCCTTCGGTCCCTGCGGGAATCCTCCCGGGATAAGACGATCGTCCTGGTCTCGCACCGGGATTCCACCATGAATATCGCCGATACTGTCTTTGAGATGAAAACGGCCAGAGATTCCTGATCCGAAGCATGGAACCGGAAGCGGGTCCCGACTGCGCAGCAGTCCCGGGGCCCGTTTTTCATCGGCAAAATGGAAAGCCTTTATTGACATTGATACCGGCGATTTCTATAATGAATCGTGTATCGGAACGGCGTTTCGGCCATAGACGGGGGAACCGGGCACAGAGCTTTTTATCATGACGGAATGAGGCGGGGATATGAAAAACGGGCCGTACCCTTATTACGAGATCGCAGATATCCATACCCTGCGGGACCTGATCGACTACGGCAAAAGCGCCGGAGGGCAGCGCACGGTCTTCTACACCGGGAAAAAGAACGACGTGCCCGTGAGCTTCCTGGAGGCTTCTCAAAAGATCGAAGCCTTCGGAACCTTTTTGCTGCATCGCGGGCTCTCGGGAGCGCATATCGCGATTCTTGGGGAGAACTCCACCGAATGGTGCCTGAGCTACTTCGCCGTTTTAAATTCCGGGAACGTGGCGGTACCCCTGGATCGGGACTTGCCGGAGGAGGAACTGGCAGAACTGCTGTGTCGCTGCGACTGTACGGCGCTGATCACTTCCGGAAAATATAAGGCACGGGCGGAGGCGTTCCGTGCTCGGGATGATCTGGGACAGATCGAATATATCAATCTGGAAGACTTCGAATCCTGTGTGGAGGCCGGACAGGAGCTGATCCGGGACGGCGACCGTTCTTTTGAACAAGTTCAGATCCGGCCCGACACGCTGGCCTGTATCGTCTATACCTCTGGAACCTCGGGAAAGAGCAAGGGCGTGATGCTCAGCCATAAAAATCTGGCCAGCGACGCGGCGGCCACCTGCCGCTGCGTGACTGCGCGCAATACCCAGATTTTCCTCCCTCTGAATCATTGCTTTTCCTGGGCGTCGGCCATGTTCGCCGTGTTCCTGTACACCGTTGACGCCCATATCAGCCCCGACTTGAAACGGATCGTGAAGGATCTGAACCGAAATCGGCCGCAGAACATCTCCGCCGTCCCGCTGATGGCGGAAATGCTCTACAACAGCGTGTGGAACGCGGCCAGGAAACAGGGGAGGGAAAAGCAGCTGCGGCGTACCCTTGCCTGGAGCCGGGCGCTGATGGCACTCGGTATAGACCTGCGCAGAACCCTCTTTCGGACGATACGGGAGAGTTTTGGCGGCGAGCTGGATACGGTGATCTGCGGCGGCGCGGCCCTGGATCCGCAGATCCAGAAGGGACTGTATGATCTCGGTCTGACTGTGATCAACGGTTATGGGATCACGGAGTGCTCCCCGGTGGTGGCGGTCAACCGAAATCGGGATTTTCGTTTCGGCAGCGTGGGAAAACCCCTGCCCTGCAACCGGATCCGGATCGAGGATCCGGATGAGCGGGGCGTTGGGGAGATCCTGGTCGCCGGTTCAAACGTGATGCTGGGTTACTATAAGGACCCGGAGGCTACCGCCGCGGCCTTTGACGGGGAGTGGTTCAGAACCGGAGACTACGGATATCTGGATGGGGACGGCTTTCTCTATATCACCGGCAGAAAGAAGAATCTCATCATCCTGTCCAACGGAGAGAACGTCTCCCCGGAGGAGCTGGAGGAAAAGCTGCGTCGGCTGGAGTATGTCTGTGAGGTCGCGGTTTATGAAGAGGAGCGGGTGATCACGGGAGAGTTCTTCCTGGATGAACAGAACTGGCCCGACGCCAGAGAACGTCTGGAGGAGGACCTGAGGCAGTGGAATGCGGGGATGCCGTCCTACAAAGCCGTGAAGCGGATCAAAATCAGAGACGTACCGTTTGAAAAGACGACGACCATGAAAATCAAGCGATATCTGCTCAGCTCCGACCGGAAATAAGCCGGGGCCGGCAGAGAGAAAGGGAGAGAAGCAATGTACGAGAAAATCTGCGAAATCATTCTGGATTATGTGGACGAGCCCGAGGGAGGTCTGACGCCAGAAACCCGGTTTATCGACGACCTGGCAATGAATTCTCTGGACATTATGACCATGGCCGGCCAGATCGAGGACGAATTCGATCTGACCATTGAAACCAGCGATCTGAACGGTATCGTCACGATCCGGGACCTGGTTGACTATCTGGAATCCCGGAGCTGAGGAAAACACAGTCGGGAAGAACCCGGGATATTTAGTAAATTGGTGAAATGAGAGTATGAAAACCCAGGATGAAACGTTCATGACCAGGCTTGCCCGCTTTATCGTAGATCACAGAAACTGGATCCTTGAGCTGTTTGCAGCAGCGCTGATCTTCTCTGTGATCGCCTCCGGCTGGGTAAAGGTAGAAAATGATATCACGTTCTATCTGCCCGAGGATGCGGAGGCCCGGCAGGGACTGACCATCATGGAAGAGGAATTCATCACCTACGCCACAGCCCAGGTGATGATCCGGGACATCTCCGCCGATCGGGCGCAGGCCTATGCCGATGAAATATCCGGTCTTGAGGGTGTTGCCCTGACTCAGTTTTCTGAAACCAGACAGCACTATCGGGACGACAAAGCGCTGATCGACGTGACCTTTACCGATACGGCAGACTCTCCGATCAGCGAGAGCGCCCTGGATGCGATCAAAGCGCTGCTGCGGGATGAGGATACCACCATCTACAGCGAAGTAGGATTCAGCCTTTCGCGCCTGATTGCCGAGCAGATGCTGGTGGTATTGATTTTCGTGGTGATCGTTGTGCTGGCCGTGCTGGTTTTTACGTCCAGCACCTATGCCGAGATCCCCGTGATGGTCTTCACCTTTATGGCCGCGGCGGTCATCAATATCGGCACCCATTTTCTGCTTGGCACCATATCCTTTGTGTCGAACTCCGTGGGCATCGTATTGCAGCTGGCCCTGTCCGTGGACTATGCGATCATTTTCTGCAATCGCTACAAAGAGGAGCATGAGCGGCTGGAGATCTATGACGCGGTGGTTAAGGCCTTGGCGGCCTCTATCCCCGAGATCTCAGCCAGCAGCCTGACCACTATTGCCGGGCTTACCGCCATGACCCTGATGAAGTTCCGGCTCGGTGCGGATATGGGCCTGACGCTCATCAAGTCCATCGTCTGCAGCCTGCTGACGGTGTTCCTCTTTATGCCCTGCCTGCTGATGCTGTTCGGCAAGGCTATGGATAAGACCCGGCACAAGCGCTTCGTCCCCAAAATCTCCGCAGTCGGAAAGCTGGCTTACGCCACACGGCACGTCGTCCCGGTGCTGTTTGTGCTGCTGGTAATCGGCGCGTATCTCGTTTTCGGCCATACCCGCTATGCTTACAGCCTGGACATGGTCCCCGCCTTCCGTCAGACCGAGATGGAGGCTGCTCAGGCCGAGATCTCGGAGTCCTTTGGCAGCAGCAACCCGGTGGCGGTACTGGTTCCCAAGGGGGACTATTCCTCGGAACAGGCCTTCCTCCGGGAACTGGAGACCTGTCCGGAGGTCAGAAGCGTTACGGGCCTGACGAATATCTCCGTTATGGACGGCGTGAATCTCGGCGACGAAGTGAACGTATATTCCTTCATGAGAATAGCCGGCGTGGACGAGACGGCTGCACGGGCGCTCTTCGCTTATTACGCCGCCGAGCAGGGGGATCACCGCACTGTCACAGAGGATATGGACGCGTACCGCGTGGCCCTTCTGGACCTCTTCCTGTTCCTCCACGAACGGCTGGAGGCGGGGGACGTTGAATTGCCGGAGGATCAGGCCGCGATGGTCAGAGATCTCTACGGCCAGCTGGAGATGGTGCGGGATCAGCTGCAGAGCGAGAACCACAGCCGGATCCTGCTGGACCTGTATCTGCCGGTGCAGTCCGACGAGACCTTTGCCTTCCTGGATCAGATACACCGAATCGGCGAGCGATATTATGACGGGGATGTGGTGTTGACCGGCAACAGCGTCAGCGCTCTGGGCTTCCGGGATTCGTTCGCTTCCGACAATGTGGTCGTGGGAATGATGAGCCTTGTGCTGGTCATGCTGATCCTGTTCTTCACCTTCCGCTCCTTCGGGATGCCTCTGCTGCTGATCCTGGTCATTCAGGGCAGTATCTGGATGAATTTTGCCATAGCCGCATTGCGGGGAGACTATGTATTCTTCCTCTGCTATCTGATCGTCAGCGCGATCCAGATGGGCGCGAATATCGACTATGCCATCGTCGTCTCCTCTCGATACCGGGAGTTCCGGGAGACGATGGACCGTCGGGAGGCGATGATCGAGACGCTGAATCTGGCCTTTCCCACGGTGATCACCTCCGGACTTATGATGGTCTGCTCGGGACTGCTCATCGGATTCGGCGTATCTCAGTGCATCATCGCGGGCATGGGTTACTATGTGGGAACCGGCACCAGCATCTCGCTGATCCTGATCCTGTTTGCACTGCCTCAGGTTTTGCTGCTGGGGGACCACTTTGTTTCCGCCACGACGCTGCGGGCCGGACATTCTGCTGTGCTTGGATTTCTGTCGAGAAACAAGCTCCGCTTCGCGGGAGCCTTCCTGGCCGGCGCTATGCTGTTCGCGTTTGTGTCAGCGCCTCTGGCGGTCCGGGAGGCGGCCGAGCTGCGGGAAGAATCGGACCGGCGGGTCGCCGATCTGCTTGATAGGACCGGCCGGCTGCGCGAGCTGGCGGAGGAGCTGGAGCGCCGCGGAACGGGGCTGGACGAGCTGAAATTTGACTTTGCCGAGCAGCTGGTGACCGATGAGATCGGGCAGCAGCAATTGGCGGAAGGGGAACAGACCTACAACGAGTTTAAGGCGCAGTACGACAGCGGACTGGCTGAGTACAACGAAGGAGCAGCCCGTCTGGAGGCCGCCCAGGCGCAGTATTATGACGGGGCTTCCCAACTGGCAGAAGCCCAGGCGCAGTATGACGCGGGTCTGGCGGCGTATCAGGAGGGCCTGGCGCAATACGAGGAGGGTCAGCGGCAGCTGGCTGAGGGTCAGGCCCAATACGATGCCGGAATGGCGGCGTATCAGGAGGGACTGGCTCAGTACGAGGAAGGACAGCAGCAGCTGGCGGAGGGTCAGGCCCAATACGACGCAGGACTTGCCCAGTATAACCAGGCCAGTGCCGTCATGGACGCCGTCGCCCCGCTGTATTACGCGGGACTTGCCCTGCAGAGCAGGGTCAACGAGCTCCAGGCCCAATACGACGACGCTCTTGCCAGTGGAGATCTGGTGGCGGCCATGGTTCTTCAGGCGGAACTCAGCGCCGCTCAGGCAGCCTTGGAGCGCGGAATCGGCGGAATGAGCATCAGCAGCCTTCTGGCGCAGTACGAGGACGCTCAGGCGCAGCTCGCGGCTGCACAGCAGGAGCTGGAGGCCGGGAAAGCCGCGCTGGATGAGGGATATGCCCAGGCTGCTGCGGCGGAACAGCAGCTGGCCGAAGCGGAACGGCAGCTGGCAGAGGGCAAAGCCGCCCTGGACGAGGGATACGCCCAGGCCGCCGCTGCCGAACAGCAGCTGGCCGAAGGAAAGCAGCAGCTGGAGGAGGGAAAAGCGGCGCTGGAAGCCGGGTATGCGCAGCTGCATGAGGGCAAGGCGCAGATCGACGAGGGAAAGGGACAGCTATCCGAAGCGTATCAGGCGCTGACCGAGGGGGAGAACGAGCTGGAAGCGGGCCGCAGGGAATTGGAAGAGGGCCGCGAAATGCTGGAAAACAACCTCGAAGCGCTCAACGGCAGCCTGTCGGAGCTGGACCGATACAGCGACGAGCTGGAGCGCCTTCAGCAGGGCCTTCGGATTCTGAGAGAGGAGAAGGGGGTCAAGGACCGTCTGCCCAGGGACCCGGATGCTCTGGAGATCATCGACACGGCAGAGAACTATTACCAGCAGCTGCAGCGGCTGACCGAATCCCAGAGCAGAACGGCGCGGATCCTGGCCGCAGTGCTCCTTTTGGCTGCGGCGCTGGCCGGTGTGGGACTGCTGCTGAGCGTTGTAAGGAAGACCAACCAACAGCCCGGGGCCTATCTCGCCGCTATGTCGGCGCTGATCGGGGTCGTCGTTTTCGCACTCTGGCATAGTCGCTGCGCGATGCTTTCCGGACCTTTGCCTTTGGCTTCCGCGGCCCTGGCGGTAACAGCGGCTGTGTGGGCGGAGCTTATGTTCAATCAGAATCGCCGAAACAGGACGGAATTACGATCGGATCCGGAATGAAATCGTGAGGTATTCGTGAGTAAATCGTGTGAAATTTTGGCTCTCAGAGTTTACGCTTTTCTCCCAATGGCTTAACATCATGCTCAGATTTGGACGCCGCGTTTTCCTTGAAACGGCGGTAAAAACGAAGAAAACCGCGAGCCTGCAGCAGGTTCACGGTTTTCTTCCTTTTGGTGCCGGTGGTGGGACTCGAACCCACACGCCATCGCTGGCAACGGATTTTGAGTCCGCCTCGTCTACCATTCCAACACACCGGCACGTACCTTAACACTATACCTTATCCGGGGTGAAAATTCAAGAAAAATATTTTCCGATTTCCGCCCGCACGGTTTGGGGAAACAGGCGCAGTCCGAAGTTCCCGATTGCAACAGCGCGCCGCCTATGCTAAAATGCAGCCATGGACGTGAATGAAATCAGAAAAAACCAAATATTGGACCTTGAGATCGAGGGCTACAGCTCGGAAGGCGTTGGGATCGCCCACACAGGCGGGCGCGCCGTTTTTGTTCCGGGCACCATTCCGGGAGAGTGCTGGGAGGCGCTGATCCTGAAGGCGCCTGCGACGGGACCGGTGTACGCCAAAGCGCTGCGCTGTCGAAAGGAGAGCGCGGAGAGGATCCCTGCGGACTGCCCCAATTACGGCAGATGCGGCGGATGCGATACCCGCCACATGAGCTATCGGGAGGAGCTGCGCTTCAAGCTGGATCGGGTCAATGCCGCCCTGAAGCATATCGGGCGACAGAGCGTCATGGCGGAGGAGATCCTGCCCAGCCTTGATACAGACCGATACCGCAACAAGGCGATCTTCGCGGTGGGAAATGAGGGCTTCGGCTTCTTCCGCCCCCGCAGCCATCAGATCATTCCGGTGGAGGACTGTCTCCTGCAAAGCCAGCTCAGCATCCGCTGCGCCCGTACCGTGGTCCGATTTATGAGTTCCGTTGGCGTGGAGGCGTATGACGAACAGACCGGCAGGGGACGGATCCGCCACGTGTTCTGCCGCCAGGCCCGCTCAGGATCTGACGCGATATGCTGCGTGGTCAGCGCCGGGGGACTGGGGGACAAAACCGCGCTTCTTGTGAAAATGCTTCGGGAGGCCTGCCCGGAGCTTACGGGCATTGTGCTGAACATCAACAAAACGAAGGGCAATACGGTTCTTGCCGGGGACTTTTATACCCTGTGGGGAAGGGCGACCATCCTGGATACCCTCTGCGGACTGACCTTCGAGATCGCACCGCAGGCCTTTTTCCAGATCAATCCTCCCCAGGCTGAACGGCTGTATCGAAAGGCTGTGGAATATGCCGTGGAAGAACAGCCGGACCTGGTGTTCGACCTGTACTGCGGGGCCGGAACGATCAGTCTGTGTCTGGCACAGAGTGCCCGAAGGGTGATCGGCGCGGAGATCGTTTCCCAGGCTGTCGACAACGCCAGGGAAAATGCCCGGAGAAACGGTGTGGAGAACGTGGAGTTTCTCTGCGCCGACGCTTATGAGGCAGCCAGAACTCTGGCTGAACGCGGAGAACGACCGGATGTAGTCGTAGTGGATCCGCCCAGGAAGGGGATGAGCCGGGAGGCGGTGGAGGCGGTAGCCTCCATGGCACCGGAGCGAGTGGTCTATGTTTCCTGCGACCCGGCCACGCTGGCCAGAGATATCCTTCACTTCCAGGGCTTGGGCTTTTCTCTGCAGCGGGTCACAGCGGTGGATATGTTCCCGCGCACCTGCCATGTGGAGACAGTAGTATTGATGACAAAAAATAGGAGTGAGATGAAATGGAACCATACCAAATACTATTAGATGAACTTATGTGTGTTCTTTGGGTAATAACATACACACTATGTTTTATTTCAACAATAAAATATCAACATCTCGCTCTTTCTCCGATGACTCAATTGATGATTGCTCCTTTTGAATTTGCTGTTCTTTTTAGTTTTATTTCAAAGGGTACACTTGGGTTTGACTATGTATCAATTGCATATTTATACTGGACAATCATTGAAATCGCATTATGTGTACTTGTCGTAAAATATGCTTTTCAGAGCAATCGAAAGAAAACTTTTATTTTCTTATCGGCAATGGCTGTTATGACAGCTTTAATGATTTATCTCGTGGCAGTAAAAGAATATATGTTTTTCTTCTCCTATTTCAATACTTTTATTGGAGAACTGTTTTGGTTTTACTACATATTGAAAGAAGATTATCCGATGAAGCCATTGAACCTCGCAGCTTTTATTGCCAAATTTGTTGGAGATGCGATCTCTATTCCGGTATATCTTCTTACCGGTAATGTGATTAGTAGCATAGTATGTGTTCTGTTGCCGATTTTGGATTTTTGCTTTGTTTATATCTATTTTGTACGTTCGCGGAAAAATCGACAGACAGAACAGACAGAGAAGAAATGAATTAAAAAATGATTTAGCTTGACTCTGGTCTACAGTATAGGCTTTACAAGGATGGTCGTGGCAACAGCATTGATAACGACATTTTTATTCACGGCATTGTCTCAAAGCACGTGGAATCCGTTGCGCTGTTGCTGCGGGATCGCTGAGAGTCGTAAAGAAGGAAAACTCAGGAGGAAAAACATGGAATCGACGCTTGATTTGTCCCGATTTGTCCAGGCGCAGAAGCAGTCCTATCCTGCGGCGCTGGCGGAGATCCGCGCAGGGCGGAAGCGCAGCCATTGGATGTGGTATATTTTCCCGCAGCTCCGGGGCCTGGGGATGAGCTCTACCTCCCTGTACTATGGCGTCCGGGGACTGGAGGAAGCCCGCGCGATCCTGGAAGACCCCTTCCTCGGGCACAACCTACGGGAGATCAGCGCGGTCCTGCTTGAACTTGATACAAATAATGCCTCGGAGGTCTTCGGCTGGCCGGATGATATGAAGCTCCGGTCCAGCATGACGCTGTTTGCCCTCGTTTCCGAAGAGAACTCCGTGTTCCATCGGGTTTTGGAAAAATATTTTGACGGCAGGATGGATCCGCTGACTCTGGAGCGGGTGGGAATACATGAATAACATGATACATACGGAGTATAGATTCAGGAGGGAGACAATCAAATGAGAGATGAGATTCTTCGCAGGATCCGGGAAGAATACCCCCTGATTCCCCGGGAGATGGGGGAATTGAAGAAACTGAAAAAAGGGATGTACCGATTCGAGTTTGCGTGTTATCGGGTCGGGGAGATCGGAAATTTGTTTGCAATCGACATGAGCGCCATGTTCGGGCTGATGAAAATGGAGACGGTGGTGTTGACACCTGTTGAAAGAGATTTGTCCTTCTGCAATTTCGACGTGGTCCACGCCATGGGAACCGACACCTGTATCTTTGAAATGTACGACACCGGTATTTCCGAAAGAGATCTGAGCAGCTTTGACCCCTTGAAGGAGAAGTATGCCGACCTGCCTGCCTATGAGACCAAGCCGCGCTGGTATGATTCCTGGAGGCTTTCTCCCAGCATCGGTAAACGCGGGAAGGGGCTCGCGGCCCGGGGAGAAGAGATGCTGGAGGAGCACCTGAACGAGTATCTCCGCTTGCTGGCACAGGCGCCGGCCTGTGATCCGGAGGAGAAGCGAGAACGGAACCGCCGTTATGTGGACCGACTTCTGGCCGAGGGCGGCGCTGCTGTGGACAGCATGAAGAAGCTTCTGGGAGAGGAAAAAACAGACCGACTCATTCGACGGTTCATGTTTGACGTTTGATGAGCGCTCTCAGACAGGAAAAGACCGGATCCGTCGATCCGGTCTTTTCCATACGGTTTATTTTTTGGCGGTCCCGCTTCTGATGAGCTTTGCCGCCTCGGGGTTGAGCTTCTTGATATAGCGAAGGGTCCGCTTGCCGGGACGATAGCTATAGACAAACTCGGCGTCGGCCAGAGAGCTTTTGATCCGTTCGGGCCAGCCTTTTTCTTCCAAACGCTTTTTCCACTTCCGAAACTCATTCCCGTCGTGAATCCCTTTGACTGCGAGAATCACAATCAGCAGCAGGACCGCGCCGCAGGCGATCAGACCGCCCGGGGTCAGAAGCAGAGCCAGAGCCCTGTCTATCATTTCGGGAACTGCCGAGGCATTGGGAACCAAGTTAGATAGAATCAGATCCATACAGTGTGCCGTCCTTCCAGTAATGTCTGTATTCTACAACAAAAGGGAAGGATTTGCAATAGGCCGGAGAATCAAATGCCGATCCGCTGTGTAACGGATCCGGACAAAACATGTCGATTTTCCTTGCATTCGGCGTACCCGGTAATGTATAATAACTCAGTCAGGAAGGACGGAGCATACGGCATGAGAGATCGGGGCCACAATCAGATACGGTTTCGGCTGTTCCTTTTCGCGGCGGCCGGCGCTGCGGTCATGATTGCCATTTTTGCCTTCTCGTCCAATGGGGGTGAAGACTCCTCCAGGCAGAGTCTCTTTTTCCTGAACACTCCGCTGGGGGAATGGATCCTGCGAAACCTGCCTGCGCTGTTCCCGGGCGACGGAGAGATGCAGCTTCGAAAGCTGGCTCACATGTTTGAATACTGCTGTCTGGCAGTTTGTGAGGTCCTGTTTTTTGATGAGCTTCTGCGCCGCAGCACACGTCGTTTGACAGCCGCGGCCCCGCTGGCCCTGTGCTGGTGCCTCCTTTACGCGGCAACGGATGAATACCATCAGACCTTTGTTCCTGGGAGAAGCGGACGCGTTTCGGATGTGCTGGTGGATCTGCTCGGAAGTGCGATCGGCACTCTGGGGATCCTGCTGATCCTTGCCGCCGGACGCCTGATCCTGAATCATTACAATAAGAATCGGAAGTGAAGATATGGCGAAGCATAGTCCGAAAAGAAAACAGGCGAAGCTCCCCACCAGCTGGGATCTGTCTTCGCTGCCGAAGCTGAAGCTGTTTTCAGCCGGGAAAAACGGAAAACTGCATTATACCCGGGAACTCGATCTGCGGGATATGGGGATCCTGATCGCAGGTGTTTTGCTGTTTGTGATCGCTCTCCTGCTGCCGGTACCCGCATGGGCCAGAACGATGGGCCTGGGGCTTTCCGCCCTCTGCGCGGCTTTCGCTGTTCTCAGACAGATCCTGTTTGACGCCTTCGACGGCCATCTGCCCCTGGAAGAGTTGGTCATCATCGCGGCTGCGATCCTCGGCTTTGCCATTGGGGAACCGGTCGCCGCCACCATCGGGCTTATTCTGTACCGGTTCGTGTACTATGCCCAGGCTTACGCAAAGGCGCGCAGCGATGCGGCCGTGGATCTGGTTCGGGACAGCCTGCCCGAAAAAGCCCATGTGGAGCGGGACGGGGAGATCCTGCGTATTGTTCCGGAGGCAGTCGAGATCGGCGATATCCTTCTGCTGGACGTGCAGGAAGCTCTGGCTCTGGACGGCGTGATCATGGAAGGCTTGAGCGAAATGAATACCTCTGCCCTGACCGGAAACGACCTGCCGAAAAGCGTAACCGTGGGGGATGAGGTCCTGGCCGGCTACCGGAATCTGAGCGGAAAGCTCCGGGTCCGGGTGACAAGAAGCTTTGAGGACTCCGCAGCTCCGAAGCTGCTGCGTACCGTGGTGGGCGCCGCCGAGCAGGAGACAAAAACAGCCAGACTCTCCCATCGGATCGCCGGCATCTATCGGATCGCGCTGCCGTGCTTCGGCTTCCTGATGGTCCTGCTGCTCTCCCTGGGCGGCGTGGAGATCCGGGAAGCGCTTCGCAGAGCGCTGATCGTTCTCTTTCTTGCCGGGCCGAGTTCCCTTGTTATCGCATCGGATCTTGGCTATCTCGGCGCCTGCCTGAGCGCACTCCGACAGGGGATCCTGCTCAAGAGTCAGGCCTGTATGGAAAAGCTTGCGAAAACCGAGGTGATGATCTTCGGGAAAACCGGGACCATTACCGAAGGGCGTTATGTGGTGACGGAGGTATTTCCGGCCACCGGGATCGGCGAAGAACAGCTGCTGCAGGTCGCAGCAGCGGCGGAGAGCCATTCCCGCCATCCCATCGCGCTGTGCCTTCGCAGGGCCGCCAAGCTCCCGGCGGAGATGATCGAGGGCGTGATGGATGTGCAGGAGACGCCCGGCCGCGGCATCAGCGCCTTTATCGAAGGACGGATGGTGTACGTGGGCAATGCGGCCCACCTGGAAGAGCATAACGTCTGGTGTGATACGCCGCTTCGCAGCGGCGCTGCCATCCATGTGGCTGTGGAGAACCGATACTGGGGCTACATCATGCTTTCGGATTCTCTCCGGGACGGGGCCTTTGACGCGCTTGAGAGCCTGAGGGCAATGGGCGTCAAGGACCTGATCATGCTCACCGGAGATGTACAGTCCGTTTCCCGGCAGCTGGCACAGTCCATGAATTTTGACAAGATCCGGGCCGAACTGCGTCCGGCCGATAAGCTGTCCTATATCCGTTCGGTGAGAGGCGGTCTGGCCGACAGCGGCTTCCTGGGCTATGTGGGAGACGGCATCAACGATGCGCCCATGATGAAGGAGTCGGATTACGGCGTGGCGATCAACGCCCTGGATACCTGGGAAGCGTCGTCGGAAGCAGACGTGGCGATTCTGGACGATGAGATTCACATGCTGCCTGCGGTGATGCGAATCTCCGAGCAGATGGAGAGAATCGCCCTGGTTGATCTTCTGGTCTGGTGCGGCAGCAAGGCCCTGCTGCTGATCCTTGGTCTGACCGGAGTGCTTCCGGTTGCAGGCGCGGTGCTGGTGGACGCCGCTGTTTCGGTGTTTATTCTCTATAATGCCCTGCGGGGATATGATTTGGAGTAACGGAATGAATGTCTATGACTTTGATCAGACCATCTTTTATCCGGACAGCTCCTACTGCTTTGTCATGTATTGCCTTCGCCATTATCCTCGGGCGGTGCTCAGCGCCTTGCCGGAGACGATCCTAATGGGGATCCTGGTTCTGCTCAAAAAGGCGGACACTAAGGACCTGAAGGAGAAGGTGTTCTCTTTCCTGCCCCGGCTGGAGAGTGTGGAGGATACTGTGGAAGCCTTCTGGCGGGAATACGAAGGAAATATAGAGACATGGTATCTGGATCAGCGCCGGGACGATGACCTGATCATTTCCGCCTCGCCCGAGTTTCTGCTGCGTCCCATGGCGGAGCGCCTTGGCGTTCGTCTGATCGCAACGCCGATGGATCCGTATACCGGAAAGATCCAGGGACTCAACTGCCATGACGAGGAGAAGGTGCGCCGGTTCCGGGGGCTGTTTCCCGACGAAGCAGTGGAAGAATTTTACTCCGATTCTCTTTCCGATGCGCCGATGGCGGCTCTGGCGGAGAGAGCGTTCCTGATAAAGAAAAGGGTTCCGGCGCCCTGGCCGGAAGCATAAAGAAATCCCCCGGGCCGCTTGTGTGAGACGGTCCGGGGGATTCTGTTCAGATCGGATAGGCGTAAAGCCTCAGTTTTTGGAATCTTTCTTCATGGCTTTTCTCGGATCGAAGACAGGAACAAAATTCCCTTCGATCCCCATCGCCTTTAAGCGGGACTTGACCAGTCCCGTTTTTTTGTTGTACATGGCGTTGCGCAGCTCATCGTCGGGAACAAACCGGCAATAGGCATTGCAGAAGCTGTCGAACATGTCCCGGTTATCCACGGTGGTACGTCCGACGAGGAACGCGATCGCGCTGACCGCGCCTACCAGAAAGCTGACAATGAGATAGACGGGGCAGAAACGGATCACCACAGCCAGAACGGCCAGAGAGAATACCAGGCAGATAGCAACGGAAATGCCGGTATAGCGTTTTGCGCCGACGGCGATCAGATCCTCGCGAAGGGAGTTCATACTGCGAATGAGGGGATAGGCCACACGGAAGTTAAACAGAAGCTGACGGATAAAAAGATATGACCAGAGCCAGCCGCCGAAGAAAATAGCCGCAGCAAGCATGATTTTCGTTTCCATAATAAAACCTCCAGGTTCTTTGTACTGAGCTATCTTAACACAGCAGGGAGGAAGATTCAAGAATAAATCCGGACAGGCCGAATAGATTGTTGCTGAGGAGTTGAGGCTATGAACGGAACCAAGGCGGCTTTGGAGCTCCTTCCAACCGGACTGCGGGAAAAAGCGGGGCGGGAAGCCGGACCGGAGGTGGAGGAGCTTCGCTTACGGTTGGGACAGCCTGTCAGCTACGTCACAGGCGTGTCTGAAAGGCGCAGCTGCGGCCCGCCGGTCCGGCGGGAGGATCTGTATCTCCTGCTGGAAAAAGCCACGGGAGCGGCCCTCCACGCGGCGGCCGGCGCTTTGGAAGAGGGGTATTATTGTAAGAATGGGGTCCGGATCGGCGTATGCGGTCAGGCCTCGGGAGCAAATCAGAACCGGGAGCCGTTCCGAAATATAACGTCCCTGTCCCTGCGAATCCCCAGAGAGTGCCGCGGCATCCTGGACGGCGTGAAGGGAAAGCTGTTATCCGGTCGGCTTGAGAGCACCCTGATCCTGGCTCCGCCGGGCGGAGGCAAAACCACAGCTCTGCGGGAATTGATACGGCTGATTTCTCAGTCGGGAATCCGCGTCGGGGTAGCGGACGAACGGATGGAGCTGTTCGGAGGCGGCGTATTTGATCTCGGCCCGTGCACAGATGTGCTTTCCTGCCAGCCAAAGGCGCGGGCTGCCATGCAGCTGATGCGCGCCATGAATCCGCAGGTGATCGCCATGGATGAGATCGGCGGAGAGGAGGATGCGGGCGCTGTCCGTCAGCTTTTCGGCTGCGGCATTACGCTGCTGGCGAGCATACATGCACGGGATCGGGGAGATTTGGAGAGGCGTCCGGCCTGCAGCCGCTTGCTGAAGGAAGGCTGTTTTCAAAGGCTCCTGATCGTCAGCGGAAGCGGCGGCAATCGGAGATACTGGGTAGAGGACCTGGGATGAGTAAGCTGCTGGGAGCGTTGCTGGTCCTGGCAGGGGGCCTGATCTGGGCGCTTCTTTCCGTGGAAACAGGACGCAAACGGATGGAATGTCTGACACAGCTTGCTTCCGACCTGGAGCGTCTGTCCTGCGAACTGGATACGGGAGACCGGCCCCTTCCCGAACTGATCCATATGCTGTCCGAAAACGGAGGGGTACAATCGAGGGACTTTTTTGTGAGGCTGGAAAACAGCCTGTGGCGCATGGGAGACGTCGAATTTCGCAGCTTATGGCGCGAAGCCGCCGAACGATGCTCCGTCCCGCTGAACAGGACAGAACGATACGCGCTGGGGAATCTGGGGGCGTTCCTCGGCCGCTATTCCAGACAGAGACAGACCGAGGCGATTGCGGAATGCGGAAAGCTCCTGAAAAAGAGCGCGCAGGAAATGCGGGACCAATGGCCGAACCGGACCAGGCTTTCCTTCGGCCTGGGAGCGGGAGGCGCTTTGATGATCGTTCTTGCCTTGCTGTGATCTACGGGAGAATACATGGACGTTGAACTGATTTTTAAGGTGGCCGCCATCGGCATACTGGTGGCGGTCTTGAATATTCTCCTGCAGCGCTCCGGGAGGGACGAGCAGGCCCTGATGACAACGATAACGGCCCTTGTCGTTGTATTGATGATCGTGGTTCAGAAAATCAGCGAGCTGTTTTCGCTGATCAAAAGTCTGTTCGGATTGTAGGATGCAGATGATACTGAAAATCGCAGCGGGAGCGGCGCTGGCTTCCGTGCTTGGCCTGCTGTATCGCAGGAGCAATCCGGAGATGACACTGCTTCTGGGAGCGGTGACGCTTTGCTGCGTACTCATTGCCGCAGGCAAGAGTCTCAGCGGATTTCGGGATCTTCTGGAGCAGGTGAACCGGCTGAGCCCGAAGCTCGGAGAGTTTACAGGCCCGCTTCTGCGGTGTACCGGGATCGCGATCCTGACGAAGCTGAGCGCCGATCTTTGCCGGGACAGCGCTCAAACTGCTCTTGCCGGCGCTGTGGAACTGGCGGGAAGTATTTGTGCGCTGGCCGTGTCTCTGCCCATTGTGATGAGTGTGCTGAAGCTCCTGGGGGATCTGATATGAAAGCGTTTCTTGCTCTTGGTATCCTGCTGGTGCTTGCGCCGGCAACTGCATCCAGCGGAGCCCCGCAGGAGGCGGCGGTACCGGAGGTCGCCGGGGTCGAGGCGTCTCTTGGCGAGGATGAGAGATGGATCGGCGGAGATCTGAGCCTGGACGGCAGCTATGACAGCCAGGGCGCGATCCGGAGATTGATCGAAAAACTGCTGAGCGCTGTAAAGCAGCGCCTGCATGAGGAAGCGGCGACGCTAACGGGCCTGATGGCGTTGGCGCTGATCATGGCGGTGGGAGAGGGCTTCTGTGACGGGAAAACGGGCCGACGCATGCTGGCGATTGCGGGGACGGGAGCTGTGGCGGTGCTGATCCTCGGGGATATGAAGGGCGTCTTCCGGCAAAGCCTGGAGGCGATCCGGCAGCTCTCGGATTATTCTCTCGCGGCGATCCCTGCAATTTACACAGCCGCGGCGGCTTCGGGAGCTGTTGTCTCGGCACCGGTCAAGTATGCGGCGGCGAGCTTCTGTATGAATACTCTTATCGACCTGTCCCAAACTCTGATCGTACCCCTGATCCAAGCCTTCGCGGCGCTGTCGCTCTGCCTTGCGCTGACCGATGCACCGATCCTGGGCGCGGTTTGCCGTGTGATCCGCTGGACTGCCAATACGCTGATGAGCCTGGCTACGATGGCGTTTACGGCCTATCTGAGCCTTTCGGGCCTGATCGCCGGAAGCACGGACGCGGCAGCCGTCAAAACGGCAAAAACGGTTCTTTCCACCGCACTACCGGTGGTAGGCGGGATCCTGTCCGATTCCGCGGGAGTCGTTCTGTCGGCTGCCGCGATCATCCGAAATTCCGCGGGCGCTTTTGCGCTCATTGCCGTCTGCGCCCTTTGCCTGGGACCGTTTGCGATCCTTCTGGTCAAGATGCTGCTCTTCCGGGCGGCCTCCGCCGCAACGGAGCAGATCCTTGAAGGTCGGATCTCCCGGTTCCTGGGAAACATGGGCGGCGCGATGGCAATGCTGCTTGGCGTCCTCGGAAGCTGCGGACTGATGCTGCTCATCTCGATCGCGGCGGGGATTCGAACGGTGGCGGGCTGAGCGTGGAAACGGTTCGTGAACTGTGCGTCATTGCGGTTTTCTGCGCCGTGCTCCTGGAGCTGATCCCGGAAGGCGGCGTGAGGAAAATCATGTCCGTTCTGTGTTCGGCGGTTCTGATCCTCGTGTCTCTGGGGGGCGTAAAACAATTGGATTATGACGTCTATGCAAGGGAGATGAGTCGATTGAGGGAAGAGCAGGCCGCCATTGAACTGGACGGCGAGGCCATGAGAGAACGGATGAACAGACTTGTCATAGCCCAGGAGCTGGAGACATATATTTTGGACAAAGCCAGGGAACTTGAGGTCCCCGTAACCCATGCGCAGTTCAGCCTTCGTTGGAGCTCCGAGGGGTTTTGGGTACCGGAATCCGTTGAGCTGACAGTAAGCGGTCGTACGGAATCAGAAGAGGATCTGAGACGGATCCTGGAGGCCGAATTGGGGATCCCATCGGGAGGGCAGATATGGAAATACGATGAGTAGCTGGAAAAATGCCCTGGGACGACTGGAGAATCTGAAGTATCCGTTTCTGATTCTGCTGCTCGGGGCGATTCTGATGATGAAACCGGGATCCGCAGCGGCCGGAAGAACGGAACCGGAGGATCCCGACCTGCAGACAGTCCTGTCCTGTACACAGGGAGTAGGGGAGGCCCGGGTGATCCTGTCCGAGCACGGCGTTGTTGTGGTATGCAGCGGCGCGGATGACCCACAGGTCAGCCTGGAGATCCTTCAGGCAGTTGGGGCGTACACAGGCTTTGGCTCCGACCGGATCAAAATACTGAAAATGGCGGATATTGTTGAAGGAGGAAAAGGGAAATGAAGAACAGGAAACGAAACATCACCATGATTGCCGTGCTGCTGTTTGTCTGCGCGGCCGTTGCGCTCAACTGGTCCTACAACAAGCGCTGGGGTACGCCGGATGCGGATATGGTGCTGATGGAGGATGAGATGATGAGCAGGGCAAACGCCGGGCTTGACGAGGGAGTCCCGGCCAGCGCGGGCACGTATTTTGCCGAGGCGAGGCTGACCCGGCAGGTATCAAGGGATGAGGCACTGTCCCTGCTGCAGACGGCGGCCACCGCAGAAACGGCATCGCAGGAGACCATAGACAGCGCCATGAACGCGATCTCGGCCATGGCCACCTGTTCCATGAAGGAGGCGCAGATCGAAAATCTTCTGCTTGCCAAGGATTTCAGCGACTGCGTGGTATACATCGGAAACGACAGCGTAACCGTTGCTGTTCCGGCGCCGGTCGAGGGACTGAGCGAGGAAGCGGTGGCGCGCATCACCGATATCATTATCAGCGAAACCGGATATCAGGCCTCTCAGCTAAACATCATCGAAGTACGCAATTGAATCTTTAATGGTCCGGCGCGGCGACGATAGGAAAGTCGCCGCGCCGGAATTTTCGCTTTTTACGGAATTCATAGATTTGTGCTTTCTTTTTCCGGGATTCCGTGGTAGAATAGTCTGAATCTTTATGTGGAGGGATTCCTTATGGGGGATAATTATATCACTTGCCGGGAAGAAAACGGCAATATTAACATTTCCGAAGATGTGATCTCCAGCATGGTCCGCAATGCCATAGCGGAGGTCGAGGGCGTGGCGGGGCTTTCCAATACCGCCGGCGCGGAGATCGCCGAACTGATCGGGATCAAGAGCCTGAACCGCGGCGTCAAGGTCCAGTTTTCGGAGGATCAGATCATCGTGGATGTGATCATCACCGTGTCCTACGGCAGCAATGTGGTGTCCGTGGCGCGGCAGGTCCAGGAAAAGGTCATCAATGCCGTACAGGTGGCCACCGGTCTGGAAAAGGCCCAGGTCAACGTCCACGTTTCCGGTATCGCTTTTGAAAAATAAGACAGCAGCGGGAGAAAAAGCATGAAAAGAAGTACCGCCAGAGAGATCGCCATTCAGCTGAGCTTCGCCGCGGCCGCGGCCAATCTGGAGCCCGGCGAATTGTTCGAGCGCTTTTTTGATGAGGAATACTATAAGTCCCTGGCTTCCGAACAGGAGCTCTTTGCCGAGTATCCGGATCCGAAGCAGATGGAGTATATCAAACGCCTGACGGTTCTGACTGCCGAAAACCGCAGTGAGATCGACGGGTTCATTGAGCGCTATGCCAAGGGCTGGCGCGTGGAAAGAATCTCCAGAACCGCCCTTGCCATCCTGCGCTGCGCCATCTGCGAGATCCTTTACATGGATGAGGTCCCCAATGCCGCTGCCATCAATGAGGCGGTGGAGCTGGACAAGGGCTATGACGAACCAGATACCGTGGCCTTCGTCAACGGTGTTTTGGGCGGCTTCATGCGGGGCGAGTTCCCCGCGGAGCAGGAAGCGGAGAAGGAATGAGCCATGGCAGCGCCGGTTCTTTCCGTATCTCAGCTGAACGATTATATCAAAAACAGCCTGGAAGGAGATCGAAACCTTCTGGATCTGGCTGTTTCCGGAGAGCTGTCCAATTATAAGATCTACCCCTCGGGTCATCATTATTTCACGTTGAAGGACGCGGAGAGCAGCCTGAGCTGCGTGATGTTCCGCTCCAGCGCCGCCAGACTTCGGTTCCGGCCGGAGAGCGGAATGAAGGTCACGGCGACGGGAAGGATCTCGGTCTATACCCGGGGCGGCGCCTATCAGCTCAACTGCAGCGCCCTGATCCCCCAGGGGATCGGTGACCTTCAGGTGGCTTTTGAACAGCTGAAAGAAAAGCTGGCGGCGGAGGGACTGTTTGACCGGAAGTACAAAAAGCCGATCCCGGCCTTTCCGAAACGCATCGCCATCATCACCTCTTCCGCCGGAGCGGCTGTGCATGATATGATCCGGATCCTGGGTCAGCGCTGGCCTATGACCAAGGTGATCCTGCTGCCGGTCCGGGTCCAGGGAGTGGAGGCGCCGCCGGAGATCGTCGGCGCGATTCGCTACGCCAATGAATTCGACGTGGCAGACCTGATCATCACGGGCCGGGGCGGTGGCTCCATCGAGGATCTGTGGGCGTTCAATGACGAGCGGGTTGCAAGAGCGATTTTTGCCTCACGCATCCCGGTGATCTCCGCGGTGGGTCATGAGCCCGATGTGACGATTTCCGATTATGTGGCGGATCTGAGGGCCTCGACCCCCTCCAATGCGGCAGAGCTTGCCGTACCCGATTGGCGGGAGATCCGGGAAAGCCTGGAAGGCTATGATATCCGTGCCCGCCAGGCTGTGCGCAAGCGGCTTCAGACCCTGTCCCAGCGTCTGGACAGTTTGAAAAATCGCCGTGTGTTCCAGGATCCAACTTCCGGGATCGGAGACAGACGGCTTCGCCTGGATCATATCCGGGACCGTCTGACCGCGGCGGAGGAGAGGCGTATTTCCTCCGATAAACAGCGATTTATAAAGCTGGGGGCGTCCCTGGATGCCATGAGTCCGCTGCGCGTTCTCTCCCGCGGGTATGCGGTAGCGGTGAACGATCGCGGGGAAACGATCAAAAGCGTGCATCAGGTGTCGATCGGAGAACGCCTGGAGCTGAGAGTATCTGACGGTAGGATCGGGACAGTGGTTTCGTCCGCAGCCGCCGAAGGAGATAAGAATGAGCGATAATGAATTGAGTTTTGAACAGGCCATGGAGCGCCTGGAGCAGATCATACGGCAACTGGAGCGGTCTGACCTGGCGCTCAGCGAATCGCTGAAGCTGTTCGAAGAGGGGACCGGGCTGCTTTCCCGCTGCAGCGCCATGTTGGATGAGGCCGAACAGACGGTGGTTCGCCTGCAAAAAGGGCCGGACCGCCAGCCTGTGGAGCTGAGCTTCGAAGGAGAAGACTGAAATGACGGCGCACGATTATAAGGAAAAGATCGATCAGGCGCTGGATGCGTATTTTCACGCGGAAGAATTCCCATTTCGGGGTCTGGCGGATTCCATGCGCTACAGCCTGCTGGCCGGCGGTAAGAGGATCCGGCCCATGCTGGTGCTGGAATTCTGCCGGATCTGCGGGGGAGACATGGACGCCGCGCTGCCGGTTGCCTGCGCGGTGGAGATGCTGCACACCTACAGCCTGATCCATGACGATCTGCCCTGTATGGATAACGACGATCTGCGCCGCGGCAGGCCCACCAATCACGTGGTCTACGGCGAATGCACGGCCACGCTGGCCGGTGACTGCCTGCAGGCGGAGGCCTTCGGGACGATCCTGCGCTCCGGACTGCCGGCCAAAGCCAGGGCCGATTGTGCGGAGATCCTGGCCGGCGCCGCCGGTCTGGACGGGATCTGCGGCGGACAGTATCTGGATATGATCTGGGAAGGGCAGGACCTGGATGAGGAAAAGCTCTCCGAGATCGACCATCGGAAGACCGGAAGCCTGCTGGTCGCTGCCTGTCAGATGGGCGTTGCGGCGGCCGGAGGAGATGAAAGCGCCATGGATGCAGCGGCACGCTTCGCTGCCGCCATTGGCCTGGCGTTTCAGATCCGGGACGATATGCTGGACGTGATCAGCACTGCCGAGGAGTTGGGCAAGCCGATCGGATCGGATCGGGAAGAGAAAAAGAATACATATATGGCAGTTTACGGTCAGGAGAAATGCGAAGACATGGTTCGCAGGCTGACTGAATGCGGGAAAGCGGCCCTTCGGGAGCGCTTTGAGGATGTCCAATTCCTCTGCGACCTGGCCGATTCCATGGTTTCGCGTAGAAATTAAGGCAGAAACTGCCGGATAGGGGTATGTTTTGGCAATATTGGAGAAAATTCGATGTTCTGCAGACGTGAAGAAGCTGCCGGCGGAGGAGATTGAGCCGCTGTGTTCGGAGATCCGCAGCTTCCTGGTGGAGCATCTGTCCAAAACCGGAGGCCACCTGGCTTCCAATCTGGGGATTGTGGAACTGAGCGTTGCTCTGCACCGGGTGTATGACACGGCGACGGATCGCCTTGTCTTCGACGTGGGCCATCAATGCTACACCCACAAGCTCGTGACAGGCCGCAGAGAGGGCTTTGACCGCCTGCGGCAGTACGGGGGTATCTCGGGCTTTCCCAAGCCCTACGAGGCTGTGGACGACGCGTTTATCGCCGGCCACGCCTCCAATTCCGTTTCCGTCGCGCTTGGTATGGCCAAGGCCAGGACCTTGAAAAAAGAAAACTACGACGTTGTAGCTCTGATCGGCGACGGCGCATTGACCGGAGGCCTGTCCTATGAGGGCTTGACCGGTGCCGCTGCCAGCGGGGAGCCGATGGTCGTAGTTCTGAACGACAATAACATGTCCATCGACCGGAATGTTGGCGGAATGGCCAATATGCTGCAGCATATGCGTATCCGTCCGGGATATATCAGCTTCAAGCGCTGGTACCGGGATGCGATACGGAACCTGCCGGGATTTTATCGCTTTACCCATCGGGTGAAGGAATGGCTGAAGTCCCGTCTGCTTCCCGAAAACGTCTTTTCCGCCATGGGCTGGGAGTATATCGGCCCGGTAGACGGCCACGATGAAAAAACACTGGAGACCGTTCTGCGCTGGGCGAAGGATGAGCAGAAGCCGGTCTTGGTACATATCCTGACTCAAAAGGGTAAGGGCTGCGATTTTGCCGAGGCCAGACCCGAGCTGTATCACGGGGTCGGACCCTTTGACCCGGAAACCGGAGAACTGAAGCCCTCCGGACCGTGCTTTTCCGAGCGATTCGGGCAGAAGCTGTGCGAGCTGGCCGGGAAGGAGCCGGGGATCGTCGCGGTTACTGCCGCCATGGCCTCCGGGACCGGACTGGATCAGTTCGCGGAGCGTTTTCCCGATCGTTTTGTAGACGCCGGGATCGCAGAGGGGCATGCCACCGCCATGGTCGCGGGCATGGCAAAGCAGGGCCTGATCCCTGTGTTTGCCGTATATTCCAGCTTCCTTCAGCGAGGCTATGACATGCTGATCCATGACGTGGCGCTCCAGGGACTTCATGCGGTGTTCTGTGTCGACCGGGCTGGCTTGGTCGGCAGCGATGGGGAGACCCACCACGGCATCTTTGACGTGGACTATCTCCGTTCTGTCCCCGGGATGACGATCTTCTGCCCGGCCAGCTTCGCCGAACTGGACAAAATGCTTGATCAGGCCATATTTCATACTGCAGGTCCTGTGGCGATCCGGTATCCCCGGGGCGGAGAAGGCAGATATCAGGACTGCGCCGACGGCGATGAGCTCGTGGTAAAACCGGGCCGCGATCTGACGATCCTTTGCTACGGAACCATGGTCAACGAGGTCATGGAGGCAGCGGAGCGGCTGGAGGAAAAGGGAATTTCCCCGGAGATCATAAAAGTAAACCGGATCGGGGAACAGCCCTATCAGCAGACCCTTCGGTCGTTAAGCAAGACGGGGCGGTTTCTGGCAGCGGAGGAAGCCTGTCATGCCGGATGCCTGGGCGAGACCATTCTTGCGCTGGCAGTAGAGCGCAGGATCCCGGTAAGGGGCGGAAGGCTGCTGAACCTGGGAGACGGTATCGTAGCCCACGGCAGCCGGGAGGAACTGATGCGTGATCATGGGATCGACGCGGCCGCCATCGTCAGAGCCGCAGGGGAGTTGTGCGGAAAATGAAGAAGCAACGTCTGGATCAGCTGGTCTTTGATCTGGGATATGCGGAAAGCCGGGAACGGGCAAAAACCACGATCATGAGCGGCCTTGTCTTTGTCAACGGCCAGCGGGTGGATAAACCCGGGACCGCCGTGGATCCCGAAGCCCGGATCGAAGTCCGCGGGGAGGCGATCCCCTTTGTGAGCCGGGGCGGCTTCAAGCTGGACAAGGCGCTGAAGGTATTTCCCGTGGATCCGGCCGGAAAGGTATGCATTGACTGCGGCGCTTCCACCGGAGGATTTACCGACGTACTGCTCCAGCATGGGGCAGCAAAGGTCTATGCCGTGGATGTGGGCTATGGTCAGCTGGCCTGGAAGCTCAGAACGAATGACCGGGTCGTCAACCTGGAGAGGACCAATCTGCGTTATGTGAGCCCGGAGCAGATCCCCGAACCGATCGACCTTGCGGTCATGGACGTGTCCTTTATTTCCATTCGCCTGGTGATCCCCGCGGTGAAGGCGCTTTTAAAGCCCGATGCGGATTACATCTGCCTGATCAAGCCTCAGTTTGAGGCCGGACGGGAGGAAGTGGGCAAAAAGGGCGTTGTCCGGGATCCGGCTGTCCACGAGCAGGTCGTTCTCGGAATTCTGGAATTTGCCAGACAGAGCGGTTTTACCGTGATGGGCCTGGACTACTCTCCGATCAAGGGACCGGAAGGAAATATTGAATATATCTGTCACCTGAAGAACGGTTTGTACGATGCTCCAAATATCGACGTGAGCGCAGTAGTCGCCGCGTCCCACGAAAACCTGTGAGGTGCTTTTATGATCGCGATTTGTCCCAATCCCTACCGGGATCTGGATCTGAAGCTCAGCCTGAAAGCAAAGCAATTGCTGGAAGAGGCGGGATTTGAGACCTGTATCTGTCCGGTTTTTGCCGATGGAGACGATGACGTGATCCCAGACGGCGTGGAGATCCGCTCGCTGGCGCAGGTGCGGGAACAGTGTTCCCTGCTTGTGGTGATCGGCGGAGACGGTACCATCCTTTCCGTGGCCCGAGGGCTGCACGAGCTTCCGGTGCCCCTGCTGGGGGTAAACATGGGGACCAAGGGCTTCCTGGCAAATCTGGAGCCTGCGGACCTGCCGCTGATCGTGAAGGCGGCCCGGGGAGAATACCAGATCAGCCGCCGCATGACGTTAAATGTGGATCTGCAGCGGAACGGCGAGGTCATCCTTCAGGATCACGCCCTCAATGACGTCGTTCTCCACGGATACGGGGATTGTATCGTGATCAACGCCTGGTGCGAAGGGGATAGGATCACGCGCTTTTCCGGCGATGGCGTCATCCTGTCTACCCCGACCGGGTCTACAGGATATTCCATGTCGGCCGGAGGACCGATTGTCGAGCCTTCCGCCCAGGCGATCATCCTCAGCCCGATCTGTGCCCACATGCTGGGCGCCCGAACCTTCGTGTTTTCTGCCGAAAGGACGGTTACGGTGAGGGCGGAAAAGCTCAACAGCCGGAAAGCCTATCTCTCTGTAGACGGGAACTCGGTGGCCGATCTGTGCAGCGGCGATACCATTGTGGTCAGGCGGTCTCCCCATCCGGTCCTGATGGCTGACCTTGGCCTGAGAAGCTTTTATGAAATCGCGTATGAAAAACTGACATAGCAGGAAGGAAGATCAGACTATGAAGTCCGGAAGGCAGCGGGCGATCCTGGAGATCCTGGAAAGAGATGCGATCGATACCCAGTTCAAGCTCATGCAGGCTCTGGCAGAGCAGGGCTTTCACTGTACCCAGGCGACCCTTTCCCGGGATATTCGAGAGCTGAAGCTCGTGAAACGGACCAACGGGAACGGGCTTGCCGCTTATCGCCCCGCATCCGACGATGAACTGGAGGCCGAGGCGGAAGGGACTGCCTGGGAGAAGAGCCTGGTCTCTGCTGAACCAGCCCAGAATCTGATCGTTGTAAAGACCCTGCCCGGTGCCGCCGGCGCGGTTCAGATCGGCCTGGAGGCCATGAAACCCGAGAATCTGGTCGGAGTCATCGCGGGAGAGAACACCCTGTTTCTGGCGATGCGGGATAATCTGACCGCCAGGAAGCTGTGCGTTCAGCTGCAGAAGCTGATGTAAGAGAGGAGTTCGTCGTATGCTCAACGAGCTTCATATTGAAAATATCGCCGTCATTGAGCGGGCAGACATCCGCTTTGGGCGCGGCTTGAATATCCTGACAGGCGAGACCGGCGCGGGCAAGTCGATCGTGATCGATTCCATCGGCGCTGTCCTCGGCGAGCGGGTTAGCCGGGATCTGGTCCGCCGTGGCGCAGAACGCGGCTTGGTTACGGCTGTGTTCGATCTGGCGGGCACGGAAGAATGGCTTCGGGAAAACGAGATCGAAGCGGAGGACGAGCTGATCCTGCAGAGAAGGATCAGTTCCGATGGCAAAAGCACCTGTCGGATCTGCGGCGTTCCGGTAAGCGCGGTACAGCTTCGGGAGCTGGCCTCGCTGCTTGTGGATATCCATGGACAGAATGACGGACGGCAGCTGATGGACGAGCGCAGACACCGGGAGTATCTGGATCGCTTTGGGTCTCTGGATGAGCAGATCCGGGAATTCGGGAAAGAATATCGGGCGTATCAGGCTCTGATCAAAGAGAAGGAACGCCTGAGCATGGACGAGGTGGAAAAGGAGCGCCTGAGCGAAAGCCTGCGTTATCAGATCGCGGAACTGGAACGCGCCGAACTGAAAGAGGGCGAGAAAGATGCGCTCACGGCGCGCCGCGATCTTCTCCGCAACAGCGAGAAGCTGACGGAGGCGCTGGATGAAGCCATCGCAGCGCTGTATTCCGAGGAGGGAAGCGCCGTATCCATGGCCCAGAACGGCGCTTACTACGCGGATCGGGCGGCGTCCTTTGCACCGGAACTGCAAAAGGCGGCCGACTCTCTGCGGGACGCGATCTTTACCATCACGGACGCGGCGGAGTCCCTGCGCGATTTTCGCGAGAGTCTGGAATTTTCGCCGGAGGAATATAATCGCCTGGAGGAGAGGATCTCTCTGCTCAGTAAACTGGAACGGAAGTACAACCGGGATGAAGCCGAACTGATCCGTTTCCTTGCGGAATGCCGGGAAAGGCTGGACGCCATTGAATATTCAGAGGAGCGGCTTGTCAAGCTGGAGAAAGAGATCAGCGCGCAGAAACAGCACTGTGTCAAGACGGCCGCCGTCCTGTCCAAAGCCCGCCGGGCGGCAGGGGACGAGCTGGAAAGACGAATCATGGCGGAGCTTCGGGATCTGAATATGCCTTCCGTTCGCTTTCATGTGGAACTGCAGCCGGTGGACAGAGCGCCGGGATTTGATTCCAACGGTGCGGATTCCGTAGTCTTCCTCATGTCGGCCAATGCCGGCGAGGATCTGGGGAAGATCAATAAGATCGCCTCCGGCGGCGAACTGAGCCGTATCATGCTGGCGATGAAAAATGTATTTGCCGAGAAGGATCCCGTGGCGACGATGATCTTTGACGAGATCGATACCGGCGTGTCGGGTATCGCCGCCCAGCGGGTAGGGGAAAAGCTCTACACGGTCTCCAAGGGCAAGCAGGTCCTGTGCGTGACCCATCTGCCCCAAATCGCCGCCATGGCGGACGAGCACTACGTAATCGTGAAAAGCGAGGAGAAGGGGAGAACCTATACCAAGGTCGAGCCTCTGGACTATGAGGGGCGCAAGGCGGAGCTGGCCAGACTGCACGGCGGCGATCACGTGACGGTCATCACCCTGGCCAGCGCCGCGGAGCAGCTGGAGAGTGCGGAGAAAACCAAAAGGCTACTTGACAGTTGACGGATCATTTTGTATAATCGCGGAGAAAACGCTGAGAAGAACAGAAGTAGCGCTTTTCACCCTGTACAGAGAGCCTCCGGCCGGTGTAAGGAGGAGAGGGCAAAGCGTGAAGTACCGTTTGGAGCGGCACACCGAAATCGTGTGAGAGTAGGCTGTGACGGGTGCGCCCGATATCGCGCCGGAGTCCGGGAGGACTCCCTGAGGCTTTCACCGTGAGGCGGAAGCGAACCAGAGGTGGTACCGCATTTCATGCCCTCTGTCCGAAAGGACAGAGGGCTTTTGATGTAAGGAGGTTTCGATATGAGCGTTCAGGACGAGGCCCTTCGCCTGCATAACTGCGGCTTCAACTGCGCACAGAGCGTGCTGGCGGCGCTCGGCAGCTATACCGGACTGGATGAGAAAACGGCGCTGGCGGTGTCCGGCGGCTTTGGCGGCGGGGTGCGCTGCGGAGAGATCTGCGGCGCTGTCAGCGGCGCCGTGATGGCTATGGGACTTGCGTTCCCCTTCAACGACGGGGACGACGCCCAGGCCAAGGCGAAGATCGCAAAGCTGACCATGTCGCTGGCCAGGGACTTTGGTCAGGAATTTGGCTGTATCCGCTGCTTTGATCTGAAGCGGGCCGGACAGCCCTGCCCGGCGCTGATCGCCTATGCGGCGCAGCTGGCGGAAAAGAAAATTCAGGAAAACAAATAAACGGAATCAAGAGGAAAGAAGGAGATCAAAATGGGTATTTATGAGGAATTGGTGGCCCGCGGCCTGATCGCCCAGGTGACCAACGAGGAAGAGATTCGGGAAATGGTAAATGCCGGAAAGGCCACCTTTTACATTGGTTTTGACTGCACGGCTGACAGTCTGACGGCAGGTCATTTCATGGCTCTTACGCTGATGAAGCGGCTGCAGATGGCGGGCAACAAGCCTATCGCCCTGATCGGCGGCGGTACCACCATGATCGGCGACCCCTCCGGGCGGACGGATATGCGCAAAATGCTGACCCGAGAAGATATCGACCATAACGCCGAGTGCTTCCGCCGTCAGATGGAGAAGTTCATTGAGTTCGGACCGGGCAAGGCCCAGATGGTGAACAACGCCGACTGGCTGCTGGACCTGAACTATGTGGAACTGCTGCGGGAAGTGGGCGCCTGCTTCTCTGTGAACAATATGCTTCGGGCCAAGTGCTACGAGCAGCGTATGGAGCGCGGTCTGAGCTTCTTTGAGTTTAACTACATGATCATGCAGAGCTACGACTTCTACTACCTGTTCCAGCACTACGACTGCAATATGCAGTTCGGCGGGGACGACCAGTGGAGCAATATGCTGGGCGGCACGGAGCTGATCCGCAAAAAGCTGGGCAAAGACGCCCACGCCATGACGATCACGCTGCTGACCGATTCCCACGGCATGAAGATGGGCAAGACCGCCGGCAACGCTGTGTGGCTGGATCCCAACAAGACCAGTCCCTACGACTTCTACCAGTACTGGCGCAATGTGGATGACGCCGACGTTCTCAAGTGCATCCGCATGCTGACCTTCCTGCCCCTGTCCGAGATCGACCAGATGGCCACCTGGGAGGGCAGCCAGCTGAACCGGGCCAAGGAGATCCTGGCCTTTGAGCTGACCAAGATGGTCCACGGCGAGGAAGAGGCGAAAAAGGCGGAAGCCTCTGCCAAAGCCCTCTTTGCCGGCACCGGCAGCAGCGAAAATATGCCCGCCACCGAGCTGGGCGAGGCGGATCTGACCTACGGCGCCATCGACCTGATGAGCCTGCTGGTGAAGACCGGACTGTGCACCACCAGATCCGACGCCCGCCGGAACATTCAGCAGGGCGGCGTGACCGTGGATGACGTGAAGGTTACGGATATTGCCAAGAGCTACACCGCCGAAGAGCTGAAGGCCGGTATCGTGCTCAAGCGCGGCAAGAAGAATTTCAACAAGGTCACGCTGAAGTGATCGAATAAAAAACCCCCGTTTGTCAATGGAGAAAACAGAGACAAACGGGGTGTTTTTTGTTTATTGTCAGGCCAGGAAGCCGTTGATGATCTCTTCCTCCGCCTGCTTCTCGGTAAGGCCTAGCGTCATCAGCTTGATGAGCTGATCCCCCGCGATCTTTCCGATAGCCGCCTCGTGGACCAAAGCCGCATCCACGTGATGCGCCTCCAGAGAGGGGACAGCCAGGATCACGCCTTCATCCATGATAATGGAGTCGCATTCTGTGTGGCCCTTGCAGGGGGCCTTGCCCACGATACAGAGGTCCAGCTTCTGATAGGAATGATCCCTGGCAATGGAACGGGAAACCAGGTCTGCGCTGCTGTCCGCACCTTCCAGGATCACTTTATAAATGCTGGAGGCTCGCTGCTCGCCGTGGGTCATGAGGCGCTCCTGGATGGCCAGGCGGGCGCCTTTCCCGATGGTCGCGATGGTGCTGCGCTCGGTGGAATCCACGCCCTTGATCTGGACCATTTCCATTTCCATGGAACTGCCTTCTTCCAGCGTTACCTCTGTGACCGGATTCAGGATCCGCTTTCCCAGGCCGTCACCGGAACCGTAATGCTTCTCCACGTATTTCACATGGGAGTTCGGACCGACAAAAAAGCGATGGATACCGTCGTGCTCCGAATCCTGGGAGCCGCAGTTATCAATGCCGCAGCCGGCGACGATGATCACGTCACAGTCTTCTCCGACGTAGAAATCGTTATATACCGTCTCCTTAAGGCCGCTTTGGGAAAGAACAACAGGGATATGCACGCTTTCCTTTTTCGTCCCGTCCTTGATGTGAATGTCGATCCCGCTGCCGTCCGGTTTGGAACTGATGTCGATATTTGCGGTGGTGTTCCTGCCGGCAAGACCTCCGTTGGCCCGGAAGTTGTAGGCCCCCATGGGGATCTCGTGCAGATCCGCCACTTCACGGATCAGTCTTTTCTGAATTTCGTCCAGTTTTACCATGCCGCCGCCCTCACTTCAATCTTTCGCAGGCATTCTGCGCTGATTCCGTTCCCACAAGACCGGGATAGATCTCTTCTTTGCTGCCGTGCTGCCGGATCCGGCCGTCAGCCAGAACAGCGATCTCATCGGCAATATTCAGGATCCGCTCCTGGTGGGAGATGATGATCATGGAGCTTTCCTTGATGTTTTCCCGCATGGATTCGAAGATCCGGATCAGATTCTGAAAGCTCCAGAGATCGATCCCGGCCTCCGGCTCATCAAAGACGGTGAGACGGGAGTGCCTTGCCAGAACGGTAGCGATCTCAATGCGCTTGAGTTCGCCTCCGGAAAGGGAGGCGTTCACCTCGCGGTTGATATAATCGCGGGCGCAAAGACCTACCTCGGAAAGGTAGGAGCAGGCGGTGGATACGGTGAGATTTTTTCCTGAGGCGATACGCAGCAGATTGTGCACCGTGATGCCCTTGAAGCGCACCGGCTGCTGAAAGGCGAAGGCAATGCCGCGCTGCGCCCTTTCCGTGATCGTAAGCTGCGTGATATCCTCGCCGTCGAACAGGATCTGTCCGGAAGTGGGCTTTTCGATACCGGCGATGATCCTGGCCAGGGTGGATTTTCCGCCGCCGTTAGGTCCGGTGACGACAAGCAGCTTCCTGTCCTCTAACACCAGATTCAGATCGTGAAGGATCTCTTTGGGCGCGCCTTCGTTCTCCACGCTAAAGGAGACGTTCTTCAGTTCAAGCATTTCATTTCCTCACATAGTTTGCCGGGGGCGTGTTGACGCCTGCGGCAATGATTTCGTTTTTCGCTCAGCGAAATTTGGGCCGTTCCTTCCCATCGGCGGGGGGAACATAACCGTAAGCGATATCCGGGTTCCGGAGCTTCAGCTCCGCGTGAATCCGGTCAACTTCCTCTTCCTTGTTGAAGATGAGGTTGGCGAATTCCGCATTGTCGTGGACCAGGATCAGGCGATAGTAGAAGTAGGCCGGACTGTCGTCGGGCTGAACCTCGCTGATACGGGTGAAGCTGCGCTGGATGTAGTCGTAGGGGACGTAATATTTTCTCCCCAGATCCCGGTAATAGAGGCACAGCTTACCCAGACGGACGCGGCCGATGGCTTCGGCGGCATTGTAGTCATCGATATGCTCCTGATCGGAGATGATCTTTTTATCAACGCCTCTGAATCTCAGCTTTCCGAATCCAAACATTCTTCGTCTCCCTTCTTCCTGCCCGGGAGCAGATCCCAGGTATACCATTTCTTCGGAAGGTTAATGGCGATCAAGGTTCCGATCATACCGGCCAGAGTGCCGGTGATCAGCCCGCCGAGAACATCGGAGGGGAAGTGTACGACCAGATAGATCCGGGAGATCCCCATCAGAACGCCGAATACAATGGCGAGCCAGCTTTTCTTCTTGTCACCCAGAAGAAACAGCGGAACCATGGCGGCAAAGGCCGCGTTGGTGTGACCGGAGGGGAAACTGAAATCACTCTCCATGTGCTGGCCCATCATGACCCAGAGAGGATAATAGATGCTCGCTTCATCGGCATAAGGCCTTGGTCTGGCAATCACGACCTTCAGAAACAGATTTACGAACAGAGCGCCGATCAGCAGGCCGAAGGCCATGGCCGTGCCAAAACGCCGAGTTTTTTTGAGAAACATAAGAACCAAAGAGAGGAAGATCAAAAAGATCCCGCCCTTGCCAAGCAGGGAGATGAGCTCCATAAAAGGCGTGAAGACCACGCCGCCGAACTCATATAACTGGTGTACGGCCAGGGTAATGCTTTGATCGAAAAAGCTGAATGCGGAATTCAGCCATCCGGCAGATGCGGTAATGTCCATAGATTCACCTGTCTTTCATATTTTTCTCCATCATAACACAATAAAACCGGAGAAGTCCACAAAAACATACTGTTTATCGCAGGCCTCTCAGATAACGGAAGACGACCCGCTTCCAGGGATCGAGAGCGGAATATACAGCCTTCAGCTGTTCCTTCAGACAGTCGCGGCAGAGCTGCGCCTCCGAATCGGAGATGGCGTGGCGGCTGAACGCGGCTTTCTCCGCGGTATCCCGGATCTGCTGCGGCATGGCAACGCCGTACGCCGCGGCAATCCGTGCGTAATCGTAAGCGGCAATCACCGCTTTCCTTGCCTGGGGATTCTCAAGCCTCAGGCGGAAGATAAGGCGGCGCAGAGCATAATTCAGGATCAATACCGCCGCAAAGCCCAAGAGACACAGAAGCGCTTTGAGCAGCCATGTCGTATGCTGCCGGATCCGGGGACCGGAGCTTCCGTTGTCAATGAGGCCCGGCGGAAGGTCGGGAGCCGCTCCGGGGCCATCGCCAGGACCCGCATCGGGACCCTCGGCTGAGGGAGCCTCCGGGTCGGGAGATTCCTGCGGTTCGGGATCGGAGGAGGGCGGAGTCGTGTCCTCCGGCCGGTCGGGCTCCTGCTCGATCGGCTCTGTGTTCGGCTCCGGTTCCCCGTTGAATCCAGTGACCTCAACCGGGAGCCAGCCAAGGCCGTTGCGGTAGATCTCGACCCAGGCATGGGCATCGTCGCCGGTAACCTGAACAAAGCGTCCGGCCTGAGTGTCGACAAGGAAGCCGCCGACCACGCGAGCCGGAATGCCGAGACTGCGGTAGAGTACGGCTGCAGCGGTGGCAAAATGGATACAATACCCGCGGTGAGCCTGCGAGAGAAACCATATTGCGTAATCAGAGGAGGGGTAGGGTTCGGTGGAAAGGTCATATTCTCCGCTCTGCTGAACAAAGGAAGCGACCTTCCAAACAAGATCGGGATCATCGGATGAGAGTCCGGCCTGGCGGCAAATCGCGTTGAGCTCATTCCTCGTGGACTCCGGCAGCCGGGTGTAATAACCGTAGGCAAAATCCCGATACAGGGCTTCATCCTCGAGACGGGAAGCAGGAAGAGAGAGAAGATCCGCCTGTGGGTCGGAGGCGTAGGCCACTTCGTAGCGCATGTCATCTGCCGGGATCTCCACATCATCCGAAGCCGCACTGAGGGTATAGTACGGAAGCGGTTTGCTGCTCAGATTGCTCTGCAGTCGGACGGAAAGGAGATAGGACTGCCGCTGAGACGAGGCGTAGACTGCTTCGGCGGTGAACGACAGGGAGCTTACCGGACCTTCCAGGGCTTTTGTCCATCCGGTTCCTGTATATTCTCCGTAGGAAGTCATGCGAAGATACAGCCTTCCGGTTTGTTCGGCCCTCACACGCAGAATCTGTTTCGAGACGTCCTCCTCGCTCACAGGGCGGGACAGATCCAGTTCGCCCTCTCCGTTTTCCCAACTGTTGCGGAAAACAGGCGCAGTCTGAGTGCCTTCGGTTTCACTTGCCTCAGAAAACGCTTCCGGGGCCTGACCGGGAAGCACGGAAGTATCTCCCTGGATCCACCGGTTCAGCTGTTCGAGCACCACGTCCACCTGCTGGCTGAAGAGCGCTTCCTCTTCGGTGTAGACGTAACGATCGGGAGAATAGACTGTAAGCAGGCCCGCCAGCAGAAGAGCGGCAGGAATCAGAAGGACAAAGGTCGTTTTTCCGATGTGGGAATCCTCACGATACCCCGACCCGGTGGCGACCATGAGGATCAGAAAGAGAAGAAGCAGCGCGATGGGCCGGGCTGCCGGCATGGGATTTACCGTCAGACATCCGGCGAGGATCGGGAGGGTTCCGACCAGACTGAGAACGATTCTCCAACTGCGCAGCGTCAGGGAGGCGACCAGATACGCCGAGGCCATCGCAAAGAAAAGCAGCAGGACAAAATGATAATCCCAGGGCGCGGCTGCGGCGTCCAGATGGGAAAAACTCAGAACGTCCGCCAGAGACTGCAGCAGACCGTCAAAGCCATGCTGCGGAGAGGGACAAAAATGGCGATAGGCCAGGAACAGATAGCCGAGAACCAGGGGAACTGCCCACAGAAGCCCATGGCGGAAGCAGACCGCCAGCCAGACGAGAATACACAATGCCAGGATCCAAAGAGGAAAATCCGGGTCCGGACGAAGCTCCAGTGTGTCCAGCAGAAGATAAATCTGCCCGAATACGCTCAGAAGAAGCAGCAGCAGGGCGGAGAGGCGATTGCACATGCGCTTCACTTGACACGCACCTCCTCCCCGGAGATCAGAAACACGCAGCGGGCCCGGGACGCATCATAGGAACAGGGCTCGTCCATCGGCCGGGACAGAAGACCGGCGACAGCCTCGACAGCCTCCGTCTCGTTCCCAACCGCGTAGAGCTGATCGGCGACGATGGTGTGCGCCTGTTCCATGCGGCAAAGCTCCAGGCTGAGCCAGTAGAGGACCTCCAGCCCGCGATCCTCCAGCCCCACACGGGAGAGAACAAGAAAAATCTCCGTGTTGGCATTGACCAGCGGTTCGCGGACGATGACCTGGTCGGTTTTTGAGCTGAGCTTCCAGTGAATGCTGTTTACCGTGTCTCCCGGGCGATATTCCCGCAGGTCGTGCTCTTCGGAGTAGCCGCCGCCGTACTTGGGCTTGAGCGTAACAGATGTACTGAGGACCGTCTCCAGGTCCGGCGGAGCAGAGGGAGCCTTCACGGAGGGGAGAACGGTGCATCCGGCTTTCAGAGCGGACTTGCGCCGCCAGGCAAACAGGCCGAGCAAATCACGGCTTTCCGTCCACAGAAGGCGGACGCGCAGATCGCCGCACCATTGCGTCGGAAGAGGGAAGAGATATTCACCGTTGCCCACATTGCGAAAGGTCGATTTTGTGATCTGCGTTTCGCCGGTAAAGCGGTTTACGGTCTCCAGACAGACTTTCAGGCAGGGAAGGGGCAGCAGACCAAGACCCCTGACCTGCAAACTGGCCCAGACCTCTTCCTGTCTCGTACAGCTCTTCGGCAGCTTCAGAGCAAGCCTGACACGCAGCGCGGGGAGGATGGACAGAAGCAGCATCAGCCCCGGACCTGCGAGAACAAAGGTCAGGAACAAAGGACCGACCCAGCCGATATAGGCAAGCCGAAACAGATATACAGCGGCGAGGATAACAAGATAGGACAAAAGTCCCAAGGTAGGATAGATCATTTGACAGCGGGGGCCTTCACAGCCTGAAACAGTTCTTCCAGTACGGCGTCCTTTGCCGCTTCATCCGGTAACTCCTGAGACCAGAGCAGACGATGGGCGATACAGTCGTGAAATACGAAACGAATATCCCGGGCCAAAACATAATCCCGGCCCTGAATCCAGGCGGTGGCCTTGGCAAGGGCTGTGAGCGCCAGGGCCGCCCTGGGGCTTGCGCCCTGAACGATTCTGGGGTCGTGCCGGGTCTTCTCGCACAGGGAGACGATGTAATCGATCACAGACTCCTTGATGTATACCTGATCGGCCTGACGACGGATCTCCATCAGCTTTTCCCGATCAACCACCTGGGATACCGTCTCCAGAGGGATCCCGCTCTGACGACGCCGAATGATCTCCATTTCGTCCTCATGGCTGGGGTATCCAAGGGAGAGCCTGAGCATAAAGCGGTCCATCTGAGAATCGGGCAGCATCTGGGTGCCTTTTGCACCCGTGGGATTCTGTGTGGCGATGACGACAAAGGGCTGCGGCACGGGATAGGTTTTTCCGTCCACCGTGACCTCGCCCTCTTCCATGGCCTGCAGCAGGGCAGACTGGGTCCGGCTGGTAGCGCGGTTGAGCTCGTCGGCCAGGAACAGGTTACAGAGCACCGCACCCTTCTGATAGCGCATCTGGCCGGACTCCTTATCGTAGATGGAATATCCGGTAATATCCGAGGGAAGTACGTCGGGGGTAAACTGCACTCTGTTATACTGCAAGCCCAGCGCCTTCGAAAGCGAGACCGCCAGGGTGGTTTTCCCGACGCCGGGAATATCTTCCATCAGAATGTGACCGCGGGCGATCAGTGCCAATAACACCTTTATGATCACATCGTCCTTCCCGACGATGGCCTTTTCCACTTCACGTACGATCAGTCGCGCGTTGCCGATTGAATCCAGAGAATTCATGGTTTTCCTCCAAAAAAATAATCTTTAATATATTACCATATTCTTCGCATTCCGACAAGTCCTGGATGCCGCAGATCGGGGCTTTATCGGAAAACCGCGCTTTAACCCTTGTGATTTTCCGTAAGTGATGGTAAAATAATCTGAATACAAAAGAATGGGTGAATATGGATGGAACAATTTCGCTTGGTATCCGATTATCAGCCCACCGGGGATCAGCCGGAGGCGATCGACAGCCTGGTAGCCGGGATTGAAGCCGGTCTGGATGAACAGGTGCTCCTCGGCGTGACCGGCTCCGGCAAGACTTTTACCATGGCGAATGTCATCGCCAGACTGAACCGGCCCACTCTTGTGCTTGCCCATAATAAAACCCTGGCCGCACAGCTCTGCAGCGAGTTCCGGGAGTTTTTTCCGGAAAATGCGGTGGAATATTTCGTCAGTTATTACGATTATTACCAGCCCGAGGCATATATACCGCATACGGATACCTATATCGAGAAGGACAGTTCCATCAATGATGAGATCGAACGCCTGCGTCACAGCGCAACCTCCAGCCTGTTTGAACGGCGGGATGTGATCGTTGTGGCTTCGGTCTCCTGCATTTATGGCCTGGGCGACCCTATTGACTATGCCAATATGGTCATCTCGCTCCGGCCCGGTCAGACGCGGAAGCTGGACGATCTGCTTCGAAAGCTGATCGAGATCCGCTATGAACGCAACGATATCTCTTTTGAGCGCAACAAGTTCCGGGTACGGGGCGACACGCTGGAGATCTTCCCGGCCTATTCCCACGACAAGGCGATCCGCGTGGAGTTCTTCGGCGATGAGATCGACAGGATCAGTGAGATCAATGTCGTGACCGGAACAGCCACTCGTATCCTCAATCATGTGGCGATCTATCCTGCCAGCCATTATGTGACTACAAAAGAAAAGATGGCCGCCGCCATCGAGCGGATCCGGGCAGAATGCGACGAGCGCGTACGCTATTTTGAGAGCCAGGGCAAACTGCTTGAGGCTCAGCGAATCCGGCAGCGCACCGATTACGACATTGAAATGATGCAGGAGCTGGGATACTGCTCCGGAATCGAGAACTATTCCCGGGTGATTTCCAACCGGGAGCCCGGAAGCCCGCCGATGACCCTGCTGGATTATTTCCCGAAGGATTTTCTCCTGTTCGTGGATGAGAGCCATGTGACGCTGCCTCAGGTCCGGGCCATGTACCGGGGAGATCGGGCCAGAAAAGAGACCCTGGTGGAATTCGGGTTCCGTCTGCCCTCCGCTTTCGACAACCGCCCGCTGAAGTTTGATGAGTTTACTGACAGGATCCACCAGAGGGTCTACGTGTCCGCTACCCCCGCGGAATATGAACGGGAGCGGGCCGGCCAGATCGTGGAGCAGATCATTCGGCCTACCGGACTGCTGGATCCCGAGGTGTTCGTTCGGCCGGTTCAGGGTCAGATCGACGATCTGATCGGAGAGATCCGGGAGAAGATCAGAAAGAATCAGAGGACCCTGGTGACCACCCTGACAAAGAAAATGGCGGAGGACCTGTCACAATACTTGAGCAATGTGGGGATCCGATGCCGCTACATGCATCACGATATTTCCACGATCGAACGCATGGAGATTATCCGGGATCTGCGGCTTGGGGAATTTGACGTTCTGGTGGGGATAAACTTGCTCAGAGAAGGGCTTGATATCCCAGAAGTGGGGCTTGTCGCCATCCTGGATGCGGATAAAGAAGGCTTCCTGAGAAGTGAGACCAGTTTGATCCAGACCGTTGGCCGGGCAGCCCGGAACGCCGAGAGCTTCGTGATCATGTATGCGGATACCATTACCCCCTCCATGCGGGCGTGCATTGATGAGACCAACCGCCGCAGAGCTAAACAGAAGGCATATAATCAGGCGCACGGAATCGTACCGCAGACGATCATCAAGAGCGTCAGAGACCTGATTGAGATCAGCGCAGACGCATCCTCCGTCACCAAAGCAAACGGCGTAAAGATGACGGAGAGGGAGCGGAAGGAACTGATCGAGCAGCTGGAGAGCAAGATGCGCAAGGCCGCGCAGATGCTGGAGTATGAGATCGCCGCTCAGCTGAGGGATGAGATCATCCGCCTGAGAGGGGAGAAGTGAGGTTTTTCAATGAAATTGATGATCCTGGATGGCAACAGTATCGTTAACCGCGCCTTCTTCGGGGTTCGGATGCTCAATGCTCCGGACGGAACCCCCACCAACGCCGTGTATGGGTTCCTGGCTATTCTGCAGCGGCTGCTGGAGGATCAGAAGCCGGACGCGGTATGCGTCAGCTTTGATCTGAAAGCACCCACATTCCGTCACAAGGCGTATGACGGCTATAAGGCCCAGCGTAAGGGAATGCCGGAAGAGCTGGCGGTCCAGATGCCTATTTTGAAACAGGTTCTTGACGCCATGGGGATCCGCCGCTATGAACTGGAAGGTTATGAGGCGGATGATATTCTGGGTACCGTTGCCGCTGTCTGCGAGAAGAACAACTGGGAGTGCAGGATTGTCACCGGAGATAAGGACAGCCTGCAGTTGATCTCTGATACGACGAGTGTGGTTCATGTCAAAAGCCGCATGGGTCAGACAGAGACGATCCTGTACACACCGGAGGTTTTCCGGGAGGAATATGGTTTCCCGCCGAGGGGTATTGTCGACTTGAAGGCTTTGATGGGGGATAGCTCCGATAATATTCCCGGAGTTCCGGGAGTGGGAGAAAAGACCGCAATGGACCTGATGCGGCGATACGGGAGCCTTGAGGCCATCTACAGGGATCTGGATGGGCTGGAGGTCAAGGAAGGCGTCAGGAAAAAACTCCGGGAGGGAGAAGAGAGCGCGAAGCTCTCCTATTGGCTGGCGACGATCCTGCGGGATGTTCCGCTGGAGTTCCGCCCGGAGGATGCGCTGTGGGATCATAACTATCAGCCGGAACTGTTCGAATTGATGAAGCGGCTCGGCTTTCATAAGTTTATCGAAAAATGGGGCTTGCAGGAGACGATTCCTCTTGTGCAGAATCCCGGCGACCGGATGCCCCGCGTGAGCGTACCGGCGGAATGCAGTCTGGAGGCCCTTGCCGATCGATTGGACGGAGACAGCAGATTTTCCGTTTATCCGGCTGAAGGCCTGGATCATATCGAACTGTGCGACGGGCAAACCGTCTATGATATTCAGTGGAACGAATGCGGAGACGATTACCGCGGCTTCCTGCGCAAGCTGTTTTCCGTGAAAGAGAAGCTGATCGCTCACGACGTGAAGGATCTGATGCTTCTGCTTCTGAAGGATGGCCTGCCTCTGGACGCGTTCTGCTTCGATACCGCTTTGGCGGGATATCTGCTGGATGCCACCGCTTCAGATTACAGTCTTGCCCGACTGACGATGGGATATCTGGGGAGCGAGCGCAACGGTGCGGAAGCAATCTGGAAGCTCTATGAGCCCCTTTGCGTGAAGCTGCGTACACTGGGCATGGAGGAACTCTATCAAAAGGCCGAGATGCCCCTCTGCCGGGTTTTGGCTGAGATGGAGGATGCCGGGTTCCTGGTGGACCGGAAGGCCCTCTATGAGTTCGGTGAGAGCCTGAACGCAGGTATCGCTCAGCTTCAGGAGAGTATCTGGCGGCAGGCAGGGCACAACTTCAATATTCTTTCAACCAAGCAGCTGGGTACGGTTCTCTTTGAAGAACTGATGCTTCCGTCCGGGAAAAAGACCAAGACCGGCTGGAGCACCAGCGCGGACGTGCTGGACAAGCTGAAGGGAAAGCATCCCATTGTGGATGAGATTTTGGAATACCGGATGCTGACCAAGCTCAAATCCACCTATGCCGATGGACTGCTGAAGGTGATCTCGGCGGACGGGCGCATCCACACCAGCTTTCAGATGACGGTGACCGACACGGGCAGACTATCATCCCGGGAGCCGAACCTGCAGAGTATTCCGATTCGGAAACAGCTTGGCGCGCAGATCCGGAAGATGTTCGTGGCAGCGCCCGGGATGTGTCTGGTGGATGCGGATTACAGTCAGATCGAGCTGCGGCTGCTGGCGCACATTTCAGACGATAAAAATATGCAGGAGGCCTTCCTCAGCGGGGAAGACTTCCACGCCGTTACGGCTTCCAAGGTGTTCAATGTGCCCTTGCAGGACGTGAATTCCGTCCTGCGCAGCCGGGCCAAGGCCGTAAACTTTGGAATCGTTTACGGCATCTCCGCTTTCTCTCTGGCTCAGGATATAGGAGTATATCCCAACGAAGCCAAGGCCTTCATGGAAACGTACCTGGAGAAGTACCACGGGGTCAGAGACTATATGAAAGCCGTTGTGGACAAGGCGAAAGAGGACGGCTATGTTTCCACGATCTTCGGACGCAGAAGGGCGCTGCCGGAGCTGAAAAACAGCAATTTCAATGTTCGTTCCTTTGGCGAGCGGGTGGCGCTGAATATGCCCATCCAGGGCACGGCGGCGGATATCATTAAGATCGCCATGGTTCGTGTTCATCGGAGGCTTCATGACGATGGCCTGCGGGGAAGACTCATTCTGCAGGTTCACGACGAGCTGATCGTGGAATGCCCGGAGGAGGAACGAGAGCAGGTTTCCGCAATTCTGAAGGACGAGATGGAAAACGCCGTGAAGCTGAACGTTCCCCTCACCGTGGAAGTAAAGTCCGGGCACAGCTGGGCGGAGGCACACTGATGGCGGTAATCGTTAGGGACGCAGGGGCAGAACAGCTTTCCGCCATCGAAGACCTGGAGCAGCTTTGCTTTTCCCTGCCCTGGACGCTGGAACAGCTCAAAAGTCAGCTTCCGGACGACAGGCATGAGTTCCTGGTGGCATTGGATGACGCAGGGACTCTCCTGGGCTATGTGGGGATGATGCACATTCTGGATGAGGGATACATCTCCAACGTGGCGGTATCGCCCGAGGCCAGAAGGCAGGGGATTGGCCGCCTTCTGATCCGGACGCTGCTGGATCGGGCGGAGAAGTTGGAGCTCAGCTTTGTGACTCTGGAGGTCCGGGAGAGCAACGCTCCGGCTATTGCCCTGTACTCCGGTTTTGGATTTCTTCCTGTGGGAAGGCGGAAAAAATACTACGAGCGTCCTGCGGAGGACGCGATCCTGATGACAAATATGATGAAGTGAGAAGCAGTCAATGAAAATACTTGCATTTGAATCAACCTGTGATGAAACTGCCGTTGCCGTAGTGGAAGACGGTCGCAAGATCCTTACCGATCAGATCTTTTCTCAGGCCAAGCTGCACGCGGTTTACGGAGGCGTTGTGCCGGAAATCGCATCCCGTTGTCATGTGGAATCTATCTCGATCCTGGCACAGCGTGCCATTGAGGCGGCCGGAATCCGCCGGGAGGAGATCGACGCTGTGGCCGTATCCTATGCCCCCGGCCTTATCGGCGCGGTGCTGGTCGGCGTGAACTTTGCAAAGTCCTGCGCACTTGCGCTGAATGTGCCGCTGATTCCCGTCCACCATATTCGGGGCCACATTGCCGCCAATTATCTGGCCTATCCGGAATTGGAACCGCCTTTTCTGTGCCTGGCGATCTCTGGAGGCAATACGCTGCTCGTTGACGTAAAAGACTATACGGAGATGAGGATCCTCGGCGCGACCCGGGATGACGCGGCAGGGGAGTGCTTTGATAAAACCGCCAGAGTCCTGGGCCTTCCGTATCCCGGCGGCAAACCGATTGATGACCTGTCCCGGGGCGGCGATGATGCCAGATATGTTTTTCCCATAGCGCACGTGGCCGGTAATCCCTATGACATGAGCTTTTCCGGCCTGAAGACCGCGGTCATCAACCTGGTCCATAACGCCCAGCAGAAGGGCGAGGAAATAGACAGGGCGGGTCTGGCGGCTTCCTTCACAAAAGCGGTCAGTGACAGTCTGGTTCCCAGGACCATCGCCGCAGCCAAAGAGCTCGGTTATGATCAGGTAGTCGTTGCCGGCGGTGTTGCTGCCAACTCCAGGATCCGGGCCGATTTCCAGAAGGCAGCCGAAGACAATCACCTGAAGCTTTTTGTTCCGCCCCTTCGCCTCTGCGGAGATAACGGCGCTATGATCGGCGCTCAGGCTTATTACGAATACCTGGCCGGAGCGAGAGCCGGCAGCGACCTGAATGCCTATGCCACGATGGAGCTTTGAACAGAGGAGATCAAGATATGGGCGTGCATGACGGACACAGAGAACGTCTGCGACAGCAATTCCTGGAACATGGACTGGAGAGCATGAATGACCTCAATGCTCTGGAGCTGCTCCTGTTTTACGCGATCCCCAGGAGAGACACCAATGAGCTTGCCCATGCGCTTCTGGATCAGTTCGGGACCATTGACCGTGTATTCGATGCGACCGAGCAGGAGTTGTGTGCGGTTCCCGGGATCGGACCTCAGGCAGCTTCTCTGATCCTGCTTGTACCGCAGATGTACAAAAAGAGCAAGGTCAGCGCCGCCTCCCGGACCCAGATTCTGGATACCCCCAAAGCCGCTGCGGAATATCTGATCCCGCGCTTTTACAACGAGGGCAACGAGATGGCGCTTTTGGTATGTCTGGACTCCAAAAAACGCGTGATCTGCACGGAAATTCTCGGGAAGGGCGCGGTTGGCTGCGTCGAAGTCAATGTTCGCCGTGCTGTGGAACTGGTGCTCCGGCATAAGGCGACCTACGCGATTTTGTCGCATAATCACCCGGACGGCCAACTGAAGTCATCTCCGGCGGATGATCATCTGACAAAACGACTGGACGCTGCTTTCAGAAATATTAACGTCACACTGGTCGATCATATCATTGTCGCCGGCGACAAGTATTTCTCATACGAGAGAGCTGGCGTCATGAACACGTATCATCTGTTTTAAATGCAGCGGCGCCCCTGCGAAGAATTTTCGCAGGGGCGCCGCCGGTTCTCGGGGATAGCCTTCCGCAGGGTAAAATCCCGTAAAGATGACATCAAAAACCCATAAAAAACAGAAACAGCGGTCTTCCGCTGTTTCTGACTGAAAAATATGGAGCTGGTAATGTGACTCGAACACACGACCTGCTGATTACGAATCAGCTGCTCTACCGACTGAGCTATACCAGCGACTATCAAAATTTCAAGCTTAGATAATATACCAAAAATGACCTGGATTGTCAACTCTTTTCCTGAGGTTTTCGGAAAGAATCAATTTGAAAAAGGGGAGGAGAAGAGCCTGCGGAGAGCTGCGGGATTAGGACGAGGTATGTGCCTACAGGTTACATAATTCGGATATCCAGTTATTTCCGATTCGGTTTTCAACTGTTTCAACAAAATTGTCTACAAAAAACCGGCTGAAAAGTTCGCAAATTGCATTGAAACATCAAATCTGAAACCTGCAAGATACAAATTATTACAAAACAGCAATCAAATGCGGTTGACATAACACATAAGCCATCCGACGGAAGCGGATGGCTTATTCTTTATGGATTCGGAGATAAGCGACGTTCCATGTCACGGAGGGACACCCGGAGAAAGACGAAGCTTGCGGCAAGAGAAAGAATCTCCGCGAATGGAAAACTCCACCACACCATGTCCAGGTTCCCTGTCTGCGCAAAGAGATAGGCTGCTGGGATCAATGCAAGAAGCTGGCGGATGACGGAAACGAAGAATGAGAACAAGCTCTTCCCGAGCGCCTGGCAGGCAGATCCGGCTATGATACAAAATCCGGCCGGCAGGAAGGAGAGGCTGATCCTGCGTAAAGCGGGAACACCGATTTGAACCATCGTTTCATTGGAATTGAAGATGGCGAGCAGCAGTCTCGGGGCACTCTGAAAAACGGAAAAACCGAGGACCATGAACAGGGTCGCGTACAGGACGCCCCAGCGGATGCTGCGGTAGATCCGCTCTTTCTTTCCGGCGCCATAGTTATAACCGATAATGGGGATCAGACCGTTGTTGATGCCGAATACCGGCATGAAGAAAAAGCTGTTGAGCTTGAAATAAACGCCATATACCGCGATCGCGGTAGAGGTAAAGGAAATCAGGATCCGATTCATCATGTAATTGGTGATCGAAGAGATGCCCATCATGAGAATGGAGGGAAAGCCGATGCGATACACATCCGAGATAATTTTGCCGCTTGGGCTCAGATCGGAGGCGTGAATGATCAGCTCTTTATTGCGCATACGGTGCAAAACAAACCCGGTTGCCGCGCCGGTGGCCTGACCGATCACAGTGGCGATAGCTGCTCCGGCGGTACCCAAGGCAGGAAGTCCGCACCAGCCGAAGATGAAGAAGGGGTCGAGAATGATATTGGTCACAGCCCCAACCATCTGCGTCCACATCGAGAGCTTCATCTGTCCTGTAGACTGCAGGAGCCGCTCCATACAAATCTCAAGGTAGAGAAACAGGGACCCGATGGTGACGATCTGAAGATAGGATATGCCATAGCTCTGAATCGCTGGCAGCTCGGTCTGAGAGCGGATGAACGGGGCCGCTGCAAAGATCCCAAACACAGCCATGATCAGCCAGCAGCAAACACACAGGAAGATCGCGTTTCCGCCTACACGACCGGCCTGCCGGGAATCCTGAGCGCCCAAAGCTCTGGAGATCAGCGTACTGACGCCAACGCCGGTTCCCGTACCCATGCCGATCATGATATTCTGAGCCGGGAAGGCCAAAGACAGAGCGGAGAGACAGTCCTCGGAAACCTGGGCTACATAGATACTGTCCACCACGTTATAAAGGGCCTGAACCAGCATGGAGAGCATCATGGGTATTGCCATACTCAGCAACAGTTTGCCCTCGTGCATCTCTCCCATGCGACGGGAATCCAGTCTTTCTTTGGTACGCTCCATGATGATATCCCTCTTGTTATCTGATGTGTGATCTGCATTATAGGGGAATATCGCAAAGATCGCAAGAGGGAAACGTCAGTTTATGAGTCCCAGATCCTGCATTCGTCTGCGCAGGATCAAGAGGTGCTCTTCGGAAAGCTCGATCAAAGGGAGCCTGAGCATGCCGGAATCCAGACCGGCCAGCTTCATAGCGGCCTTCACCGGGATCGGATTGGTTTCCATAAACAAGGCCTTGAAAAGATCGGAATAACGGGAATACAGCTGCACTGCCGCGGGATAATCGCCGTTTTCACACAGCGCACACAGCTTTGTCATGACGCCCGGCACCAGATTGCTCGCTACGGAAATCACTCCGTGAGCACCCAGGGCCATCATGGGAATGGTATTCTCGTCGTTCCCGCTCCACAGATTCAGTTCATCACCGCAGCGGCTTCGGATCTCGGCAGCCAGACTTAGATCCCCGGAGGCTTCCTTGACGCCGTTAATCCGCGGGTGCCTGGCCAGCACCTCATAGGTGTCCGGCGCAATACTCATTCCCGTGCGGCCGGGGACATTGTAAAGAATCATGGGCAGGTCCACCCGATCTGCCACGTAATTGAAATGAGAGATCAGTCCCGGCTGGGAGGTTTTGTTGTAATAGGGTGTGACCATCAGGATCCCGTCAGCCCCCACAGCTTTTGCATTTTGGGCGAAGCGGAGGGCTTTCTCGGTGTCGTTGCTTCCGACGCCGGCAATGATCTTCATCCTCCCGGAAGAAGCGTTGACGGCGAAACGTACAAGCTCATTGTGCTCGATTTCGCTCATGGTTGCGTTTTCGCCGGTCGTCCCGCAGACAAGCAGAGCGGCGGTGCCGTTTTCAAACTGGTGCTCGATCAGACGGCTGAACCTGTCATAGTCAATACCGTTCTCGCACCAGGGAGTAATGATTGCGGTACAGGATCCGTGAAAGAGAGGTGTTTTCATGCTGCTGCCTCCATTGAATAGATTCAGCAAACAATCTATTCGCCGTGGCAGCAAAAAATGACAGATCAGCGTTGAAAAGCCGGTCGCTTTCTGTTATAATACAAAAATGATTTTTGAGTAAAGGAGGACAGGTACATGACAATCAAGGTTTTTCTGGTTAAGAGCATGGCATTCCTGCTGGCCGTCATGATCCTGTTCTCGGGATCACAAAAAGCGCTTGCCGCCGAGCCGGAAGCATTGACCAGAGAGGGCATAGCGGCGGCGGAAGGGCCTTGGCTGGATGAGGGACTTTACGCGGACGGATCTGAATTTGAGAATCCGCCTACCGATGTGCGGGCTGTGAGAATCGGCTTGCGCTACGGAGAAAACGCGGAATATTCCGCCCAGTTTTACAGTTCCCTCGGCTTCAATGTGGGATACTATGATGGAGATCGCTGGTTTTTTGCAGAACAGTATTTTGAAGAGACGGACGTCGTGATTAATATCCAAGCAGACGGAAGTCTGTGTCTCTGCGATATGTCGGATGGAGCGGTTCTGTATGTCGTGCCCTTTTACGGGCATATCTGCCTGGCGCCGGCGGCCGGGTACGCCTTCTATGGCGGCAACTCTTACTTGGGCGGGTTTGACTGCTTTATTAACGATAACGGACTGATCACCGTAGTCAACTGTGTCGAACTGGAGGACTATGTAAAGGGCGTTGTTCCCTATGAGATGGCTGCGGATTGGCCGCTGGAAGCCCTGAAGGCCCAGGCCGTCTGCGCCAGAACCTATGTGGTGTACAACCAGGATGAGTATTCGGCTATGGGTTTTGATATTACCGCCACCGAAGAAAGCCAGGTTTATCGCGGAACCACCTGGGCCACGGAATTGACCGACCAGGCGGTCGAGGAGACGACCGGCGAGCTGGTGCGCTGGCAGGGAGAGGTATGCAGAGTTTACTATTCAGCTGCCGATGGCGGGGCCACGGAAGATGTATGCAATGTTTTTACTTCCGATAAAAGCTATCTTTCCGGCAAAATTGATCCATTTGAAGAAGCAATTGATTATCCTACCAAAGAGTGGTCCATCGAGCTGAGCCGGGAGGCGATCAGCTTTCGTCTTCACGGGTGGGGATACAGTATCGGCAGCATCAAGGAACTGACCCCTGTGTATTCCCGCAGCGGAAATGTGATCGCCATCGAATATGAGGATGTATCAGGGAATAAAAGCGTGGTCAGCGGTCGGTATTGCTACAACAGCCTCGGCCTGTACAGCTGCCACTTTGAGGTCGAGGAAACGGAGATGGGATATCGATTTACCGGCAGCGGCCTTGGCCATAGCTGCGGGATGAGCCAATGGGGCGCCAAGGCGATGGCTGAGGTGTACGGCTATGATTATCAGCAGATTCTCAGATTTTATTTCACCGGAGCGTATGTCGCATGAAGAAAAGCGATTTCTATTATGATTTGCCGGAAGAGCTGATTGCCCAGAATCCTTTGAAGCAGAGGGATGCATCCAGGCTGATGCTTCTGGACAAAAAGAGCGGAGCCATGGAACACCGGCATTTTTATGAGCTTCCGCAGTTCCTTCAGCCGGGGGACTGTCTGGTTTTAAATGATTCCCGCGTGCTGCCCGCCCGGCTGATCGGTCAGCGAGCCAGCGGAGGAAGCGTGGAACTTGTCCTCCTGCGGGATTTGGGAGACGATTGCTGGGAGTGCCTGAGCAGACCGGGAAGAAAGACCAGACCGGGAACGGAGCTGTTTTTCGGAAACGGCGAACTGAGCGCAGTGGTGGAACAAGTAGCCGAGGGCGGAAACCGTATTGTACGCTTCCGCTATCAGGGAATCTTTCTGGAGATCCTGGAACGCCTGGGAAAGATGCCCCTGCCGCCGTATATCAAGGCGGAACTGGAGGATTCCGAGCGCTATCAGACCGTTTATTCCAGGGAACTGGGCAGCGCAGCCGCACCTACGGCCGGATTGCATTTTACTCCGGAGCTTCTGGATGAGATCAGAGAAATGGGAGTACAGATCTGCACGGTAACGCTGCACGTTGGACTCGGAACCTTTCGGCCGGTTAAGGAAGAGGAGATCGAAGATCACCCAATGCACTCCGAATTCTGCATGATTCCGGAGTCCACTGCGGAGATCATCAACCGGACGAAACGGAGCGGTCATCGTGTGATCGCCGTCGGAACCACATCCTGCCGCACGCTGGAAAGCTTTGCCCGCGAGGACGGGACGCTGGAGGCCAGCTCGGGCTGGACGGATATCTTTATCTACCCCGGGTACCGATTCCGCTGCATCGACGCGTTGGTGACGAATTTCCACCTGCCGGAGAGCACCTTGATCATGCTTGTGTCCGCTCTGGCCGGCAGAGAACATATCCTTGACGCCTATCGGGAGGCCGTCCGGGAAAAGTATCGTTTCTTCTCGTTCGGAGATGCGATGTTTATACGGTGAGGGATGAAGGAGAAAACAATGTTTCAGCTTTTGAAGCAAGAGGGGAGAGCGCGGCGGGGTCTTCTCGAAACGCCACACGGCAGCGTTCAGACCCCTGTTTTTATGAACGTCGGAACCCAGGGGGCCATTAAAGGGGCCTTGAGCGCAAGGGACCTGAAAGAAATCGGCTGCCAGGTGGAGTTGTCCAACACCTATCATCTTCACGTGCGTCCCGGAGACGAGCTTATAAAAGAGATGGGCGGCCTTCACCGCTTCATGACCTGGGATGGACCGATCCTAACCGACAGCGGCGGTTTCCAGATCTTTTCCCTGGCTCAGCTGCGAAAGATCACGGAAGAAGGCGTAAAATTCAATTCCCACGTGGACGGGCGGCACATCTTTATGGGACCGGAGGAGAGCATGCGGATCCAGGCAAACCTGGGCTCTGATATTGCCATGGCCTTTGATGAGTGCGTGAAGATCCCGTCGCCCAGGGAGTATGTGAAGAAGTCCTGCGATAGGACCTTCCGCTGGCTGGAACGCTGCAAGCGGGCTCTGACGGAATATAATGCCCAGGAGGATGCGGTCAATCCCGGGCAGATGCTTTTCGGCATTAACCAGGGCGCGGTATTTCATGATATCCGCATCGAACACATGAAAAAAATCGCGGAGCTGGATCTGCCCGGATACGCCATCGGCGGTCTGGCGGTGGGGGAGACCCATCAGGAGATGTACGATACCATCGAGGCGGTAGAAGAGTGGATGCCGAGGAATAAGCCCAGATATCTGATGGGTGTGGGCACGCCCGGGAATATCATTGAGGGCGTCGCCAGAGGCGTGGACTTTTTCGACTGCGTGATGCCGGCCAGAAACGGCCGTCACGGCCATCTGTTTACCTGGTCCGGTATCATCAACATCAAGAACGAGAAATACGCCCGTGACAGTCAACCCATTGATCCCGCCTGTGATTGTCCTGTTTGCCGCCGCTATAACCGCGCCTACATCCGACACCTGTTCAAAGCCGAAGAAATGCTGGCGATGCGTCTGGCCGTGGCACACAATCTGTATTTTTACAACAGTCTGACCAAAAAGATTCGGGAGAGCCTGGATGAAGGCGCGTTCGACGGCTTCCGTCGTCAATATACAGAAATTTTGGATAAACGGATCTAAGTCTCTTGCAATTCTTTTACACGAAGGGTATAATCAATCCATAAAAATCTCGGAGGTATCCACACTATGAATTTGTTCCTTACTGCAGACGCACCCACTGCCGCCGGCGGCGGATTATCCATGATCATTATGCTGGTCGTGATGTTCGCGATCATGTATTTTATGGTCATCCGGCCTGAGAATAAAAAGAAGAAAAAGGCTGAGGATATGCGCAATTCGCTGAGTCTCGGCGACGAGATCACGACGATCGGCGGCATCACCGGCAAGATCGTACAGATCACGGAAGACACGATCACCTTTGAAACCGGTGAGGACCGTGTTCGGATCCAGACCAAGAAGTGGGCAATTTCCACTACCGCCAAGATGGAAGCCGAAGAAGAGGCGGCCAGAAAGCGGAAATAAAGCGTTCGTGCATGAATGACCCCCGCGGCGAATAGGCTGTTGCAGACCTGTTTGCTGTGGGGGTGTTTTTTTATGTCAGGGAAATCACTTGCTGAAATTGTCAGGCTCCGATCATTGCCACGCGCGATTCTGGCCTGGCTGATCGCTGCCGGGATCCTGGTTCCGATGGCGGTCTTCTTCGTTCAATGGAAACGTCTTGGCTCCGATACTCTGGGGTATTTCAGTTCTGCTGTCAGCTTTGCGGCTGCGGTCTGTGCAGGTTACTCGATCAGAGAGGGGAGGGGACAAAACGGCCTGCTCGCGCTTTTGGCCACCGGCACTACCCTGGTGGTCACGCTGCTTTTGGCTGGACTCTTGATCGGAGGCGGGGCTATGGACCCGTCTTCCGTCCTCAGTGTGTCATGCTTCACCCTGGCAGGCTGCCTTTTCAGCGGCCTGCTCCCCGCTCAAACGAGAAAGCAGCGGAAAAAACGCTCGGCATATTTTGGGGCGTCGAAACGACGGTTACCATAATTCTGTGACGGAAAATCTTTCCTCACCACAATATTTTGGGTTTTCCCCGGAATCGTGGGGTTTTTCAACGCAATAAATTGTATCAATATTGTTTCTTAGTTGACATAATAAGAAAAATTTTTTCTCAAAAATGTTAAAAAGGACTTGATTCAAATGATGAAATGTAATATATTGTTACCGACGCGTTATGTAAAGCGCAAAGGCCAGTGCCGAAGCGTTCATGGTGGGTCACAATGAACGAAATTCGAAAGAGAGCGAGTGCGGAGCCGCCCGGCTTTGGACTGGTTTCTTTTTTTCTTGTGCTCCTTGGCGCGGCCATAAGCCCGCGTTTGAACCTGCCGAGTCTTTCGCTGGAACAAATCCCCCTGACCCGCTTGTCAGCCGGCTCTGCCTTTTTGGTGATCCTGGTGATCCTTTCGGGGTCATATCTCGGATTTCCGTTTGCTTTGAGCGGCTGTTTCTTTCTCGGCGTTCGGACCCGGATAATCGCCGAAACTATTCGCCAGCAGAGCCTTCTCGGAGACGGCTTGTCCTGGCCTGCGCTCCTGAGGATGTTCCTTCTGTTTCCCCTTGCGTTTCTGCTGCTTGTTCGCGCTGCTCAGCTGTCCTTCGGCATCTGCGTTACCGTGCTCGGCGGACGAATCGGCCAAGGGAGACCAACAGCCAACGATTTTTACCTGCTCATTACCGCAATTCTATTTTTCACTTTGCTGTTTTCCCCGATCGTATAAACCGAGAGAAAGGAGGGGGAAATGTGGATAACGAACATTGCCTTGAAGCGTTTGAACACTATCTGAAGGAAGAAAAGAAAGCATCAGCAAATACTCTTAGCTCCTATATGCGCGATATCCGGCAGTTTTCCTCCTTTATGGGCTCTCATGGTGAAGAAATCTTCGAAGCGGATGACGATATCCTGTCGGAATACATTGCCCATCTTCGGGCAGAGGGAAAGTCGGTCGCAACCGTCTCCAGGAGCATTGCCTCCCTGAAAAACCTGTATGCGTTCCTGTGCCTGCGCAAAGGGCTGGAGCACAATCCGGCAGCACATCTGGTCACGGATAAGAGCAAACAGAAGCTTCCGCAGATCCTTACCAATGAGGAAGTGGAGCTCCTGCTCCAGCAGCCGGAATGTGTGGACTTAAAAGGCTATCGTGACAAGGCGATGCTGGAGATGCTGTATGCAACCGGCATGCGCGTAACAGAAATGATCGACCTGAACGTCGACGACGTAAATCTTGTCGCCGCGGTGGTGCGATGCCACAGCAGAGGCAAGGAACGCATGATCCCCATGTATGCCGCTGCCGTACAGGCTCTAAATGAATACCTGACTCTGGTCCGGCCTCAAATGATCGCGATCCCTCAGGAGACGGCATTGTTTGTGAATGTCGGCGGGGAGAGGATGTCTCGGCAGGGATTCTGGAAGCTCATAAAGCAATACCAGAAGAAGGCCGGCATTGAGAAGGACATCACGCCCCATACCCTTCGGCATTCTTTTGCCGCGCATCTTCTCCAGAACGGAGCGGATATCCACGCAATCCAGGAGATGCTGGGCCACGCTGATCTGTCTTCGACTCAGGTCTATTCCCAGCTGGTAAAAAAACAGCTGAAAGATGTATATAACCGGGCCCATCCCCGGGCATGAGCAACACTGTCGTTTATATGGCAGTGTTGTTTTTTTAGAAATCTTAAGCTCCGTGCGTTCCGGATGCTGTTATACTTGAAATGACAATTCGAGTAAGGACGGTGAGCAAATGAAGAACATCTTTTCCGTGCTGTGTCTGTGCGCTATCGTATTGCTTTTGAGCGCCTGCGGAAATCCAACGAGCGTCGATGTGCCGAATGTAGTTGAAGAGGAAAATGGGATAGAGGGAGTGAGCGAAGCTCGGCCGGAGGAAGAGGATTCTCCAAGCTTCGATACTGCTTCTATTGGGCAAGAGGAGAAACAAAACTGGCAGGACGCGTATTGGGAGGAAATCACACGGGCGAAGACTGCCGCGACGAACGCAGAAATGGCGGGTGAATCCGTATCGTATGCGCTTTATGATATGAACAAGGACGGCATCCCGGAACTGATGATTCGCTTCGGAGACTGCGAGGCCAATTATGAAGGACGGATCTATCGCTTTACAGACGGCGTCTGCCAGATGCTGGGATCCGTTGGACTGGGGCATGGCAGCTTCTGGACCGACCCTCAGGAGGAGGGGATGATCGTGGCCTACGGCCATATGGGATATTGCTCAGCGCTGAGGATGTGGTCGGACGCGGAAGGACTACAGACCGAAAGCCTGTATCAGATGGATCTGAACGAGCATCCCGAGCTTCAGGAATATCCTACGCCTGCGGAGTATGTGGCCGGCTCGGTCCGAATCCCGGAAACGAGAGGAAGATTTGATCTGCCTCTGCGAAACTATGATAAAATCTCCATGTGGCTGGAAGGCGATGATGATTTCTCATCACGCGACCCGGGATACCCTGATGAGGACTCCGAATTCTACAGCAGACTGATCTCTGAGGACGGAATCGTGTGCGCTGTTTCTGCTGATGGCTTTACCAACACGCCCGGGAATGTACATTTTTCGGAGCTGTTGGAGAAAAACGTGATCTATCCGTACATGAGGAGTAATGTGCGGTTGGGAGAAACGCGCACAGCGGACCTCAATGGCGACGGACGTGTGGACTGTTTGCTGTCCCTTCTTGGTGACGAGGAGGACTATATGGTAATACTCAGCGAGGAGGACGGCGTCGTTTACGCCTATCTGTTTTTCTGTCCGCTGCATTTTGATGCGCTGGATCGGTATGGCACCTTTTTAAGCACCGAGCATACACCATACGCTTTCCGATTCCTGTTCGAGGGTGAACAATGTGTGTTGATTGAAGTTCCGGTATCCCTGTTCAAAAACTGAGAAACGACAAGACCGCCTGTCTTCCCGACAGGCGGTTTGCTATTCCGGGAACTCTTGCTATTGCGAATCGGTTTCGAGTATGGTAAACTGACAGTCGGATGTGATTTTTTATGCGGATTTTAGGAATCGACCCCGGAATCGCAACCATCGGGTTTGGCGTTCTGGAGTCGGAAAAAAAACAGCACAAGCTGATCAAATGCGGCGTCATCACCACACCGGCACATACCAGCCTCTCGTCCCGCCTGGAACAGATTTATGACGATATGCTTCAGCTGCTGGAGCTGTTTCAGCCGGAGGCGGTATCCATAGAAGAGCTGTTTTTCAATACCAATATCACGACCGGTATCGCGGTAGCCCATGGCAGGGGAGTGATTCTGCTGGCGTGCCGCAAAGCCGGAGTGAAGGTATACGAATATACGCCGCTTCAGGTCAAGCAAGCGGTGGTAGGCTATGGCAGGGCCGAGAAGAAGCAGGTGATGGATATGGTCAAGCGAATCTGTAATCTGCCCGCGCCGCCGAGGCCGGATGACGCTGCCGATGCTGTGGCGCTGGCTATTTGCCATGCCAGAAGTCACAGCTCTATGCTGTTTAAAGGAGACCAGGAAGAATGTTCTACCATTTAGAAGGTGTCGTTGCCGAATTTGACCAGAATCTTGTGGTCATCGACTGCGGCGGGATCGGGTTCGCGGTGAATACCACGACCAATACCATGTCCAGGCTGCACATCGGCGAGAAGAGCAAATTGTATATTTCAGAGTCGATCGGGGAGACGAATTTCGATCTCTACGGGTTTGCGCTGAAGGCGGAGAAGCGCTGGTTTGAAATGCTTCTCTCCATTTCGGGCGTCGGTCCTAAGGCTGCCCTGTCAATCCTTTCCTACAATGATCCGGACAGTCTGGCCCTGTCCATTATGAACGACGATGTAAAAGCTCTGACGGTGGCTCCCGGCATCGGGAAGAAGATCGCCCAGCGGGTGATTTTGGAGCTCAAGGATAAGATCGGGAAGGAGATGACCGGTCAGGATCTGGGGATCCCTGCGGCGGCAGCGGCGCAGCAGACAGAGAATACCGCGCTCAATGACGCTATGGTGGGCCTTTCTGTCCTGGGATACAGCAGCGCCGAGATCGCGCCGACCCTGAAAAAAATCCAGATCGAAGGAATGAGCGCCGAGCAGATCATAAAGGCCGTATTGAAACAGATGGTGAAGTAAGCGGGAGAACGCGATGAGTATCAATTTTTCTGAAGACGATAAGAATCAGGACATCACTACCACGGCCAGCATTCCGGAAGACGCCGCGGAGGGCTCCCTGCGCCCGAAAACCATTGCGGAGTATATCGGACAGGAGAAAGCCAAGGGGAATCTGGAGGTGTTTATTCGTGCCGCGAAAATGCGGAAGGAACCCCTGGACCACGTGCTGCTGCATGGCCCCCCGGGTCTGGGAAAGACCACGCTGGCAGCCGTGATCGCCAATGAGATGGGCGTGAATATGCGCATCACCTCCGGGCCGGCGATTGAAAAGCCCGGTGATCTCGTCGCCATGCTGACGAACCTGAATGAAGGGGACATCCTGTTTGTGGATGAGATCCATCGTTTGAATCGAGCCTATGAGGAGATCCTCTATCCCGCCATGGAGGATTTTGCGATCGATATCATCCTGGGAAAGGGCCCGTCGGCCAATTCTCTTCATCTGGAGCTTCCGCACTTTACCCTGATCGGCGCAACGACCAGATCCGGCCAGCTGACCGCACCGCTGAGAGATCGCTTTGGCGTCTCTCTGCGTCTTGAGCTGTATACGCCGGAAGAGTTGACAAGGATCGTAAAACGCTCCGCCGGTATTCTCGGGGTCGAGATCGAGCCGGATGGGGCCTATGAGATTGCTTCCCGTTCCAGGGGAACGCCGCGTATCGCAAACCGAATGCTGCGAAGAGTTCGCGACTTTGCTCAGGTGCAGGCCAGAGGCGTGATCACCCGCCAGGTCGCGGACCAGGCTCTGTCCCGGCTGGAAGTTGATCATCTTGGACTCGACAGCCTGGACCGCAGAATGCTCAGGTGTATCATCGAGTTTTATGGCGGCGGCCCGGTGGGCCTTGAAACACTCGCTGCCACGATCAACGAGGAGGCCGTTACCCTGGAAGATATGTACGAGCCCTATTTGCTGCAGATGGGATTCCTGACCCGTACGCCGCGGGGCCGCTGCGTGACCCGAAAGGCCTATGAGCATCTCGGTATCGCATACATGGGACAGCAGGCCTTGGAGCTGGACTCTTAATTTATGACGGATTTTTGAACGATTTCCGAAATAGTCTATTGACTTTACACAAAACTGCGGTATAATGCTATAGGTGATATTGTTAGAGTTATAAAGAGATCTATGATTGATTACGCTAATCTCACAGATGCAAAGCTGTTGGCCCTGGCCAAGGAAGGGGACAAGGCGGCGGAGGAGGAAATACTCGGCCGATACAGCAGAACGGTCGAGAAGTGCACGCGGCCGTTTTTCCTGGCCGGCGGTGATAAAAAGGACCTGATCCAGGAGGGAATGCTCGGCTTGGCTTCGGCCATTGAGCATTATTCCCCGGAATCGGGTAACAGTTTTCCGGCCTTTGCAAAGATCTGCATCCGTAAGCGTCTTTTGTCAGCGATCAAAGCCGCATCCCGCCTGAAGCATCTCCCGCTCAACGAGAGCATTTCGTTTGAGCAACTCTCCGAAGATCCCAATGCTACCTATTCGGCGATCCCAGAGGCCTTTTGGAAGAATCCCGAGGAATTGGTTCTGGCCAAAGAGAGCAAGGAAGAACTGGTCGGTGTTTTGTCACGGTCGTTGTCATCCTTTGAAAGCAGCGTGTTTGACTGCTATCTGGAGGGAATGAGTTATCGAGAGATCGCGCTTCGCCTTGGGAAGAGCGAGAAGTCCATTGACAATGCTGTGCAGCGCATACGACGCAAGCTGGCGACGGACCCAATTTTCGGCGACATCAGCTTCAGCTGATCGCAAATACAAGCCAATAAGGCAATGAGATCAAAAGAGAGGATTCAAAATGTACGAAGACAAGACTTTAGTTTGCAAAGAGTGTGGCAACGAGTTCGTGTTCACCGCCGGCGAGCAGGAATTCTACGCTGAGAAGGGCTTCCAGAACGAGCCCCAGCGCTGCAAGGCTTGCCGCGACGCTCGCAAGAACGCTGCTCGCGCTCCTCGTGAGTACTTCACCGCGATCTGCGCCAACTGCGGCCGTGAGGCGAAGGTTCCCTTTGAGCCCAAGTCCGATCGTCCTGTTTACTGCAGCGAGTGCTTCGCAAACATGAGAGCTCAGGGCTGATCTGAGTAAAGAAAGAACAGGGGCGCCCCGTGCGTCCCTGTCTTTTTATTGTTTTGAGGTGAGCTTATGGAAATTACAAGAGAAACCGTGATTTCGGAGATCGTGGAAAACTGCCCGGAAGCAATGCCGGCTTTTCAGGAGATCGGTATGCATTGCATGGGCTGCGCTATGGCCACAGGGGAAACTCTGGAACAAGCCTGTGCTGCCCATGGCGTTGACCCGGATGAATTTATCAACTATCTTTCAGAGTTTCTGAAAACCGTCTGAACGCAAGCCTGTTACAGTCTGTCCTTTCTTGAAGTGGTATGAACGAGCGTTTGAACAAAATTGCCGAATGTGTTCCCGCCGGCAGAGGGGTTATCGACGTCGGTACCGATCACGGCTATCTGCTTCTGCAGCTGGCGCAGTCGGGGTACCCGGGTCGGCTCCTGGCGGCGGATATCAATCCCGGACCTCTGGAAACCGCGCGCCGTCATGCAGAGGCCGTCGGTCTGCTGGATCACCTGGAATTCCAATTGGCCGACGGATTGGAGCTCTGCGATCCTGAAGCCGTGGATTGCATCGTGATCGCGGGGATGGGCGGGGATACCATTTGCGGAATCCTGGATCGGGCCGAATGGTGTATGAGCCCGGAATATCTGCTGGTTTTACAGCCGATGACCCGGGCCGAGGTTTTAAGATACTGGCTGGTGCATAACGGCTTTTCCATTTCGGCGGAGCATCTGGTTCGGGACGGCGGGGCGCTGTATTCCGTTTTTACCGCGCGCTTCGGCGAAAGTGAACGGTTGACAGACGCCGAATACTATACAGGCGCTTTTCATCAAATACGAACGCTTCCGCTTTGCCTTCCGTTTCTGCAGCAGCAGTTATCCCGCTTTGAAAAGATCTGTATCGGTTTGCGGCGGGCAGGGAAGGAACCGGAGAGACTTCGGTTTACCGAGCGGATTACAGCTCAGATCAGGGAGATGATCCGAAATGCCGACAGTGAATGATATTTTCCGGAAGTTATGCGAGTTTGCGCCTCTGGAGCTTCAGGCTGACTTTGATAATTCCGGATTTCTGATCGGCCACAGTGCAGCACAGGTCAATAAAGCTTTATTGAGTCTGGATATTACCAATCCGGTGATTGATGAGGCCATAGCGCTCGGCGCGGAGCTCATAATCTCCCACCATCCGGTCTTCTTTTCGCCCCTCCGCTCTTTGACCGATGACTCAGGTCCGGCAGGGGAGAAGCTCCTTCGCATGGCGGAAAATGGGATCGCGGCTGTTTGCATGCACACAAACCTGGATATCGTCCAGGGCGGAGTCAATGATGTACTGATGGAAAAGCTTGGCGCACAGGCGCTGGTGCCGCTGGATCCTGACGGGTGCGGAAGGATCGGACTGCTGCCGGAGTCCTGTTCCATGCAGGAATTCCTGGCCCTGGTCAAAAGCCGTCTGGGCGTATCAGGACTGCGCTATGTGGATTCCGGGAAACCGATCCGCAGGATTGCGGTGATGGGAGGCTCCGGAGGCTCGTCTCTCTATCGGGCCAAGCAGGCGGAATGTGACTGCTATGTGACGGCGGATGTGAAGTATCATCAGTTCCTGGATGCGATGGAGCTTGGACTCAGTCTGATCGACGCGGACCATTTCTGTACCGAGAATCCAGTTATTCCCGATTTGGCGAACAGGTTGAGCAGCGCGTTTCCGGATACGGAGTTTGTGATCACCCGGTCTCACGGCCCTGTGATTTGTTTTGCGTGACCCAACATAAACAGCCCTCCACTCTCATAGACTCGTACAAATCGAGACTAAAGAAGTGGAGGCTGTTTTTATGTGTGAAAACAATATTTATCAGAGTATTGCCCAGCGAACCGGAGGCACGGTGCTCCTCGGCGTCGTGGGCCCGGTTCGCACCGGAAAATCTACCTTTATCAAACGCTTCATGGAGACCCTGGTGATTCCCGGTATCGAGGATGAATTTGCGCGGGCCAGGGCATTGGATGAATTGCCCCAGAGCGCCTCCGGCAAAACAATCATGACGGTGGAGCCAAAGTTTATTCCGGAAGACGCGGCGGAAGTCAAGCTGGGGCAGGGGACGGTGCTTTCCGTCAGAATGGTGGACTGCGTCGGTTATATGGTGGATGAGGCGGTCGGTCAATTTGAAGACGGAAACGAACGTATGGTGACGACGCCCTGGTTCGATCACGAGGTGACCATCACCGAAGCGGCCGAAACAGGAACACAAAAGGTCATTCGGGAGCATTCCACCATCGGGATCGTTGTGACCACGGACGGAAGTATCTGCGGAATTCCCAGAGAGAGCTATCTTGAGGCGGAAGACCGCGTCCTGAGGGAGCTGAAGGCTCTGGGAAAGCCCTTCATCGTGCTGCTGAACTGCGTGGAACCGGAAAGCGAAAACGCTGTTGCAATCGCGGAGAAGATAGAATCCGATTATGAGGTATCCTGTCTGAGGGTGAATTGCCAAAGGCTGAGACAGTCCGAAATATCCGATATCCTCGTTTCTGCGCTACAGGAATTTCCCCTACAGGCGGTCAGGATCTGCCTGCCGGAGTGGCTTGAAGCGTTGGATAACGAGGACCCGCTGAAGGATTCTCTGTATGGGATCCTGAAGAACCATGCTTCAGGGATCAAGCGGCTTAGAGACCTTTCCGGCCTCGAGGAGACGCTTTCCGCCTGGGAGGTATCAGAAGGCGTCGAGCGGATGGAAACGGATCTGGGGACCGGAGAGACGGCTCTGCAGATCAGCTTCCCACGAAGTCTGTATTATTCCGTAATCAGCGAAAAGAGCGGCGTCCCGCTTCACGATGACAGAGAGATGATCTCCTATCTGATTGAGATGGCGGCCGTGAAAGCTGAGTATGACCGGCTGAAGCAGGCGCTGAAGGATGTGGAGGAAAAGGGCTACGGCGTCGTTCTTCCGGAGACCTCTCAGCTGGTTTTGGAGGAACCGCAGATCGTTCGTCAGGGAGGAAAATACGGCGTTCGGCTTCGGGCCAGCGCACCGGCGATCCATATGATGAAGACCGAAATCACGACGGAAGTCAACCCGGCTGTTGGCGGAACGGGAGCATCCGAGGAGATCATCGGATTTCTTTTGCAGGGATTTGACGGCGACGTAAATCGAATCTGGGAATCGAATATTTTCGGAAAGCCCCTCAGTGAACTGGCGGAGGAGGGCCTGAATCAGAAACTCGGAGCGGTGCCGGATAATGCCCGGAATAAGCTGCGTCTGATTATGCAGAGGATGGTGAACGAAGGATGCAGCAATCTCTTCTGCATTCTGATTTGACTTGTCCATGGAGCTTCGGTATAATAGGAGAACAGGGGAGCAGGACAGGGGAGTGAAGCTGCGCAAGCGTTATAGGATCCTCAAGGCGCTTCCTGCTGTCGCCCTGTTTCTCGCCCTGATCCTCGTTTATGCGGCAGCACTTCGGTATCCTGCTGCCGAGACCATGGGAAACGCGGACAGACCCACCCTGGTGATCGACCCTGGGCACGGGGGCATTGACGGCGGAGCGCTTGCGTTTGACGGAACAAAGGAAAGTAATATCAATCTAGAGATCGGCCTGAAGCTTCGTGAGCTGGCAAAATTCTGCGGGTATGATTTCTTTATGACTCGGGAGGACGACAGCCGCCGGACAGATATTCTGTCCTACAGCGAGCACGAAGACCTGGTGCATAGAACGGAACTGATCAATTCTGTACCCCATGGCGTACTGATCAGTATTCACCAGAATTTTTTCCCCACATCCCAGCCTTCCGGAGCGCAGGTCCTTTATGCGCCGGGAGAGGAAAGCCGCAGATTCGGGGAGCTGACCCACGGAGAGCTGATTTCTTTGCTTCAGCCGGAGAATCGCAGAGTGGCTGTCCCGGCTCCAAAAGAACTGTATATCACCTCAAAAGTCAACTGTCCGGCAATTTTGGTTGAGTGCGGCTTTTTATCCAACCCGTCCGATTTGAGCCGCCTGAAAGAGGACGACTATCAAACGCAAATCGCATTGGTTCTGAACCATTCTTTTCTGGAATATACTTCCGATAAAACCTATACCTGAACGGGAGATCGATATGGCAAATAAACAGAAAACCGTCTACTGCTGCACCGATTGCGGTAACGAAACGCCCCACTGGTCCGGCCGCTGTCCCAATTGCGGCGCCTGGAACACGCTCCAGGAACTCCGGGTCGAAGCAGGGGCGAAGAGGAAAATGAATTCGGACAGGACTTCTTCCGCCCGACAGGCCAGGAAGCTCTCGGATCTGGACAACACGGAGGAGATTCGCTTCGAGACCGGAATTTCCGAATTTGACCGGGTCCTTGGAGGCGGGGCCGTGATCGGTTCACTCAACCTGGTGGGAGGCGCTCCCGGGATCGGAAAGTCAACGCTGTTGCTGCAAATGTGCGGAAAAGCGCATCTGCAGCGCAGAATCCTGTACGTGACCGGTGAGGAGAGCGAGCGCCAGCTGAAGCTCCGAGCGCAGCGACTGAATGTGGAAAACGATGAACTGTATGTTCTGGCGGAAACAGAGCTTGACAGCATCATTCAGAGCATCGATCAGCTGGAGCCGGAGCTGGTGATCATAGACTCTGTTCAGACGATCTGCGACAGCAATCTGGACTCCGCTCCCGGCAGCATCAGCCAGGTTCGTGAATGCACCATGCGCATAATGCGCTTAACAAAAGAACAGGGACTCACAGTTTTCCTGATCGGACATATCACGAAAGAGGGGAGTATCGCAGGCCCCAAAATCCTGGAACATATGGTAGATTGCGTGCTTTATTTTGAAGGAGAACGCAACACCAGCTTCCGGATCCTCCGGGCAGCGAAAAACCGCTTCGGCTCCACCAATGAGATCGGAGTCTTTGAGATGGAGGAAGACGGACTGCAGTGCGTGGAAAACCCCTCGAAAGCCCTGCTGACCGGGCGCCCGGAGAACGGAAGGGGGACCTGCGTAGCCTGTGTGATGGAAGGAACAAGGCCGCTGCTGGCAGAAGTACAGGCGCTGGTAACGCCGGGAGGCTATAATGCATCCCGCCGCAGCAACGGAATCGATTACAACCGGGCAGCCATGCTCTTGGCCGTTCTGGAAAAACGCGGTGGAATCCCGGTTGGCAATTGTGAAACATTTATCAATGTAATCGGGGGATTGGAGCTGGATGAGCCGGCAGCAGATCTGGCGACGATCCTGGCTTTGGCGTCCAGCCAGCTGGATCGCCCTCTGGGTTCCGATCTGGCAGCGATCGGTGAGGTAGGACTTTCCGGAGAGATCCGCAGCGTGAGCAGTCTGAACCATCGTTTGTCCGAAATCGCACGTCTTGGATTTACCCGCTGTGTGATTCCGGCTTACAGCAAGGATGATATCAAAGCAGAGGGGAATCTGAAACTGATCCGCGTAAGGAGCGTGCGGGAAGCTATCCGTGAGACGTTGGGCAAAGGATCAGGCGAAAAATCGTCATCCTGATGTTTTCGCTTGCATTCCATAGAGCGTGCGGCTGTAAGAAAAGAGTAAAGATAATTGAGTTCGGTGGATTATACACCGGACTCAATTTTTCTTGACAGAGACGGAGAAGGGCAGTATAATCGTGGTCGATGAAGGCGGCGGAGCCTTCATGGCTTATTTTCACTGAGATTCGCATAATATCAATTTAGCGAAACTCGAACCCGCTTTTTCTGCCGTATTTCACGATTGAGGCGCTTCAGCAATCTTTTCTATCACAAGGAGTCTGATTTATGAACCTGGACGAAATCAACGATATCCCTGATATCTTAATGGAGTTTCTCGAATACCATTCCACTGTACGCGGGCATTCTGATCGAACCGTCGCTGCGTATTATCTCGATCTGAAAATTCTTTTGCGGTATTTGAAACGACGCAGACATCTGGTAGATCCCAAAACCCCTTTTAATGAGATCGATATCACCGATGTGGATCTGGATTTTCTGAAAGCGATCCGTATTGAGGAACTGTATCGTTATCAATCCTTTTCGCCGGAGATGCAGAATTCCAATCATGCCTTATCGGCAGCTAGCCGCTGCCGGCGCACTTCATCGGTCAAATCCTTCTTCAACTATCTGACCGCAAAACGGCATCTTCTGGAGACCAACGTATGTCAAGAGCTGGACATGCCCAGGCGCCCGGCTTCGTTGCCAAGGTACCTTGAAGAAGCGGAATGCGAACGCCTCCTGGCGGCCTGTGACGGGCCATTCGGGCTGAGAGATTACTGTATCCTTATGCTGTTCATGTCCTGCGGGCTGCGAATCTCTGAGCTGGTATCACTGAATACCACGGATATATATGAGGATCATCTGCGCGTTATCGGTAAAGGCAATAAAGAGCGGGTAGTCTATTTCGGAGATGGCTGCCGGGAGGCCATTGATGACTATTTAATGGTAAGAAATGACGAAAAAATCGATGAAAAGGACAAAAATGCCCTGTTTATTAGCCGCCAAAATACCAGAATGGGCGTTCGCGCCGTACAGAAAATGGTGGAAAAGAAGCTGCTGGCTGCCGGCCTGGACGCGTCAAGATACTCTCCCCATAAGCTGAGACATACCGCAGCCACCTTGATGCTGAAAAATGGAGTTGATACCCGTGCGCTTCAGGAGGTGCTGGGTCACAGCAATTTAAATACAACGCAGATCTACACCCATCTGGACAATGCATCGCTTCATGAAGCAGCGATGGCCAATCCCATAGGCCGAAAAAAGAAATCAGAGACGGAATAAAAAGAGTCCCTGCAGAACGAACTGCAGGGACTTACTTTATGTTGAGTCACTCAGCGTTTCAGAATCCTGTTGAGGACAGAATCCTGGGTTACGCGAATTGCGTTCAGAATCGTTGCCAGCATGGCCGCGGAATCAATGAACAACACAAACCAGATCTGACTGTAACCCAGAATGCTCAGGAAGATCATGATGGCCTTCATCACCATCACAAAGACGGCGTTTTTCACAGCTACGTCTTTCATCCTGCGGCTGATCAGAACGGTAAACGGGAGATTCTCCTGGCTGCCGGGCTGAATCACGGCATCCGCGTACTTGGATTTATGGCTGATCCGAAGATCCAGATCCGCCGCGGTATGCGTTTCGACGCCGTTGGCGTACAGGAAAAGAACCTGGTTGCGGGGACCCTGCTTCAAATCGTCGATCAGCTTCAGCTTGCGCTCCGTGTCACATTCACTGTAGGTTTCGGTGACGCCGATCAGATTGCCGAGCCGCTGTGCTTCTTCTGTGGTACCATCGGACAGGAGGACGGTGCGCTTCACGCCCATGCTCTTCAGATCGCCAACGATTCCGTCAGAATTGGGATCCACTTCGTCGGACAGAAGAATCTTGCCGATATACCTGCCGGCCAGGGTCATGTAGTATACCTGGCCTTTGTCCGAAGGATCCTCGGGAATCACAATACCCAATTCACGGAAGCTCTCCGCTTTGGCAAGAATAATGGGCGACGGACCGATCATGAGCTTGACCCCTCCGGGAATGTCCTCAAAATCGGAAATAACGTCAAGCTGGTATTCCGGATCGGCGTAGGATTTGATCGCTTTCGCGAAAGGCTGCTCCGAGTAATAGGAAGCGTGAGCGGCCATATTCAGAAAAGCGGAATCATCCAGACGATCGATGGCGGACTGAACACCCAGCACCTGAGGCTCTCCCGCGGAGAAGACGCCGTCTTTGTCAAAGATCGCAACATTCACATCACCGAGCTTCTCCAGCTGTTCCGCTTTGGAGAAGGCCACTCCCCTTCCGGCTGCATGGCATAAGCCGATCAGGCCGGTCATGGGCAGTGCGGCAACCACAGAACCCGGAATACAGGCGGCAAGGATCATCAGGCCGCGGTGTACGGAGACACGATAGCCAAAACCGGAGAGCAGCGGGAGAAGGATGGCGTAGAGAACCGCAAAAACCATAGCGCCGCGAAGCACAAGAGTCGATGCCCGGGTCATGTCATCCTGTACCGAGAGCTTCAGAGCCGAGGAATCGGCGAGGGCCTCCTCCATCTGCTGCACGGTTTCTTCACTGGCCCGCTTCAACAGGCTGCGGCCGGAATCCCTCGTGATCTTCTCAGCAAGACGGCGGCAAAGCTTGGTCGCCTGATAAACAAGGACAAGACCTGCGCCCTCTGCGCCGAAGCCAAACAGCAAAGCAATCAGGGCGATGGCAAGGATCAGGAGCGGGTCAGAAAAATACTTTCCGTCCAGTACCGCATCCATAGACTCCAGCACGAGATCATAGGCGGCCGCGGCAAGGGATAGAATAATCAGGACAATGCGAGCCATTGTGGGCATACTGACAATGACTGCAATTGCCAACAGGACAGCGGCAACAGCCAGACGAATCACAAAGATCTGGTCTACGCTGCTGGTTGTCGGTTTAGACTTTATACTGTGTTTGGATTGCTCGCTCCTGGGACTCATCTTGCCACCTCCGGATTTCTATCTCTGTTTCCGAAACGGTGCTCAGGCCTTTCCGTCGGACCCCAGAACGTGAACGATCTTGTGGGCGACCATATCCTTAACGGCCTGGCGTGCGGGCTTCAGGTACTGACGGGGATCGAAGTGATCAGGATGCTCGGCGAAGTACTTGCGAATGTTGGCGGTCATGGCCAGACGAATATCGGAGTCGATATTGATCTTGCAGACGGCCAGCTTCGCGGCCTCGCGCAGCTGATCCTCGGGGATACCGATGGCATCGGGCATATTGCCGCCGTACTGGTTGACCATCTTGACAAACTCCTGAGGAACGGAGGAGGAGCCGTGCAGAACGATGGGGAAACCGGGCAGGCGCTTGATGCACTCATGAAGCACATCGAAGCGCAGCGGAGGAGGAACCAGCACGCCGTCGGCGTTGCGGGTGCACTGAGAAGCCTTGAACTTATAAGCGCCGTGAGAAGTGCCGATGGCGATCGCCAGAGAATCGCAGCCGGTGCGGCTGACAAACTCTTCGACCTCTTCAGGACGGGTATAGCTCTCGTGACCGTGCTCAACAGAAACCTCGTCTTCCACGCCGGCGAGGGTGCCGAGCTCGGCCTCCACGACTACGCCGTGGTCATGGGCATATTCCACAACTTTGCGGGTCAGGGCGATGTTCTCTTCAAAGGGCTTGGAAGAGGCGTCGATCATAACGGAGGTAAAGCCGCCGTCGATGCAGGACTTGCAAAGCTCAAAGGTGTCGCCATGGTCCAGATGCAGAGCGATGGGAATGTCGGGGTTCTCGATAATGGCGGCTTCCACCAGCTTGACCAGATAGGTGTGGTTGGCGTAGGCACGCGCACCCTTGGAGACCTGCAGGATCACGGGACTCTTCAGTTCGCCGGCCGCCTCGGTGATACCCTGGACGATCTCCATGTTATTGACGTTGAAAGCACCGATAGCATAACCGCCGTCATAAGCCTTCGCGAACATTTCTTTCGTTGTTACAAGTGCCATTTTCATTCTCCTTATACAAATTTTTGTTCAATTAGCATATTTACAAATTTGCTTTTATATTATATGCTCAAACACTGTGAGAATCAAGAAGCACATTGAACAAAACGAAAAATTTTTCAAATTTTATGGAGGCTGTAAATCAATGAGCAAGAAACTGATCGGATCCTGCATTTTTGGTCAGTCCGGCGGTCCTACCGCTGTTATCAACGCCAGTGCCTACGGTGTGATTCGCGCGGCTCTGGACGCGGAGGAGATCACCAAAGTCTATGGAGCGGCCCATGGCATCAAGGGCGTCCTGGACGATAAGCTGTACGTGATGGACGAGGAAGACCCTGAAGAGCTGCGTCTGCTGCTGCACACTCCTTCCTCCGAGCTCGGTTCCTGCCGCTACAAGATCGCCGATCCCGAAGTGGACGACACCGATTACAAGCGGATCCTTGAGATCTTCAAAAAGTACAATGTTCGGTACTTTTTCTATAATGGCGGTAACGATTCCATGGATACCTGCAATAAGATCAGCCGGTATATGGAGTCTGTCGGCTATGAGTGCCGTGTGATGGGTGTTCCCAAGACGATTGACAACGACCTGTTCGGTACCGACCACTGCCCCGGTTTTGCCAGCGCCGCCAAGTACATTGCCACGTCCTGCATGGAGATCAACAAAGACGCCCGCGTTTACGACAACGGGATGATCACCATCGTGGAGATCATGGGCCGTCACGCCGGCTGGCTGGCTGCCAGCTCCGCCCTCGCTACCGAGTATGGTTCCGGTCCGGATCTGATTTACCTGCCCGAGACCAACTTTAATATGGATCAGTTCCTGGCGGATGTGGACGAATTGTACAAAGCCAACGGCAAGGTCCTCGTTGCTGTTTCCGAAGGCATCCATTATGCTGACGGCAGCTTTGTTTCCGAGGCAAAGACCTCTGCCACCGACGGCTTCGGTCATGCCCAGCTGGGCGGCCTGGCTGCTCACCTGGCCGAGATCGTCAAGCGCCACACCGGCGCCAAGGTCCGCGGCATTGAGCTGAGCCTTCTGCAGCGCTGCGGCGCTCACCTGGCCTCCGAGACCGATATCGAGGAAGCCTGCGCGGCCGGCAAAGAGGCGGTGGAGCAGGCGGTTCACGGCGTTACCGGTCAGATGGTGGCGTTTGAGCGCGAGTGCATCGACGGCAAGTACCACTGCAAACTGGTCCTTCTTCCGCTGAGCAAGGTCGCCAACTATGAGAAGAAGGTGCCCCTGGAATGGATCAACGAGCAGCAGAACGGTCTGAAGCATGAGTTTATCGATTACGTGCTGCCTCTCATTCAGGGCGAGCCCAAGCTTCCGCTGGTGGATTCCCTTCCCCGCTATGCCAGACTGAAGAAGATCCTGGCAAAATAAAGAAAACAAATAATACAGTGAGGAGCCGCAGAGAACATCTTGTTTCTGCGGCTCCTCTTCTTGCTCTGTATCGGTTCAGTCCTGATATTCGAACATCAGGTCATACATGCTGACGGTATCTCCGTTTTTCACGCCCATCGCTTCCATGCGCTCAAAAACGCCGGCCTCACGAAGAACGCGGTCGAAGAACATGCGGCTTTCATAATCGGAGAAATTGACGGTGGCAACCAGGCGCTGCAGCCAGGGTCCCTCCACGACCCACATGTCATCGAAATGCTGAATGCTCAACTCCTCAGAAGTGTCAACGACCGGCTCCGGCGGGACGTAATCCGCTTCAAAGCTCAGAATGGGAGGAAGCTCGGCCAGACGTCTGGCGCACTCCCCTACCAACTGCCTGGTGCCCTCGTGAGTGACAGCACTCATCTCAAAGAAGCTGTATCCCTGCTCCTCCACGTGCTTTTTCAGCCGTTCGATATTTTCACGATCGCCAAGGAGATCGCACTTGTTGGCCGCCACGATCTGAGGGCGCTCAGCAAGCTCCGGACTGTATTCCCTGAGCTCAGCCTGGATCGCTTCAAAATCCTCAACGGGATCCCGGCCCTCGCTGCCGGACACGTCCACCAGATGGATCAGCAGGCGGCATCGGTCAATATGACGAAGAAAATCATGTCCAAGACCGGCTCCCTCCGAAGCGCCTTCAATGATACCGGGAATATCGGCCATGACGAAAGATACGCCCTCATCCACATACACGACGCCCAGGTTGGGAAACAGCGTGGTGAAGTGATAATTGGCGATCTTCGGGTGCGCTTTGCTGACTACGGAAAGCAGCGTGGATTTCCCCACGTTGGGGAAGCCAACGAGACCGACGTCCGCCAGAAGCTTCAATTCCAGCGTGATGTCATGACTTTCACCGGGCAGGCCGGGTTTTGCAAAGCGGGGAACCTGCCTCGTGGGCGTGGCGAAATGGAGATTTCCCCATCCGCCGCGGCCGCCTTTGGCCGCGACCCAGTTTTCCCCGGTGGACATATCATGCATCAGGGCGCCGGTTTCCGTATCACGAATCAGTGTGCCCCGTGGGACTTTGATGTAAAGGGTCTCTCCGTCCTTCCCATAGCAGCGCTTGCCCTGACCGTTTGCTCCGTTCCCGGCCACATATTTTCTCTTATAGCGAAAGTCCATCAGAGTGGACATGTTGTCATCCACGACGAAGACAACGTCCCCTCCCCTGCCGCCGTCGCCCCCGTCAGGGCCGCCTGCAGCGATATACTTCTCTCTATGAAAGGCTACAGCACCGTCGCCGCCTTTTCCGGCATGTACGGTGATCCGGGCCTTATCCACAAAACCGGCTGCCATCGCCGCCTCCTCTCTCGCTTTTATGAGCGAACCATAGCCAAAAAACAAGGCCGGACATACGTCCGGCCTTGTCGGTCAATCTTACTGAGCGATTTCTTCGTAAACAGAGACCTTTTTCTTGTCCTTGCCCAAGCGCTCGAACTTCACAGTGCCGTCAACGAGAGCGAACAGAGTGTCGTCCTTCCCCTTGCCAACGTTGGTGCCGGGGTGAATCTTGGTTCCGCGCTGTCTGACAAGGATGTTGCCGGCGAGGACGAACTGACCGTCAGCCCTCTTGGCGCCAAGACGCTTAGACTCACTGTCGCGGCCGTTCTTGGTAGAACCCATACCTTTTTTATGTGCCATCTAGGTTACACCTCCATTAGTCAAAATCAGTTGCGGAAATCAGGCGTTGATCGAAACGATCTGAACCTTGGTGTAGGGCTGTCTGTGGCCCTGAGTACGACGATAACCCTTTTTGGGCTTCATCTTGTAGACGCGAACCTTCGCGCCCTTGCCGTTCTTCAGAACGTGTGCGGTAACAGTAGCGCCTTCCACGGCGGGCTGACCGAAAACTGTATTCTCACCGTCGATCAGAGCCAGAACCTTGTCAAAAACGACGTTTTCGCTGACTTCGGCATCCAGCTTCTCGATGAAGATCTCATCGCCCTCGGTAACACGGTACTGCTTGCCACCGGTCACAATAATAGCAGTCATGAACTTATCCTCCCTCTTTACAGGACTCGCTCTTGAGGCGGAGCAAGGCTCGCTTTATGGCCCCTTTAATGCGGCCTTAGTAGAATACCACAAGAGTTGGACAAAGTCAACAACTTTTTCTCAATAATTTGTGATTATCAGCCAACAGCCTCAACAGTATCATCCACCAGCATAGGATGGCCGTCCTCACCGCTTTGGCTGAGCAGCTTTGTGTGCACCTGCCCGTCTGAGGTGGTATAGCGGATCATCAGATTGGGCAGACCATCGGGAATGTCGCTCTTGATCTGAACGGCGCTGTTGCACAGCTGGGCAGCCTTCCAAAGCTGTCCATGCGCAAAGAAGCTGCTGGTAAAATCAGAATAATAGGCGTTGCAAATCGTCACGTCGTAGAGCGTTCCTCTTGCGACAAGACACCACTCTCCGCCGACTTCGTCCAAGGCCAGGCGGTCCACGATCCAAAGGCCTCCGTCCGGGACGGCGTCCAGAGAGATCACTTCCAGCTCTCCTTCTTCCGTCCGCTCTTCAGGGAACCAGGCTTCGTCAAGATATCCGTAGAGCTGGTCGTACGGGAATACAAATGTGACGATACCGTCGGCATAGGACGCCAGTTCATAGACGTCTGAAAAGATCACGAGGCCCTGATCGTTGAAGTAGAAAGAACCGTCGCGGATAAGATCCTCCAAAGCTTGGGAGAGGTCTTTCTCATAGAGGAAATTGCTGTAATATTCCCGCAGATCCGGTTCAAGACTGTTGAACATGGAATCCCGCAGATATGCCTTCATCCCGTCCGTATCCCTGCAGAGATCCTCCAGGTGGAGCCTTGCCCCGGTCTCACTGGAATACAGATAGGCGCGGTCCGTATAGATGCCGTGGGCGCCGCCGGTATAACTGTAATCGGTGAAGACAAGGCAAATCATTTTACTGTCGAGCCGCTCCACCCGAACGGTGCGGGTGCTGGAATACTCAAGAGGCAGATCGCCGCCACTGTGATAATTGACGTAGAAATTATCTTCCGCCGCCTCCAGCATACCGAGAAAGCCGGACGGCATGGAGCCTTCCGCTTCTTCGCCGTAGCTGTCGCCGGTATAGTACGTCTCGTTGATCCGTGCGATCGACTCATTCACAGCAGCCGCTGCCGCCTCATTGCCTTCCATGTACACCGTCGGGGTGTCATAACCGAAGGTGAGGATCAGCTGAGTCCCGTCCGCAGGATCATATTGCTCCATGGTGGTGTTTTCGATGCGGACGATGATGGACGGCTCCGGCTCCTCGCCCAGATCGCCCAGATAAGCGCCGGGGGTCGGCTCGACACTTTGGCTGAGCGCCGGCTCTTCCTCATCGTAGAGGCCCACCGTGGGTAAGGGCGGCAATTCGATATCCTTCAGCTTTTCCAAATCTTCCACACCACCGCAGGCGCAAAGTAGGACTGCAAGCGCCAGGGCGAATACGAGTATAAATATCCTCTTTTTCAATGGTAACGCTCTCTTTCTTATGTGATTGGATCTTCGGGGATCGCTCTGGCCAGACTGGAATTGGTATATCGCCCGTCAGACGTGACTTCCCGGATGATCTGAAGCTGAGGAGGGAGCGTAAAGCGCTGCTCCTCGTCGTCAAGCTCGATCTCAAGGATCGCCCGATCTTTCCAGAACGGAAAAATATCAACCTCCAGCGTAAAGCCTTCCCAGGGGATGCACCAACGGGTTTTGTCGACTCTCCTTCTCTCCGGATCGGCCTGTTGAAGAAGCCGAAGGTATTCCTCCTCCGGGATCTCTCGTTCGATCTCCACCCTGCTCCGGTCACTGATCCGGGTTTTAGTGGTTTGGGTGAAGACCCAGCGCCCTTCCCTTCCCCGCTTTCTGACCCGGGCGGTAAATTCCTTCGGAGCCTGCAGATACGTCTGTTCGATCCGCGTCCACTCCCCTGCCTGTTCCAGATAAGCAGGGTCGGGCATGTAAATCAAAAACTTGCGTTCGATCTCCATGTCGTTTTTATTCATAGGCCCTCCCCACTTAGGCGTTTTTCAATATTATACCCTTGATCTGTGAACAAATCAAGGCCGCTCAGGCGCGCTTGTCGGCTTCCATATCCAGGATCTTCCGGAACTGGGTCTCGTACAGGTCTCGATACACACCGCCCTGCTCCAGCAGCTCTTCGTGGGTTCCCTGCTCGCAGATGACGCCGTCCTTTACGACCAGGATCTGATCCGCTTTCAGAATCGTAGAGAGCCTGTGGGCGATAACGATGCTGGTCCGTCCTTCCATCAAAGCGTCCAGCGCTTCCTGGATCGCGTTCTCCGTGATCGAGTCGAGAGCGGATGTGGCCTCGTCCAGGATCAGAATCTTGGGATCCTTCAGGATCACCCGGGCAATGGAAAGGCGCTGCTTTTCACCGCCGGAGAGCTTCAGTCCGCGGTTGCCCACGACCGTGTCATAGCCCTGTGGCTGGGTGGCGATGAAATCGGAGAGTCTGGCAATATAGCAGGCGGCTTCGATTTCTTCCGCGGTGGCGTCTTCTTTGGCGTAGAGCAGATTTTCCCGGATGGTTCCATTGAACAGATAACTGTCCTGGGTTACCACACCGATCTGCTCGCGAAGATATTTCAGGTCAAAATCCCTTACGTCCACGCCGGCGATCTTTACACTGCCGCCCAGAACGTCGTAGAGTCTGGGAATCAGATTTACGATGGTCGATTTCCCGGAACCGGAGGGTCCCACGATGGCGTACATCTTTCCGCCTGGGACGGTAAAGTTCACGTCGGTCAGAAGCGGCTTGTCGGGATCGTAGGAGAAGGCAACGTGATCATAGACGATATCCTGATCCGTCACATCCGGCTTTTCTCCCTGCTCCGGGGACTGGATGGGGTTGGACATGTCGAAATAATCGAAGATCCTGGTAAACAGAGCGAGAGAGCGGGTGAAGTCCACATGGATGTTCAGCAGAGATTCTATGGGGCGGTAGAGCCGGTTTACGAGCGCGACCGTGGCGGTTATGGTACCGACGGTAAGACCGGGATCCGAGCGGGAGATGATGAAATAGCCGCCGGCAAAGTAAATGAGCAGAGGACCCAACTGGGTAAACATACCCATTACGACCCGAAACCACTTGCCGCTTCTCTGCTCCTTCAGCGCAAGGCTTGTGACCTCTTCGTTCACGTCCACAAAACGCTGGTATTCTTTTTCCTCACGGGTGAAGAGCTTCACCAGCAGAGAACCGCTGACAGACAGCGTCTCGTTGATGAGCTGATTCATCTCGTCGCTTTTGGCCTGACTTTCGGACAGGATCTTCCAGCGGGTCTTGCCTACGCTTTTCGTGGGCAGAACCAGCAGAGGAATCACGATCACGCCGACGATCGCCAGCTTCCAGCTCATGGTGAACAGGGCGACAAGAGTTGTTACAACCGTAGCCGCATTGGATACGATGCTGCTGAGAGTCCCGGAGATCACGCCGCTGACGCCGCTGATATCGGTGTTCATACGGGTGATAATATCGCCCTGCTTTTCCGAAGTAAAAAAGGCGTGTGGCATGTGCTGCAGATGGTCATACATCTGGTTTTTCATATCAAAGATGATCCGCTGGGAGATCCAGGCGTTGATATAGCTCTCCAGTACACCGATCACCTGTGAGGCTGCGAGGGTAACGAAGGCTGTGATCAGCAGCTGAATTAACAGCCGCATATTCTTCCCCACCAGAGCTTCGTCTACGATTCGCCCGGTAATAATGCTGGGCAGCAGGCCCACAACCGCGGACAGCAGAATCGCCGCGAAGACCAGCAGAAATTGAAGCCAGTATGGCTTCAGATAAGACAGGATCCGCCGTATCAGGGCTCCGTTTACCTCGGGCAGATGCTCTTTCTCCTCATCGGTCAGAAAGCCTCTCGGCCCCATTCCCCTTCCCGGCCCGGCCATCTGTATTTCCCCCTTTATTCTTTTTGCTCCATTTTATTTAGTCCAATCCTTTTTGTCAAGAAAACAGTTCGATCCCCATGGTACAAACCCACGGGGATCGTTTCATGCTTATGAAATCAGACTTTGCAGCCAGGAAACAAGGGGAAACCAGGCGATCGGAAGGAAAATCGCGGGCAGCATATTGGCAACCTTGATACGCTCTTTTCCCAGCCCGAGCATGTTGACTGCCATCCCGATCAGGATAACGCCCCCGACCGCGGACATCTCGGTCACCACAGCGGTACTGAGGGCCGGACCCACCAGGGACGCAAGCAGCGTCAGCGCCCCCTGAAAGACCAGAACAAAAGCCGCAGAACAGGTGACGCCCAATCCCATTGCTGCGCCGAAAGCCATGGAGGAGACAAAATCCATGGTGCTCTTGGCGTAAATGATACTGTAGTTATGATTGATGCCTGCTTCCAAAGAGCCTACCACCGTCATGGAACCGATGCAGAAAAGGATACAGGCGGAAACAAAGCCCTCGGTGAAACGGTTTTCGGCGCTTTTTCCGTGAAACAGCTTTGCCTTGATCGCATCACCGGCGTGTTCAATGCCGTCGTCGATCCGAATCAATTCCCCGACAGCCGTGCCGATGACCATACAGATAATGACGCACAGCAGATCCTGGGTGGCAATTGCGCTCGAAATCCCGATGACAGCCGTGCATAGCGCCAGGGCTTTCATCAGCGCTTCCTGAAGCGCGGCCTTCAGCCTGCGCCGCAGCAGGATGCCCAGGAGACTGCCTACAAGAACGGTGGCGGTGTTGACAAGTACAGCGATCATCTCTTTGCCCCCTCCAGATATGCCTTCAGAAAGCGCAAAGCCTGGCGGTAGCCTTCAAAGCCCAAGCCCATATAGGTTTTCAAGCAGGCCATACCGGGGTAAGAGATCTGACGAAAGGCTTCCCTTTTGCTCACATCGGAGAGGTGCACTTCCACGGCGGGAAGAGAGACTGCTTTCAGCGCGTCCAGGATCGCGACGCTGGTGTGCGTGTAGGCGGCGGGATTGATCACGATCCCGTCGAAATTTCCATAGGCGGCCTGGATCTCATCTACAAGCGCGCCTTCATGGTTGGACTGAAAGAGCTTGATTTCCACGCCTTCCTCTTTTGCGCAGCTTTCCACAAAGCGTTCCAGGTCAGAATAGGTCTGCCGACCGTAAATGTCCGGTTCCCGGAGTCCCAACAGGTTCAGATTGGGTCCGTTCAAAACAAGAATTTTCATTTCAGCGCCTCCAGAATTGCCTCTGTTGCTTCCTCAATGGTCTCCGTAGGCGGGATCACGATATCCGCAAAACGTTCGTACATCGGCTTTCGTTCGGTGTAGAGCTCGTTCAGATCCCGGCTCAAAGAGATCGGCCGGCCCTTTCTGGAAAGAAGGGATACGTCTCTCTGCCGCCATACGATCACACCGTTCTGGTGCAGCAGGTTATAGTTCTCCGGCTTGGTGACACATCCGCCGCCGGTGGAGATGATCGCTCTGGAGCGTTTGCCAAGCTCCCGAAGGACCGCGGTCTCTCTTGCCCGGAACCCGTCCTCCCCTTCTGCGGCGAAGATTTCCGGGATACTCATCCCGGCTTGCTCGGCGATGATCTCGTCAGCCTCGAATACCGGGCGGTCAAGCACTTCGGACAGCTTCTTTGCAATTTTGGTCTTGCCGCAGCCGGGCATCCCGATCAGCACGATATTTTGCATCTGACGGCTCAGCACCTCGGTGATGCGGGTGATCTGAGCGTTATCGATGTCCTGCCCGCTGAAACGTTCCGCGCTGCGTTTGGCCTGGGCCACCAGCATTAACAGACCGCCGGCGTGAGGGATCCCCAAGGCCTCGGCCTGAAGCAGCAGCGCAGTCCGGGCCGGATTATATACCACATCCGCAACACCGGAGAGCTTCCGGAAATTCCGCAGATCCACCGGAGCCTGTCCGTTGTTCGGATACATCCCCACGGGGGTGGTGTTGATCAGAAGATCGGCGTCCGCGTGCTTTGAGAGATTTTCATAGTTGTCCTGACCCTTGCGGGAGACGACGATCACAGAAGCGGCACCCATTGCTCTCAGGACAGCGCAGGCCATGACGGAAGCGCCGCCGCTGCCCAGCACCAGGCATTTCTTTCCCGCGGGATCGAGCTTTGCCTGTCGCAGCAGAAGCTCAAATCCGTAGGCGTCGGTGTTGTCGCCCAGAATACCGCCGTTCGGAAGGCGCACCAGAGTGTTGACGCTTCCAATGACCCGGGCGGTATCAGTAAGCTCAGTGCAGTATGGCACAACTGCTTTTTTATAGGGAATGGTCACATTCAGGCCGTCCCAGTCCCCGCTGCGAATAAAGTCATCCAGATCTTCTGCCTGCCTCTCATACAGACGGTATTCATAGTCGGCCAGCAAAGAATGAATCACGGGAGAATAACTGTGTCCCAGCTTTTCTCCAAGAAGTCCGCACTTTTTCATGAAAGCACCTCACGATAGCTGCCCAGATAGCGGTAGTCCTCACAGACGGAACCGATCTCGCTCATAAGCTGCCTGAGAACCGGGGTCAGAACCGGCGTATCCAGGTCAAAATAAAACACGTACGGCAAGTCCCCGTTCTGGGGCACACGGCTGTCAAGCCTGTTGATGTTGATCCCCAGAGCATAGAAGAGAGACACGATCCGGTAAAGAGAGCCGGGGCGATTGACAAGAGACAGGATCAGACTGGTGCGGTCTGCTCCGGGGTAGATCTCAAGATCCCTGGAAAAGCAGAGATACGAATTGACCTGACGAATCCCATCCGTCTGCACACCGGGAAGCGCCATGGGCTTGTGGTCTACGGAGAGACAAACACTTCTCACGATAGAGAGATCGTATTTCATCAGCAGGTCATAGACCGTGTTGAGGGAACCGGCAGCACTGCTCCTGACTGGAACAACGCCATAGCGGCAAATGCCTTCCTTCACAGCGGAGAACACCGCCTCATATTCGCCAAAGAAGGAAATGCTCGGACGATCGAAGAGCTTTTTGCAGGCGAGTCGGGAGTCTGCTCCGTCCATGCCCCGGCAGGCGACGGTCGCGCTGACGGGAAACTCTGTCGGCGTTTCCCGGATGGCCTGGGAAATCCTGCGGGTTTCCTCGCATTCGGTATCGATCAGACGGTTCTGGCTTGCACGGCTCAGTTCCATGATCAGGGCAAACAAGGCTTTCGTGTAAGCAGTGAGCTCCTCGGTACTCTGAGAGGCGATGGAGTCGAGCTTTTCCTGCTCTCTGCCCGGATCCAGCACCGGGAGGCCCTGCTCTTTTTTATACGCGCCGATCTGGGACACAACTTCCATTCGCTCTGTAAACAGGCTGAGGATCTCCCGGTCGATGACGTCAAGCTTCTGACGATATTCCTTCAGTTCCATGGATCACAGCTCCTTTTTTCTCTCCAGAAAAGCGTCGTATACTGCGATGGCTGCTGCGGCTTCCACGCAGGGAACCGCCCTCGGAACAATACAGGGATCGTGCCGCCCCTGAACGATCAGCTTCGTGGGCTCCATCGTTCTCAGGTCTACGCTGTCCTGTTCCAGGGAGATGGAGGGCGTAGGCTTGAAGGCTGCGCGAAAACGTATAGGCATCCCGGTCGAGATCCCTCCCAGGATTCCGCCGGAATGGTTTGTAGTGGTGCGAATGCCGCCGTCACAGACCCGGAAGGGGTCGTTGTTCTCGCTTCCCGTTCGTCCTGCGGCAGCAAATCCGTCTCCGAACTCAAGACCCTTTACTGCAGGGATCCCGAATACGATTTGCGCGATCCGGTTTTCCATACCGTCAAACATAGGGTCGCCCAGACCTGCCGGTACGTTAAGCACAGCGCATTCCACAATTCCGCCGACGGAGTCACCCCGGGCTTTGGCCTGAAGAATCGCCTCCCGCATTCGGGCGCCGGCCGCGTCGCTTACGGTGGGAAAGCTCTTCCCCGCCGTCGAAGCCTCAAGCTCACCTTCATCCCGAATCCCGCCGATTTCGGCGATCCGGGAGATGATATGAATGCCCTCCCGCTCCAACAGCTGCAGGCAAATCCCTCCTGCCAGGCACAGGGGCGCCGTCAGTCTGCCGGAAAAGTGTCCGCCGCCGGCGAAATCCTGGGCTCCCTGATACTTGACTGCCGCGGTATAGTCGGCGTGGCCCGGGCGAGGAATAAACTCCAATTGGGAATAATCCTTGGAGCGGGTGTCGCTGTTGCGTATGATCGCGGTGAGCGGAGGTCCGCAGAGAATATTTCCTTTCATACCGGAAAGAAACTCCGGCCGATCTTCTTCCCGGCGTCTGGTGGAAAGCTCGGAACGCCCCGGCGCTCTGCGTTCCAGAAAACGCTGCAGAGCGTCCAGATCCACTTCCTGACCCGCCGGCAGGCCCTCAATGGTGACCCCGATGGCGGGAGAGTGAGACTGACCGAATATGGTCAGGCGAAGATTATGTCCGTAACTGCTGCTCATGGAATCACCCTCTCAGTATGTTCCAGATCTTCCCAGAATCGGGGATAGGATTTTTCAACACATTCCGCTCCGGGAACGATCACCTGGTTTCCGCAGATGCTTGCAGCCACCGCTGCCGACATGGCGATGCGATGGTCGCCGCAGGCATCAATAGTCCCTCCCACAAGGACGCTGCACCCGCGGATGATCATTCCTTCCGGAAGCTCTTCTGCCTGTCCGCCCAGACTCTGAATGAGCCCAACGGTGCTTTTGATCCGATCGGATTCCTTCATGCGAAGACGAAGCGCGTTTTCGACAAGGGTATCCCCTTCCGCCGCAGCAGCAACCACACTCAGAACCGGAATCAGATCCGGGATGGGGGCGGCGTCGATGCAGATCCCTCTGAGTATGCCGCGGCGAACCAGAATCCCGTCCTCCAGAGCTGTTATTTCGGCTCCAAAGCGGCGCAGCAGATCCAGAACCGCCCGATCGCCCTGGGAGGAATCCGGATTCATCCCGCGGACCAGTACGCCTCTTGGAGACAGAGCGCCCAGGCAGAGGAAAAAGGCCGCGTTGGACCAGTCCCCTTCCACGGTTAATTCTTTGGGACCGACCGGGTGCTGATTTCCCGGAATGTGGTACCGGCCGTCGATTGTTTCTGCCAGTACACCGAACAGGCGCAGAGCGTCTTCCGTCAGCCTGATATAGGAGCCGGACTCCACCTTGCCTGTAACTGTCAGCGTCGAATCTCCGGAAAGCAGGGGCAGAGCCATCAGCATACCGGAAATGTACTGGGAGGACACATTGCCCGGCAGACTGTACTCCCCACAGGAGAGCCTGCCCTCGCAATACAGTCGGCAGCCTTCCTCCCGCAGGAGCATTCCTCCGCGGCGTAGCTCTTCATCCAGAGGATGAAGAGGCCTCTCGGGGAGACGCCCTTCCCGCAGGAAAACCGCCCGGGCTCCCAGGGCGCCGACAACAGGAAGCAGAAAGCGGAGCGTCGATCCGCTTTCACCGCAGCGCAGGTCGACCGTTTCCGCCGGGACCTGTCGGATCGGAGAGACATGCAGTTCTCCTTCTCCCTGGACAGAGATATCGGCGCCAAGGCTGTTCAGACAGCGGATCGTCGCCAGAATGTCCCGGGAGAGGCCGTCGCAATGGATAACGCACTTATCCCGGCCCAATGCAGCACAGATCAGAAGCCTGTGGGCCTGAGACTTGGACGCCGGGATCCGAACGACACCGGAGCGGGGTCCGGGCAGCACCTTCTGAATCATTTTGCTCCTCCTGAAAGCAGCCATTGCTGCAGGGACGATATGGGAACGCGCTCAATACGACAACGGCCGATCGCCTCGGGGACGATCAGATTCATCCGGTCTCCGCTGCGCTTTTTGTCTCCGGCCATGGACTGCAGAAGCGTCGAGGCTGGAAGATCCGTCTTGCACGGAAGACCATATTGCTGCAGGACGGAGAGCAGGCGCCTGAGCGTGGCTTCTTCACAAATGCCTTTTGCGTATGACGCTCTGGTGATCATGGCCATCCCGATGGCCACCGCCTGCCCGTGTAGGATCGAAAAGCTGCTGCAGGCTTCCACGGCATGACCGATGGAGTGGCCGAGATTCAGGAGCTGCCGTCTTCCCCGGTCAAATTCATCCTCCAGAACGATGTCTCGTTTCATCTCCACACAGGTCTGGATCACAGTTTCCAGCTGCGAGCGCACGGGCCGTTCAACCAGGGAATCAAAAAAAGCCTCGTTTCCCAGAACTCCGTATTTGATGACCTCGGCGCAACCGCAGACGAACTGCTCTTCCGGCAGGGTTTCCAATGTCTCCGGATCACACAGTACCCGGATCGGCTGATAAAAAGCGCCGACAAGATTCTTGCCTTCAGGCAGATCAACGGCGGTTTTCCCCCCGACAGAGGAATCTACCATGGCCAGAAGTGTAGTGGGGATCTGGGCAAAATCGATCCCCCGCAAATACGTGGCTGCGGCAAAACCGCAAAGGTCGCCGGTGACGCCGCCGCCCAGGGCGATCATCAGATCAGAGCGGGTCACGTGCTCCCGTGCCATAAAACTCAGAAGCTCTGCGTAGGTCTCCAAGGTCTTGTGCTCTTCGCCGGATGGGTGAAGGAAGGAGACGACGCGAAAGCCTGCCTTTTCCAGACTGTCCTTCAGGCGCTGGCCGTACAGGGGATAAACCTTCTCACCGCTGACAATCACAGCGGTATCCGAACGGGAGATCTGACGCAGAAGATCTCCGCTCCTGTCCAGAATCCCGGCTTCGATCAGAACGTCATAGGTTCTGGAGGCCCGGACAACTACGGTTCTCAATGCCCGTCGACCTCCTCTTTCCTGCGCCGCCCGTCATCCAACAGACGGATCAGCTCCTCCCGGTCATCCTGCTCCAAGGCGGTTTTGTATTCGTTCAGATGCTCGATCACCATGGATAACTCACGCAGAAGGTAATCCTTATTTTCAAGGAACAGCTCTGCCCACATGCCGGGATTGAGCCAGGCCACCCGGGTCATGTCCTTGTAGCTGCCCGCAGAGAAGCCTTTGTGGGAGCCTGCGGTGGGACTCTTGATATAGGCATTGGAGACCACGTGGGCAAGCTGAGAGGTAAAGGCGATCATTTCATCGTGCTTTTCGGCTGTGGTGACAGAAATAAAGCCGAAACCGGCGGGCTCAAGCAGCTCTTTGGCCCGGTCCAGAAGCTCAATATCATCGAACACCGGCGGTACCAGCACCATCGGAGCGCCGCGGAACATATCCGCTTTGGCATATTTATAACCCGAATTGTGCGTACCGGCCATGGGGTGACCACCAATGAAGGTAAACCCATATTCCTGTGCAAGGGGGAAGCAGGCCTGGCAGACGACGCGCTTTGTACCGCAGCAGTCGATCACCACAGGCTTTGTTCCAATATAAGGAGCCATTTCCCGAAGCCAGCTGACGGAGGCCTCGGGGTACACGGTCAGGAGGATCAGATCGCAGGAGCACACGTTCCCGGAACTGAGTTCGCCGTTCACATCTCCGCTTAGCATGGCGAAATCCAGCACGCTGCGGCTGCGGTTCCATGCCAGAACCTCATGCCCCGCCTGATGGTACGCCTTCGCCATGGACCCGCCGATCAGGCCGAGACCAACTACGCCAACCCTCATTCCGTCACGACCTTTCGGATCGTGCGCACCTTGCGTGCCAGATCGGCAAAGACCTCCGGGCGCAGAGACTGAGCCCCGTCACACAGTGCGTGGGGAGGATCATTATGCACTTCAATAATGAGACCGTCCGCCCCGGAAGCGGTAGCGGCCAGCGCCATCGGCGGAACGATGCGGGCAATCCCGGTAGCGTGACTGGGATCTACGATCACGGGCAGATGTGTCAGCTCATGAAGCATGGGTACTGCGGAAAGATCCAGCGTGTTGCGGGTGTAGTCCGAGAAGGTACGGATCCCCCGCTCGCACAGAATGACCCGTTCATTACCGCTTGCCATAATGTATTCTGCACTCATGAGAAGCTCTTTCAGGGTGTTGGCAAGGCCGCGCTTGAGCAGAATGGGCTTATTCACTTTTCCCAATTCACGCAGCAGGTCAAAATTCTGCATGTTTCTGGCGCCGACCTGGATCACGTCCACGTCGTAGAAAAGATCCAGATCCCGGATGTTCATGAGCTCCGTCACGATGGGAAGACCGGTCTCGGCCCGGGCGATCCGCAGTAGCTCAAGGCCCTCCGCCTTCAGTCCGGCAAAGTCATAGGGAGAAGTACGAGGCTTAAAGGCGCCGCCCCGAAGCATATCTGCGCCTGCGGCCTTGACTTCCTTCGCAACAGTTACGATCTGATCTTCCGTTTCCACCGAACAGGGGCCGGCGATCATGACAAAATGACCGCCCCCGACTTTGACACCGCCGATTTCGACGATCATGTCTTCCGGGTGGAATTTCCGGTTGCAGCACTTGAAAGGCTCGGATACGCGCTTCACGGCGTCCACGATCTCCAGACTGGCTACCAGATCCATATCCACACGGCTTGTATCGCCGATCAGGCCCAGGACCGTCTGGAACTCTCCGTCGGAAACGTGGATCTGCAGGCCGTAATTCTTCAGCCAGTGAATCAGCTGCGTCTTCTTTTCCTCTGTCACTCCGTGCTTGAGCACAACGATCATAACGGTTTACTCCCATCTGTATGATTTGGAAAGGAAACAAAAAACCACACAGGCGCAACCTGTGTGGCAAGAAAAGCATTCTGTCAAGCTTGTTTATTGCACCACAAATTCGCCTTACCGAAGAGCATCAGTAAAGGTATAATAAGCGGTGAAATAATAAGCCTTCATGCGTATTCCCGTTCTCTTTCTTCCGGATTATGAGAACACTATAATCGTTTCCCTCAATAAAGTCAAGGGCCAAAATAGACTGAATCCACAAAGGATTTCGGGCCTTTTTGTTCACTACGCACAGTCACTGCTCCAGCATCCTCCGTAAGCTGTCAACAGCTCTGCGTTCCAAACGTGAGACCTGAACCTGGGATACCTGAAGGATCCTGGCGCAGCGCTGCTGCGTGAGACCGTGAAAGTAGCGCAGAGCGATGACCTTTCGCTCCCTTTCGGGAAGCTGCTCTATGACGGCGCGCAGAGCCACGTGTTCCACCATCCTCTCTTCCGAGCCGGGATCGGACAAAACCAGTTCGAGGCTGAAGCCGTCTTCTCCGGTTTCCCTTTGAAGACTCTCCGCCGGACCCGTTGCCGTCTCAATCTGGATGATATCCTCCTGACTCAAGCCGGATTCCAGGGAAAGCTCGCTGAGCGAAGGATCCCGGCCCAGACGCTGTTCCAGGGTCGACCTTGCAGAATACAGCTTCAATGCCTGCTCCTTAATGGTCCTGCTGACCTTCACCGAGCCGTCGTCGCGGAGAAAGCGGCGGATCTCCCCGGATATTTTGGGAACCGCATAAGTGGAAAACTGCGTGCCGAAGGCCTCATCAAAGCCGTCGATGGCCTTTAGAAAGCCCAAACAGCCAAGCTGATAGAGATCGTCCGGTTCAACGCCGCGGCCGAAATATCGCCTTGCTACGCTCCAGATCAGCCCCGCGTTTTCCTCCACCAGTCGGCCGGCAATTTCCCTGTCCCCTGCTTTGGCGGCCCGAAGCTCGTCCAGGAAGGTCTCGTTCATCGGAGGGCGGACTTGCCGCGGATCCTTCTTGTCATAGTCACAACGGTGCCTTTCCCGGGTTTGGACCGGACCCGAAGGGAATCCATGAAGCTCTCCATGATAGTAAAGCCCATGCCGCTGCGCTCTTCTCCGCCTGTGGTAAACAACGGCTGCCGGGCCTTCTCCACGTCCTCAATCCCTTTTCCCCAGTCACGGACTCCGATCTCCAGTACGCCGCCTTCCAGGATACGGAGCTTCATTCCGATTTTCCCCAGACAATCCGGGTACGCATGGACCGTGCAGTTCGTTACCGCTTCCGAAACCGCGGTTTTGATATCGCCCAGTTCCTCCAGCGTTGGATCCAGCTGGGCGGCAAAAGCGGCGGCGGATGCCCGGGCAAAGCTCTCGTTGCTGCTCTGGCTGGGAAATTCCAGACGTATGTAGTTTTGTGCTTTCACGTTCGTTCCTCCTATCTTGTGATCGCTACCGGGGCCAAGCGATCGATCCCGGCGGTTTCTATGACGCGTTTTGGCTGACCCAATGGCTTTTCCAGCCAAAGTCTGCCTCCCAATTCCTTCATTCGCTGGCTGAGGCGGACGATTACTGCGATCCCGGAAGAATCCATAAACCGCAGCGAAGAAAGGTCTACGACACATTCCCGGGGCAGAAGTTCGTCCAGAACGTCATTGATCTGGCGCATCAGATCCCTCGCCTGATGATGATCCAGCTCACCGGAGAAATATAAAGTCAGGCGGCCTGACTCAAAATCGCTTGTTAGATTCATAGTTCCCTCCCTCAAACAGAAAATGACGCTGTGCTTCAACAAACACAGCGTCATTCTATCTCTGCTTCGAGGCAAATTCTGTCAAAGGACAGGCGGCGGAGGCTTTATTTTCCCAAGTTTTCCAGACTCAGCTTCAGATTTTCGATCAGGGCCTCCAGCTTGGCCTTCTTTTCACGTTCCAGGTTCACGACGGCTTCCGGCGCCCGGGTAACAAAGTTCTGGTTGGACAGCTTGCCGATCTGGGCGGCCAGCTGCTTTTCCGCATTGGCCAGTTCCTTTTCGATCCGCGCTTTCTCCTTCTCCAGATCCACCAGCTCTGCCATGGGCATAAACATACGGGCGTTGTCGGTGACTACGGAGACCATGCCGGCACTGTCCTCCGGAGCAGCGTCCAGAACACTGACTTCAGAGGCGTAGGCCAGCTTGCAGATGTAGCTGGTACCGGCCTCGAAAGCGTCCTTCTTATCGGTGGCGATCAGGAGATGGGCCTTCCGGGAAGGCGGTACGTTCATCTCGCTGCGGCGGGCGCGCACCGCCTTGATGGCGTTCATCACCATCTCAAAGCTCTGCTCCTCCTCCGGGAAGGACAACTCGGCCTTGAACTCGGGATACCGGGCGATCATCAGGGCCTCGCCCTCGTGGGGCAGCGCCTGCCAGATCTCCTCCGTGATAAAGGGCATGAAGGGATGCACCAGCTTCAGGATCTCGGTGAGCACGTAGAGCAGCACCTTCTGGGCGGAGAGCTTCAGATCCTCGTCCTCGCCGTTGAGACGGGGCTTGGTCAGCTCAATGTACCAGTCACAGAAGCTGTCCCAGATAAAGTCGTAGATCTTGCCGGCGGCCACGCCAAGCTCGTAGTTGTCCATGTTCTCGCAGACTTCACGGACAACGTCATTGAGCTTGGAGAGGATCCATTTGTCCTCAATCTCCAGCTTCTCCGGAAGCTCGTTTCTGTCGATGGTGAGGTTCATCATCACAAAGCGGCTGGCGTTCCAGAGCTTGTTGCAGAAGTTGCGCATGGCTTCGCACTTCTCCACGTAGAAGCGCATGTCGTTGCCGGGGCTGTTGCCGGTGATCAGATTAAAGCGCAGCGCGTCGGCGCCGTACTGGTTGATGATCTCCAGCGGATCAATGCCGTTGCCCAGAGACTTGGACATTTTCCTGCCCAGACTGTCACGGACGATGCCGTGGATGAACACCGTGCGGAAAGGCACCTCGTCCATCTGCTCCATGGCGGAGAAGATCATACGGGAGACCCAGAAGAAGATGATGTCATAGCCGGTTACCATAACGCTGGTGGGATACCAGTAGTTCAGCGTGTCCGTCTTTTCCGGCCAGCCCATGGTGGAGAAAGGCCAAAGGGCGGAGGAGAACCAGGTGTCAAGCACGTCGGACTCTCTCTGGATCCGTTTGGAATGGCATTGTTCACACTCGCAGGGGTCTTCTCTGGAGACGGTGATATGGCCACAGTCCTCACAGGTCCAGGCGGGAATCTGATGACCCCACCAGAGCTGACGGGAGATGCACCAGTCATGCACGTTCTCCATCCAGTTCAGATAGATCTTCGTAAAGCGCTCGGGCACGAACTTAATGCGTCCGTCCTTTACAACCTCGATGGCCCGCTTGGCCAGAGGCGCCATTTTCACGAACCACTGGGGGCTGGTCAGGGGCTCCACCACGCTGCCGCAGCGGTAGCAGCAGCCCACGTTGTGATTGTAAGGCTCCACCTTCACCAGATAGCCCTGTTCCTCCAGATCCTGGACGATGGCCTTCCTGGCCTCGTAGCGGTCCATGCCGTTGTACTTGCCGCCGTTGATGATTTTCGCGTCCTCATCAATGACCTGGATCTGCTCCAAACCGTGCCGCAGGCCCACCTCATAGTCGTTGGGGTCGTGGCAGGGCGTCATCTTCACAGCACCGGTGCCGAAGCCCAGCTCCACGTAGGTGTCGGCCACGATGGGCAGCTTCCGGCCCACCAGGGGCAGAATGGCGTTCCTGCCGACCAGATGCTTGTAGCGTTCGTCATCCGGGTGAACAGCCACACCGGAGTCGCCCAGCATGGTCTCGGGACGGGTGGTGGCGATGATAAACTCCTCGTCCGAGCCCTCAATGGGATAACGAATGTGCCAGAAGTGGCCCGGCATATCCTTGTATTCCACCTCGGCGTCGGACAGAGCGGTACGGCAGTGAGGGCACCAGTTGATGATCCGGCTGCCCTTGTAAATAAGGCCCTTGTCGTATAGCTCGCAGAAGGTCTCGCGCACGGCTTTGGCGCAGGTCTCGTCCATGGTGAAGCGGCTGCGGCTCCAGTCGCAGCTGACGCCCATGCTCTTCTGCTGCTCCACGATCCTGTCTCCGTACTGCTCCTTCCAGGCCCAGACACGCTCCAGGAACTTGTCCCGTCCCAGATCATAGCGGGTCAGGCCCTCTTCCTTGCGCAGCACCTCTTCCACCTTAATCTGAGTAGCGATGCCGGCGTGGTCGACGCCGGGCAGCCATAGGGCGGAGTAGCCCTGCATCCTCTTGTAGCGGGTCAGAATGTCCTGGAGCGTGGCGTCCAGGGCGTGGCCCATATGCAGCTGGCCGGTGACGTTCGGGGGCGGCATCACGATGGAGAAGGGCTTCTTCTCCGGATCGATCTTGCCCTCGAACCAGCCGCCCTGCATCCAGAAGTCGTAGATCTTTTTCTCCACCTTCTGGGGTTCATACACTTTCGGAAGTTCTTTCATGTTGTCCTCCTAAAACAAAAAAACGCCCCGAGACTCATGTCTCAGGGCGATAAATTACCGCGGTACCACCTGAATTCCGCCGTCTGGCGGCACTCATCTGCCCTTAACGCGGGTCGGACGCCGGGGCTACGCAGTTTCCCTTCACTCCGGGCGCTCGGGATCGACCTTCGAACCGGCTTCACAGGGACTCGCAGCTCCCGTCCCCTCTCTGAGATCCGCCAGAGATCTACTCCTATCCGTCACAGCGCACAAATCATTGATGCTCGGATTATACAATGTGCCGGAAGTTTTGTCAACAGAAAGCTCCGGAAATCAGGAAAAATAGAACATATTCCAGTTGTTGTCCTCCAGAGCGCCGGGATTGTACAGGACCATCACAAGATCCGGCCGGAACGCTTCAATGACAGCGTCCAGGGGCGCGTCCTCAATACGCATGTCGTAGGTACGCATCTCGGAAAAGCACAGGGAAAGATACGGGATCACCACCAGACTGGAGGAGTCCTTGATGAGCAGGACCTTTTTGCCGTTATCCTGAACGGGAAGTCCCTGCTCCCCTGCCAGGTTCCGGATGTGCATGGCCTCATCCCCGCCGCAGTAGAAGTTGTATTGACTGGCCTGGAAGGGGTCCTTTTCGTCAAAGACCTCCGGGAAATACAGGCATTGCTCCAGATCTCCGGAGCGTGTGCTCTCATCCCGGGAGAAGTGCACCTCAAGCGCGGTTTCAAACTGCGGGTGCAGGATGCTCATGTCATCGTAGCCGGCATACCAGGGGCCGACCCGCCGACCGTTGCTGCCCAAAAAGCACTCGGGGACGATTTCCACAGAGTAACGGCCCGCGTCACAAAGAGCGGGATCGGAGGCAAAGGCCTCATTCAGCTGCCCAAGCGCGGACTGGATCTTTCCCGCTGCCCAGAGGCCCATCTCCGGCCGCCAGTGGTGATCGGTGCGAAAGTAGTTTTCGTAGTGATCCAGGCCGTCTTCCTTTTCCAGCTCTCTCAGATCCACCACGTCCACGTTCGCCTGCCGCAGAAGCGCCAGAAAACGGTCGGCGTTCTCGTTGCCGAAATCCTCAATGCCCGGCGGCAGCTGCTTGTTTTCCGTGTCAATGGAAAAGGGAGCGTTGACGTATACAAAGGGGATTCCCTGCGTCTGGAGCACATCCCGAAAGGCGATGGTTCTGTCCGCGTTTTCTTCCATGTCCAGCTCCGGAATGGTATAGACCAGATTTCCGCAATCCAGACGATAGCGCTCGTTCACAAAACGCTTGCCGAGCAGCCGCTCTACCCCACCGTTCAGGGTGATCAGCGGCTCAAAGCGGGTGCTCATCCGGTCCAGGTAATAGCTTTCCAGCTTCGCGGGTTCCAAAAGCTCGCCGGAGGCCAGAGTCCGGACGCCAAAGAGGATCGTGCTTCCCAGGGCGTGAAATCCCATCAGAAAAAAGACAAGCAGCAGGAACAGAAAAACCAGAGTACACAGGTTTTTAAATCGAAACAGCTTCTTCATAATCGTACCGTCTCAGAAATTGAAATAGATAAAGGGATTGTGCGAGCCCATGGCCAGGTAAGAGACAGAGAGTACCGTCACAGCGCCATATACGAGGGCCCGGAGAACCTGGCCTCCTGCGGAGCGCATCAGCTTTTTTTCCGCCCAGGGCCACACAGGGACCGAGAAAAGGAACCCGAGAAGCATGACAACCCAGGTCTCATTCCAGCAGAAGGCGGCAATGGGATCGTAGCCGGGATAGAAACCGAGCATGGCCTTGAGCTGTAGGAGCGCGGAGGGAATATCGTTCGCTCCGAAGATCACCTTGCTGGCGATAACTACCAGAAGCGTAAACACGGTATAAGCCGCCTTAGCCGGACGGGAATGGCTGTTTTTCGGGAAGCCGGTAAATTTCTCCAGGGCGATGGTAACGCCGAACAGCATGCCCCAGAGGATATAATGCCAGGCCGCCCCGTGCCAGATGCCGGTCAGAAGCCAGACGATCAGAATGTTCAGGATCACTCTTGGTCTGCTGACACGCGATCCGCCCAGGGGAATATACACATAGTCCCGAAACCAGCGGCCAACGGAAATGTGCCAGCGGTTCCAGAACTCCGAAAGAGACTGAGAGATGTAGGGATAATTGAAGTTCTCCTCAAAGTGAAATCCGAACATGGCGCCTAAGCCGATGGCCATATCGGAATATCCGGAAAAATCAAAATAGAGCTGCAGGGTAAAGCCCAGTCCGCCGACCCAGGCCATAGCGGTGCTGATCTGCCCGGAAGAAGCCAGCTCGAAGCCCTTCTCGGCCGCCAGAGCCAGGTTGTTGGCCAGCAGGACCTTCTTCCCCAGGCCGCGGATAAACTGGCATACGCCGTCCTGAAAGCCCTCAGGGCTTGTATGCCGCTCCTGGATCTGCTCGGCGATGCTGTTGTAGCGCACGATCGGACCGGCGATCAGCTGCGGAAAGCAGGAGATGTACAAGCCCAGGTCCAGAGGATCTCTCTGAACGTCAGCTCTCCCCCGGTATACATCGATGACATAGCTCATGGCCTGAAAGGTGAAGAAGGAGATGCCGATGGGCATGGTCACGTCAACTGCCGGGATGGATAAACGGAAGAGAGCGTTTATGTTTTCAATGGTGAAATTCAGATACTTGAAATAATAAAGGACGCCGAGATTCAGAATCACCGCCAGGATCAGGAGCGCTTTTCTGCCGCCCGGTCCCTTCCGGGAGGACAGCCAGAGGCCCAGACTGTAGTTTACCGCGATGGAGCCGATCATGAGGAAGACGAACACCGGTTCTCCCCAGGCGTAAAACAGCAGACTCGCGACGAGCAGAAGTATATTTTTGCCCCGCTGCTTCAGGGGCAGTGCGTAGTAGCCCAGAAGCACCAGGGGGAGAAAGATAAATAAAAATACCGTACTGGAAAACAGCATACGTCGAAACGACCTTTCAGCGGATTCACAGTACGGTATTATAGCAGAATTCCCGGCATCCTGTAAACAGTTTTGCACGGAAGCTCGGAGAACTTTATTTTGCGGCCAGGTAGTCGCAGGCAGAGAGGGCGGCTACGTTCCCCTCTCCTACAGCCTTGGCAATCTGCAGGGGCTTCCCGGTGCAGTCGCCGGCGGCAAAGACGCCGGGGACGGAGGTCGCCATCCGACGATCGACCTGAATGGCGCCGTTTTCGTAGACCAGCCCGGGAACCAGCTTGGTCACAGATACCGTGTCTTTGATGATAAACACGCAGTCCACCTTGTGTTCCTCTCCGGAGAAAACCAGCGTATCCGCCTTCAGTCCGCCCCGGATCTCATAACGCCCGTTTTTCTCAAAACGCAGCACCTTACAGCCGATCCCCTCCAGGAAATCTGCATCGCGGCGGGCTTCTTCTCCCCCGCCGACGACGGCCACGGTCTTGCCCCGATAGAGCATTCCGTCGCAGGTCGCACAGTAGCTGACGCCCCGACCCAGGAATTCGCCTTCGCCGGGATACAGCTTTTCCCTGGTAATACCGGCGGCGATGATCAGGGCTCCGGCCATGTAGTAATCGCTGCCCACGGCCACGCCGAAGGTCCCGTCCATGGGCAGGACAGAGAGCGCCCGTCCGGTGATCATCACAGCGCCGCTCTCCTCCAGCTGCTTCCGGAACAGCTCGCTCATCTCCGCTCCGTTCATGGGGGGCAGACCCGGGTAGTTGGTCACCTTTTCGGCTTTGTACAGACTGCTGGTCTCCGTCTTGTTGGACACCACCGCCACGGTTTTTCCGCGGTTAATCAGAGTGAGCGCGGCGGAAGTAGCGGCGGAGCCGCCGCCGATGATGATGACGTCGAAAGTGTTGTTGTCCATGGTTCATCCTCCAATTGGTTGTTTACAATCTATTTTGATTATAAGCGCTTCGCCCCTGTTTTGCAAGAGGCAACATTGAATTTGCAGAAAGCGCGTTTCTCACCTGAATTTCTTGTTGTAATCGGAGATGGATTCGTATATAATGTTTAGGAATTTCTGACAGGAGAGATTACCATGGAAGAAAACGCACGAAATTTTATCGAAGCCTTCGTACAGGAAGATCTGTCTGAGGGCCATCCCTGCTTTGGCAAGACGATCCATACCCGGTTCCCGCCGGAACCCAACGGATATCTGCACATCGGGCACTGCAAGGCGCTGACTATCGATTTCAGCACTGCGGAGCATTTTGGCGGTCTGTGCAACCTGCGCTTCGACGACACCAACCCGGCCAAAGAGGATACCGAGTATGTGGAGGCCATCCAGGAGGATATCCATTGGCTGGGCTTTGACTGGGGAGACCGTTTGTTCTACGGCTCCGATTATTTTGAACGTACCTATGAATATGCCATTGAGCTGATCAAGAAGGGCCTGGCCTATGTATGCGAGCTGACGCCCGAGCAGTTCCGGGAGTATCGCGGCGACACCACCCGACCCGCCGTCAGCCCCTGGCGGGATCGCCCCATCGAGGAGAACCTGGATCTGTTCCAGAGAATGCGCAACGGCGAGTTCCCCGAAGGCAAATACACCCTGCGCGCCAAGATTGACCTGGCCAGCGGCAACTTCAATATGAGAGACCCTGTCCTCTACCGCATTCGGTACATCAATCATCATCGCCAGGGCAGCAAGTGGTGCATCTACCCCATGTACGACTTTGCCCATCCCATTCAGGACGCGCTGGAAGGTATCACCCACTCTCTCTGCTCTCTGGAGTATGAGGCACACAGACCGCTTTACGACTGGGTGGTTTCCAATGTCTCGATTCCCGGAGACAAGCCCCGGCAGATCGAGTTTGCCCGGCTGGGCATCAATTATACCGTCATGTCCAAGCGCAAGCTCAGACAGTTAGTGGAGGAAGGACGGGTCTCCGGCTGGGATGATCCCAGAATGCCCACACTCTGCGGTCTTCGCCGCCGCGGTTATACTTCCCGCTCCATCCGGACCTTCTGTGAGAAGATCGGTGTGAGCAAGGTGGATTCCACCGTGGATTGGGCGCTGCTGGAAAGCTGCCTGCGGGACGATCTGAACGAGAATGCCCGGCGGGTCATGGCAGTGCTGCACCCGCTGAAGCTGACGGTAACGAACTATCCGGAAGGCCAGAGCGAGCTGCTGACCGTAGAGAACAATCCCCTCAAGCCCGAGGACGGTACCCGTGAGGTCTCTTTCTCCCGCCATCTGTGGATCGAAGAGGACGACTTTATGGAGGTTCCCGCTCCCAAGTACAAGCGGCTGCACCCCGGCTATGAAGTGCGTCTCAAAGGGGCCTATCTGGTCACCTGCACCGGCTGCGTGAAGGATGAGAACGGGAATGTGACCGAGGTGCTGTGCGAGTACGATCCCGACAGCCGCGGCGGCGATCCCAAGGACGGCCGAAAAGTGAAGGGCGCCACCATCCACTGGGTGGACGCCGACAACTGCGCCGACGCCGAGGTCCGCCTGTATGATTACCTCTTTGCGGATCCCGAACCGGACGGCCCGGACAAAAACTTCCTGGACTGCATCAATCCCGAGAGCCTGGTCGTCCTGAACGGCTGCAAGGTGGAAGCCGGTCTGGCCCAGGCCCCCATGCCGGAGAGAGGCAAGAATTCCACAGGATATCAGTTCATGCGCCAGGGCTACTTCTGCCTGGACAACAGGGACGCCACGCCGGAACACCTGGTCTTTAACCGCGCGGTAGCGCTGAAGGACAGCTTTCGCAAATAAGGTACGTATTCCTAAATGACCGCTTCGGCGGTCATTTTTTTCACAATGAATTTGTCGGTTTTGTACAATCAACAAGGCCTAAATTCTACGTTTTGCCAGTCCCCTTGTACAAAAAAGCAAATCTGTAGGGTTGACGAAATAAGACATTTTCAAGTATAATGTATAAGCGATCTGTGGGCACGGCCAGTCCGGTACCCATAGGGACCGGCTGACCACATATTTAGAACGGGAGGGAAAAAGAATGTTGAACAAGGTCAAGGCATTTCTGGAAAAGAAATTACCGTTTCTCTTTGATGACGATCTGTACTTCAAGGTCAGAGACGTTCTTCGTCTTCTTGGCGATCTGATCGTGTGGCCCTACAACTACGTGAAGAGTTTCTTCAAGTAAGGTCTCGAACCAAAAAAACAAGAAAGAAGGAAAAAAGATGGATCAAAAATATGCTCCTTTGTTTACCCCGTTCAAGGTAGGCAACGTTGAGATCAAGAACCGCATCGTCCAGTGTTCCATGGGCGGTACCTCTCTGTTTGGCTGGCTCGAGCCCTGCCACTTCGACAAGGAAGCCGCCAACTTCCTGCTGCAGCGCGCCCAGGACGGCGTCGGCCTGATCCTGCCCGGCATGCAGTGCGTGCGCGACACCATGGGCTGCCGCTGGCTGTGGCAGAACGAGCGCATGTTCAAAGAGCTGGCTGCGTGGATGCCCGAGTTCCACAAGACCGGTGCAAAGCTGTTCATCCAGCTGGCCGCCGGCTTTGGCCGCTCCATGGCCGTTACTTCCTGGATGGTCATGCTCAACAAGAATCCGTTCCTGGGCAAGCTGGCCAGCCCCTTTGTGGACGTGAGCTTCAGCTGCGCCTCCGCTTCCGCTACTCCCAACCGTTGGCAGGAGGACATGCTGTCCCGTCCCATGACCGTGGAAGAGATCCACGAGATGGTCGACGCCTTCGGCAAGACCGCCAAGAAGCTGCGTGACGCCGGTGTTGACGGCGTGGAGATTCATGCTGTCCACGAAGGCTACCTGCTGGACCAGTTCACTATTGCCAACTGGAACAGCCGTACCGACCAGTACGGCGGCTCCTTTGAGAACCGCTTCCGCTTCCCCGTTGAGATCGTCCAGAGCATCAAGCGTCAGGCTGGCGCGGACTTCCCCGTGTCCCTGCGTTACTCCGTCGTGTCCAAGACCAAGTCCTGGTTCCACGGCGCCATGCCCGGCGAGGTGTACGAGGAGTTCGGTCGTGACATGCCCGAGTCCGAGAAGGCCGTTAAGTACCTGCAGGATGCCGGCTACGACATGCTCAACGCCGACAACGGCACCTATGACGCCTGGTACTGGGCTCATCCGCCTCAGTACATGCCCGACAACTGCAACCTGGAGGACGTGGAGCACATCCGTCAGTTCGTGACCATCCCCGTGGCCTGCGCCGGTCGTATGGATCCCGTCAAGGCTGCCGAGGAGATCGCCGCCGGACGTCTGGACGCCATCGCCATCGCCCGTCAGAACCTGTGCGATCCCGACTGGATCACCAAGATCCGTCAGGGCCGCCACGAGGAGATCAAGCCCTGCATCCGCTGCCACAACGGTTGCTTCAACTTTGCCAAGTTCAAAGGCACCGCCAACATTCAGGCCCTGCCCGACTCCCTGCACCTTGGCCGCTGCGCTCTGCATCCGCCCACGATGCAGCACAACCGCTATAAGATCGTTCCCACTAAGAATCCCAAGAAGGTCGCCATCATCGGCGCCGGCATCGGTGGCTGCGAGGCCGCTCTGGTCCTGAAGAAGAGAGGCCACCATCCCGTGATCTTTGAGAAGACCGACAAGATCGGCGGTCTGTTCCTCACCGCTTCCGCCATGTCCTTCAAGGAAAACGACAAACAGTTGCTTAAGTGGTACGAGCGTGAGCTGGCCGAGCAGCAGATCGACATTCGCTTCAACACCGAGGTCAACGATCTGGGCACCCTGCGCGGCTTTGATGAGATCATCGTCGCCACCGGCGCTGTTCCCAGAACCATGCCCGCGGTCAAGGGCTTCGAGAAGTGCATCACCTTCACCCAGCTGCTGCGTGAGAAGAAGCCCGTGGGCGACAAGGTCGTGTTCTTCGGCGGCGGTCAGTCCTCCTGCGAGGCCGCTTACGAGATGATCCTTCAGGGCAAGCACCCCATCATCGTCGAGTATGCCCCCGACCTGGTTCCCGCTCAGAACGTCTGCCTGGCCAACGCTTCCTTCCTGCGTGATATGATGGCTTACAAGAAGGTCCCCGTGTACCTGGAGTCCACTATCACCGAGATCAAGGATAAGACTGTTGTCATCCGCAGCAAGGACGGCAAGAAGGTCACCGAAGTCGAGTATGACGATATCGTCAACGGCATCGGCTTCGTTCCCACTCCCATCGGCGGCAAGGGCCCGCACATCCACCGCGTGGGTGACTGCGTTGCCGTCGGCAACCTGCGCACCGCCATCTGGCGTGCCTGGGACGTGGCGATGAAGATCTAAGGCTTCTGCCGCGAACAAGCAAACATAAGCTTCGCCCCTATCCCAAATCCGGGATAGGGGCGAATTCTTGTATCGGTTCCTTTGGAAGCCTCTGAACGAGCGGAGGCGGGCGTCTTTGTTCTTCCTTTCTGACAGACTCAGCAGATCATGGAAGAGAAAATTACCCCGCGTCGTAAATAACGCTTGTTTTTTTCTTTTTTGTATGCTATTCTTAGGTAAAAGGAGGCCATGCTATGAATATGCTGCAGACACTTGACCGCCTCATGAAGGAAAAGGGACTCAATCGCAGCCGACTGGCTCAGAAATCCGGGGTTCCCTACACTACCATCGACGGGCTGTATAAGAAGGGCTTTGAAAATGTCAAGCTATCCACGCTTCTGAAGCTATCCCGCACTCTGGGGGTCACGCTGGATGAACTGGCCGGAGAGGAAGCTCCTCTCGGCAAAGAGCGGCTGGATCATGAAGACCTGGCCGTGGCCCGGGACTATCACGCTCTTGACGGTCACGGCAAACGCCTGGTCCGCCTGGTACTGGATGAGGAGAAATCGCGGCTTGGGACCTCGGCCGAGGAAGAACCCCAGGAGGAGATTATTCAGATCAAACACTATCTGGTGCCTGCTGCTGCCGGTTATGCTTCCCCGATCGAAGGGGAAGATTATGAGAACATTCCACTCCCCCACGGCGCGCCGGCAAATGCGGACTTCTGTCTGACCATCCAGGGCGACAGCATGGAGCCGTACATCCACGACGGCGATCTGGCATTCGTTAAGCGCGATGCACCCATGAAGGAGTTTGAACCCGGTATTTTCTTCGTGGATGGGGACGTTTTGTGCAAACAGTGGTGCATTGACTATACCGGAACGCTCCATCTGCTTTCTGCCAACCCTGACAGAGAGGACGCCAACCGAAGCATCCCGAAAAACAGCGGGGCCACCGTTGTCTGCTTTGGAAAGGTGCTGCTGGACCAGCGGCTTCCTCAGCCGATCTACCGGTGATCAGGTAGGACGGTTTCGACGAATCTCCTCATGCAGCCAGCCCAGAGCATCGCTCAGGCTTCCCAGACTGTCGATCAGGCCCAGCTCCACAGCCTCTGGACCGTCCAGAACACTGCCGACGTCATTGGCCAACTCATCGGTCTCATTCATGAGATGCAGATAGGTTTCCTGATCCAGGTGAGAATGCTCGGTCACAAAGCGGATAATTCTTCCCTGCGTCCGGGTAAAATAGCGAAACGTCTGCGGCACTCCGATCACGACACCGCTGATCCGTACCGGATGAATGGTCATGGAAGCGGTAGGAGCGATAAAGCTGCGGCGCGCCGCTACCGCTAAAGGAACGCCGATCGAGTGCCCGCCGCCCAGAATCAGGGATGCCGTCGGCTTTTTCATCCCGGCAATCAGCTCCGCGATGGCAAGGCCTGCCTCAACGTCCCCACCCATGGTGTTCAGGAGAATGAGCAGCCCCTCGATCTCCGGAGATTCCTCAATGGCCGCCAGCAGCGGCAGCACGTGCTCGTACTTTGTGGTTTTTGTATCCTCAGGCAGGACTGTGTGGCCCTCGATTTGTCCGATAATGCTCAGGCAGTGGATCTCCCCTGCTCTGCTGTTCCCCGTTTCTTTGATTTCGTCCATAAAAACACCTCCCGGATAGTATCTCCGGAAGGTGTTTTTTCTATGTGGAATTGAATTTGTTTCCGAACGAGACTCACATACCGCTGTCCTGATAAGCGGCCAGAATGCCCTTGTAGGTCATATAGCAGTCAAACTTGGAGACGACTTCAAAAGGCGCGTGCATGCTCAGAACGGGCACACCGGCGTCGATGGTATCGATATTGCGGTTGGCCATGTACTTGGCGATGGTACCGCCGCCGCCCTGATCGACCTTGCCCAACGCTGCCATCTGCCAGACCACGCCTTCCCGCTCGAACAGACGGCGAAGGTAGGCCACGATCTCGGCGGAGGCGTCGCTTGTGCCGGATTTGCCACGGGCGCCGGTGTACTTCAAGATCGCCAGTCCGTAGTTGACGCGAGACTCGTTGCGCTTCTCCGAAACCTCGGGGTAGAGCGGATCGAAGGCGTTGGACACGTCGCAGGACAGGCAGAAGCTCTTTTCAAAGCAGTGACGCAGCCTTACGTTCTGGGCGGCGCACAGATCCTCCATAAAGCAGTCAAAGGCCTGACTCTGCATGCCGCTGACGCCCTCAGAGCCGATCTCTTCCTTGTCCGCCAGGATGCAGACACAGGTACGCTCCGGATCCTCGACGGCAAACAGAGCCGCCAGCTGGGCGTAGGCGCAGGAGCGATCGTCATGACCAAAGCCGCCGATCAGGGAGCGATCGAAGCCAATTTCACATACGGGAAAAGCGGGAACCGCCATCAGCTCTGCAGAGAGGAAGTCCTCCTCGTTAATACCATAGTCGTCGTTGAGCATGCTGAGGACCGCCAGCTTCACCCGATCCTTGCCTTCACCGGCATAGGGAGTGGAGCCGATCAGGATATTCAGGCCCTCTCCGGTAATGCCTTCGGCCAGCGTTTTTTGAATCTGATCCTTTGCCAGATGGGGCAGCAGATCGGTGATCACAAACTTGGGCTCGTCCGGCTCATGACCGATGCTAACATTGATCACTTCGCCGCTTTTCAGCGCCACAACACCGTGCAGCTCCAGAGGAATGGTCACCCACTGATACTTTTTGATCCCGCCATAATAATGGGTCTTGAAATAGGCCATCTCGTCGGTCTCGTAAAGAGGCATCTGCTTCAGATCGAGACGAGGATTGTCGATATGAGCGCCGGCGAACACAGCTCCCTCGCTGAGAGGCTTCTTGCCGATCACGGCCAACAGCAGGGACTTACCGCGGATATTCTTGTAGACGCGCAGACCGGGCTTCAGCTCCAGATCGGAGCGATATTCCACAAATCCCCGCTCTTCCGCCATTTGAATCGCCAGAGCCACGGCTTCCCGCTCCGTCCTGGCCTCATCCAGAAAGCGGATATAACCGCGGCAATAGTCCTCCAGTGCCAGCCGCTCCTGGGTGTCGATTCGGTCGTAACCGTTCTTCGGCTCGAAAAACAGCTGCTCTTTCAGTTCGTCCATAACTTATTCTCCTTCAAAATATCGATAAATTTGCTTAGAAAACGATGTTCATCCTCGTTGTTCGTCAGAGTTACGTCACAACGATCGGAATAATAGGAATCCGGTTTCTGCGCCTGAATTCTGGCCAGAGCCCTTTCCCGGCTGATCCCGTCCCTGTGCATGATCCGTTGTACCCGGGTTTCAACAGAAGCCGTAACGGCGATCGTCAGATCACAGACCTGATCGATCCCGCCGGCAAACAGCTCCACCGCGTCGACAGCCGCCAACGCCCCGCCGGACATGGCGTGCTCCCGAAGAAGCTCCCGCACCCTGGCGGTCACCCGAGGGTGAGTCAGGCGATTCAGCGCTTCCAGCGCCTCCGGATCGGAAAAAACAGCTGCCGCAAGAAGACCACGATCCACTCTGCCGTCAAGTACACAGCCGGGAAATGCCTCCTGCAGACCGGAAATCAGTTCTGCATCCGACTGAAGCAGCTCGTGATAGATCGCATCGCAGTCCAAGACAAGCGCTCCCCTGCTTCTGATAGCATTCAGAGCCGTTGTTTTTCCGCTGCCGCTGCCGCCGGTAATGCCAAGGATCGTCATCCGGTCTACCAGCGCGTCGGCAATTTCTTCCCGGGACAGAGCGCCTTGCCGCAGAATACGGTAAGGGGTAACGCTCATATCAAGGAGTGTGGATTCTTTTCCGATGCCGCAGGGACCGCCGTCGACGACTGCAGAAATTTTCCCGTCAAAGTACTGCAAAACATCTTCTGCCGTTTTCGGACTCGGTTCCCCGGACGGGTTTGCGGAAGGAGCGGCGAAAGGAAGACCGGTATATCGCAGCAGGTCAAGGGTCATGGGGTGGTCGGGGCACCTGAGCCCCACGGTATCCCCACCGGCCCGCACGATCTCCGGAACGATTTCCCGGGCCTTCAATACGATGGTAAGCGGACCGGGCCAGAATTTTTCGGCCAGATCCACAGCGGCTTTCGGGATCGGATCACAGTAAAGCGGCATGGCTTTGGGACCGGGAACCATCAACGAAAGAGGCTTCACAGCCGGCCGCCCCTTCACCTCGTAGATCGATTCCACGGCTTTCTGATCCAGGCCATTGCCCGCAAGTCCGTAGACCGTCTCTGTCGGCACGGCGACCAGCTGACCGTTCTGAATCAGCTCTGCCGCCTCATCAAGTTCAAAGTGTATCCGACGGGTCTTCATCTCTTACATCACGCTCTCTGTCAGCTTAGCCGCCTGATCCATGGTGATCAAAGCGTCGATCAGTTCGTCCAGATCACCGTTCATGATCCGGTCAATATTAAAATTCCGGATATCTCCTGTCAAACGATGATCAGTGACCCGATTCTGCGGGAAATTATAAGTACGGATCCGCTCGCTGCGGTCACCGGAACCAATCTGGCTTTTTCGCTCCGCTGCCACGGCGGCATTCTGCCGGGCCTGTTCCCGCTCGTAGAGCTTGGCGCGCAGGATCTGCATGGCACGATCCTTGTTTTTGTATTGGCTTCGTTCGTCCTGGCATTCCACAACAGTACCGGTCGGCAGATGCGTGATGCGGATCGCACTTTCCGTTTTGTTGACATGCTGACCTCCGGCGCCGGAGGAACGATAGGTGTCGATTTTCAGATCGTTGGGATTCAACTGGAAATCCACCTCTTCCACCTGAGGCAGAACCGCTACCGTGGCGGCTGAGGTGTGGATCCGCCCTCCCGATTCTGTCACCGGAACTCTCTGGACCCGGTGCCCGCCGGCCTCAAATTTCAGCCTGGACCAGGCGCCTTCGCCTTCGATCACAAAACTGATCTCTTTGATCCCGCCAAGTTCCGTCTCGTTCAGATTCGCAATCTCTACCTTCCAGCCTTTTCTCTCGGCATACATGGAGTACATCCGATACAGATCTGCGGCAAAGAGCATCCCCTCTTCCCCGCCGACGCCGCCGCGAATCTCCATGATGACGTTTTTATCGTCATTCGGGTCCTTGGGGAGCAGCAGGATCCGGATCTCCTGTTCCAGCCGTTCTCTGACCTGCCTGGCCTCCCGGATCTCCTCCTGGGCAAGATCCTTAAACTCCGGGTCCGCTACCAGCATTTGAGCCGACTCCAGAGCTTCTCCCGCCTTTTCATAAGCCTCATAAGCCGCCACAAGCGGCTGAAGCTCTCTGGCCTCCCGTTCGCATCTGGCATACAGGGCCGGGTCGGAATAGGTAGACGGTTCCTCCATCCTTCTCAGAAGTTCCTCATATTGATTTTTGATCGTTTTGAGTTTTTCAAACATGGAAGTCCCCGTCTCCTCGGATTACTGAGAGTCATATTCTATCACACTTTACAGTACATGTAAATTGCTGCTTAAAGGAAATGATATTTCTTGCCATGGTATCGGGCTGTCAATCGGCCTTCGTCTCCTCCATCAGAATGGCAGGGCCTGTGCGCCAGTCCATACCAGGACGCTGCTCATTCCGACTGCGATATCCCAGAACATAAAGATCATGCGCTTTGGAGCCAAGTCGGAAAATCTCCTGGCTGGAAGGGCTGAGAGAATGAATGGCGGCGGGCTTGGTGATCATGGGGATCCTGCCAAGTGCGGAGCTTTGACGAATCAGTTCCTGCCCGCGTTCATTGAAAGCAAGGATTCTCGCATAAGGGGGAAGCCCTCGGCTCATCCCCTCCTCTATGCCGAGGCAGGCGCACATACACATTCTACGAATGCGGGACATGGCATAGCGCTTGGTCTTTGTGGCAGCCAGGATCCCGTCGTAATCCAGCTCCGTCTGAACGGCACGGTACAGTCTCTTTCCCAAGCCGTTTGCAGCGTCAGGAAGGCGAAGGAAGCTGTCCTCATCCAACATACGAAGGCGGGAGAGCATGGCGGTTTCGATCGACGCGCGATCGCTTCGTTCCCGGCCGGATTCCCGTTCTCTGGAAAACACCTCCCAGGCTTTTGCGGGAAATTCCATGGACGGATCTCTGCCGGAAAGGATCAGACGCCGGATCTGAGAGGCGGAGCGGTATCCCTCCTGCCCGTCCTGATCGTGCCTTGTACCGCGGCGATGGATAGCTACGGGCTGCAGATCCAGATTCAGCTCGTGGATGGCCTTCAGATATTCCACCGCCAGAATATTATTGGATTGACGAAGGGCTTCCGAATCTCTGCCCAGCAATTCCAGGGCGACCTTCTCCCGGGCAGCCGCATAGGAAAGACTTCCGTCCTGATCCAGAAGAACTTTCACTCTGTCGTTCAGGTCGGGCTGAACCAGGATCTGCGTCAGCTCCTCCAACTCCTCCAGATCTCCCGTCTCGCTTCCGAAGCACAGATGAGTCGCCCCGAGACGGTGGAGCATTCCCACCGCGCCGCGCGCAAAGCTCTCGGCAGAGGACAGGCTCCAGGGCAAAGGCAGTTCCACTACCAGATCCGCTCCGCAGGCACAGGCTGCTTTTGCTCTGGCATATTTGGAATACATGGCGCCTTCGCCCCTCTGAACGAAGTCCCCCGACATGACGCAGATCACGGGGCTGTCCGGTACCGCTTTCCGGCTCTTTCGAATGTGCCAGGCGTGGCCGTTGTGAAAGGGGTTGTACTCGCATACGATTCCGATAACGCTCATATCGCACCTCCCTGAAAAAAGACTTGCGTTTTTTCTGTTTTGTATTACAATATTCCTTGGTCTTATTGTAGCGAATTTTTACTCATTTTACAACAGAAAGGAACCGCATCCATGAAAATTCTTGTGATTAACGCCGGAAGCTCTTCCCTGAAGTATCAGCTGATCGACATGGAGACCGAAGCCGTTCTGGCCAAGGGCCTCTGTGAGCGTATCGGTATCGACGGCCACCTGAAGCACACGCCCCTGGTGGAGGGCAAAGAGGTCTTCAACGAGGATCTGGCCATGCCTACGCACGCGGAAGCCATTGCCGCTGTGATCGACAAGCTCACCAGCCCTCAGTACGGCGTTGTAAACTCCATGAAGGAGATCGACGCTGTGGGTCACCGCGTGGTGCACGGCGGCGAGAAGTTCGCTTCCTCCGTTCTGATCAACGACGACGTAATGAAGGCGATTGAGGAGTGCACTCCCTTTGCTCCTCTGCATAACCCGGCCAATATCACCGGCATTAACGCCTGCAAGGCTGTGATGGGCAACGTTCCCATGGTGGCCGTGTTCGATACCGCCTTCCATCAGACCATGCCCGGAAAGGCCTATATGTACGCGATCCCCTATCAGTATTATCTGAGCAACGGCATCCGCCGCTACGGCTTCCACGGCACCTCTCACCGCTACGTCTCCTCCCGCTGCGCGGAGCTGATGGGCAAGCCCATCGAAGAGCTGAAGATCGTCACCTGCCACATGGGCAACGGCTCTTCCATCGCGGCCATCGATCACGGTAAGTGCGTGGATACCTCCATGGGCTTTACCCCTCTGGTAGGACTTCCCATGGGTACCCGCTGCGGCGATCTTGACGCAGGCGTGATCCAGTTCCTGATGAACAAGTACGGCTACAGCATCGACGAAATGCTGAACATTCTGAACAAGAAGTCCGGCGTGCTGGGCGTTTCCGGCGTCAGCTCCGACTTCCGCGATCTGGACAAGGCCGCTTCCGAGGGGAATGAACGCGCCCGCCTGGCCCTGGATATGTTCCACTACTGGGTCGCCAAGGTTGCAGGCTCCTATGTCGCCGCCATGAACGGTGTGGACGCCATCGTCTTTACCGCGGGTGTGGGCGAAAACAGCAAGGACACCCGCGCGGCCATCGCTTCCTACTTCGGCTACCTGGGCGTCGAGATCGATCCGGAAGCCAATTCCAAGCGCGGCGAGGACGTCATGATCTCCACTCCCGATTCCAAGGTGAAGGTCTTTGTGATCCCCACCAACGAAGAGCTGGTCATTGCCCGCGACACCCGGGACATCGTCGGCTGATTTCCCTGCAGAAAAGATGTGATCGGAGCAAAAATGCTCCGATCACTTTTTATGCTCACTGTTTCCCGGTCGAGCCGAAACCGCCGCGGCTCTCGCTTTTCAGATGCTCGACAACTTCAAATTCGAAGTCCGGCTGCTTTTCCATGATTCGGAACTGACAGATCCGGTCGTTCTTATGGATCACAGTATCCCGCATGGCCAGGACCGGGAGCTTCCATTCGTCCTCCTCGCCGCAATAGCTTTGGTCGATAACGCCGATGCTGTTTGTCTGGATAATACCAAAGTTGCGGAAGGTACTGCTGCGCGGAGCGGTGTGGGCCTCAAAGCCCTCGGGCAGGATCATGCCCACCCCCAGACGGATCAGGCGGTGTTCTCCGGCTTTCAATTCCACATCTTCCGCTGCGCGAAGATCGATCCAATCCCCCTTCGTGATCTTCTCAACGGGGATCAGATCTTCGACAAAATACTTGATTTGAATGATCATATATCTCTCTCCTGTGCCGTTTACTGAAAAAACGAACTTCCCTATCACCTGCATTGTACCACAGACTTCAGACTCTTTCCAGACCCGATTTTGTTTTCTGCCGTACATATAAAAACTCGCCTGCGATCGAAATGCAGGCGGGTTTTCTGTTATAGAATCAGGGAGATCAGGACATATAGCCAATGTGCCGAGATCCCGGCGCACAATCCCCCGATAGTGTGGCTCAGAATGGCCTTGCCGATCAGGTCTTTGCAGCCAAGACTGTCCATCATGGAAGCGTGCGTGCTCAGATATCCGCTCCAGCACATGCACATTGCCGTAAATACGGCGATATCTCCGGGCTGAAGAAGGCCGCGGCTCACCAGAGATGTGGTCAGGCTCATCGCGGCGCCTGCGGCACCCAGCGCAGTCACGGGAATGCCGATCGCCTCGGGAGAGGAAAAGCCAAAAAGCGGATTGAGGATAAAATCGATCTTGTTTGCCAGAGTAGGGAGAAGGCGGATCCCTTCATAGGCCGCACCGGTATATTCCCCGCTTTCGGACGGACCGCTGATGAGCATCATGACCACGGTGCAGATCACCAGAACGCCGGGAACGATGCTGACGCCCATTTTCACGCCGCTGTGTCCGCCTTCCAGAATGGCGTTGATGATCCGGGTACCCAGGCCGCCCTGACGGATCGGACGCATGTTGACCGGAATCTCTGCCGCACCGGCCAGGGATGAGGGCTCTTCCGCCTCTGCCCCGAAGTACTTTTTCGTGAAAACGAGCATGATCCGTGTGCTGACAATGCTCCCGATCACTGCACCGAGAAGGCCAATCAGGACTGCCCCGCCGAGGGGACGCCCCATGGCGGGAGAGAGACTGTACATATATGTACAGACGATCAGGCCCATACCGAAAGCGGTTCCGATATTGGTCAGCGCCGGAAACTGATACTTTTTAAAGAAATGGCGAAAATGCTGATCCTCGGCCAGAGCCAGAACGGCGGGGTTATCGGAGAGAAAGGTTGTGACCACCCCAAGAGCCGCCGCGCCCGGCAGACCATAGATCGGATTCATCAGGGGCTGAAGCAGACGATTTGCCAGAGAGACAAAGCCAAACTCCGATAGCAGGGCCGAAATCGCACCCATGATCACACAGACAGCCGTGATATACAGAACCGTATCGATCAGGAGACGATAGGCCGTGTTCATCATGGTGTTAATGGTGTTTGCCAGCCCCATTTTAACGGCAAACAGGGCAAAAAAACCGATAAAAATGACGGGGAATACGAAAGTTTCCACGCTAAGCTCTTTTTTGTATAAGACGCCCTTCGGGCTTCCCTCATTCATCCCGGAATCCTCCAAACTTTTTCATTGGTGGGTCACCGCAAACAGCCGGTATTCGGAAGAAAAAGACAAACCATGAGAAGAAAATTCCAGCAACCATCCCAATATTCAAAAACAGATGGCACAGCCAAAGGGCCGTGCCATCTGTCTAATGATTTTGCAGAAAGGACGGTCCGCAAAAGCAAGAGTTTTGCGGGGGTTCTTCTCTTTTTACTCGTCGACCTCGGGGGCAATGCCGGTGGCCTCGCCGTCGGCGCTGACCTCATAAACCAGAGCGTCGTCAGCCGGCTCCTCGTCCTCAACCTCGACCTCGGCGGCCTTGGCGGGAGCGGGCTCGGACAGAGCGCGGATGGACAGAGAGATCTTGTGCTTGTCCTGGTCGATGTTGGTGATGCGGGCTTCCACAACGTCGCCCACAGTCAGAACGTCTCCGGGCTTGCCAATACGATGATTGGCGATCTGGCTGATGTGAATCAGGCCGTCAACGCCGGGCAGAACTTCGGCAAAGGCGCCGAACTCCATCAGCTTCACGATGGTGACCTTAGCCACGTCGCCAACCTGGTAACGGTTGTTGAACAGAGTCCAGGGATTGGCCTCGGGATCCTTATAACCCAGGGAGATCTTCCGCTTCTCGCGGTCGAACTTGATCACGTAAACCTCGATCTCGTCGCCGACGGAGACGACCTCAGAGGGCTGATGGATGCGGCCCCAGCTCAGCTCGGACACGTGGACCATGCCGTCGATGCCGCCGATGTCGACGAAAGCGCCATAGCTGGTCAGAGACTTGACAACGCCCTTGTAGCGCTTGCCGACTTCGATCTCGTTCCAGATCGCCTCCATACGCTCGCGGCGCTCGGCCTGAGCAACGCGGCGGATGGAACCGACAACGCGCTTGCGGCCCTTGTTGACCTCGGTGATATTGAGGCGAACGGTCTGCTTGAGCATCTCGCTCAGATCGGCTTCCTTGGGCATATTGGTCTCGCGGCCGGGAACAAACACGCGAATGCCCTTCACGTTGACGACGATGCCGCCCTTGTTGACCTCGGTCACGGTGCCTTCCATGATCTCGCCATTGTCCACGGCAGCCTCGATATCGCTCCAGATCTTGGCAGCGTCAAGACGCTTCTTGGACAGCTGAGCAACGCCGTCCTGCTCCATCACGCGGGTCACGATGGCTTCAATGGTGTCACCGACATGGACGACGTCTTCCAGCTTGGAGCCGTCTTCGGTGAACTCTTCGGAGGGGATAATGCCGGTCTGCTTGGCGCCCAGCTCGACGATGATCTCGTTACCGTTGATGGCAACGACTTCACCGGTCACCTTGTCCCCGTTATATATAGGCTTAAGAGACTCCTCCAGCATTTCATCAAAGGACATTTCCTTTTCCACTGCGGTCTCTTCTACTTTGGTCTCTTCACTCATTTTGTTTCTTACCTCCTTAATTATCCACGCGGGTGTCGACGCGCCAGCTGTCAGCCCAACAACCTCAGCAGACCGCAATCTGTCCGTATCCAGGTCCTCCACCCGTTCAATAAATTGAACGTTTTCGCACTCTTCCCGGCAGATCTGGGCCAGATGAACACTGTTGGCGCTGTGTTTTCCCCCGATCACAACCATCGCATCGCACCCGGCAGAAAGACGCTTCGCCTCCTCCTGCCTTGTGAACGTAGCAAGGCATATTGTATCAGATATTTTTGCATTTGTACATCTTTTTTTTATGATTTCACAACATTCGTTAAAATTACTGCGGGTCTGTGTGGTTTGCACGACAACTGTTATTGGTTTTTTCCAAAAATCCGGCCGATCTTCCAGCCAAAGTTCCAATTCATGGGGATTTTCGAATACTTCAGAATCTTCACACCAACCCCGCACCGCCTCAACCTCGGGGTGATGCTTCATCCCGATGATCAATACAAAGCGGCCTTCCTCGGAGGCTCTGGATACAATCGCATGGATCGCCTTCACCTTGGGGCAGGTCCCGTCGATAATCCGCACCTGCCGCTGCTCCAGAAGACGGATCATCTCCCGGGAAACGCCATGAGCCCGCAGAATGACCGTCGCGCCAAACGGGACTTCCTCAGGGGCGGAGGCGACCCGAAGACCTTTTTCCTGCAGGGCGCCGACAACGTCTCTGTTGTGGATCAGATCGCCCAGGCTTACGAGAGAGCTCTCCTCTGCCAGGAGCTTTTCCGCCATCTCTACCGATCTCCTTACGCCAAAGCAGAAACCGGCGGATTCCGCTACGCGAAGCTCTCTCATACCGTCAATTCCTCCCGGCGTCTCTTAATCAGATCGCAGAGAGCCTGATAGCTCTCGTCAAAGGTCATGTCTGAAGTGTCCAGCAAAACCGCATCCTCCGCCTTGCGCAGGGGCGCGGCGGCCCGGCTGGAGTCCTGCTCGTCCCGATATCGGATGTCCTTCAAAACCTCATCGAAACTGACCTCTGTGCCCTTCTCCTTCAGTTGAAGCAGGCGGCGCTGCGCTCTGGCTTCGGGACTGGCGGTGAGGAAGATCTTCAGCTCGGCGTTCGGGAGTACCACAGTTCCGATGTCCCGACCGTCCATGATCACGTTGAATTCCCGGGCCAGCTTTCGCTGCATCTCGAGCAGGTATTCCCGCACGCGCCCGTGAGCGGATACGTCGGAAGCAGCAAGGGAGATCTCCGGCTGCCGAATCAGCGAGGAAACGTCCTCTCCGTCGAGGAACATACGCTGCTCCCCTTCCTCGTTGTATTTCAGCTCGACCTTCAGCTGAGGCAGAAGCTCCATAACCGCATTTTCATTCCGACGGTCGATCCCCTTCCGTAAAACAGCCAGGCCCAGGGTCCGGTAAATGGCGCCGGTGTCCACGTAGAGAAAGCCCTGCTGCTCGGCACAGCGGCGGGCCAGACTGCTCTTCCCGGCGCCGGACGGACCGTCGATGGCGATAGCCATATGCTTGTTCATGATCTATGTTCCTTTCAAATGGAATTGCCGGCCACATATCCCGTGGACCAGGCGATCTGCAGGTTAAATCCGCCGGTATAGGCGTCAAGATCCAACACTTCTCCGGCAAAAAATAATCCGGGCACCAGCTTGGATTCCATCGTTCTGGGGTTAACTTCCGTAGTATGTACTCCTCCGGCGGTCACGATTGCCTCATCCACCGGGCGAAAACCGGAAATTCTCACAGGGAAGGCTTTGAGCAGACGAACCAGGCGCTGCCGTTCCTCTTTGGTAATGTTATGCACCGGCTTATCCTCCGGGATCCCGGAGAGCCTTACCAGTACCGGGATCATGGATTTCGATGCCAACTCCCCCAGCGCGTTCTTGAATTCCTTGTTTGCGTATTTATCAAAGTCGCGCAGGACCCTGGCGTCCAGCTTCTTCTCGTCCAGCCCCGGCTTCATATCGATCTCCAGGCGGTATGCCGCCTGGCCCATGCTGCGCATTTTGGCACTGGCAGACAGCACCAGCGGGCCGGAGACTCCGAAGTGCGTGAACAGCATTTCTCCCAGCTCCCGATAGATCAGCCTGTCGTTCTCATAAGCGGACAGGGTCACGTTCTTCGGAGCAAAGCCCTGCATTTCGGCGCAAAACGCATCGGGGCTTTCCAGCGGGACAAGAGACGGTCTGGGAGCGGCAATACTGTGTCCAAGCGCCTCGGCCATCCCATATCCGGCTCCGTCGGAACCGGTTTTGGGGTAACTCATGCCTCCGGTACACAGGGCGACGGCCCGGCATTCGATGCTGCCGTCTTCCGTCAAGACGCCGCAAACCCGTCCGTTCTCCGTCAGGATCTGCTCTGCTCTCGTATGGTTGAGCTGGACTCCTGCCTGCAGACAGGCCCGAGCTATGGCGTCGGCAATATCATTGGCATTGTCCGAGACCGGGAAGACCCGGCTGCCGCGCTCTGTCTTCAGGGCGACGCCCAAATCCTCAAAGAAAGCCATCAGGCCCTGCGGATCCAGACGGTTGAGCGCGCTGTATAGAAAACGCCCGTCTCCGGGTATGTTGCTCATAAATGTTTTGATATCGCAGTTGTTTGTCAGATTGCAGCGTCCCTTGCCGGTGATGCGCAGCTTTCTCCCCAACTGTCGGTTGGGGTCGAGAAGCATCACGTCGTTCCCCCGGCGCGCTGCCATCAAAGCACACATCATTCCTGCGGGACCGCCGCCGATCACCACGATGTCAGCGCTCCGCTTCATATAAACTCCTTACTTCCTCCGGGCTCAGATTTCGCCATTGCCCGGGCTTCAGATCTCCCAGGCTCAGACTTCCCTCCCGAACCCGTTTCAGTCTGGTCACGTTCAGCCCTACCTGCTCGCACATCTTGCGAACCTGGCGGTTCCGCCCCTCATGGATCACCAGCTCCAGGAGAGCGCCTTGTTCGTCCGACCGCAGACACCGTACCTTGGCCGGGCGGATCGGGTGATCTTCTATCACCATCGGGCCGGAAAGAATATGCAGTTTTTCCTCGGTGAGGCTCCCTCTGACCCAGGCATGGTAGCATTTTTCAACCTCATGCTTCGGGTGCATCAGGTGATTGGCAAAATCACCGTCGTTGGTCAGGAGAAGAAGGCCCTCCGAATCCAGGTCCAGTCTACCGATCGGATACACCCGTGTGTCCAGCCCTGCAAGCAGATCGGTTACATCCCTGCGCCCTTTCTCATCCCGGAGCGTGGTCACATAGCCCCGGGGTTTGTACAGAAGGATATATCGTTTCTCGCCTGATTCCGGAAGCGGCGTTCCGTCCACGAGGATCTCGTCCTTCTCCGGATCGGCCCTGTCACCCAGCTTGGCGCAGGACCCGTTTACCCGTACTCTCCCGGACTGTATGGCTTCCTCGGCTGCGCGGCGTGACATCAACCCCGCTGCCGAGATCAGTTTCTGCAATCGTTCTTCCATCGACTTCCTCCTGGCCTGCATTCCAAAGTTGTACTGCGACGCTGTCGGTACAGCGAATCGGGAGTTCTCCCAGAAAACGCTCTCCTTCATAGGCCTGCAGAGTTCCCAGCCTGTCCCCTTCGTTCACAGGAGCAAACACGAACCATGGCAGGTCCGCTTCCAGCCGAAGGGCGGCGTCCCTGGGGAGAAAAAGCTCCAGCTCCTCCGGCTCGGCAAAAACCAGGTCCTGATCGCCGCTGATCACAGGGACCGAAAAGCGAATCCCTTCCGTTATATTTCGCACGGAATACCGGGAAAACGCCAGATCATAAAGCCGGCAATGATCTTCCCAGTCGCTTGGGTCGTTCAGCGTAACACAGACAAGCCTTGTCCCCTCCCGCTCACAGCAGCTGACAAGGCAGCGGCCGGCGGCCTGGGTGTAGCCTGTTTTTCCACCTGTGCAGCCCGGACAGCTCCAGAGCAGCTTGTTGTGATTCTGATACGTTTGTCCCTCTACCGACGCGCTTTTCATTCCCAGGATCCCGGACACCGTTTCGTTCTGCATGCAGGCGGACATCAGCTTTGCCAGATCCGCAGCGGAGCTGTAGTGCTCAGGCGCGTCCAGACCGTGGGGATTGACAAAATGGGAGTTGTCCATTTCGAGTTCCCCGGCCTTGTCATTCATCCAGCAGGCAAAAAGCTCCGGAGAACCGGCCAGGCCCCTGGCCAGCGTCAGAGCGGCGTCATTGCCGGAGGCCAACAACAGCCCCTGCAGCAGCTGCTCCAGACTGTAACGCTCTCCGGGGACGAGATACATGGAGGATCCCTCCACGGCACAATCCTCGGGCTTCGCGGTAAAGAGTCTGCCTGCTTCGCAGCGCTCCGCCGCAACCAGAGCGGTCATGAGCTTGGTGGTGCTGGCGATTTGCATCCTTTTGTCTGCATCCTTCTCGTACACGATCCGTCCGCTTTCGTGCATCACGATCGCGCTTTCCGCCTGTACGTCGTCGGTATCCCATGCCCTTGCGGCGGGAAGACAGTGCGCGGCCAGAATCAGCGCAGTCAGGCAAACTATCAGTTTTCGCATAATAAGCACCGCCCCTTTTTGAATTGAGCAGTGCTTATTATGAACCGTTTTCTAATGATTTATGAACGGAGAGAATCAGCCCTTCTGGCGTTCGATGAACTCGTCCACCCGGTCGATGACCTGGGGAACCATGTCGATCAGACGGTCCACGGTCGTGGTGGCCGGCGGCGTCACATTGATCATGCGGATGTTGCCCTCCTTGATCACAAGGAAGCCCATGGGCTCGATCTTTACGCCGGTAGCGTTGCCGCCGCCGTAAGGACGTGCCTCGCCCTCCTTCTTACCGCCGAATTCCACTCCGCCGCCGCCGAAACCGACACTGATCCGGGAAATGGGGACCAGGGTGATCCCGTCAGGAGTGTAGATAGGCTCGCCTACCACCGTGTCGACCTTCAGAATGTTTTTCACATTCTCCATGGTAGTCTGCATCAGTTCACCGATCGGATTTGTATTTTCCATTTTTCTTACGTCCTTTCCTCGTCCTGTCTATCGTCAGTTTCATTTTGGCTCTCTGTTGTCTGTGCGGCCGGTGAATCATCGGCAGCCATTACGTCTTCCGCCTTTTGAGCAGGCGTCTCGGTTTGCTCGGGATTCACTTTACCGGCTTTCCCCTCTTTTTTCGAACGTCTCTTGCTGCGGAGAAGGATCCCCAAAGCACCGAAGGCGATCCCCAGGCCTACCCCGAGCATCTGCCCGATGCGAATGGTCATGGCCAACCCGAAATCAATGTGGGAATAATCCCGCATAAAGTCCACATCCGTGCGCACATCCAGATCCTTGACCCGGAAACGCTTGGCGCAGACCGGAGCCAGGGAGCACAGCGCGGCATTGACGAAGGCAAAATTCTTCGCTACCTGGTACGGATCCGGGCCGCCGGCGGTATACCGGAATACAAAGCGCTCCACCTTCCAGGCCCGGTTGAAACGCCCGATCCCTCCGATCACCTTCTTCACCAGCTCCAGTATATCCTCTTTGGTGAATTCAAGTTTTTTCTTCGGCTTCTCAGGCTTGTCTTCCTTTGGCTTTTCTTCCTTGGGAGGCTTTGGCGCTTTCGGCTTTTTGGGACGCTTGGGCTCCGCGTCCGGCTTTTTTTGCCTCGGAAAGATCGGGATCAGGATCCCGGCAGCCTTCGCGGCCAGGTGCAGATTCCCGTCTTCGTATCCCAGATCCACACCTACCGGCAGAACAAGAATGCCGATCAGGATCAAAAGAATCACGCCGAGGATGATCCAACCAACCAAAGTTCATCACTCCTTACCGGTGACTTCGGAGAGCGAAAGCTGCTCCTGCTCACCGGCATTTTGCAGTTCATCAATTGCTTTCTGCAGTTTTTCCACGCCCTCGCTGGCGCTGAGATCGGGCAGCTCGGGCAGCTCAGACAGTTCCCGGATCCCCATGGTTCGCAGGAATGCGTCCGTTGTCCGAAAGAGCGACGGACGCCCGGGGACGTCCAGTTTCCCGCAAGGCTCAATCAGGCCACGTTCGATCAGAACACCTACGGTGTAAGAGCTGTCCACCCCGCGCACACGGTCGATATAAGCCCGGGTGACCGGCTGGAAATAGGCAACGATGGCCAGGGTTTCCAGGGCCGGCTGCGAAAGCATGGGCGGCTTTCTCTGCTCCAGAGTCTTAATTATGAAAGGCGCATAGTCCGGGGCCGAGCACATCTGCAGCTTTTCTCCCAGCCGCAGAAGGCGGATCCCGCGCTGTTCACGCTCATATTTTTCCGCAAGCTCGGAGGCCACGATGGACAGCTCCGACTCATCGGTATCCAGGATCAGAGACAGCCGGGCCAGGGGCACCGGCTCTCCGGCGGCAAACAGAATCGCTTCAAGGGCGGATGATAGATCAATCAAGATGATGTTCCTCGAGTTTCTCAAGAATAGTCTCCCAGCTGCCGCCTGTGAAGGAGAGAAGATATCCCTCTTCCCGGCGCTGGATCTGCAGGCTTCCCATGCTGCACAGCTCCAGAACGGAGATAAAGGTGGCAACGACCTCCGAGCGGGACCGGCATTCCCGGTACAACTCTTCCAGACTGGCATCGCCCTGCCGCAGCCGATCCAGCAGCTGGCGGCTTTTCTCCTGAACACTGTAAGCAGGCTTCCGGGGGATGGCGGCGCTGAGCCTCTCCATCTCCTCTTCCGGGGCCTTCACGCCCCGGGAAAACACCTGGTGGAGCGCCTTGAGAAGATCCGCCGGTTCGTGACGGTATTCATACTCGCGATTGCCTTTCGGCAGCGGTTCCGGGAGCTTTGGAAATAGAAGAAGTCCCTTCTCGGAAGACGCTCTCAGCTGGGCAAGCACTTCCCTGACCGCGGTCAGGCTGTCTCTGGCCTTCAACTGCTCCAAGGACTGCAGCAGCAATTCCAGCTCGGACACTTCTTCCTCATCGGAAGCCAGCAGGGTCCTGGTTTTGATATACAGAAGATGAGACGCCATCTGAACAAATTCGCTGGCGATCTCCAGATCCATCTCCTGCATCCGTTCAAGGTAGTCCAGATATTGGTCCAGGATCTGAGAGATGTTCACATCCCGGATCTCGATCTTATTTTTCTGCAGGAGCATGAGGATCAGGCTCAACGGCCCCTCAAAATCCTGCAGCGTATTCTTTTCGTGTACAACGCCTTCCAGGAAAAAGCTCGGATTCTCCATAGACTCACTCAATGCATCAGAATAGAATAACTCAGGGAATATGCTCCCTGTGCGATGGGGAACAGCCGGCCGTAGCACCAGGCGATCGCGGCGGACAAGGGCCGGCCCAGGACTCCGGTGGCCACCAGAGCCAGAAGGATCAGGGAGCCGTAGCGCTCATAACGCATCAGCTTCAGGTATCCCTCATCGCTGAGAAGTGAGAACAGCACCTTGGACCCGTCGAGCGGCGGGATCGGAAGAAGATTAAACACAGCCAGACCCATGCTGATATAGGCGGTCAGCTCGATCATCTGCAGCACATACTGTCCGACCTGGTTCACGGCGAGGATCGGTGCCAGAAGACCGAAGAGGAGGAGAAAAACGATCGTGATCAGCACGTTGCTGACCGGGCCTGCCAGGGCCGTGATCGCCATTCCCCTCTTGGGATTTCGAAATCGAAACATATTGACGGGTACGGGCTTGGCATATCCGAAATGGAAAACCAGCATCATCAGAAAGCCCATCGGGTCCAGATGCTTGATTGGGTTCAGGGTCAGACGGCCGGCCCTCTTCGCGGTATCATCCCCGAGAAGATATGCCACAAGTCCGTGACTGAGCTCGTGAAGCGTGATGCAGATCAGCGAGGGGATCAGCCCCAACAGGATCTCCAGAATATAGCTGAAATCGAAACCGTCCCATATACTTTGAACCGTGCTGATACACTCACCCCCATCATATTGGTAGTTTACCAAAAACAACCGCAAAATACAAGAGCGGGCCGGAAGAATTCTCCCTCATTTTCATCAGGAGGTATGGAAAAGCCGGAGACGCGCTTTGCATCTCCGGCTGTACGTCGGCTCAGGAAAGCAAGGACAGGATCTGACTCATGAGAAGGTCCCTTCCCTGCCCTTTCTCCGCGGAAAACGGGATCAGGACTACGGATTCCGGCAGCTCCAGAGTCTGTCGAATGAGGCTCAGATTCGGTTCGATCTCGCTTTTCTTCAGCTTATCCAGTTTGTTTGCCACGACAACGAAACGACGGCCGGACTGCTTGAACCACTCCGCCATAGTCACGTCATCGGCGGTGGGCTTGTGCCTGGCGTCTACGATCAGAATGCCCAGATCGAACAGATCCTCCGCGGCAAAGAAGTCCTCCATCAGCTTGCCCCAGTGGTCCCGTTCCGCCTGAGATACCTTGGCATAGCCGTAACCGGGCAGATCCACCAGATACACTTTCTCATCGATCAGAAAGTAATTGACGTGGACCGTCTTGCCGGGAGAAGCGCCTACGCGGGCAAAGTTGTTCCGGTTCAGAAGACGGTTGATCACCGAGGATTTTCCCACGTTGGATTTTCCCGCAAACACGACCGCGGGAAGCGAGGTGCGGATAAACTGCTTCGGCGAGGCGGCAGATCGAATGAATTCCGCTCTGTTTACGTTGAAACCGGCCATGTCACACCTGCACTCTTGCCGCAGCGGACTCCGAATGGGGCATGGCCACCACGCTATCCTTATCCGCCCGGGAAGGCTCCCCCATCAGGGCCAGGTCCAGGATCTCGTCCACATGCTCCGCCGGAACAAACTGCAGCGAAGCCCGCACTGTCTGATCAATGGTCTCCAGATCGGGGAGATTGTCCCTGGGGATGATCACGGTCTTTACCCCGGAACGAAGGGCCGCCATGGTCTTCTCCCGCAGGCCGCCGATGGGAAGAACCCTGCCGCGAAGCGTGATCTCCCCCGTCATGGCGATATCCGGACGCACCGGGCGGCCGGTGAGCGCGGAGATCAGGGCAATGGTCATGGTAATGCCCGCGGACGGACCGTCCTTGGGGACGGCGCCCTCCGGGAAGTGGATATGAATATCGTTTTTCTGGTAGAAATCCGGGGCGAGACCCAGTACCTGAGTCCTGCTGCGGATATAGGTGATCGCCGCTCTGGCCGACTCCTTCATCACGTCTCCCAGGTTGCCGGTGAGCTCCAGTTTCCCGCTTCCGGGAACGACAGCGACTTCCACGTCCAGTACTTCCCCTCCGACAGAGGTATAGGCCAGACCGCGAACCAGACCGATCTCGCCGCGGGTTCTCGGCAGATCGGGTTTGAATCTGGCAGGTCCAAGTAGCTCCTCCAGCTTCCCGGCCTTCACGGACAGACTCTTGAACCGCCCTTCCGCGATGCCTCCCGCAGCCTTGCGGCAAATGGCGGCAAGCTCTCGTTCCAGAAGACGGACGCCGGACTCTCTGGTATAGGACCGAATGATCTCCCGGATGGCGTCGTCGCCGATCTTCAGCTGTACGGCCTTCAGACCGTGCTTCTTTCGCTGCTTGGGAAGAAGGTGGCGCTTGGCGATCTGCAGCTTTTCTTCATCGGTATAGCTGGACAGCTCAATAACCTCCATGCGATCCAGCAGAGGTCTGGGGATCCCGCGAATATCGTTGGCCGTGGTAATAAAGAACACCTGAGACAAGTCAAAGGGCAGCTCAACGAAATGATCCCGGAAGCTGCTGTTTTGTTCCGGATCCAGCGCTTCCAGCAGAGCGGCGCTGGGATCGCCCCGGTAGTCGGAGCCCAGCTTGTCGATCTCATCAAGCACCATCAGCGGATTGCAGGTGCCCGCAGTCGTGATTCCGCTCAGGATCCTGCCCGGCATGGCGCCGATGTAGGTTTTCCGATGCCCCCGGATCTCCGCTTCATCGTGGATGCCGCCCAGAGAGACGCGAACCAGCTTCCGGTTGGTCGCCCGGGCTACGCTCATGGCAATGCTGGTCTTGCCCGTTCCCGGAGGCCCGACCAGGCAAAGAAGTCCGCCTTTGATCTCAGGCGAGAGCTGCTTTACGGCAAGATACTCCAGGATCCGTTCTTTGACCTTTTCCAGGCCGAAGTGATCCTCGTCCAGGATCTTTCTGGCCTTGCTCAGATCCACGGTCTCCTGGCTGCGCTTGTTCCAGGGAAGCTCCAGGCACACGTCCAGATAGCTGCGCAGCACCGCGGCTTCTGCGGAGCCAAAGGGCTGCTTGTTGAGCCGGCCCAGTTCCTTGAGCAGCTTGTCGCGAACCTCCTGGGGTGCATCCAGCGCCAGGATCTTTTCCCGATACTCCTCGGTCTCCTCGGCGTCCTCGCCAAGCTCGGACTGGATGAGCTTCATCTCTTCCCGCAGATAGTAATCTCTCTGATTCCGATTCATCTGCTCCTGAGTGGCCTCGCTGAGCTGCCGCTCGATTTCCAGGACCGCCAGCTCCCGCTTCAGAAGATCGTGAAGCTGCTTGAGCCGATCCATGGGCACAAGGGTCTCCAGCATGGCCTGTTTGGCTTCCACCTGGAAGGGCAGATTCTGCGCTATGTAACTGACGACATAGTCCGGCTCCGGCCGTGCCAGAAGATTGATGATCTGCTCATTGACCTGCTCGGGATTCATGTGCAGATAATCGTCGTACATGGAGATACAGCTGCGCAGCAGCGCCTCTGTGCGCGTGTCGTCCTCCTGCCTGATCTTCCGGTCCGGCAGAGGCACGACTCTGGCGGTATATCCCTTGGGGTCAGAGTCGATGCTCAGCGCTCTGGCGCGGTAGATCCCCTCCACCATCACCCGGCACACATTGCCCCGGGGCTGGCGCAGCTGCTGACGGATCCGGCACACGGTACCCACCTCGTAGATATCCGCTGCCTCCGGAACCTCAACGCTCAGATCCCTCTGGGCCGCGAGGAAAATCAGCTGATTCTCCTTACCGGCCTGGGCCAGCGCGCCCACGGAGGCCGGGCGCTCCACGTCAAAGCTCATCAGCATCTCCGGGAACACACAGAGCCCTCTCAGGGCAACCATGGGAATTCGGCTTCCTTCAATTGTTTTGTTTTTCTTTTCCGGCATTCTGTTCTCCTTTCCGGAGGTTCCTGTTTCTGAGCGAGAGTCAGGCCCTGCGCTCGATGACCGGCTGGGCGCCGTTTACGCATTCCGGCGTAATGACGATCTTCGTGATCGTCGGATCGGAGGGCACCGTGTACATGATCTCGGTCATCACGCTTTCCATCACACTGCGCAGACCCCGGGCTCCGATCTTCCGGGCGATCGCCTTGTCGGCGATGGCTTCCAGCGCGGCAGGCTCAAAGACCAGATCCACGCCGTCATACTTCATGAGCGCCTGATACTGCTTGCTCATGGCGTTCTTCGGCTCGGTCAGGATCCGAACCAGATCGTCCCGCTTCAGGCTGTCCAGGGTGGCCAGAACAGGCAGCCTGCCGATCAGCTCCGGGATGATGCCGAACTGCAGCAGATCGTGCTGCTGCACGTCGGAAAGGATCTGACCCACATCCCGCTCGACAGAACTGGTGATCTGCGCGCCGAAGCCCATGGTCTTCTTGTCACTGCGCTTCTCGATGATCTTGTCCAGACCATCAAAAGCGCCGCCGCAGATGAAGAGAATGTTTGTGGTATCCACGTGGATGAATTCCTGGTGGGGATGCTTGCGCCCGCCCTGAGGCGGCACGTTGGCGATGGTTCCCTCCAGCAGCTTCAACAGCGCCTGCTGAACGCCCTCGCCGGATACGTCCCGGGTGATGGAGGTATTCTCGCTCTTGCGGGCGATCTTGTCGATCTCGTCGATATAGATGATGCCGCGCTGGGCGCGCTCCACATCGAACTCAGCCGCCTGCAGCAGCTTCAGGATCACGTTCTCCACATCCTCGCCCACGTAGCCTGCTTCGGTAAGGGTCGTGGCGTCGGCGATGGCGAAGGGGACGTCCAGCATCTTTGCCATGGTCTGGGCAAACAGCGTTTTGCCGCTGCCGGTGGGGCCGATGAGCAGAATGTTGCTCTTCTGCAGCTCCACATCGTCCTTCGCTGCGTGGAGGATCCGCTTATAATGATTGTACACGGCGACGGACAAGACCATCTTGGCCCGATCCTGGCCGATCACATACTGATCCAGGTTCTCCTTGATCTCTCTCGGCTTCGGCAGCTTTTCGAAGGCCATGGGAAGACCGTCGTAACTGGGAACCTCCGGCTCCAGGCCCACGATCTGAGCGCACATGCGTACGCACTCGTCGCAGATATAACAGTCGTTGCCGGCAACCAGCCGGGTGACCATAGACTGAGGCTTGTTGCAGAAGGAGCAGCGAATACTCCGTCTGTCATCGCTTCTTGCCATTAACTTCTCCTTCCTCTTTCCCTGAGGAAAGCACATGGCTGAACCGCAGTCCAGCCATGCACCACAATCTCAGCGTTTGTAGATGACCTGATCGATGAGACCATAAGCTTTGGCCTCTTCCGCCGTCATCCAGCGATCGCGCTCGGAATCGGCCTTGACCTCTTCGGGAGTCTTCCCGGTGTTTTCAGCCAGGATCCGATTCAAGCGCTGCTTGATCTTCAAGAAATGCTCTACGTCGATCTCCATATCGGAGACTTTGCCCTGAGTGCCTGCGGAGGGCTGGTGGATCATGATCTCAGCATTGGGAAGCGCGATCCGCTTTCCCTTGGCGCCGGAGGACAGCAGGAACGCGCCCATGGAAGCCGCCATACCGATGCAGATGGTGGACACATCGGGCTTGATGTACTGCATGGTGTCATAAATGGCAAGGCCCGCGCTGACGCTCCCGCCGGGGCTGTTAATGTAGAACTGGATGTCCTTGTCCGGATCCTGGGCTTCCAGGTACAGAAGCTGAGCCACGATCAGACTTGCGGTGGCGTCGTTTACTTCTTCGGAAAGCATCACGATCCGGTCATTGAGCAGGCGGGAAAAAATATCGTAGGATCTCTCTCCGCGGCTGGTCTGCTCAACTACGTAAGGTACTAAACTCATTTGTACGCACTCTCCTTTTGTTTGCTGCTTATCCAAGAGAGCATATCCCGATCCACGGGAACTTATTCCTCTTTGGCTTCGGGCTCCTGGGCCGGCTCTTCCTCTTCGCCGACGACGGCGCTGCCGTAGATCAGGTCAGTGGCCTTTTCCTTCTTGAACTCGGCCACGATGAAGTCGTGATCGAAGTAGGCCTTGATATCCTCAGGCTTGGCGTTGACGCTGGCGGCGATTTTCTCGATATAGGCTTCCAGCTCCTCTTCCGTGGGCTCGATGCCCTCGGCGGCAGCCACAGCCTCCACCAGCAGGTCGCTGCGGACCTGGAACTCAGCGGAGGGCAGGATGCTCTGGTTCATGGTCTCGGCGTCGATGCCAAGCATACGCACCAGCTGCTGCATATCCACTTTCCGATCGGTCATGCCGAAGTTTGCGGCATAATTGCGGATCATCTCCTCGGCCTTCTCCTGGATCATGGCGTCGGGAACCTCGACGGTCATGCCGTCGCAGGCCTTCTTCATGATGAGGGAGCGGAAGGCGCTCTCAGCCTGCTGATCGTACTTCTCCTGCAGCTTGGCGCGCACATCGGCACGATACTCGTCCAGCGTGTCAAAGCCCTGGTCGCCGGCAAACTCATCGTCGAGCTCGGGCAGCTCGTCCACGGTGATGCCGTTCAGGCGAACCTTGAATACCACGGCCTTGCCGGCCAGATGCTCCACATAGGTCTCGGGGAAGGTGATGTCCAGATCCTTCTCCTGGCCGATCTCCATGCCGACTACCTGCTCCTCAAAGCCGGGAACGAAGGAGTGGCTGCCCAGCTCCAGGGAGTAATCCTCGGCCTTGCCGCCGTCAAAGCGCTCGCCGTCCAGGAAGCCGTCAAAGTCGATAACGACGGTGTCGCCCATCTGAGCGGGACGGTCGTCCACAGTGATCTTGCGGGCGTTCTGCTTGCGTGCCTTCTCGATCTCCTCGTCCACTTCCTCGTCGCTGGCCTTGGAGACATCCTTGGGAGCGCTCAGGCCCTTGTACTGACCCAGAGTGACCTCGGGATACACGGAGATACGGAAGCTGTAGGAAGCGGTGCGCTCCTCGGTGACTTCCACGTTCTCAATGGCGGGCGCACCGACCATGCGCAGACTGGATTCCTGCAGACCGAAGGTGAAAGCCTTCTCGGCCAGTTCGTCGATGGCGTCCTGGTAGAAGACCTCGCGGCCGTACATGCTCTCAACCAGCGTCCTGGGGGCTTTGCCCTTGCGGAAGCCGGGAATATTGATATTGCCCTTCGCCTTCAGGTAGGCGGCCTGAACCGCAGCTTCAAACTCAGCCGCATCGGACTCCACCTGGATGATGGCAATGTTGTTTTCTTTTCTCTCTACGTTCTTGACGATCATTTATCGTTCTCCTCCTCTATCTGTGACTGACGCACTCATGCATCATATCAGAAGTCATGAATAAAATCAATGATAAATTCGTGAACATCGGTCTTTTTTCCCTTCATTCAAAGGCGAAGGAAGCTGTTTTGGCTGTCAAATGACGTAATTGTAGCCTTCCTCCTCCCCCATCAGATCGGCGATGGAGAATCCGGACAAGTATTCCCGAATGACCCGGTACAGTCCCTTCCAGACCGGCAGCGTCCGGCAGTTCTGAACCCGGCCGCAGGGCGGCGAGCCGGCTTCGAGACATGCCACCGGCGCAAGCGTTCCTTCCATAATACTCAGTACCTGGGATACGCTGACGTTCTCCGGGCTACTGGCCAGACGGTATCCGCCGCCCTTCCCTCTCAGACCGGTCACGATTCCCTCCTGAACCAGGGGCTTTACCAGGCTTTCCAAATATTTTTCCGAGATCTCCTGCCTCTCGGCGATCTCCTTGAGCGTGACGTACCCGTCAGCCTGATGCTCAGCCATATCGACCAGCACGCGAAGCGCGTAGCGTCCCTTTGTAGATATCAGCATCTGTAAACCCTCCAAGTCCATAGGTTTGTATCATTATAACGATTTGCTGCGTAAATTTCAACAGAAGAATCTGCAAATTGAACATTGACAAAGCAGAGAGCACGCGCTATAATCCCTACATACATACCTGTTAGGTGGGTTTATGCTTCCGGCAGGAAATGAAAGATGGAGGTTCTGTTTATGTCCAAGATTTATACATCCGCTGATCAGCTGATCGGAAAGACGCCCCTGCTGGAGCTGACGCATATAGAGAAACGGGAAGGACTCCAGGCCAGAATTTTAGCAAAGCTGGAGTATCTCAATCCCGCCGGTTCTGTCAAGGACCGCATCGCCAAGGCGATGATCGATGACGCGGAGAAGAAAGGTCTGCTGAAAGAAGGATCCGTCATTATCGAGCCGACTTCCGGGAACACCGGTATCGGCCTTGCCTCCGTTGCCGCCGCCAGAGGATACCGCATTATCATCGTCATGCCGGAGACCATGAGTGTGGAGCGCCGACAGCTGATGAAGGCCTACGGTGCGGAGCTGGTCCTCACCGAGGGGGCCAAAGGCATGAAGGGCGCGATCGCCAAGGCGGAGGAGCTGGCCGCCCAGATTCCCGGCGCATTTATTCCCGGCCAGTTTGTGAACCCGGCAAATCCCGAGACTCACCGCCTAACCACGGGCCCGGAGATCTGGGAAGACACCGATGGCCAGGTCGACTTTTTCGTCGCCGGCGTGGGCACCGGCGGAACTGTCACCGGCGTTGGGGAGTTCCTGAAATCCAAAAATTCCGATGTGAAGGTTATTGCGGTGGAGCCGTCTTCTTCCCCGGTGCTGTCCAAGGGCACCGCCGGCGCGCACAAGATCCAGGGCATCGGGGCGGGATTCGTACCCGAGGTTCTCAACACGGCAGTCTATGACGAGGTCATTCCGGTGGAAAACGAGGCCGCCTTTGCCACCGGCAAATTGATGGGGAAAGCAGAGGGAATCCTGGTAGGAATCTCCTCCGGCGCCGCGCTGTTTGCCGCCATTGAGCTGGCCAAGCGCCCGGAGAACAAGGGGAAAACCATTGTGGTCCTCCTCCCCGATACCGGCGACCGCTATCTGTCCACTCCCCTGTTTGCCGACTGATCACTCTTCCTCTCTTTTGGGCCGCTCCGTCATGGGCGGCCTTTTTTATGTTTCATTTGACAGAAGTGCGCGACACGATTATAATGCAGAAGTCTTTGAAAGGAGAGTCCGCTATGTTTGAGCACATTTGTCGTCAGGATCCGGAGGTTTACGCCTCTATGCTTCGTGAACTGGACCGTCAGCGGGATCACATTGAGTTAATCGCGTCCGAGAACTTTGTCAGTCCCGCGGTGATGGAAGCTATGGGAAGCCATCTGACCAACAAATACGCCGAGGGATATCCGGCCGCGCGCTATTACGGCGGCTGTCAGTACGTGGATGAGGTCGAGAATCTGGCGATCGAACGGGCCAAAAAGCTCTTTGGAGCGGAGCACGCCAATGTGCAGCCCCATTCCGGCTCCCAGGCCAACATGGCGGTATATCTGGCACTTCTGCAGCCCGGGGATACGATCCTGGGAATGGACCTGAGCCATGGCGGACACCTGACCCACGGGTCCAGGGCTTCAATCTCCGGAAAATATTACCACGCTGAATTTTACGGTGTGGAGCCCGATACGGAAACGATCAATTATGACAAGGTCCTGCAGAAGGCCGAAGAGTGCCGGCCCAAGATCCTGATCGCCGGCGCCAGCGCCTATCCCCGGGTGATCGATTTCGCGAAAATGCGCGAGATCGCCGACGCGGTGGGGGCTTACCTGATGGTGGACATGGCCCATATTGCCGGACTTGTGGCTGCCGGGGAGCATCCGAACCCGGTCCCCTATGCCCACGTGGTCACCACGACGACGCACAAGACCCTGCGGGGTCCCAGGGGGGCGCTGATCCTCTGCAAGGAAGAGCTTCGCAAAAAGATCAACAGCGCCGTCTTCCCCGGAACCCAGGGCGGCCCGCTGATGCATATCATCGCGGGCAAGGCCGTCTGCTTCGGAGAGGCTCTGACTCCCGAATTCCGTGCCTACCAGCATCAGATCGTTCTGAACGCGGCCGCTCTGGCCGAGACCCTGCGTTCCGAAGGCGTCCGGCTTGTCTCCGGAGGAACGGATAATCACTTGATGCTGGCGGATGTGATGAGCCGCGGTCTCACCGGACACCAGGTCCAGGAGCTTCTGGATGCGGCCAACATCACCGCAAATAAGAATACGATCCCCTTCGACACGCAGTCCATGCGTCAGACCAGCGGTATGCGCTTCGGGACTCCGGCCGTCACCACCCGGGGCATGAAGGAGGAAGAGATGCGCCAGATCGGCCGCATGATCGCGAAACTCATGTCTGACGGCGAGCAGGCTGTGCCCGAGGTCAAAGCCCAGGTTATCGAGCTGTGCCGTCGCTTCCCCCTCTACCCGGAATACTGAGTAACGCTAAAGGTCCTCCGGATGCTCGGAGGACCTTTTCTTTCACAAATAAGATTAAAGTTCACAAACTGTTCTCCCATTTCCGTTGATTTGTGATATAATACCTCTCTGTTTTGGAGGGGATTCATCGTGGAAGAGAAGAAAACTTCGCTGATTTATCGGATTATCCGTTGGCTTGTGTGGTTGTTTTCTCCGAATCTCACCCTTGTGGGAGAAGAGAAGCTGCCGGATGGCCCTTGCGTGATCATCGGTAATCACAGTCAGATGGCAGGTCCGATCGCCGGTGAGCTGTATTTCCCGGGAAATCGATATATCTGGTGCGCCGGAGAAATGATGAACCGGAAAGAGGTGGCGGAATATGCCTTCACCGACTTCTGGTCCTTCAAGCCCAAATGGACGCATCCTTTCTTTCGGCTGCTGTCGCATCTGATCGTACCGCTGTCGGTCTGTGTGTTCAACAATGCCCATACGGTCCCGGTGTATCACGACGCCAGACTCATCACCACATTTCGCGAATCCGTCGCCCTGCTCCAGAAGGGGGTCAGGCTGATCATCTTCCCGGAGAAGAATCAGCGGTACAACAACATTGTGTACGCCTTTCAGGACAAGTTTATCGACGTGGCCCGATTCTACTTCAAGAGAACCGGAGAATCTCTTCCCTTCGTCCCCATGTACATCGCTCCCAGACTTCGAAAGATGTATCTGGGAGAGCCGATCCTGTTTGATCCCCAGGCTCCCATAGACAGCGAGCGTGAGCGGATCTGCCGGGAAGCCGCTGAACAGATCACGCGCATCGCCGCTTCCCTTCCCGAACACACGGTCGTCCCCTACCGCAACATTCCCAGAAAGGATTATCCCAAAAACAAACCGATCGAGGTCTACCAGAAATGAAACGAACACTGGTTGATTACAGAGGCTTTCGCCTTTCCAGAATCAACGAACCCCGCTTCCGTCACATGAAGCTGCTGCTCGGCTGGGTCTTTTACTTTGCCATGTATTTCATCACCGAAAATCTGATTCCCGCGGAGCGCTGTCACCCCATCCATTGCTTGCTGGACGATCTGATCCCGTTCAACGAGTTTTTTGCTATTTTCTACGTAGGCTGGTACTTCCTGGTCTTCGGTTCCCTGCTGTATTATTTTCTCCTGGATACCGAACGGTTCAGCCAGCTGTCCAAGTTTATCATTGTGACCCAGGTGATCGCCATGGCGGCCTATATTCTCTATCCCAGCCGTCAGGACCTGCGCCCGGAGGTCATGCCCAGGGAAAACGTTCTGACTCAGCTGATGGCCTTTATCTATTCCTTCGATACCAGCACGGGGGTGTGCCCGTCCCTTCATGTGGGTTATTCCATGGGAGTCCTGTCCGTGTTCTGGAAGGACGACAAGGTTTCCCGCTGGTGGAAGTGGGCGGTGCTGGTGATCGTCGTGATGATCTGCCTGGCGGTTTGCTTTGTCAAGCAGCACTCGGCGGTGGACGTTTTTGCCGCCCTGCCCGTGTGTCTGGTGGCGGAGCTGCTGGTATTCTGGAATAGCTACTGGAAGCCCAGGCTGACCGCAAAAGCTGCATAAAAAACCGCGGACGGAGCTAAGGCACTCTATCCGCGGTTTTTTATGCCAGGCCCGGCCTGCAGGGTCTTCCGATCGATTCCCGATAGGCGAAGTACAGCTCTTCTGTGGCCAGTGCCATCTTGGTTACCGAGAATTCACAGTCGTGGGGATAGATATACCAGGTGTCCTCCAGCGTATTCAGATCCACACAGTCGCCGTGTTTTCCCAGGTATTCGTACTCGATATGGCAGGAATAGAGGCTGGGCACAGTCTTTTCCATCTCAAAGGGATCGCCGTCAAAATCCGTACCCCGGACCCGGAAGCCGTTCATATCGTGGATCATGGTCCCCTCGCCCAATCGGAGAAAGCGTTTTGCGTTGGGAAGCGAGTCCACGGTCACCGGCATGGGGCCGGTGCTGTAAGTGCCCTCCCGCACCTCGCGGCGGACATTTTCCCGTTCCCATTCGTACCAGTCCGGAATATGGGCAAACTCCGTCTCCCCATCCTCTGCGCTCAGCTGCCCCAGCTCGCTCATAGTCCAGCGCTTGCCGCAGGCCTTGCAGAACAACTCCGTCCCCCTGGAGTCCATCTGATATTCCCTCCGGCAATGGGGACACTGATACAGCACCTTATGGAGTCCTTCCGCCCGACCCTCATAGGGAGTACGGATCCCGCGCTCCCTCTGCCAGGCAAAATCATCATATTGAAAAGCCTGAACGATGGCCTCGTTGATCTGATCCGGCTTGCTGCGGGACAACTCTTCGGCGGAAAACAGCAGACGCATCTCCGCCTCCGTCGGTTTCACGCCCCGGTCGTGAAGGTTCCAGAAGGGGGAGTTCACGTGGTGGCCGTGGCAGATCAGCGTCACCACCGGGACGCCCAACAGCTTGCACAGCTTCCCAAGAGAAGCCGGAAGCACCGCGGTTGTACCGCAGAGAGAATATCGGGCCTCGGGATAGATGAGGGCCACGTCTCCGTTCCGGATCACCTGCTTGAGCTGCCGAACCAGCGTGACGTCGTTGGTGAATTTCCGCTTGCAGATACAGCCGACCTTGCGCAGCAGCTCCTCCCGGCCGATGAAGCCGTCGATGGCGACCACATAATTGGCCCGCTGCGGGTAAATGGCCGCGGTAGCTACTTTAAAATCCAGGAAGGCGTTATGGTTGCACAGAAGGACGTAGGGCGGCTTCAGATCCTCCACACCGATCTTTTCGATCCGGCTCTGATGCTTCCACACATCCGGCATGCTCAGAAGCCAGGTCAGAGGACGGAGATACCAGGCGGTACGCTCCGGGGGACGCTTCATATCAAAACGGGCGGGCTGCTGTTTCATAGCCGATCTCCCCTTTTCTGTTCTGTGCTTACAATACAATAGAACATCAGGGTTGGCAAGCATTTTTCAATGGCTCTTGTCAAAGTCGCCGGATTTGGTATAATGAACAGGAGATTTCAGGAAAGAAGGGCTCTTATGAAAACCTGCCGTCGTCTGCTGTCGCTGCTGCTCTGCCTGCTGACGCTTCTGTGCGTCGCAGTCCCCGCCATGGCTGATGACGGTCCACTCCCCTACGCCATGACGGTGATCGTAGGCGAACAGAGCTTCCGGGTCAGGGCGTATTCCGAGTCCTATATGGGGAATCTGTATCTCTCCCTCTCTGACCTGGCCTTTGCGCTGAACGGTACGGAGAAGCAGTTCCAGATCCATTACAGCAAATCCAACAGCGCTTTCAGCATCACCACCGGTCAGGGCGCCTATTCCGGAAGCAGCCAGGATACCGGCTGGATGGGCGTGGCGTATCTGTATCTGCAGCAGAACCGGCTGCTGGTCAACGGAAAAGAACGCCGGAATTATACCTACTGCACCGATCTGGATATGTTCATGAATATGATCGACGTGCAGCTGATCCTGGATCTGGAAATCGAGCCGCTGGACGAACTGACGCTTGTGCTTCACCCGGACCGGCCCTTTTCCCCGGATCCCGCGGAGCTGGCGGCAGAGGGTTACTTCGACGCCTATAACGGGATTCTGATCGGCGACGCCGATACCGGAGAGATCCTGTTTTCCCACAACCACGACAGAGCCGTTCCGATCGCCAGCATTACCAAACTCATGTCCTATCTCCTGATCCGGGAGGCCGCGGACGCCGGAGAGATCTCCATGGACGACACGATCGCTGCATCCACCAAGGCGGCTGTTCTCTCCTGGACCGCGGACGGGACCATCAGTCTGCAGACCGGAAAAGAGTATCCCATGTTCGAGATGCTCAACGCCATGCTCCTGGCCTCCAGCAACGAGTGTACCCTGGCCCTGGCCGAACATGTGGCCGGCAGCGAAGAGGCTTTTGTGGAACGGATGAATCAGCGGGCCGGCGAGCTGGAGCTTCGCAGCGCGAGATTTTATACGCCTCACGGCCTTCCCAGCTACGGCATGGGCCCGGTTCGCGGCAAGCGCCAGAACTGTATGAGCGCGCTGGATCTGTTCAAGCTCTGTCGGTATCTGCTTTCAGAGCACCCGGAGATCACGGAGATCACGTCTCAGCAGCTCTGCAGGATGGAAGAACTGGACTATACCACCTACAACTCCAATCCTCTTGTCTTCAACATGGACGGAGTGACCGGCCTGAAAACCGGCTTTACCAACAAGGCGGGATCGTGCCTGGCGGCATCCATGCCGGTACCGACGGAAGACGGCCAGCACAACCTTGTGCTGGTGGTCCTCGGCGCGGAAGCCGCAGAGCAGCGCAACCAGGCCGCTGAGCTTCTGATGCGCTGGGCACAGCGCCTTTACACGGACAGGCTCTCGTGACGCAACGAAATTGAACAGAAGCAGCCCCGAAATGTCAGCTTTTATCGCTGGTATTTCGGGGCTTTTCCGGTATAATGAAGGCAAGAAAGGTGGGAAATGTATGATCTGTAAGAATATTCTCTATCTTCGGAAACAGGCCGGATACTCCCAGGAGGCTCTGGCCGAAAAGCTGGGCGTGACGCGGCAGACTCTCGCCAAATGGGAGAACGGTGAAAGCGCCCCGGATGTACTGCACTGTGATCGTCTCGCGGAGATCTTCCAGGTCAACATTGACGATCTGATCCGCCAGGATCTGTCCGAGAACGCCGCCGCGCCGAGAGATAAATTTATCTACGGCACCGTAACCGTGGGAGACAAAGGCCAGATCGTGATCCCGGTGAAAGCGCGGCGGGCTTTTGGAATCCAGCCCGGTGACAATCTGCTGGTTTTAGGAGATCTGAACCAGGGCCTGGCTCTGGTGCGGGCGGATTTCTTTCTGGATGTCATGGGACAGATCAGGGAGGACAGAGCATGAACAGTATCTTAACCGTAAAAAATCTATGCAAAAGTTATCCGTCCTTTCGGCTGGATAACGTGAGCTTCTCTCTGGAAGAGGGTAAAATCACGGGATTTATCGGCCGAAACGGCGCGGGAAAGACCACCACGCTGCATTCCCTGCTGTCCTTTGTCCACCCGGATTCCGGATCCATCCGGTTCTGGGACCGGGAATACGATGAGCACGAGCTGGAGATCAAGCAGCGTCTGGGCTTCGTCTCGGCGGGTATGAGCTTTTACGCCAAAAAGAAGCTGCGGCAGATCACGGACGTGACCAGACCCTTCTACCATGCCTGGAATGAGGAAGCCTACCGGAAGTATCTTTCGCTTTTCTCGCTGGAGGAAGAGAAAACGCCGGACGCTCTGTCCAACGGTATGAAGATCAAGTACATGCTGGCGCTGGCTCTGAGCCACGGGGCGGAACTGCTGATCCTGGACGAGCCCACCAGCGGTCTGGATCCCCTCTCCCGGGAGGAGCTGCTGGAGATTTTCCTGGAGCTGGCCAATCAGGGGAAAACCATCCTGTTCTCGACACACATCACGTCCGATCTGGAAAAGACGGCGGACAATATTCTCTATCTGTCCCGCGGACGTCTGCTGGCCGACGACAGCCTTCCCGGCTTCCTGGCAGCTTATCGCCTCTGTGAGTACGCAGAAGGTCAGGTGCCGCACGAATGGGAAGGCAGGCTCATTGGACCCGGAAGAACGAAAAACGGCTTCAGCGCCCTGCTTCAAGCGTCTGAAAGGAAAGATTTCCCCCTTCCCTGCCGACAGCCGAGCCTGGAGGAGATCATGATACATTTGGAGAAGGAGGATTAAGATGATTGGGAAATTGCTTCAAAAGGAACTGAAACTCTGTCTGCATCCCACGAGCTTTCTCCTGCCGCTTCTCGTTGCCCTGATCCTGACGCCAAATTATCCCTATCCGGTCTCTTACTTCTATCTTTGCCTGGCCGTCTTTTTTATCTGCCTGACCGGCCGGGAAAATCACGACATCACATACAGTCTGACCCTTCCCGTGGCCAAGGCCGATCTGGTGACGGCACGCTTCCTGTTGGTGATGCTCATTGAATGGGCCCAGCTGGCTTTGGCGGGTCTTTTTATCTGGCTGCACGGGATCCTTCTGCCTCAACCCAACGCAGCCGGCATGGACGCGAACCTCGCTCTGATCGGCGAAGGCTTTTTCTGCTTCGGCCTGTTTCACCTTGTCTTCTTCCCCTCGTATTACAAAAACGTGGACAAGGTCGGGATCAGTTTTCTGAAAGGAGCCGCTGCCCTGTTTGTGCTTATCCTCGTGGAGATCGTGTTGTGCTATGCCTTGCCGCTTTATCGGAATATTCTGGACACCCCGGACCCCCTTAACTTAGGTGCAAAGCTGTTGTTCTGCGCTGTCGGACTGCTGTTCTATCTGTCGTCCACCTGGGTTGCCTGGAGGCTGTCACAGAAACGATTCCAGCAGCTGGATATCCGGTGAAAAGCAGTATAGTCCATAAGCGAAAAATATGGCCGCGGGTCGATGTGGGGGCGTTTGTACCGCCACATGACCTCGCGGCCTTTTTCAGTTGGGATAGAAGAACCACGGGGGAACAGATGAAAAATGGCAACCGCATTCGCGATTGCCATTTTTTGAGCCGTGCGGAGTGAACTCCGATGTGGTGCGGGTTTTCATAACCCACTCTGAATAACGATTTCATACCAAAACAGAAAGCCAATTTTTCAGTCTTCTAGTTGTTATTGTTATACATAGTAAGGATTTGGCTTACATAGGAGGATTATAGTATCAAGTAACCATCCGACTCCAAACAGTCCAACAGTTAACAGGTAAAGAATACCTTGCCCAACCCTTCCTTCATAGAATTTATGGGCACCAATACCACCGAGGAAGAAACAAAGAAGAAATGCTATCCATTTATTCTTTTCTCTACCATTTGTCGTATTGTTCACAACAACCTGTTGTGTTACTTGAACATGCGGCTGAAGATAAGAGCTTGGATCGGGTGCGGGGCGTGAAAATGAAGTATTGGTCCCTCTGCTGTATACAGAAGACTGCTGATGGTAGGGGACAGAAAAACTAATCATCTCGTTAGCGCCATCTCGAATGTCAACTAGGCGCGTGGAAATCTCTCGCCCCTTTTGTTTAAGCGTCACACAGTATTGGCCGGCAGATAAGTCAATAGTAATTGTTTCACCATCACGGACAATATTCCCGCAAGAATTGTTGATCCATACTTCAACTGGAACGCTGTCATTATAGCCACAACTATTTCGTGTAACCGTGAGCGTACCGCCAAGAGGATCATCGTTATAGGTGCTTATGGAACTATTAGCAACTCGCGCAATACGCTCTCCACACTCAGTACAGTATTTTGCACCGTTGAGAATCTGCGCACCACAATTATGACAATACATATCTATCACCACGTTTTTATTATATCATCACTTCTCAACCATTACAATATCCCTTTTTCGAACAACTCATAGTAAAACCGTAAATATACGAGCAGAAAAATCGAGTGTCCATAACTGAAAATCCGTTATGAGCACTCGACGTGGTGCGGGTAACAGGACTTGAACCTGCACGGTCGCCCACTGGAACCTAAATCCAGCGTGTCTGCCAATTCCACCATACCCGCAAAAGAAAAACCCTCACCGCAGTGCGGTGAGGGTGAATGGAGCGGGCAACGAGGCTCGAACTCGCTACCTCCACCTTGGCAAGGTGGCGCTCTACCGGATGAGCTATGCCCGCATCAGCAAGACGTATTGTACCACGTTTTGCCGACTTGTCAAGAAAAAATTTCCTGTTTTTTCGCGAAATCGTTCGCGCTCAGCCCTCATCCGCCTGCGGAGGAAGAGGTACCGGCTCCTGTTCTTGAGTGGTTTCATCCGGCACGGCCGCTGTATCGATCATCATTTCCGGTCCGGGGAACAGTCGGTCCCGGAGAAGCTCCCCTTCGCAGCGGGGATAGGAATACACGTCCCAGCGATACGTCAGCCAGGCGGCTTCGTCATTGAGCAGGAACCCCTGCTCCGGCCATGCTTCGGAATAGGCGTCCACGTCCACATGATAGTGCTCGCCGTCCACGTCGACGATATTCCAGCTGTGGTTCAGCCCGTTTTTCTGCCCGTAGATGATCTGAGAGTCCAATCCGAGACGGTTGCACAGCACAACAAATGCCAGAGCCAGGCCTTCACTGTTGGTGTTTCCTTCGATCAGGGCGGAGTAAACGCTGCCGGGGCCGTTGGGCGCCGTCGTACAGTGAGATGCAAGGTATTCGTAGACCGCAAGCGCGAGATGGACCTGATCCAGACCCTCAAGCCCGTCGGCCTCAAAGGGATCAAACTCCGCCAGCTCTTCTCTGCGGGCGGCCAGTTCTTCCTCGTCCATGCCGTAGTCCAGATTGATCTCGTACAGTCTCTGCGTTCCGCTGCCGCTGAGCATGTTGACCCGAATGCCGGGCGCCTGAGGAAGCAGCTCGGGATTTCTGCGATACACGCCGATTACAAGATCGCCCATCGTCTCGGCGGTATAGCTGCTGTGCTCTATGAGCAGAGCCAGCTTGGTTCTTCCATCCGAAAGCGCTTGCCGCAGGAGCTGGTCCACACCGGCGGCCACCTGCATGTGTACGATGCTGTCGGCGTTTTCCCCGGCCTCCGTGTAGCTGATGGTGACCTTCACTTCCGTATGCGTCACGATCTTGGACAGCTCGTAGGCGATATTCTCCACGCAGTAGGCGCACATGGCGTCCTGGGTACGCACCTGCCAGCAGGCGGAAGCCATATCCTCGGCCACGTCCGAAGCGTATTCGCTGTCGAATACCAGCTGCCCCTCTGCAGAGCCCTCGCTGACCAGAGCCAGCAGCGCCCGCTTCAGACCGTTAAAATCGTGGACCGCGATCTTATCGCCGGGATCCTCGGGGATCTGTACGGAAGGGATGTAGTCGTTCTCTACCACATACTCTTTGTCGTAGATGCTTCCGCAGCCGGCCAGACTCAGCGCAATGGCTACGGTCAGAAGCAGGCAAACCCATCTGCGGCAGTTCATACTCTCCCCTCCTTTAGATCAGGATTTCGGCTCAGCGAACCTCGGAAATGCTCTCAAACCCGGTACCGAACACGTTCTTGGCGTCGGTAACGATCACAAACGCGCGCTCGTCCAGACTCTTGATGGTCCGGCGCAGCTCGGGGATCTGGTTGCGCTTGATCACGCACATGATCACGTGCTTTTCCTGGTGGGAATAGGCGCCCACGCCTTCCAGGATCGTCACGCCCCGATGCACGTGACCGGAGATGATCTCATGGGTCAGCGCGTCGGACTTGTCGCTGATGATATAACAGACGCAGGAGTTGTCAATACCGTACAGGAACAGGTCGATGACCTTGGTCACCACGAACATGGCGATGACCGAATACATGGCGCTCTCATAATTGCCGACCACAAGGGCGTAGCCCGCGATGATCGCCACATCCAGGATCAGGACGATGGTGCCGAAATTGAGCTGTGAGTATTTCTTCCGAAGGAGCTTGGCCACGATATCAATGCCGCCGGTTGTGGCGCCGTAATAATAGATCATACCCAGACCGGCCCCTTTGATCACGCCGCCGATAATGGTGGCCAGCATGGGATCGGTGGTCAGAACCAGATTGGTCAGGCTCATCAGGTCCACAAAGGCCGAGGAGACCGCCATGCCAACCAGAGATCCAATCAGCACGTCCGTACCGAGCTGACGCCAGGCCAGAGCGAACAGCGGGATATTCATGACCACCACCATCATACCGATGGGCCAGTGGGTGAAGTAATTGAGGATCATGGCGATGCCTGTCACGCCGCCGGCCACGATCTCGTTGGGAAACAGAAAGCACTGGAACGCGACGGAATACACGAAGGACCCGATCACAACCAGGAAATACTTCCACACCAGCTTCCAGATACGCTGCTTGCCGGGCAGATTCGTTTTCACGCTCATATCCTTACTCCTCAATCAATGATAGCTGTTCTTCTCCCCTGTCTTCGGGCCGGAGAAGCGCTCCTGCCGCCGGGATCGTTCTGGCGCGGTAGCGGCTGAGAGTCTGGATCCCGCTCTCTTTGGCCGTGCTGGCCCCCGTCAGGGCCCGGCGAGCCTTGGGCGTCATGACTGCCACTCCCTGGGTATCCCGGGTGGTTTTGGGCTGCAGAAGGCTGCTGTGGAACACCAGAGCCCGTCCGTCGCTGGTGAAAATAGTCAGATCCTGCTCTTCCTTCAGGGGAAGCAGCGCTACCAGGGGGCTCTTGTCAGAATAGGCCTTAATGAGTTTTTTCCTCTTGGTCTTGGTCTCATAGGTGGACATCGGGATCCGGGCCGCCTTACCATTCTCGAAGAACAGCACCAGCTCCCCGGAGTAATCGCCGGGATCCAGCATGGAAAAGACGCTTTCGCCCTCGTCCATCTGGAGCTTCTGGGGCAGATACACGCCCAACGTGGAGGCCTTGCCGTCCTCCAGCTCGCTGAGACGGACCTTGTAAAGCTGGGCCTTGTCCGAGAAGATCAGCAGCTCCCGGCGGTTGGACGACTCGAAGCTGAGGCGCAGACCGTCCCCTTCCTTGTACTTCTGCTCCCCGCTCATGCGCAGGGATGCAGTCGGGATCTTTTTGAAATATCCCTCTCTGGACAGAAACAGGGTGACGGGCGTATCCTCCACGGTCTCTTCCTCGTCAAACTCCTGGATCTCGTCGGAATAGACGATCTGGCTCTTCCGTGGGGTAGGATACTTCTTGTTGATCTTTTTCAGCTCCTCCACCAGGATGCCCTTGATCTTCCGTCGGCTGTTGAGGATGCTCTCCAGCTCCTGGATCTCATCTTCCAGAGCCTTGGTCTCAGCGGTGCGCTTGAGAATGTATTCGCGGTTAATATTGCGCAGCTTGATCTCCGCCACAAATTCCGCCTGGATTTGGTCGATGCCGAAGCCCATCATCAGGTTGGGCACCACTTCGCTCTCCAGCTCCGTCTCCCGGATAATAGCAATGGCTTTGTCGATATCCAGAAGGATGCTCTCCAGGCCCTGCAGCAGGTGCAGCTTGTCCTTCTTTTTCTGGAGATCATAGTAGACTCTCCGGCGCACGCAGTCCATCCGCCAGGCGGTCCACTCCTCCAGGATCTCACGCACCCCCATCACTTTGGGATTGCCCGCCACCAGGATATTGAAGTTGCAGGCAAAGGCGTCCTGCAGGGTGGTCATCTTATACAGCTTCTGCATGAGCTTTTCAGGATCCACGCCACGCTTCAAGTCGATCGCCAGACGCAGGCCGCTCAGGTCGGTCTCGTCCCGCATATCGTTGATTTCCCGGACCTTTCCGGTTTTAATAAGTTCGGCCACCTTGTCGATGATCGCCTCAGAGGTGGTGGTATAGGGGATCTCGTAGATCTCGATGATGTTTTCCTTCGGCAGATAGCGCCAGCGGGAACGGAGCTTCAGACTGCCACGGCCGGTCCGGTAGATCTTCTCCAGCTCCGGCCGGTCATAGATGATCTCGCCGCCGGTGGGAAAATCCGGGGCTGGCAGGGTGGAAAACAGGTCGTGATCCGGGTCCTTTAAGTAGGCGATAGTCGTCTCGCAGACCTCGTTGAGATTAAAACCGCAGATCTGGCTTGCCATACCGGCGGCGATACCCATGTTGGCAGAGACCAGCACGTTGGGAAAGGCGGTAGGCAGAAGGCTGGGCTCCTTCATGCTGCCGTCATAATTGTCCACGAAGTCCACGGTATCCTTATCGATGTCCCCAAACAGTTCCTGGCAGATGGCCGCGAGCTTTGCTTCGGTGTATCGGGAGGCCGCGTAGGACATATCCCGGGAATAGACCTTGCCGAAGTTTCCCTTGGAGTCCACAAAAGGAGTCAGCAGCGCCTGATAGCCCACGGAGAGACGCACCATGGTTTCATAGATAGCGGCGTCGCCATGGGGATTGAGGCGCATGGTCTGACCCACGATGTTGGCGCTTTTTGTCCTGGCTCCGGTCAGCAGCCCCATCTTGAACATGGTGTAAAGGAGCTTTCGGTGAGAAGGCTTAAAGCCGTCGATCTCCGGGATGGCGCGGGAGACGATCACCGACATGGCGTAGGGCATGAAGTTCTGCTCCAGGGTCTCGGTGATTGGCTGTTCCAGGACCGCCGCTTTCAGGCCCACTACGTCGGGATTGTCGTATTTTTTCTTTTCCGGTTCTTTTTTCTTAGCCATTGACGAAAGCTCTCTTTCTTAAGAGATATCGGCCAGATCCAGGTACTGAGACCCGAACTGGGAAATGTGAGTTTTTCTGCCCTCCAGGTCGTCGCCCAGCAGCAGGTCAAACACCTGGGCCATACGCTCGGCGTCCTCGGGCATGACCTTGATGAGCCTCCTGGTCTCCGGGTTCATGGTGGTCATCCACATCATGTCCGGATCGTTCTCGCCCAGACCCTTGCTGCGGCTGATGCTGGCCTTGGCGTTACCAAGGCTCTCCAGGATCTCCGCCTTCTCCCGCTCGGAGTAGGCAAACCAGGTCTTGCCCTTGCTGTTGATCTCGTACAGTGGGGACTCGGCAATGAATACGTAGCCCTCCCGGATCAGCGTGGGCACCAGGCGGTAGAGCATGGTCAGGATCAGCGTGCGGATGTGGTAGCCGTCCACATCGGCGTCGGTGCAGATGATGACCTTGCTCCAGCGCAGATTGTTCAGATCGAAGCTACTGAGATCTTTGGTGTGCTTGTCCCGCACCTCAACCCCGCAGCCCAGGACCTTCATCAGGTCGGTGATCACGTCGCTTTTGAAGATCCGCACGTAATCGGCCTTCAGGCAGTTGAGGATCTTCCCGCGGACCGGCATGATGCCCTGGAACTCCGCGTCCCGGGACAGCTTACAGGCGCCAAGAGCGGAATCGCCCTCCACGATGTAGATCTCGCGGCGCTCCGGATCCCGGCTGCGGCAGTCCACAAATTTCTGGACCCGGTTGGCGATATCAATGCTGCCGGAGAGCTTTTTCTTCATGCCCTGCCTGGCCCGCTCCGCCGTTTCCCGGCTGCGCTTGTTGATCAGCACCTGCTCGGCGATCCGATCCGCCTCGGGCTTGTTCTCGATGAAATAGACCTCCAGCTGGGCCTTGAAGAATTCCGTCATGGCCTGCTGGATAAACTTATTGTTGATGGCCTTCTTGGTCTGGTTTTCGTAAGAGGTCTGGGTGGAGAAGCAGTTGGTTACCAGGATCAGGCAGTCCTGAATATCCTGGAACTTGATGGAGCTCTCGCCCTTCTGGTATTTGCCGTTCTGCTTCAGATACGCATCCAGAGCGGAAAGAAAGGCGCTTTTCGCCGCCTTGTCCGGAGAGCCGCCGTTTTCCAGCCAGGAGGAGTTGTGGTAATACTCCAGAATGGAAGTCTTGTTGGAGAAGCAGAAGGCGGCGGTAATGCGCACTTTATACTCGGGCTTGTCCTCCCGGTCTCTTCCCTTTCGCTCGGTGGAGATAAAATACGGCGCCGTAAGAGGGCCCTCTCCGGCCAGCTCCGTCACGTAGTCCACAATGCCGTTTTCATAGCGGTAATCCCGGGTCTCAAACTTGTTGCCCCTCTGGATGCGCAGTCGGAAGGTGACGCCGGCATTTACCACCGCCTGGCGGTGAAGAATGTCGTCAAAATACTCTTCCGGGATCTCGATATCCGTAAAGACCTCCAGGTCCGGCCGCCAGCGGATGGTGGTGCCGGTCTTCTTCCGGTCGGCCGGCTCGATCTTCAGCTCCTGACCTTTTTTTCCTACCGGCTTGCCCTTTTTGAAGTGCAGGCTGTACTTGCTGCCGTCCCGCCATACGGTCACATCCATGTATTCCGAGGCATATTGTGTAGCGCAGGAGCCCAGGCCGTTGAGACCCAGAGAGTATTCATAGTCGCCGCCGTCGTCGTTTTTGTATTTGCCGCCGGCATAGAGCTCACAGAACACCAGCTCCCAGTTGTAACGCTTCTCTACCGGGTTATAGTCCATCGGACAGCCCCGGCCGAAGTCTTCCACTTCAATGGAATGGTCCTCAAAGTAGGTCAGGGTGATCAGGTCACCGTGTCCCTCTCTGGCCTCGTCGATGGAGTTGGAGAGAATCTCAAAGACCGCGTGCTCGCAGCCGTCAAGCCCGTCAGAGCCGAAAATAACCGCCGGGCGTTTCCGGACCCGGTCCGCTCCCTTCAGTTGGGAGATACTGTCGTTGCCGTATTGTTCGCTGCCTTTTGCCATGTTGTTGATTCGCCTTTCCACAATATCTTGTAGCGCATACCAAATCCATATTAACTCATGTAGTATAACATAATTTTTCGCTTTTTCAAGTCATTTCCCGGGAAAGCGGCTTTTCCGGAACAAAATCAAAGCCGCGGCGCAAAATGCGCCGCGGCCCGCGGTCGATATTTTCCTGATTCGGGAAAACTCTCTTTCCGCTTGACATTTTCCCGTTTTGATGGTTCCATATAAGAGCCATCGGAACGCTCTGTCTTTCTCGGTCCCCGGGAAGCCGTCCGATGCTATTATGTGCCTCGTTCGGGGACTTCATCCGTCTATTATTTTCCAGGGAGGTTTATGCGATGGAAACCTTATCCGCGATTCTGATGCTGGCCGCCGCTGTGATCGGCGTCGTTCTGCTGATCAAAGTGCTCTCAGCGCCGATCCGCTGGATCTTCAAGCTTTTGCTGAACGCGGGCCTCGGCTTTGTCGCCCTTTGGATCGTGAACTTTTTTGGCGATTTTGTGGGGCTCAGCATTGACATGAGCTTTCTCAACTGTCTGATCGTGGGCTTTTTCGGCGTCCCGGGCGTGATCCTTCTGTCGATCCTGTCCTTCCTCTTCTGAAGCCGACCGCTCAGAAGATCCGATCCAGAAGCCCCGGAAGCTCATCAAGAGAACGAATCTCATAGTCCGCCCGGATATCCGGACGGGCTTTTTTCTGTTTGGGTTTGAACCAGCAGGTAGCGATCCCGGCGTTGATGCCGCCCAGAATATCCGAGGTCAGGCTGTCCCCCACCATGATCGCCCGTTTCGGGTCAAAACCCGGGATCTGCGCAAAGCAGGCGCGGAAAAAGGCCGGGTCAGGCTTGTTGGCGCCCAACTCCTCGGAGATGAAGACCCCGTCGAAGAAGGAGCGAATCCCGGCTCCGGAGATCCTGCTGGCCTGTACGGCGCCCACGCCGTTGGAGGCGACATACAGGGCGTATTCATCCTGCAGCCGCTCCAGAAGCGCCGCCGCGCCGGGAACCAGCCAGTATCCCTCGTGCAGGTGGCCCTCATAGCGCGTGGTCACCTCCGAGGCGGAAAAATCCAGGCCCAACTCCCGCAGCCAGAGCTCATACCGGCTGACCAGCACCTCATCCCGGGTGAGCAGGCCCTGCTCCAGCTTTTCCCACTGTCCGATGTTGATGACGCTGTAACGGTCCAGCTGCTCCGATGTGGGGCAGTATCCAAGCTCCTCCATCGTCCGGCGCAGGCTGTTTCGTTCTGCTTTATGGAAATCCAGGATCGTGTCGTCCAGATCCAGGAACACAAAAGCTCGCTTCATGGGCATCCCTCCTGTCACATGGCCTTGATCGCCTCGGAGATCCGCTCAAAGCGCGCCCCTCGGGACGCCTTCACCAGTACGGCGTCACCGGGCTGCAGCAGGCCGGGAAGAGCGGCAATCAGCTGTTCCGCTGTATCGAAAACTCTGCCCGACGCTCCGGCGCCGGAGACGATCTCGTCGCCAAACTGCCCGCAGGAGAGCACCAGCTCGACTCCCTTTTCTTCGGCATAGCGGCCGATCTCTCTGTGCAGCTCGGGGGCCAGGTCCCCCAGCTCCAGCATATCGCCAAGGATGCACACTCTCCTTCTGCCCAGGGCCGCCATGGAGTCGATCCCGCTTTTGACGGAATCGGGATTGGCATTGTAACAGTCATCGATCAGCAGGACCTTTCCCGTATCGGTGACAGCCGAACGCCGCCCCACCGGTTCGTAGGCTTCGATTCCCGCGATGATCTCTTCATCACTCAGCCCCAGAGCGAAGCCGGCGGCCGCGCCCTCCAGCGCAGCGTAAATCATATGTTTGCCAAAAGCGGGAATGGACACCCGGAAGCCCCGCTGCTGATACCGGATCGTACAGGAGCTGCGGCCCTCGGGATCGGTCTTGACATCCAGAGCCCTGACCTGGCAGCCTTCGCTCAGGCCGAAGTACATTTTCTTGATGCTGCAGGGGTAGCGGCGCAGCATAGGATCGTCGCCGTTCAGGATCACGAGCCCATCCGGGGGCAGAAATTCCAGCATCTCGGTTTTCGCCTGAAGGACTCCGTCCAGATCGTGGAGAAACTCCAGATGGGCATGGCCGATCACCGTGAATAGGCCGATCGTCGGCCGGACCATCCGCGCAAGCTGGCGCATCTGCCCAAAACCGTTGATCCCCATCTCCACGACCGCCGCCTGATGCTCCGGCCCGATTCGGGACAGCGTCATGGGTACACCGATCTGATTGTTCAGGTTGCCCTCGGTTTTCAATACCTTCAGGCGCTGAGAGAGAACCGAAGACACACATTCCTTGGCCGAGGTCTTCCCCACGCTTCCGGTGATGCCCAGTATGGGCAGACTCAGGGTTTCCCGATAGCCCGCAGCGATCTCCTCCAGGGCCGTCTGAACGTCGTCGACCAGAATGCAGGGGCCGGTCACCCCTTCCGGAAGTCTCTCGGCCAGACAACAGCCCGCTCCGGCCTCCAAAGCTCTGGCGATAAAGTCATGTCCGTCCACCCGTTCACCCTTGAAGGCGACGAACAGATCGCCGGCTTGGATCAACCGGCTGTCGATCACCACCTGGCCCAGCTCCCGTTCCGGAGCATTGGCGCCAACCAGCGTTCCCTTGCAGAGTCGGGCGGCTTTCTCCAGAGTGATTCCCTTCATTTTCCATTCCCCCTGTCTTCTCATGCAGTTTATCATACCCTTTCAGGATATGCAAAGAAATTCCCTCAGATTTCCCCTCAGAATTTTGAAAAAAGGCGTGCATATGCCGGAACATTGTGTTATAATACGGTGAAATTTTGAAAAAAGGGAACAAGCCTATGAATTACGTGGTGGTGGATCTGGAGTGGAACCAGGCCATGAGCTCCAAATCCTCCGTATTTAACAAGCTCCCCATCCATTTGCGGGGAGAGATTATCGAGATCGGCGCGGTCAAGCTGGACGAGAACCTTCGTCCTGCCGAAGAGTTTACCATCGATGTCAAGCCTGTTTATTTCCGCCGGATGCACTATAAGGTCAAAAAGATCACCGGCTTTGACAAGGATCGTCTGGCCAAGGGGCACAGTTTCCCCGAGGCTATGCAGCTGTTCCGTGAATGGTGCGGCGACGGTGTTACATTCCTGACCTGGGGCTGCGACGACCAGGGGATCATGGAGCAGAACATTATTATCCACGATCTGGACTGGGACTGGATCGACGGCTGGGTGAACCTGCAGATGATCTATAATCTGCAGACCGGCGGCGACAAAAACCAGAAATCCCTGGCCAGCGCCATGGAGCACTTTGAGATCGAGCAGACCCGTGTCGCTCACGATGCGCTGGGTGACGCCTACAATACCGCTCTGGTCAGCACCCATCTGGATCTGGAGGAAGGGATCCGCCTGTATCCGGAGCTGGGAAGGATCCTGGCCTCCCGGATGCCGAATTATCACCCGCCGGTGGAAACCGACGGCCCCGCCGCTCTGGAGCACGAGACTCTGGACGGCTTTGCCGATAAGACCGAGGCCTTCTCAGACCCCAGAGTGGATCAGGCCCTTTGTCCGGTCTGCGGTGAGGTTATGACCGGCGTACGCTGGGTCAATCAGGGAGATCAGCGGTATATGAACCTCTTCTCCTGTGAGGAACACGGCAGCTTCCTGTCCCGGGTCCGTTTCCGCAAGGACAGGGATACCGAGACCTGGGCAGTAAATCGGCTTCTCTACGAGGCGGATGAGGAGATGCGCAACTTCTATAAATCCAAGTCCAATCAGACCCGGCGCAGAGGCCGGGGCCACCGCAGAAGCGGAGGCAACAAGCAGGCTCTTTCATAAGTTTTCAGCCAGCGTTCGAGCACCGAACGCTGGCTGTTTTTTATTCTTCGGTTTTGTCCTCGTCCGGGTCCGGGTCCAGATCTACATCCACCTTGATCTCGCCGCTGCCGAAAGGCCAGATCCGATGCAGGCTCCAGCCTTTCCCGGCCGACCTCTCCGCCTCACGGCTGATCTTCTCCCCCAGGCCGGAAAACGTCTCGCTGAGACGCTGACCCAGCGCATTCATTTTCTCCTCAAATTCCCGGGAATCGAAGGAGAATGCGTCGCCGCTGTTCACGCTGCCGCCCGCGCTCACATCGCCGCCCACATCGTCGCAGGTCACACTGCCGCCCGCGACCACGTCGCCGGCGACATCGTCGCAGGTCACATTGCCCCCGGCGCGAACGCTTCCGTGCACGTCGTCACAGTTCACGCTTCCCGCCGCGTCTACGTCGCCGCCCACGGCGTCGCAGTTTACACCGCCGCCGGCGATCAGGTCGCCGCCCACAGCATCGCAGCTTACGGAGGTTCCGGCCTGGACGCTTCCGGCTACAGGACCGTCCACTGAGACGGAGATGCTGCTGACGATATCCTTCGCCGGTCCCTCATACTGGAACCGGAATTCTTTGCCATGGCTCAGCTGGTCCTCGCCTCCGGAGCCAATAAGCTCGTGCCCGTGGTACAGCACCACATAGAAGCAGTCGTCATCCGGCCAGGGCAGATCTGTGCCGGGCTGATCCACCGCGGGTATCAGCGCCGGAACCCGAGCGGCTCTGCCGAACAGCTCGTCAATACTGACGCAAAACAGATCCGCCAGCAGAGGCAGTGTGGAAATATCCGGGCAGGAATTTCCCGTTTCCCATTTGCTCACCGCCTGATAGGATATGCCCAGGGCCGTCGCCAGCTGCTCCTGGGTCAGGCCATGCTCCTTCCGGAGCCTCATGATATTGCTGCCGAGAATGTCGTTCATTTCGGGGACCTCCTTTGTGATTTGTGGCTTCATGGTACACAAATCCAGAGAAATTGCCAATAAATTATTCGTTGAATCGCCAAAAAGGCCAACTCAACCGTCAGTTGAGTCGGCCTTTTTCCGCAAAATACGCCCTGGCGTTCTCCGCGTCCAGACGGATCTGCTCCGAGAGCGCCTCAAAGCTGTCAAATTTGATCTCATCGCGCATAAAGGAATAGAACTCCAGCCGGGCCTGGCGGCCATAGAGGTTTCCGCTGTAGTCCAGCAAGTGGCTCTCCACGCTGACCCGATTCTCCTCGCTGACCGTGGGACGGACGCCCACATTGGTCACTGCGATATAGCTCTGTCCGTTTTCCAGGAACACCTTGGAGGCGTAGACCCCATGGCGGGGAACCAGCACGCCGTCCGGGAAAAACATGTTGATCGTGGGCGAGCCCAGCTTCCGGCCCAGATGGTAGCCCGAATGGACGGTATCCGAGAGCGTATGGGGGTGCCCCAGCCAGCGATTGGCTTCCTCGATCTGTCCGTTTCGGATCAGCTCCCGGATGTGGGTGGAGCTGACGATCTGCCCGTCCAGCAGAACCGGCGGGATCACGTCGCAGCCCAGACCGTTTTCCGCACAGTAGCTCTTCAGCCGCTCCGCCGTGCCCTCTCCCCGGTAGCCGAAGCAGAAATCATGGCCGACCACGATGTGGCAGACCTGGAGTTCCTCCACCAGGGAGCGCAGAAATTCCTGCCAGGGCATACGCATGACATGCTGATTAAAATGGATAAACACCACGTTCTGAATACCGAAGCAGCGGCGGATGATCTCCTCCCGGCCGATGGCGCTGTTGATGAGTGGGACCTCTTTGTGAAATACCAGGGTGTCGGGGTGCACGTCAAAGCTCAGGACCGAGGGCATGGCCCCCAGTTCTTCTGCCCGCTGCTTTGTTTTTTTCAGAAGCGCCGCGTGCCCGATGTGAACGCCGTCGAAGAAGCCAAGGGCGATGACGCGTTTTTCATTCGGCATAACTCAAACCTCGAAAAAGCTTTTTATGGTCTTCAGGTTCCCGGCCTCCGCCCGGCCCAGAGCCAGGAAGGAGCCGTCGGGCCCATAGATACGGTATTGCCCGTCGGGAAGATCCACGGACAGGAATTTGCCGTTTCTCAGATCCCGCTCCTGCCTTTCCGTCACGGCCGCGGACGGATGCTCTGCAAACAGTGTGTCGACTGGCAGAAGGAGGCTCTCCGTCTTCCCCGCGTCCGCGGCGGCCTGGACCTGGGCAAGGGTGACGGCGTTTTCCACGGAAAAAACGCCTGCCTCCAGGCGGCGCAGAGAGCTCATGCAGCCTCCGCAGCCCAGGACGGCGCCGATATCGTGGCAGAGGGTCCGGATATAGGTACCCTTGGAGCAGCGCACGTCCAGCAAATAATCTTCCCCCTCCCGGCCGAGCAGCTCCAGTCGGGAGATGGTCACCGGGCGGGGCTTTCGTTCCACCTCTCCGCCCCGACGGGCGATCTCGTAGAGTTTTTTGCCGCCGACCTTGATCGCCGAATACATGGGCGGGATCTGCCGGACCTCGCCTCGAAAGCTCTCCAGCGCCTTCTCCAGCTCTCCGGGTTCAAGCTCACGAGCCTCGCCGCCTATAGGATTTCCGGTGATATCCTGGGTATCGGTCACAAGGCCGGGGCGAAAGCCGGCCCGATAGCGTTTACTATGGCTCTCGGCAAATTCCACCGCCCGGGTGGCCCGGCCCACGAACACCACCAGCAGGCCGGTGGCCATGGGGTCCAGGGTGCCGGAGTGGCCGATCCGCCGTTCGTGCAGGATCCCCCGGAGCTTGGCAACCACATCGCTGCTGGTCCAGTCCGAGGGCTTGTCGATGAGCAGGATCCCGTTCATGCCCAGACCTCGTCGATAGCCTGAAGCAGCAGCTCTCTGGCCTGGGCTGGGGGGACAGGGATATTGCAGCCGGAGGCCATCCGGTGTCCCCCGCCGCCGAAGCGGGCGCAGAGCGCACAGCTGTCAAAGCTCTCCCCGGAACGGACAGAGACCTTGCTGGCCCCGCCCGGCCAGTCCCGGATGGTGATGCTCACCTCTCCGCCTTCCACCCGTCCGGCCAGACCCGCCAGGTCGTCGCAATCGTCCTCTGTGGCTCCGGCCTGGCGCAGCATCTCGTCGGTCACCAGGGCAACAACGACTTTCCCCTCATGATGGAAGCTCATGGAACCGTAAATCAGCCCTTCCAGCTTGATGCGGCCAGGTGACGCTTTCCGGAACAGAAGCTGATTCCATTTCCGAATGTCCGCCCCGGCTTCGATCAGATCCGCCGCGTCGCGAAAGGCGCGGGCGTCGGTATTGGCATATTGAAAACAGCCGCAGTCTGTGGACAGCGCGATATAAAGCAGATCCGCCTCCTCCGGCGCAGGCTCGCCGCAGAGATGTCGGATCACCTCAAGCACCGCCTCGCCGCAGGCCGCCCGATCCGGATCCAGCAAAAGCTCCCCGGCATAACGGGTGTTGCTGGGATGATGGTCAATGCACAGCTCCACAGGACCTTCAAAGCCCGCGGGAAACATTCTCTCCGCCGCCACGTCCACAGCCAGCACATGACGGGGCGCATATCCCTCGGGAGCAAAGAAAGGCAGAATAACCGGGCGAAGCTTTTCCCGGATCTCAGGGTTGGGATACAGGAAGGCCTCCTTCCCGCAGCGTCTGAGCGCACTGCAGAGCGCGGCGGCACTGCCCAGGGTATCCCCGTCCGGGTTCCTGTGGGTCAGCAGCAGAAAGCCGTCCCGCTCCCGGAGCCAGGCGGCGCATTCGGCATGGTTCATGACTGCTCGTCCTCGTCTTCGTCGTGCTTAATATCCAGGGAGTTGATCACCTGGCTGATATGGGCGCCGTACTCGATGCTGTGATCCAGCTCAAAGACCAGCTCCGGGGTATAGCGCAGGGTCATGGCCTGGCCCAGCTCATGACGAAGCCAGCCGGAAGCGGATTTCAGTCCTTTCTTGAACTCCTTCTCATTCTCCAACCCCAGCACTGAGAGCCATACCTTGGCGTAACGCAGATCTCCGGTAGTCTCCACCCGGGTCACGCTGATCATCCCCTGCTGGACCCGGGGATCCTTCACCTGGGGGATCAGCTTGGAAAGGACGAACTGGATATCGTCATTGGTTCTTGCAAGTTTATTGGAAGGCATAATGATCTCCTTCTTTTTTGATTTTCCTGTACTTGTCCTGTCATTATAACATTGCCGCTCGTGCTGCGCAAGGAGATTTTACCGCAGGTTTCAGCGTTCAGATTCCGAAACTTCCTGTTGCAAAGACAGGCGCTTGATTTTATAATTTTACCATACTAAAGAAAAGGGGCGATGCTATGAGTATTCTCTCCCAGCTCAACAGCCCGGTGATCTACTTGATCTGCGGCTGTATCGTTCTGTTCGTGGCCCTGGTCTGCGTTGTGTTTGCCGTCCGGGCCTATCGCGCCGGGAAGGCCATCGGCATGGACGTGACCAAAATGAAGCGGGCCATCGTGGCCAGCGCCACCTTCGCGGTGCTGCCAAGCGTGGGCATCCTGTTGGGCGTCATCGCCCTGTCCGGCAGCTTGGGTACACCCTGGCCCTGGCTGAGACTTTCGGTGATCGGCGCGCTGCACTATGAGACCCAGGTTGCGGAAGCGGCGGCAGAGGCGGTGGGCCTGCCCGGCCTGTCCGCCACCCACATGACCGCCGAGGCCTTTACCACCATCGCGCTTCTAATGAGCGTTTGCATCATGTGGGGCATGGTCTTCTGTCTGTTCAGCCTGAAGGCCTATACCGGGCGGCTGAACCGTCCGGCCGGGACAAAGGACAGCGTGGGGAAAAAGAAAAACAGCCTTTCCGGCTTCGGCGATATCGCCATGACCGCCATGTTCATCGGCCTGGTCTCCGCCTATATCGGCAGCTATCTGGGGATCTTCGCCTCGTCCCAGGGGCTGTTCTCCTTCCGGGGAACCTGGCTGCCTCTGGCGGTGGCCCTGGTCGGCGCGGCTGCCATGTGGGTCTTTCTGCAGATCCGGGATCGCCGTCAGGCCGCCTGGGTGGACAGCTTTTCCATCGCCGGCAGTATGCTCATTGCCATGACCGCCGCCATCTTCCTGGGCAGACTGGGTTAAGGAGGGATCGAGATGAACGAACAGGAAAAACAGCGTATCTATGAGCGCTATCTCCAGGCTACTCATCGCCTCGGCCGACTGGTCACGATCCTGACCCTTGCTATGCTCCTGGCCGCGCCTTTTGTCATGGGCCTGATTCTGCACGCCATGCCCAACCTGGGCGCTTTCTGGCGGGGCTTTCTGTCCATCGGCATCGTGTATCTGATCAGCTGCGTGGCGGAATATCTGATCTACGTGCCGATGCTGGGGGCCGGCGGCAGCTATCTGGCCTTCATCACCGGCAACCTCATCAATATGAAGATCCCCTGCGCGGTCACGGCCCGGGATATCGTCGGCGCCAAATCCGGAACCTCGGAGAACGAGATCATTTCGACCCTCTCCATCGCCACTTCCTCCCTGGTCACCATTCTGGTGCTTGCCGTGGGTGTGATGCTCCTCATTCCCTTGCAGCCGCTGCTGCAGTCGCCTGTACTGCTGCCCGCCTTCGACAACGTGGTGCCCGCGCTCTTTGGGGCCATGGCCTGCAAGTATTACCGCGGCAACTGGCGGATCGCCCTGGTACCGCTTCTTGTGATGAGCCTGCTATTCATGCTGGTGCCCTCCCTCACCGGCTCCACCAGTTTTATGATCATCCCCAGCGGTGCCATCGCCATTGGCCTTGCTTACCTGTTCTACCGCAGAGACGCCGCAAAATTGGATTCTCAGGAGGCTGACAAATGAAATTCATCGGGATTTTTCTGCTGGCGATCCTGGGACTCTGCGCGGTCCTTGTTCTGATCGCGGTGATCAAAACGCTTCTGACTCCGGCAAAGCGCTCGGAGTGGAAGCCGAGGGTCCAGCCGGACCGGGAGGCGGAATACGCCGGGAAGCTGTCCCGGATGGTACAGTACGAGACGGTCTCGCTTCCCAATGTGGACCAGCGGGAGAAGTTTCTGGGCTTTCACAGGCTCCTGGAGGAACTGTTCCCCCTGGTGCATGAGAGGCTGGAAAAAACAGAGATCGACGGCAATCTGCTCTTCTTCTGGAAGGGCAAAGGCGCGGAGCGCCCGGTGGTCCTCATGAGCCACCAGGACGTGGTTCCCGCGGAGGGAGAATGGAATCACGCGCCCTTCTCCGGTGATATCTGCGACGGCAAGGTCTGGGGCCGGGGCAGCGCTGACACCAAATGCTCGGTCATGGCCTTCTTCCAGGCGGCGGAGGAGCTGCTGAAACAGGGCTACGTGCCGGAGCAGGACGTGTATCTCAGTTCCTCCTGCACCGAGGAGGTGGGCGGCGACGGCTGCCCCAAGCTGGTTTCCGAGCTCAAGCGCCGGGGCGTCCGGCCCTATCTGGTCTGCGACGAGGGCGGCGCCATCGTGGAAGAGCCCATCGGCGGGATCAAGGGCCACTACGCCATGATCGGCGTGCTGGAGAAGGGCCTTGGCGATCTGCGGCTGTCGGCCCGGTCCAACGGCGGGCACTCCAGTTATCCTCCGAAGAACTCCCCTATCGCCCGGCTGTCCGCCTTCGTGCAGGATATTGAGAAGCGAAACCCCATGAAGGTGGCCTTCGAGCCGGAGGTGGAGGCCATGTTCTCGACGCTCTCCGCCTACGGCCCCTTCCACTATCGCCTGCTCTTCGGCAATCTCTGGCTCTTTAAGCCGCTGCTCAAAAAGCTGATGCCGATACTGTCCAACCAGGCGGCGGCCCTGCTGAAGACCACCGTAGCCTTTACCATGCAGTCCGGATCGGACGCGGCCAACGTTCTGCCCCAGGAGGCCACCCTGACTCTGAACCTGCGCTACATCCCCCATCAAGACATGGAGGAGAGCAATCGGATCATCGGGGAACTGGCAAAGAAGCACGACCTGGAGCTGTCCGTTCTCTGGGCCTATCCCTCCTGCCCGCCGGTAAAGATCGACAGCGCGGCCTATCATCTCGTGGAACAGGTCATCGGCGAGGTATTCCCCGATCTGCCCGCCTGCCCCTATGTGATGACCGGCGGCACCGACGCCCGGTTCTATCAGGAGATCTGCGACGCCTGCATCCGCTTCTCCCCCGTGATCTACGGCCCGGAACAGATGAAGGGCATGCACGGCCTCAACGAGAACATCGACACCGTATCCCTTCCCGGCGCGGTGGATTTCTACAAGGCAGTCATTCAAAGGAACCGCTAAAAACTCATACAACAGGAAAAGGCGCTCCCGGAAAACCGGGAGCGCCAGATCTTTTTATGAGATCAGTCCTTGATCTGCTCCATGACGAAGCACTCGATAATATCGCCGACCTTGATGTCGTTGAACTTCTCCACCTGCATGCCGCACTCGTAGCCGCTGGCCACTTCCTTCACGTCGTCCTTGAAGCGGCGCAGAGAGGCCAGATCGCCCTCGTGAATGACGATATTGTCACGCAGCACGCGGACCTCGCAGCCGCGCTGGATCTTGCCGTCGGTGCAGTAGCAGCCGCAGACGGTGCCGACCTTGGAGACCTTGTAGGTCTCCCGGACCTCAGCGTGGCCGATGATGACTTCCTTAAACTTGGGAGCAAGCATGCCCTTCATGGCGGCCTCGATCTCATTGATGGCGTCGTAGATCACGCGGTAGAGCCGGATATCCACATTGTTGCGGGCTGCGTTGTCCCGGGCGGCATTGTCCGGGCGCACGTTGAAGCCCACTATGATGGCGCCGGAGGTGGCGGCCAGCATCACGTCGCTCTCGTTGATGGCGCCTACGGCGGAGTGGATGACCTTGACCCGGACCTCGTCGTTGGAGATCTTCTCCAGGGAGCTCTTCACCGCCTCGGCGGAGCCCTGCACGTCGGCCTTTACGATCAGATTCAGAGTCTTCATCTCGCCGGCCTGAATCTGGCTGAACAGATCCTCCAGACTGACCTTCTTCACACCGGCCATACCGCTGGTGGACTGGGTGATCCGACGCTCCTCTGCCAGCTCTCTGGCCAGGCGCTCGTCGGCAACGGCGTTGAACACGTCACCGGCGGAGGGAACCTCGCTCAGACCGGAGATCTCCACGGGAGTGGAGGGCCCGGCAGAGGTCACACGCTGCCCCTTGTCGTTGATCATGGTGCGAACGCGGCCCACTGCGGTGCCGGCGATGATGATATCGCCCAGCTTCAGGGTGCCGTTCTGCACCAGAACCGTCATAATGGGGCCTCTGCCCTTGTCCAGACGGGCCTCGATCACGGTGCCCTTGGCGGCACGGTTGGGATTGGCCTTCAACTCCTGGACCTCGGCCAGGATGACCAGGTTCTCCAGCAGATTCTCAATGCCCATGCCGGTCTTTGCGGAGATGGGGCACACAATGGTGTCGCCGCCCCACTCCTCGGCGACCAGGTCATACTCGGTCAGCTGCTGCTTGATCCGGTCGGGATTGGCGCCGACCTTATCCATCTTGTTCACCGCCACGACCACCGGGATATTGGCGGCCTTGGCGTGGTTGATACTCTCAATGGTCTGGGGCATGATGCCGTCATCGGCGGCCACCACCAGAATGGCGATATCGGTGACCATGGCGCCGCGGGCGCGCATGGAGGTAAAGGCCTCGTGGCCCGGGGTATCCAGGAAGGTGATGGGGCTGCCGTTGATCTCCACGGTGTAGGCGCCGATATGCTGGGTAATTCCGCCGGCCTCGCCGGAAACCACGTTGGCGTGGCGGATGTAGTCCAGAAGCGAGGTCTTGCCGTGGTCAACGTGGCCCATGACCACCACAACGGGAGCGCGGGGAACCAGATCCTCGGGCTTATCCTCGTGATCGTCAATAAGGCGCTCCTCCACTGTCACGACCACTTCCTTCTCCACCTTGCAGCCAAGCTCCATGGCGACCAGCGCGGCTGTATCGTAGTCGATGATCTCGGAGACGGAGGCAAACACGCCCATCTTCATCAGCTGCCGGATGACCTCCGCAGCCGTCTTCTTCATGCGGGAAGCCAGATCGCCCACGCTGATCTCGTCGGGGATCTCCACCTTCACCGGCTGCTTGCGCGCGATCTCCAGCTGCAGGCGGGTCATCTTGTTCTTCTCTTCCTGACGGCGCTTGTTGCTGGGCTGTTGGCGCTGCTGCTTATTGCGGCTCTGGATCTTCTCCTTCTTGGCCTGACCCAGCTTGCTGGTGTTGCCGACCTTGTCGCCGGCCATGTCCTCAAACTTTTCGTTGTATTTCTCTATGTTCACGCCGGTGCCGCCGCGGGTATCCACCACGCGGGTCTGGGCCACCTGACGGGGAACATGTGCCTTTTCCTTCTTCTCAGGCTTGGGCTGCTGCGCCGCGGCAGGAGCCTGCTTCTCCGCGGGCTTTGCCTGGCCCTGGGGCTTCTCCCCTGCCTTGGCGGGTTCGGCCTTGGCAGCCGGCTTCTCGCTCTTCTCCGGAGCCTCCTGCGTCTTGGCGGCTTTGGCCGGAGCAGCGGGTGCGGGGCGGAAAATGTCCGCCAGACTGTCCGCCTGGTGATGCTGGGTCATGTATTCAAAGATCACGTCCAGCTCGTTGGCCTCCAGAATCTGCATATGGTTTTTCGGAGGCGCAAAGTAATCGATCATGATCTGAGAGATCTCCTTCGACGTCACACCGAAATCCTTTGCTACCTCGTGGATCCTATATTTCACCATGCTCATGGTTCGTCCTCCTTTTACCGATGCTCTTGTTTTTGCCGGATTTGCGCAGTGTCTGCCGCTGCAGGCGTTTTTCCGTCTCCTCTGCCAGAGAGCCGTACCGTTCCGGATCCAGGTCTCTGAGCCGCCCGGCCAGGGCATTGGCAAAACCCAGGTCGGTAACCGCCGCCATGGACCCGCCGGAGACCCCGGTCACCGAAGCCAGCTCCTCCTTGGAGAAGGGCAGCTCCACCCGGATCACCGAACGCCCCGCTGCAAAATTCTCAGCCCGCCGTCTGGCGTTGTCCGAGGCGTCCGAGGCCAGGAGCAGCAGCTTTGCTTTCCCCGCCTTCACCGTCTGTCCCGTATTCTCTTCGCCAACTAAGATTGCGTTGGCCCTTCGCATCAAACCCAGCAAACCAAGGGTCTTTTCTCTCATTCGCCGGCCTCCATCTCCGCCTGAAGCTGCATGTAGATCTCCTCAGGGATCTGGCAGGAGAACGCACGCTCCAGAGCGCGGGCTTTGATGGCCTTTTTCAGGCACTCGGGACTGCGGCACACGTAGGCGCCGCGCCCGTTGGCCTTCCCCCGAAAATCCAGGCTGATCTGTCCTTCCGGGGAACGAACCACGCGGACCAGCTCTTTCTTGGGTTTCATCTCCCGGCAGCCGAGACACTGCCGCATGGGGATCTTTTTCTGCACTTCGACTGCCTCCTTTCGTGTCCTCATAAGGAGCTCGCCGCGCTCCTTCCTGAAAACGAAAAACTAAAATCTAAGCTCAGGCCTCGCTCTCGGGCTTGATATCGATCTTGAAGCCGGTGAGCTTGGCGGCCAGACGGGCGTTCTGCCCTTCCTTGCCGATGGCCAGGGACAGCTGAGAATCGGGCACGATCACCCGGCAGCTCTTGCCGTCCTCCAGCATGGTCACGCTGATGACCTCGGAGGGAGACAGGGCCGCGGCGATGTACTTCTCCGGATCCTCGCTGTAGTTGATGATGTCGATCTTCTCGCCGCCCAGCTCGTCAACGATGCTGGCGACTCTGCCGCCCTTGGGGCCCACGCAGGCGCCGATGGGATCCACGTTGGGATCGTTGGAGAAAACGGCCATCTTGGTGCGGCTGCCGGCTTCCCGGGCGATATTCTTGATCTCCACAGTGCCGTCAAAGATCTCGGGCACCTCCAGCTCGAACAGGCGCTTGACCAGGCCCGGATGGGTCCGGCTGATGACCACCTGGGGGCCGCGGGTGGCGTTGCGCACTTCCACCACGTAGACCTTCAGCCGGTCGCCCTCGCTGATGGTCTCGGTCTTGATGCGCTCATTGGCGGTGAGCAGAGCCTCGGTGACCTCGCTGTTGGAGGTGATGCGGATGGAGACCGCGCCGCTCTTGGGATCAACACGGCTCACAACACCGGTGAGGATCTCGTGCTCCTTGGAGGTGAACTCATCGTAAATGATGCCGCGCTGGGCCTCACGGATGCCCTGGATGATCACCTGCTTGGCGGATTGGGCGGCGATGCGGCCGAACTGCTTGGTGTCCACAGGGATCGCCAGCAGGTCGCCCAGCTTGGCCCGGCGGCTGATCTTCTTGGCCGCGTCGATGTTGATCTCGTGGCTGGGGTCCTCGACCTCGCTGACCACGGTCTTCATCACGTTCATCTCGACCTTCTTGGTCTCCTCGTCCAGAATGATCTCCACATTGTCCGCGCACTCGGGATTATCGCGCTCGAAAGCGGTCATCATGGCCTTGCGGATCTTTTCGTACATATATCCCCGGGGGATACCGTTTTCTTTCTCGATGTCTTCAATGGCTTTAAAGAAATCTGCGTTCATTGTCATTCTCCGTTCTGTATATTACAGGCTGATATGCAGCCTCACCTGGGCGATCTGGGCGGGCGCGAAGGTACGCGGCTGACCGGACAGGATGGTGACTGTACCGTTGTCGTAGGCCTCCAGCGTGCCTACATAGGACTTGCGCCCCTCCAGGGGCTGATACAGGCGGATCTCCACCTCATGGCCCATAAACTGCGTAAAATCCGAGGGCCGCTTCAGCTCCCGCTCCGCGCCGGCGGAGCCTACCTCGAACACGTAGCTGTCGGGAATCGGGTCCTCCTCGTCCAGAATGGGATCCATCCGGCGGCTGATGCGCTCGCAGTCGTCAATGCCGAGACCGCCGTCCTTGTCGATCAGCAGCCGCAGGTACCAGGAACCGCCCTCACGGACGTATTCCACATCCCACAGCGTGCAGCCCTCTTCCTCCACGATGGGCCGGGCCAGCTCCGCGATCCGATCTGTCAATTTGCTCATGCCAAAACCCTCACAAAAAAGAGTGGGTCGGAACCCACTCTTGGAATAACATCTTACTTACTGGTTGAGTATAACACGTATTCGGTGTTTTGGCAAGAACTTTTTCCCGGATTCTCTTCGGCTTTTTTCCCGTTTTTCAGTACTCAAAATCGGGAACGTAGTGGGCATAGAATTCCTCGTAGCACAGACCCTGCTCCATGATGAAGGTAGCGGCCTCCACGCCCACATAGCGGTAGTGCCAGGGCTCGTCCCAGCCGGTCAGCAGCAGCTTTCTGGTGGGATAGCGCTTGATGAAGCCGTATTTGGCGCAGATGGAGTCCAGATACTTGAAGAACTCCTGGTTCATGTTCTCGTAGACCATCTTGGAATAGGGCTTGTCCATCAGGTCCACCGCCAGGCCCAGCTGATGCTCGCTGGTGCCGGGGAACATGGTGATGGTCCGGGCTTCCTCCACGGCCTCCTGGTACCGGGGATCCAGCCAGATCTCGTCGCCCTCCAGGCCCATGCCCAGGGCGATCTGACTGGCCTTGCCGTCAAACAGATATTTCTGATAAGTATAGTCGCGGTAGGCACCGGCCACATAGACGTTGAAGCCGTGATCCCGCATATCCTGGAGCATGGCCTCCAGGTAGGGTTTGGTGGCGGTGTCGAACATCATATAGCCCGTGCCCTCGATGACGGAGATATCCTCCGGCGCGTAGTGCGGTGAGGCGATGGGATGGGCGTCGTTGACCAGATAGTACTGGGGCAGCTCGATATTGATCTTTGGCCAGATATCCTCGGTCGGCTCCGGCGTGGCGATTCCCTTGGGGTCGGCAAAGGAGACGCTGTCGCTGCGCACGTAGGCTCCCTCAGCTCCGCCAAAGATCACGTCGGTCCTGTTGTCGATCCGGGACCGGACAACGGTCACCAGCATCAGACTCAGTGCCGCCATGCAAAGGATCCACAAGACTCTCTTTCTGTTCAATCGATCACCCGCCTTTTCGATGGATTATACCACCATTCCCCCACAAATTCAAGCCCGCCTGTGCGGCAGATTCCCCACTTTGCAGGAGGAAAAAGGGGGTAATCAAGGCTATTTTGTAAACTTTTCGGCTGCTCAGCGCCGACCCGGGCCAGGTTTCCCGCCTTTCTCGCCGTAAGGGCTGAGAACAATCTCCCCGCTTCTCAGCGTTTCGGGCAGATCGATGACCCGCTGGTTCCGGGAGCCCCGGAAGCGCAGGGAGATGTCTTTCTGCGCCTGGATGAAGCGGCCGTCCACCAGAATGTCGATCAAGGACAGCATCTCGTCGGTGCACTCGCAGCGGGGATGGCTCCCCTCCTTCCGTAGCTCCTCCAGGGTATAGCCGGAATAGGCCCAGACGGTCTTGCCGGGCAGCTCCTGCTTCAAGCGACGGAGGAAGGGCAGCAGCACCCGCTGGTTCTCCGGCTCGAAGGGATCCCCGCCCAGCAGGCTCAGGCCCGTGATATAATCCGGGCGCAGCATGTCCAGCAGCTCCCGCTCGGTCTCCCCGGTGAAGGGCTGGCCGTAATCGAAGGCCCAGGTCTCCGGCTGAAAGCAGCCGGGACAGTGGTTCCGGCAGCCGGACACGAACAGGCTTACCCGCACGCCGATGCCGTTGGCGATATCGCAGTTTTTGATCGCGCCGTAGTTCATTTTTTCTCCTTAACATCAGACCTCACGCCGGTTACCCGACGCGAGGTCTGTTTCATATCCTAAACGAAACGGAAAACGAAAAACCAATTACAGATGCAGGACGCGTTCCTTGATCTCCTGGGTGCGGCCCTGGTTCCAGAACTGGGTGCCGATGTAACCGCAGGTGCGGCGGGCCACGTTCATCTTGTTCTGGTCCCGGTTGCCGCAGCAGGGGCAGGTCCAGACCAGCTTGCCGTTGTCCTCCTGGATCTCGATCTCGCCGTCCCAGCCGCAGACCTGACAGTAGTCGGACTTGGTGTTCAGCTCGGCGTAGAGAATGTTGTCATACATATAGCGCATGACGTTCATCACCGCGTCCAGGTTGTTGGACATGTTGGGCACTTCCACGTAGCTGATGGCGCCGCCGGGAGACAGGGCCTGGAAGCGGGACTCGATCTTGATCTTGTCGAAGGCGCTGATGGGCTCGGTCACGTGGATGTGGTAGGAGTTGGTGATGTAGCCCTTGTCGGTGATGCGGGGGATCACGCCGAAGCGGCGCTGCAGGCACTTGGCAAAGCGATAGGTGGTGCTCTCCAGAGGAGTGCCGTAAATGGAGTAGTCAATGTTCTCGGCGGCCTTCCACTTGGCGGTGTACTCGTTGAGCTTTTTCATGATCTCCAGGCCCAGGGCCTCGCCCTCGGGCTCGGTGAGCTTCTTGCCGTTCAGGCTCAGCACGCACTCCCACAGGCCGGCATAGCCAAGACTCAGGGTGCTGTAGCCGCCGTAGAGCAGCTTGTCGATCTTCTCGCCCTTCTGCAGACGGGCCAGTGCGCCGTACTGCCACAGGATGGGGGCCACGTCGGAGACGGTGCCCAGCAGGCGCTCGTGACGGCAGCGGAGGGCCCGGTGGCACAGCTCCATGCGCTCGTCGAAGATCTGCCAGAACTTGTCCAGATCTCCGCCGGCGGACAGGCCGATGTCCACCAGGTTCACGGTGACCACGCCCTGGTTGAAGCGGCCGTAATACTTGTGCTTGCCCTCTTCGTAGTTGCCGGCGTTGGCCACGTTCCCCACGCCCTTCTCGGTGAAGCGGTCCGGGGTCAGGAAGGAGCGGCAGCCCATACAGGTGTACACGTCCCCGCCCTTGAGCTGCTTCATCACCTTGGCGGAGATGTAGTCGGGCACCATGCGCTTGGCGGTGCACTTGGCGGCCAGCTCGGTCAGGTAGTAATAGGGAGAGTCGGGATAGATATTGTCCTCGTCCAGCACGTAGATGAGCTTGGGGAAGGCGGGGGTGACCCACACGCCCTGCTCGTTCTTCACGCCCTCGTAGCGCTGCTCCAGGACCTCCTCGATGATGATGGCCAGGTCCTTCTTCTCCTGCTCGCTCCGGCACTCGTCCAGGTACATGAACACGGTGACGAAGGGGGCCTGTCCGTTGGTGGTCAGCAGAGTGACGACCTGGTACTGGATGGTCTGGACGCCGCGCTTGATCTCGGCCCGGAGCATCCGCTCCACGATCTTCTCCTTGGCTGTCTCGTCCATGGTCACGCCGGCCTCTTTGAACTCGTCTTCCAGGTCCTTGCGGATCTTCTCCCGGCTGACCTGCACGAAGGGCGCCAGATGGGTCAGGGAGATGGACTGTCCGCCGTACTGGTTGGAGGCCACCTGGGCGATGATCTGGGTGGCGATATTGCAGGCGGTGGAGAAGCTGTGGGGCTTCTCGATGAGCGTGCCGGTGATGACGGTGCCGTTCTGGAGCATGTCCTCCAGGTTCACCAGGTCGCAGTTGTGCATGTGCTGGGCGTAGTAGTCCATATCATGGAAGTGAATGATGCCGTCCTGGTGGGCCTTCACGATATCCTCAGGCAGCAGCAGACGCTCGGTCAGATCCCGGGAGACCTCGCCGGCCATGTAGTCGCGCTGGGTGGAGTTGATGACAGGATTCTTGTTGCTGTTCTCCTGCTTGGCCTCCTCGTTGTCCAGCTCAATGAGGCTCAGGATCTTCTCGTCGGTGGTGTTGGAATGACGCACCAGCGCCCGGGTATAGCGATAGGTGATGTAGTGCTTGGCCACCTCAAAGGCCCCGTGGGCCATGATCTGGCGCTCCACCATATCCTGGACCTCTTCCACGCTGGGGGCCCGTCCCAGAAGCTCGCAGGTGGCAGTCACCTTTTCGGTGATCTCCCGGATATCCTCATCGGAAACCCGCTCGGACTCCTCCGCGGCAAGATTCGCCTTGGAGATAGCGATCGCGATCTTTTTGCTGTCAAAATCCATCTCTGCGCCGTTGCGCTTAATGATCTTCATCTCTCGAAACCTCTCCTCTGAAGTTTACATAATATCCTATATCTCGTATCTCGAACAGTGAGTAAGATACCATATCTTGTGTTTAAAGTCAAAGTTTTTCTTTTGAAGAATTCCGTCACCATTTGTAAACAGTCCTCAAACGCCCGTGATCACGGCAAAAACTGAGCCTTTGTGCTCTGGACAAGCGGCTGATTTTATGGCATAATGCCTCTGCGAATTTCCAGATTCTGTGGTCTCGCGAAAGGAAAAATGACAAAATGAATCAAAAAGAACTGCGTGAGATCCGGCGGAGGATCCAGCCGGAGCACAACAGCATCACCCATATCTATGGCTGCTACGTCAACGGGGGCAAGGAGATCATCGCCACCCTGGAGGAATCTCTGGGCCTGATGACCCGGGAGGAGCAGGAGAAGTACCTGGCTCTCTTGAAGAAGGTCCTGTCCGGCGCTCTGGGCAAGAACCTTCTGGATCTTTCCTTTGCCACCAAGGCCGTTATGGACGGCGAGGAATACAAGGCGCTCTATGAGCTGCGCAAGAGCGAGGGCAAGGATCCGGCCCTGCGGGAGGAGTTCTACCGTCGGGTGATCGACCATACGGACATGGACGGAGAGAATTATCTGATCCTGCTGGCCTTCGACAGCTACGACGTGCCCCGGCACCGGAAGGACGGCGCGCTGGACGACAGCGGCCAGGTCTATCAATACATGCTCTGCGCCGTGTGTCCCGTCAAGCCCGGGAAGGAGGAACTGGGCTACGCTCCGGACGACCGACGCTTCCACAGCGCCACCGCCGGGCAGATCGTCTCAGCGCCCCAGCTGGGCTTCCTGTTCCCCTGCTTTGACGATCGGGCCGCCAATATCTACAACGCCCTGCTCTATACCCGGGATACCCAGGCTCTGCCCCAGGACTTTATCGACGGGCTGTTCCGGGTGGAGGCTCCCCTGTCCGCCGGCGAGCAGAAGAACAGCTTTGAGAGCACCCTAAGCCGCAGTCTGGAGAAGGACTGCCGCTTCGACGTGCTCCAGTCCCTCCACGAACAGCTGGGCGAACGGATCCAGCTGCACAAGGAGAGCAAGGACCCGGAGCCGCTGACCCTGAGTCTGGGCGAAATGGGCCAGATCCTTGAGAACAGCGGCGCCAGCGCCGAGGAAGCGGAGAGCTTCTGCAGGAGCTACGAGGCCGATCACGGCAAGGAATCCATCCTGCGTCCGGACAATCTGAGCAGCGTGAAGAAAATGGATATCGCCACCCCGGAGGTCAAGATCCAGGTGGATCCCAAATTCTCCTGCCTGGTCCAGGCGAAAATCATCGACGGGAAGAAATTCATCCTCATCGACGCCTCCAACGGCGTGACGCTCAACGGCGTACCGGTGGAGATCTGACGCCCTGGGCAATTCGGAGTTCGGAATTCGGAGTTCGGAATTTAACGAGAAACGTACCGTTCAAACCGTAGGGGCGGGGCTTGACCCCGCCCGCGCGGTACGATCCTGGTTTACCGTGCGCTTCGGCAAATGCGTGAGGAGACGGATATTCTTTCTCTTTGCTTGTCCAAAGAGAAAGAACCAAAGAGAAACGACCCTCGGGAGGGGAAGATTGCGTTTTCTTCCCCTCCCGAGACCCACCCTAATTCAAACGCCCAAGAGGGGCGCTCCCCTCTTGGAACACCCCCGGGCCGTACGCATTCGCCCGGGGGATCTGTATCCTTCAGGCCTTCCCGCCGGGCGGGGACGAGCCCCGCCCCTACATGGGGACGGAAGATTTCCGGTTGCGCCGTAGGGGCCGACGCCCTGGGCAATTCGGAATTCGGAATTCGGAGTTCGGAATTGAGGGTAGAGAGAAAAAGAGTGAAGAGCCATGACGGGTTTGTCGCCGCAGCTCTTCACTCTTTTTATTTCGGAGGCGAAGGGAACAGGCCCGTCCCCCGTCTCCTAAAACGAAAATCTGAAAACGAAAAACTATTCCTCGGAGAAGCCGCCGGCCAGGAGCTTTTCGGCCATGCGGCGGGTGCCCAGGACCCAGACCAGATCCCCGGACTGGATGGCCATGTTCACGTCCGGCTGCAGGATGGGCAGCTTGTCCCGCTGCAGGCCCAGGATCATGCAGTCGTACTTCTCCCGCAGAGCGCTGGCGCGGATGGTCTTGCCCTGAAGCTCGGAGCCGGACTCCACCGGAATGGCGGTGGCGTAGAGATCGGCGCTGTCCTCCTGCTGGTTCTCAATAAACTGACGCAGAGTGGGAAGGGTCTCCGCCTCCTCCAGACCCAGGGCAGTGCGCAGAGAGCGCAGATCCTCCTCCCGTCCGATGACCATGATGCCGTCCCCTTCCCGCAGCTCCAGCCTGCCGGTGGGCATATTCAGGCGCTTCTTGCCCCGGGTGACCTTAATGACGTTCCCGTTGTAGCGATAGCCCCAGTTGAGCTGCTTGAGGGTCTTTCCCGCGGCCTCCCGGGGGCAGGAGAAGGAATCCACAAACAGCTGCTCGTCCAGCCAGTCCGTGCCCTCGTTTTCCTGACGGCGCAGACTGCGCTCGTTGAAATTGGCCATGAACCGGGCCTCGGCGGAGATATAGGCCGAGGACATCCAGCCGGAGTGATAAATGAGCAGGATGACCCCCGCGGTGGGCAGCAGCAGCCATACGCCGCTGATCCCCAGCAGGGACTGGAGCGGAATGAACATCAGCAGCACGATCAGCAGAAAGCGCAGGCCGGTGAGGCTGATGAGGGGCAGACGGAAATAGCGGTTCTTTACCCAGAGGCTGGTATACTCCGTGGAGTGCAGATCCAGCATGGGCCGGACAAACAGGGCCGAGCCCACCACGCAGAAGCCCGCGCAGATCAGCCGAATCCAGCGATCCTCCAGGGGCGTGTTGCCCAGCAGCGGGTACAGGACGAACTGGCCGATCAGGCTCACGCCGGCCATTAGAACGCCGTAGATGGCGGTGACCTTCAGATAGCGCCGGAAGAAGGCCTTCCAGTCGCTGTCCTGCTCCTTCTCCTCGTTCTGCTCCTCGGTATAGCGCTCCAGCTTATCGGCCAGCTTTGCCGGCAGGAGCTTGCGGATCAGGCTGTAGATCCCGTCGGCGTGGGAGATGAAGAAGGGCGTGGTCAGGGTGGTGATGACCGAGACCGCCACTACGATGGGATAGACGTAATCGGCAATCACCCCCAGTGACAGGCCCAGGGAGGCGATGATGAAGGCAAACTCCCCGATCTGGGCCAGAGAGCAGCCGCAGTGGATGGCGTTCTTCAGGGGCTGGCCCGAGAGCAGCACGCCCAGGGAGGAGATCAGGAGCTTGCCCACGATGGTGACCACGGTGATGATCAGGATGGGGACAATGTACTTGAGGATCATGGCCGGGTCGATCATCATGCCCACGGACAGGAAGAAGATGGAGCCAAAGAGATCCTTCACGGAGCTGGTCAGATGCTCCACCCGCTCGGCGTGAACGGTGCCGGCCAGGAGGGATCCTGCCAGGAAGGCGCCCAGGGCCGAGGAGAAGCCCAGGGTCTCGGCCAGCAGCACCATGCCGAAGCAGATGCCCAGAGAGGCCAGCAGCAGGGTCTCGTCGTTCATGAACTTCTCCGCCTTGCGCAGCAGCGTGGGCAGGATATAGATGCCCAGGATCAGCCACAGGGCCAGATACAGCACCAGAAGCCCCAGCTGCAGGGCCAGGGCCACGCCGGAGATGCTCTTGCTCACGGAGACCGTGGACAGAATGATCATCATAAAGATCCCGGCGATATCCTCGATGACCAGGGTGCCGAAGACCAGCTGGGCGAAGCCCTCCTGCCGGACCCCCAGCTCGTCGAAGGCCTTGATGATGATGGTGGTGGAGCTCATGGAGAGCATGCCGCCCAGGAAGATACTGTCCATCATGCCCCAGCCAATGGCCTGGCCCACCAGGTAGCCCACCACCAGCATGCCGAAGACCTCGGTCAGAGCGGTGATGACTGCTGTGCCGCCCACGGAGGCCAGCTTGTGCAGATTAAACTCCAGGCCCAAACCGAACATCAGCACGATGATGCCGATCTCGCTCCAGGTCTCGATGGAGGCGGAATCCACCACAGTGAAGAAGTAGGGCATATAGGGGCCAACCAGGAAGCCCGCCAGAATGTAGCCCAGGACCAGGGGCTGCTTAAGGCGCTTGAACAGAATAGCCACAACGCCCGCTGTCAGAAGCATGATGGCCAAATCCGTGATCAGTTTGGGCATTGTCTCAACTCCTATCGCTTCAGTTTCTTGCCATTATTATACACGAAAGCCCCCGCGGCCTGCAAGATGGCAGCGGGAGCTTTTTGTTAAGTTCCCTTATTTGGCCTGCTTGATGGACAGGCCGATGCGCTTTTTCTTTTCATCCACGTCCAGAACCACCACGTCCACCACGTCGCCCACGGACAGGATCTCCGAGGGGTGGCGGATGAAGCGGTCGCAGATCTCGGAGATGTGGACCAGACCGTCCTGATGCACGCCGATATCCACGAAAGCGCCGAAGTCGATGACGTTGCGTACCGTGCCGGTGAGCTTCATGCCGGGCTTCAGATCGCTGATGGACAGCACGTCCGTGCGCAGGATGGGCTTGGGCAGGCTGTCCCGGATATCCCGGCCGGGCTTCATCAGTTCGCCCATCACGTCCTTCAGGGTGGGCAGGCCGATCCCCAGCTCCTCAGCCGCCTTCTCCGGGCCGTAGGCCTTCAGCTTCAAGGGCAGATCCGCCAGAGAACCGGCCTTCACGTCCTCCGGGCTGTGGCCGGTGAGTTTCAGAAGGCCCAGGGCCGCTTCATAGGACTCCGGGTGCACGGCGGTGTTGTCCAGGATATTGGCGCTCTCCGGGATGCGCAGGAAGCCCGCGCACTGCTGGAAAGCCTTGGGGCCCAGCTTGGGCACCTTGCCCAGCTGCCTGCGGCTGGTGAAGGGGCCGTTCTCCTCCCGGTAGGCCACGATGTTCTTTGCCGTTGTGGCGGTCAGACCCGAGACCCGGCGCAGCAGCGAGGGCGAGGCGGTGTTGGCGTCCACGCCCACGGCGTTCACGCAGTCCTCCACCACCCCGTCCAGGGCCTCCTCCAGCTGCTTCTGGGGCATATCGTGCTGATACTGGCCCACGCCGATGGCTTTGGGCTCGATCTTCACCAGCTCCGCCAGCGGATCCTGGAGCCGCCGGGCGATGGACACGGCGGAGCGCAGGTTCACGTCGAACTGGGGAAACTCCTCGGCCCCCAGAGGGCTGGCGGAATAGACGGAAGCCCCGGCCTCGGAGACGATCATGTAGCTCATGTGAGCGCCGCGCTCGTTCTCCCGGCGGATGAGCTCCACGGCCATCTGCTCGGTCTCCCGGCTGGCGGTGCCGTTGCCGATGGCGATGTGCTCCACGCCCCATTTCCGGCACAAACCGGAAAGCTTCTGGATAGCCTCCTGCTTCTGCCGTTCGCCGTAGGTGGGATAGACCACCGCCGTGTCCAGCACCTTGCCGGTGCCGTCCACCACCGCCACCTTGCAGCCCATGCGGTAGCCGGGATCCAGGCCCATGGTGACCTTGCCCTTCACCGGCGGCTGCATCAGCAGCGGGCGCAGGTTCAGAGCGAACTGTCCGATGGCGCCCTCATTGGCCTTATCCGTCAGATCAGAACGAATCTCCCGCTCAAGCGAAGGGAAGATCAGGCGGTCATAGGCGTCCAGGGCCGCGGCGCGCACGAACTCAGTAGCGGCGCTGCCGGGGATGGCCACCGTGCGGTACACCGTTCCCATGGCCAGGTCGTGATCCAGCTCTATTGAGACCTTCAGCAGCTTCTCCCGTTCGCCCCGGTTGACGGCCAGGATCTGGTGGCCCTGGAGACGGTTCAGGCTCTGGCGGAAATCGTAGTACAGGCGGTAGACCGAATCCTCCTCGGTATTGGCCTCGGAGCGGAGCTTCCCCTGACGCTGGCACTGCTCCCGCAGGCGCTTGCGCAGCATGGCAGAATCGCTGATCTCCTCGGCGATGATATCGGAGGCACCGGCCAGGGCGTCGGCAACCGATTCCACGCCCTTCTCCGGATCCACGAAGGCTTTGGCGGCCTCCTCCGGCTCCGGGCAGTCCCGCTTCTGGGCGTAGAGGAGCTTTGCCAGAGGCTCCAGACCCTTCTCCCTGGCCACGGTGGCCCGGGTGCGGCGCTTGGGCTTATAGGGCCGGTACAGGTCCTCCAGCTCAGCCAGAGTCTGAGCGGCCAGCAGCTGAGCGTTCAGCTCCTCGGAGAGCTTGCCCTGCTCCTCGATGGCCCGGCGGATAGCCTCCCGGCGCTCCTGCAGGCCCCGGAGATATTGGAGTCTGGTCTCCAAGGTACGCAGCGTGGTGTCGTCCATGGCCCCGTGCAGCTCCTTCCGGTATCGTGCGATGAAGGGGATGGTGTTCCCCTCGTCCAGCAGACGGATCACGTTCTCGATGTATTCTTCCTTCTGTCCCAGCTCTTGGGCCAGGATCCTGACGATCTCTTCCATGGGTGTTTCCTTTCCTTGACAGTTTCGGGAAGGGATTGTACCACAGATGGGCCGGAGACGCAAGGGGAGGAAGCGAAGGAGGAGTGAAGAGATAAAAGTGAAGAGTGAAGAGATATTGTGTCGGCGGAGCCGACAAATTCTGATCGTCGCGAAGCGACACCACAATTATTCATTATTCACTATTCACTATTCATTATTCACTCCTCCATCGCCTCTCTCAGCTTCCGCAGGGCTTTTTTCTCGATCCGGGAGACGTAGCTGCGGCTGATGCCCAGAAGCTCCGAGACCTGCTGCTGGGTCCGCTCCTCTCCCCCGTCCAGGCCGTAGCGCAGCCGAAGCACCCGGCCCTCCCGTTCGGTCAGACAGGTCTCAATCTGCCGCCGAAGCTCCCGGCACAGCTCCTGGGTCCCCAGGCGCTCCGCCAGATCGTCCTCCCGGGCGATCACGTCCAGCAGCGACAGGCCCTCCCCCTCTCCGTCCGCGTCCAGGGCTTCGGACAGACTCACTTCCCCCGCGGCCTTCCGCCGGGACCGCAGGGCCATCAGGATCTCGTTTTCGATGCAGCGGCTGCAGTAGCTGGCCAGCTTCACTCCCTTGGCAGGATCATAGCTGTCCACGCCTTTGATGAGACCGATGGTGCCGATGGAGATCAGATCGTCCGTGTCCCCGGTCTGGGCGTAGTATTTCCTGGTGATATGAGCCACCAGGCGCAGATTGTGTTCCACCAGCGTGTTCCGGGCCTCCGGATCGCCCCGCCTCAGGCGCTCCAGACAGTCCCGCTCCTCCTCCGGGCTCAGCGGCCGGGGAAAGGAATCACCGCCCGACACCCGAAGCATCAGCAGCAGACTCTGCATCAGAAGCGGCAGCAAGGTTTCCAGCATGCGTATCACCCCGGATCCAGTCTATTCCCCCGGGCTTCGTCCCTATTCGCGGTTTTTCTTCTCACCACAGACGGTTGGTCTGACCTCTGGTATTGCCGTAAAAATCTTTGAAAGTCGTTGGAACTTTTCTCTCTCTGCATCGTCATATCTGTATCTTAAACCACAGGAGGGATCTCTATGTTGGGAAAAGAAAAGTGCAGGATCCTCAAACAGATCCGTCAGAAGATCGCAGATGAGAATGATATCCCCTATGTGACCCGGGAGTGTTCTTTTCACGGCGAGTGCAGAGGCACCTGTCCCCGCTGCGAGAGCGAGCTGCGTTACCTGGAACAGCAGCTGGCCCTCCGGGCCTCTCTGGGCAAACGGGTCGCCGTGGCCGCCCTGTGCGCCGGAGTCGCTTTGAGCGCGGCGGGCTGCGGTCCCTTCGGCTCAGGAAGCAAGAGCGGGACAGCGCCTGCCGGTGAGGTGCCGCCCATTGAGGACCTGGCCGGTTTCATTGAGCCTTATGAGGAGCCGGACGAGACGAAGGACCTTGGGGAACCCGAGCGTTCAGGGGATATCGCCTGCCCGGAGGCCGAGGAAAGCACCCCCTCTGAGATTGAGACCGGCGAGGTGCTCCCCGAACCAGAGCTGACCGGGGATGTGGCCTACCCGGAGATCGATAGCAATGACTGAGCCGCTCTTTCCCCTTCTGAACCTGTCCCGGCTCCGCATGGGTATTGACGGCGAGGGCGTTACCACGCTGGTGGCCGGAGCGGGCTGCCCTCTGCATTGCCGTTGGTGCATCAACAAACGGATCCTGCGGGAGCCGCCCCGTGAGCTTGTGACGGCCGCTGAGCTGTTGGAGCGGGTGCGGATCGACGATCTGTACTTTCAGGCCACCGGCGGCGGCGTGACCTTCGGCGGCGGAGAGGCCCTTCTTCATGCGGACTTCATCCGGCGCTTTCGGGAACTCTGCCCCCGGGAATGGCGCATCACCGCAGAAACCAGTCTGGCTGTGCCCATGGAGTATCTGCATAGCGCAATTTCCGCGGTCGATCTGTTTCTGGTGGACTGCAAGGATATGGACCCGGAGATCTACCGGCGCTATACCGGTGTAGATCTCTTACTGATGCGGGAGAACCTGAAGGAGCTTCTTCGGACTGTCGGTCCTGAGAAGGTCATCGTTCGTGTACCGAGGATCCCGCATTTTAATACGACGGAGGATCAGCATCGGAGCGCCCTGCTTCTCCGGGAACTGGGTGTTACCCGTCTGGATCTGTTTGATTATGTGCTCCGGGAAGACTCTGCAGCACAATAAAATTGCCCCCGACCGTCCGGTCGGGGGCTTTGCGATATTTGCTTACATAATGGGAATCTTGATCTTCAGATCGCTCAGGGGCCAGGAAGAGCAGGCGTGGAACCAGCCCATCTCCTTGTCCATCCGCCGGCGGCCGTCGCCGATGGGAGAGACGAAGATCTCGCCGGAGAGCAGATGGCTGCGGCAGAAGCCGCACTCGCCGTTGCGGCAGTGGGTGTCGATCTTGATGCCGGCGCGCTCCAGGGCCACCGCCACAGGCTCGGCGGCATTGGCCTCGATCACGTCCTCCTGGATGCCCCGGACCACGGTGATCTTGAAGGTCTTCTTCTCGGTCCCCTTGGGGTAGCCGGGCAGCGTGGACACGTCGGCGGGGTTGTTCACCACGTCGTGACGGAAGCGCCGTCCGGTGATCCCCATCTCGTCCAGAGCCTTTTTCACGAAGCGGAACATGGGCAGGGGGCCGCAGAACATATAGCTGACGTCGCCCTCGGAGTACTTCTCGATAAGCTCCCGGGTGATGAAGCCCTTCTCGCCGGGCCAGTCGGGCTCGTCGGACAGCACGTGCACCACCTTCACGTCCGGGCAGGCCTTCTCGATCTCGGCCAGCTCGTCCTTGAGGACGATGTCGTTGGCCTTCACGGAGCCGTAGAGGATGGTCAGCTTCACGCCCTTCATCTTGCCGTAGGCGATCTCCTTGGCCATAGAGTGGAAGGGAGTGATGCCGGAGCCGCCGGCCAGGGCCACGATGGTCCTGCTGTCGCGCATGGGCTCCCAGTAGAAGAAGCCGAAGGGCAGGGTGGCCTCCAGCACGTCGCCCTCGTGGACCTGCTCAAAGAAGTAATCGGGTACCAGGTAGGGCACGTTCCGGCGGATAGTCACCTCAAAGAAGGGGTGCTCTCCTCTGGCCTCGTAGGGCGCGGAGGAGATGGTGTAGGGACGGGAGAGCTTGCTCTCGCCGATCTCCAGGCGGAAGTTCACATACTGGCCGCACTGGAACACGGGGATGTGTCCGTCCAGAGACTCGAAGCGGTAGGTGCGGGAGCTGGGAGAGGCCTGGCGGATGGAGACCACCTTCACCTGCATCTTGTCCGGGTGCAGCTTATCAGCCAGCTCCCGGATGGGATCCTTGGGATCGGGAATGGGAGAGCCCTTGGCGAAGTTCTCCGCTCTCAGCTTGGTCACACGGGAGGCCCCGCCGACGTCCTTCAGAAAGCCTTTGACTTTAATGCTCATTTCTTCTGGGCCTCCTTTTTCTTCTCCATGTCTTCCTTCACGCCCTTGGCGGCGGCGCGGCCGTTGGTGATCTGAGGTCCCATGCCGTCGCCGGACATGCCGTGGGCTCCGGCGAACTCCAGGCCCTCGATAAAGTGATCCTGCTCCTTCATCTGGAGTCTGGCCACCGCGTGGTCCTCCATGGAGTGCAGATAGCCGTAGATGTTGCCCTTCCAGGCGCCCACATAGTGGGACACGGTCATGGGCGTGGTGACCTCGATCTCGGTGATCCGGGGCCGGAAGTCCACCTTGGTGATCTTCAGGCACTCCTCGATCATCTCGTTGGCCAGACGGCGCTTCAGATCGTGGTAGTCCTCTTCCTTCACGTCCTCAAAAGGCTTGGAGGGCACCAGAGCTGTAATGGACAGCTGGGTGATTCCCTCGGGCAGGGTGGGATTGGCGTAGTTGAGGCAGATGGTGGTGATATAGTTATAGGGCTCGGTGATATTGGCGTAGTTTCTCCAGATCTCGTTGGTGTCCATGGTGGAACCGGAGAAGGTGGAGTAATCGGTGATGCCGTTCTCCTCCGGGGTGCCCTCGATGAGCATGATGACGGATACAGGGACCACGGAGAGCTTGCGGTTGTTGATCATGCGGATCGCACCCTCGGGGACCTCGCTCAGCGGCTCGATCATCTGGCTGTAGACCTTGTTGGGATAGGGTCCGGAGATCACGTAGTCGCAGTGGATCTCGTCTCCCCTTCTGGTGCGCACGCCGTAGACCTTGCCGTCCTTCACCAGGATCTTCTCGACCTCCTGGTTGAACTCGTACTGGGCGCCGTTCTCCTCGCACTTGGCCTGCATCTTCATGCTCATCTCATGGCTGAAGCCCCGGCAGACGTAGGAGCCGGTGAAGTAGTCGGCCATCAGGAAGGCGTAGATGGTGAAGGGCAGATCGTCCATGCGGTTGCCCACGTAGATCCAGTAGGGGGTCAGCATCTCCACGGCCTTCTTGGGCAGCTTAAAGGTGTCGATGACCTCGGTGGCGGTGTAGCCCACGGTCTTGACGAAATCGGGATGCTTGAGCAGCATCTGGATCTTGCTCATGGGGTGCACGGACAGGTAGTTCATGCTGTCGTAGACCCGGCGGCACAGGAGCATCAGCTCATGGACCTTGTCGTAGGTCCCGGGGCAGACCTCGTCGATCTCTCTGGCCACGGTGGTATAGCTGTCGTCATAGTCCGGGTGCAGGACCTTGTCGATGCCGGAGTTGGGCAGGGCCACGCGATAGCACTCGGGCACCGGCAGCCAGTCGATGTCCACGCCCATGTCGTCGAAGAACTGGCCCACCTTCAGGCGCTTGCCCGGCTGGCCGATGGACATCATCTCGTGGAGCGTGGCCTCGATCTCGTAGCCGTTGCGCACAAAGTCGGTGGCCAGGCCGCCGGGCATGTTGTGCTTTTCCAGGATCAGAATGTCCTTGATGCCCCAGGCCTGCAGCTGCAGACAGGCGGACATGCCGGCCAGCGCGCCGCCGATGATGACGACGTCGTAATGGTCTTTATAAAAGCTCATACACATTTCCTTTCAAAAATAGAGGGCAAAATGCTGTTTTGCCCTCTATCCGATATTTATCAGAAGAAACGCTCCACCAGCTCGCGGGAGTACTCGGCGGTCTCGTCCATATCGCCGAAGCTCATGACCTCACCGGCATAGTAGGTGTCGTACTTGCCCTGCATGGCCTCCACCTTGTCGTACCAGCCGGCGGCGTAGTCCTCGGAGAAGACATGGGGGAAGTAATACACGGACCACTCGTTGATGACCTTCTCGGCGGGGTTGCCCATGATCTTCAGATCGTCCTGCACCATCTTCACGCAGGTGTCGTAGGGGATCTCGGCGGAGTTCTTGTGCTTGCGCAGCGCGTAGGTGGTGATGACCTGGTCGATCTCATCTCTCCAGCGGCGGTAGTAGACCATCAGGTGACCCAGCTTCTCGGGCACCATGTTGTCAAACACATAGTAGGAGATCTCGGGGTGATTCTCGGGCGTGGTCAGGAAGGCCTGCACGTCGTAGCGCTCGTAGTCGATCTTGGAGAACAGAGCCTTCTCGTCCTCGCGGGCGTCGAAGTAGTCCACCATGCCCTTCTGGCCGTCGGCCCGGGTGCCGGGGATGTACAGAGGCGCAGTGACGATGATCTTGTCGTACTCCTCGACCTCGCCGTTGACGGTGACGTAGACCTTGCCGTCCTTACGCTCGACCTTCTCGATGGTGGAGTTCAGGCGGGCGGGGTGCTTCAGGTGATCGTTCAGCTGCTCCCAGATGTACTGGGTGCCTTCCTTCCAGGTCCAGAGGTTTACTTTGACGAAGTTCATGCAGGTCTGGTAGTCCAGATACTTCAGAACGTAGGCCGCGGGAATCTCGTCAAAATAGCCGTAGCCAAAGGAGGTAAAGGGCCCGATCCAGATCTTCTGAACCAGGGGAACGCCGTTCATCTCGCAGAACTGCTTGAAGGGCAGCGCCAGGTCCTTCAGATTGGGGTTCTCGCCGCTGACAGGCTCACGGCCCGGCGTCACGGCGAAGCCGTCGTAGCGGCCCTCGGCAACGCCCCGGTGACCGTTCAGATCATAGCCCTTGTACTTGGTCTCCAGCAGCTCGCCGAACTTCTTCAGCTGACCCTTCATCTTCAGCAGCCAGGGGTTGCGGATGATGTTGCCCAGGGTGCGGGCAAAGGGCTCGATCACCTTGCCGCTGCCGTCCTTGTAGTTGCGGTTCAGCTTGGGGCCGTCGTGGGTAATGCCGCAGAACTCCTCCACGTCGTGCACCGCGTAGTAGGAAGGCACGCCCATGATGGCGCCCATCTCGTAACGGCGTCCGTTGTAGTGGGGAGACCAGCACTTGCCGCCTACCCGATCCTGGCGCTCCAGAATGGTGTAGTTCTCATAGCCCTTCTTCTCCAGATACATACCGGCGGACAGGCCGGCGGGGCCGCCGCCAACAATGCAGATGCGGATGTTTTTATCCATTTCTTTCCCTCCGTTAGATTTGTGTGCCTGTATTTTGCACTCTGAGAAATATTATACAACAGTACGACGGAAATTGCACTATATAATTCAGGATTTTTTGTCAGAATTCCAAAAAGAACTTTGCATTGGAGAAAGGCTATGGTATAATTCAATTCGGAATTCGGAGTTCGGAATTCGGAATTGAACGAGAAACGTACCGTTCAAACCGTAGGGGCCGACGCCCTCGGCAATTCGGAATTCGGAATTCGGAGTTCGGAATTTAACGAGAAACGTACCGTTCAAACCGTAGGGGCCGACGCCCCCGGCAATTCGGAATTCGGAATTCGGAGTTCGGAGTTCGGAATGAAGCGAAAAGATAACAGAGAAGTGTGAAGAGGTATCCTGGCGGCGAAGCCGACAGTTTCCAATCCGTCGCGCAGCGACACCGCAATTATTCATTATTCACTATTCATTATTCACTCTCTAAGGATATCGTCACTCGTGTCACTCGCGTCACTCGCGTCACGGGCTGTCGGTCGGCCCCTACAGTTCCAATCCGTCCCCGAAGGGGACACCACAACGATTCACGATTCACTTTTCACGATTCACTATTTTAATAAGGAGCTTCGCCATGCAGCGTTTTGAGTCTTTCGGGCACATGCTCTCCTATTGGGCGCAGAAGACGCCCGACTCCCCCGCCCTGGTCTACGAGAAGCAGACGCTGAGCTTCTCTCAGCTGTACGCCCGGGTCCTGAAACGCTCGGAGGAACTGAAGGCCAGCGGAAAGACCTGCCTGGGCCTGCTCTCCGACGGCAGCCTGGACTGCGTAATAGAGCTGTTTGCGGCAAATCTCGCCGGGATGCAGCTGGTGATGCTGGACGCCATGGCCCCGGAGGAAACCCTGCGGGCGCTCATCGCCTACACGGACGTGGACCTGCTCTGGGGAGATCCCGATCTGACGGAGGAGCTGGAGCAGGCACTGACCAAGGGCGTTTCCGGCGGCAGGGATCGAATCCTGTTCTTCACCTCCGGCACCACAGAGCGATCCAAGGCCGTAGCCCTCACCGGCCACAGTCTGTGCCAGAGCGCCTGGAACGGCTCGGCTAAGCTCCCGCTCAGCCCTGACGACCGGCTTCTCTGCCTGCTGCCCCTGGGCCATGTGTTCGGCTTCGTGTGTGGCCTGCTCTGGGGTCTGAGCTGCGGGGCCTCAGTGGCCCTGGGCCGGGGCGCCCGACACTATGCTGACGACTGCGGCTTCTACAGGCCCACCGCTGTCTCCGTAGTTCCCCTGCTGCTGGGCTTTCTGCTAAAAACCGGGGCCGTGAACCCGGAGCTTAAGCTCATTCTGGTAGGCGCGGGCGACTGCCCTCCGGCCCTTCTTCGGGCAGCTTCCGCCCGGGGTATCCGGGTCAGCTTTGGCTACGGTCTCACCGAGACCAGCTCGGGCGTGGCTATCAGCGTCTCCGGTGATCCCTTCGCCATGGAGGTCTGCCCGGACGATACCATCACTTTGGCTGAGGACGGGGAGATTCTGATCCAGGCCCCCACCTGCATGATGCAGGGTTATTACAAGCGCCCGGACAGCACCACTCAGGTTCTGGTGGACGGGGTACTGCACACCGGGGATTTGGGCCGCTTCGATGAAGACGGCAGGCTGCACATCACCGGGCGGAAAAAGGATATGCTGGTCCTGCCCGACGGCACCAAGATCTTCCTGCCCGAGTACGAGGCGGAACTGATGCAGACTCTGGGCCACACGGAGCTTGCCCTCTCTCTCCGGGATGGCAGGCCGGTGCTTGTTTACAGCGGCCAGGCGGACGTTGGCGAGCTGCGGAAGAGGCTGCGCGGGCTGATGGAAAAGCTGCCCCGGGGCCAGCAGCTGGCCGGGATCATCGTCACAGACCAACCGTTGCCGAAAACGGCCACGGGCAAAATAAAACGCTGGGAGCTCCAGCAGAAAGTGAGTACGCTATGACAAGAGAAGACGTGGTCGCAAAAACCAAAGAGGTCATCTACAACTGCTTCCCCGATCTGGCCGGGATGGACATTCAGGAGGATACCGTCATCAACACGGAGACCGCCATCGACTCCATGGGCTTTGTCCTGGTCATCTGCAAGCTGGAGGCTATGTTCGATGTGAAGGTGCCCGAGCGCCAATGGAACAAGCTCCAGACCCTGGGCGATGTAGTGGACGCCATCTATAAGCGGCTGCCCAAGTCATGAATGTATACGAAGAACGATTCCGGCTGAAAAGCAAGGACGTGGATCTGTACCGCAGGCTGCGCTGCTCCCGGCTGTTCGAGCTGCTGCAGGAGGCCTCTATCCGCCATACCGAGCTGCTGGGCATGGGACGGGAGAAGACTCTGGACCGGGGACTCCTTTGGATCGTGGGCCTGCAGCGGTCTGAGATCCGGCGCATGCCGGAGTATGACGAGCAGATCCTGCTCCGCAGCTGGCCGGGGAAAACCATGCGCCTGTTCTTCCCTCGGTATTACAGTCTGGAAACTGTAGACGGCGAGGAACTGGTCAAGGCCAGCGCGCTCTGGTCCCTGGTGGATCAGCAGAGCCGGAAGCTGGTATTCCCGGACGCCTGGGGAGTGGAGATCGACGGACAGGAGCGCGGCGATGAGCTTGACGCCTCCTCCCCCCCCCGGCGGCTTCCCTTGTCGGAGCAGGTCCATTTCACCGTCCCCTACAGCTACGTAGACCTGAACGGGCATATGAACAATACCCGCTATTTTGACCTGGCCCAGGACCTCATCCCGGCAGCCCAGGAAGGCAGACGCCTTCTGACGGTGCAGACCGAATACGTCAGTGAGGCCCGGCTGGGCGACGATCTCAGCGTGCGCTGGGGCGAGGACGACGGCCGGTATTATCTGGAGGGCGCTGCCGAGCGCTGCGTGTTCCGCATGCGCATGGATTACGAAATTTGAGTGAAGAGATAAAAGTGAAGAGTGAAGAGATAGGCAGCAGACGGTAGAGGCTTGGCTCCCCCTTTGGGGGAGCTGTCGAGCACAGTGAGACGGAAGGGGCTTGGCTCCCCCTCTCGCCCCTTCCGGACGCTTCCCCCGGAGGGGCGGCAGGAACGCGCTCTTCACGCTTCCTTTTTCTTCTTTCGGATGCTACGAAAAACCAGAATCTGGTTCTCTCCTTTTCTGTGCATTTCGCCGATTGACAGTGTCGTTTCCTGACTGATATAATTTCACTATCTTTTAAACGACCCAGAGAGATCGGAAAGACTGAATGCCGGCCTGAACCCCGTGAGGGGCTTGGGTAACTCTGCTGTTTTGCCTTACCGATCCGTCGGTAAGGCTTTTTGTTTTCGGAGGCTTGTGTATGCTTGTGTTTGACCAGGTCAAAACCTACAGCCGCGATGGAGGCAAAGCGCCTTTCGTCGTCCACAACAGCAGCGCCTTCTGCCGCCTGAACACAAATCAATTTGTCCTACTGCCCGGTTTCTGCGATGTGCATGTGCATTTTCGCGAGCCGGGCTTTTCTTATAAGGAGACCATCCGTACCGGCTCTCTGGCCGCCGCTCGGGGCGGCTATACCGACGTGTGCACTATGCCCAACCTGAACCCGGTTTCCGATTCCCCGGAGCACCTGAAGCTTCAGGAGGACCTCATTCACCGCGACGCCGTCATCGGCGTTCACCCCTATGCCGCCATCACCCTGGCGCAGAAGGGTGAGAAGCTTTCGGATCTGGAGGCCCTGGCACCCCGGGTCATCGCCTTCTCCGATGATGGACACGGCGTCCAGTCTGAAAGCATGATGCGCAGCGCCATGGAGGCGTCCAAAGCTCTGGGCAAAATGATCGTAGCCCACTGTGAGGACAACCGTCTTCTCCGGGGCGGCTATATCCACGACGGCGCCTATGCCGCGGCCCACGGCCATCGGGGCATCTGCTCCGAGAGCGAATGGGGCCAGATCGCCCGGGATCTTCGTCTGGCCAGAGAGACCGGCTGTGCCTATCACGTCTGCCACATCTCCACCAGGGAGAGCGTGTCCCTGATCCGTCAGGCCAAGCGGGAGGGCGTGAACGTCTCCTGCGAAACCGCGCCCCACTATCTGCTGCTGGACGACTCCTTCCTGCAAGAGGACGGGCGCTTCAAGATGAATCCTCCCCTGCGTTCACCGGAGGACCGGGAGGCCCTGCTGGAGGGCCTGCTGGACGGCACCGTAGACATGATCGCCACCGACCACGCCCCTCACAGCGCTCTGGAGAAATCCCGAGGTCTGGAGGGCAGCGCCTTCGGGATCGTTGGCCTGGAGATCGCCTTTCCCCTGCTCTATACGGAGCTTGTGAAGCCCGGGATCCTTTCCATGGATCGGCTGCTGGAGCTAATGTGCTATACTCCCCGCCGCCGCTTCGGTCTGCCGTTGGGCAACGATTTCTCCCTCTGGGATCTGGAGCGGGAATACGCCGTGGATCCGGCGGAGTTTCTCTCCCTGGGAAGAGCAACGCCCTTTGAGGGCCGTAAGATCCGCGGCCGCTGCATGCTGACCGTGAAGGACGGAAAAGCGGTGTATTGGGAGGGCATGGAATGCTGACTGAGGGTCTGTTCACCATCGCGGAGAATACTCCCCTGACGCCCCGGGTCTCCCGGCTGCGTCTGCTGGGGGACGCCTCCGCCATCGACGGGCCGGGCCAGTTCGTTCAGATCCGCATCCCCGGCTTTTCTCTCCGCCGCCCCTTCTCCGTGGGTTCCAAAGAACAGGACAGTCTGACCGTGTGCTATCAGGCCGTGGGCACCGGGACCGAGACTTTGCGCGGTCTGCCGCCTGGAGAACAGCTGGATCTGCTCACGGGTCTGGGCAACTGCTTCGACCTATCCCGTGCCGGACAGCGTCCCCTGCTCATCGGCGGTGGCACCGGGGCCTCTCCCCTGCTGTATCTGGCTAAGGAACTGATTTCCCGGGAAATCCAAGCTCAGGTGCTTCTGGGCTTTGGCACAAGGGAGGACGTTTTCCTGCTCGACGAGTTTCAGGCCCTGGGTCTCTCCCCCATCGTGACCACTGCCGACGGCAGCTTCGGGATTCCGGGGCTGGTTACCGACGCCATGGTTCGGGAGCACAGCTTCTTCTATGCCTGTGGTCCTCTCCCCATGTTGAGGGCAGTGAGTCGGAAAAGCCCCGTAGGCGGTCAGATGAGTCTGGAGGCCCGGATGGGCTGCGGCTTCGGCGCGTGCATGGGCTGTACCATCCGGACCAGCCGAGGCCCGAAACGGGTCTGCCGGGAGGGTCCGGTGTTCGACAAGGAGGAACTGCTGTGGGAAGACTGAGCGTATCTCTCTGCGGCATTGAGCTGGACAACCCCGTAATCGCCGCCTCCGGTACCTTCGGCTACGGCGCGGAGTTTGCCGAGCTCTATGATATCAACTGCTTGGGCGCCTTCTCTCTGAAAGGTACCACGCTGGAGCCCCGCTTCGGCAACCCCGGTCCCCGGATCGCGGAGACGCCCGCCGGGATGCTCAACGCCGTGGGTCTGCAGAATCCAGGCGTTCGGGCCGTGATCGCGCAGGAGCTGCCCCGACTGAGCCGCTTCTGTCACAAGAAGGTCATCGCCAACGTCAGCGGTTTTTCCATTGAGGAATACGCCCGGGTCAGCCAGCTTCTGGATTCTCAGGATCAGGTGGGCTGGCTGGAGATCAACATCAGCTGTCCCAACGTCCACGGCGGGGGCATGAGCTTCGGCACCGATCCCCAGGCCGCCGCCGCGGTAACCAGGGCCGTGCGGGCGGTGACAAAGAAACCGCTGATCCTGAAGCTCTCCCCCAACGTCACCGATATCGTTTCCATCGCCAGAGCCTGCGAGGACGCCGGGGCCGACGCGGTGAGTCTCATCAACACCCTGATGGGTATGCGCATCGACCTTCGCACCCGCCGCCCGGTGCTGGCCAACACCACCGGAGGGCTCTCCGGGCCCGCGGTGTTCCCCGTGGCGCTGCGAATGGTCTGGCAGGTCTCCCGGGCCGTACAGATCCCGGTAGTGGGTCTGGGCGGCGTACAGAGCGCCGAGAACGTGCTGGAGATGCTGATGGCCGGGGCAACTGCCGTTCAGGTAGGCGCTGCCAACCTCACCGATCCCTTCATCTGCCCCAAAATCATTGCCGCGCTCCCGGAGGTCATGGACCGCTACGGGATCCGGAGCTTATCCGAACTTACAGGAGGAACTTTCTGATGGGCAAGGATGTCATCATCGCCTGTGATTTTTCCAACGCGGAGGAGACTCTCTCCTTCCTGGATCGTTTTGAAACCGAGCGGCCCTTTGTCAAAATCGGCATGGAGCTGTTCTACGCCGAGGGCCCCGAGATCGTGCGTCAGCTGAAGGCCCGTGGGCACAGGATCTTTCTGGATCTGAAGCTGCACGATATCCCCAACACCGTGAAGAAGGCCATGTCGGTACTCTCCCGGCTGGACGTGGATATCGTCAATCTTCACGCCGCCGGGACCTCCGCCATGATGCGCGCGGCCCTGGAGGGGCTGACCCGCCCTGACGGCAGCCGCCCGCTGCTGATCGCCGTGACCCAGCTTACCAGCACCGACGAGGCTACCATGCGCCGGGAGCTGCTGATCGGCCGGCCCATGGACGAGGTGGTCATGGCCTACGCCCGCAATGCCGCCGCCGCGGGTCTGGACGGCGTGGTCTGCTCTCCCCTGGAGGCCGCCGCCGTGCACGAAAGCTGCGGCAAGGACTTTCTCACCGTGACCCCGGGCGTCCGCTTTGCGGAGGGAGACGCCGGGGATCAGAAGCGCGTGACCACACCGGCCCGGGCCAAAGAGCTGGGCGCGGATTATATTGTTGTGGGCAGACCCATTACCAAAGCAGAGGATCCTGTGGCTGCCTACCGTAGATGTGTAAAGGAGTTTGTGGAATGAAAGAGCAGATTGCCAGAGACCTTCTGAAGATCGGGGCCGTGTTTTTCCGCCCGGACGAGCCCTTCACCTGGGCCAGCGGCATCCAGAGTCCCGTCTACTGTGACAACCGCCTGACCCTGTCCTCGCCCCAGGTCCGCAGCCATGTGGAATCCGGCCTGGAGAAGCTGGTGCGGGTGCATTATCCCGAGGCCCAGGTCATCATGGGCACCTCCACCGCCGGCATCGCCCACGCCGCCATTACCGCCCATCTGCTGGGCCTGTCCATGGGTTACGTGCGCACCGGCGCCAAGGATCACGGCCGCCGCAACCAGATCGAGGGCCGCCTGGAGCCGGGCCAGAAGGTCGTGGTGGTGGAGGATCTGATCTCCACCGCGGGCAGCGTCCTGGAGGTGGTGGAGATCCTACGGGAAGCCGGCGCGGAAGTTCTGGGCGTGGTGAGCATCTTCACCTACGGCATGCGGAAGGGTCTGGATCGGCTGAAGAAGGCCGGGGTGACCAACTACTCCCTGACGGATTTTGATACCATTGCCCGGATCGCGGCGGAGGAGGGCTATATCCGGCCGGAGGACGTCCGGCGTCTCATCGCCTTCCGGGACAATCCCAATGACGAAAGCTGGAAAGGAGCCGCCCTGTGAGACATCTGATCAACATTCTGGATTTCTCCCCCGAAGAGCTGCAGGAGCTCATTGACACCGCCAACGACATCATCGCCGACCCCGCCAAATACAGCCAGATCTGCCGGGGCAAGAAGCTGGCAACCCTGTTTTTCGAGCCCTCGACCCGCACCCGGCTGAGCTTTGAAGCCGCCATGTACGAGCTTGGCGGCAATGTGATCGGCTTTTCCGAGGCCAACAGCTCCTCCGCCGCCAAGGGCGAGAGCGTGGCCGACACGGCCAAGACCATCTCCTGCTACGCGGATATCATTGCCATGCGGCACCCCAAGGAGGGCGCGCCGCTGGTGGCCTCCCAGAATGCCACGGTGCCGGTCATCAACGCCGGCGACGGCGGCCACAATCACCCCACCCAGACTCTGGCAGACCTGCTGACCATCTATCGGGAGAAGGGCCGCTTCGACCACCTGACCGTGGGTCTCTGCGGCGACCTTAAGTTCGGCCGCACGGTACACTCGCTCATCAATGCCCTCAGCCGCTATGAGGGGCTCAAGTTCGTGCTGATCTCCCCGGAGGAGCTGAAGCTGCCCAGCTACGTGAAGAAGGAGGTCCTCCGGGCCCAGGGCATCCCCTACGTCCAGACCACGGATCTGGAAGGGGCCATGCCGGACCTGGATATCCTCTACATGACCCGCGTCCAGCGGGAGCGCTTCTTCAACGAGGAGGATTACCTGCGCCTGAAGGACAGCTATATCCTCACCCCGGACAAGCTGCAGAACGCCCGGCAGGATCTGAGCATTCTCCATCCCCTGCCCCGGGTCAACGAGATCAGCGTGGCCATCGACAGCGATCCCAGAGCCTGCTACTTCAAGCAGGTTCTTAACGGCAAATACATGCGCATGGCTCTCATTCTGAAGCTCTTGAAGGAGGCCGGAACCCTATGAATATCGACGCCATTCAGAACGGAATCGTCATCGACCACATCACCGCGGGCCGGGGCATGAAGCTCTACGAGCTTCTGGGTCTGGAAAAACTGGATTGCTCCGTGGCCATCATCAAGAACGTGCACAGCGTAAAGCTGGGGAAAAAGGACATCATCAAAATCGACGCCGATATCCCGGTGAACCTGGACGTGATCGGCTACGTGGATCCCGGCGTCAGCGTCAACATCATCCGGGGCGGCCAACTCGTCGAGAAGCGCCGGATCGACATGCCGGAGCTGCTCACCAACGTGATCTTCTGCAAGAATCCCCGCTGCATCACCTCCGTGGAGCAGGAGATCCGACACGTGTTCAAGCTGACCGACCGGAAGAACAAGGTCTACCGCTGCCTCTACTGCGAGACCAAGGCCAACTGACAAAAGAAAGAGAGGGAACCATGGCAACCATCATCAACGAGCCTTCCCATACCTTTAACGAGTACCTTCTGATCCCCGGCTACACGCCCATCACCTGCCGGTCGGAGAAGGTGTCCCTGAAAACGCCCCTGGTGAAGTACCGCAAGGGAGAAGAGGACTGCCCCATCACCATGAACATCCCCATGGTCTCGGCTATCATGCAGTCGGTGTCGGGAGAGAAGATGGCGGTGGCGCTGGCTACCGAGGGCGGCGTGTCCTTCATCTACGGCTCCCAGTCCATCGAGGACGAGGCGGCCATGGTCGCCCGGGCCAAAGCCACCAAGGCGGGCTTTGTGCGCAGCGACTCCAATCTGAGCCCGGACAACGCGCTCTCCGACGTGCTGGAGCTGAAGGAGCGGACGGGGCATTCCACCATGGCCGTCACCGAGGACGGCACCCCGGAGGGGAAGCTGGTGGGCATCGTCACCAGCCGGGATTACCGGGTCAGCCGCATGGATCCCGCCACGCCGGTTTCGGCCTTCATGACGCCTCTGGAGAAGCTGGTCACCGCCCGGGAGGGCGTGAGCCTGAAGGAAGCCAACGACATCATCTGGGAGCACAAACTCAACTCCCTGCCCATCGTAGACGAGGCGGGACGGCTGTGCTACCTGGTGTTCCGCAAGGATTACGATAACCACAAGCAGAACCCCAACGAGCTGCTGGACGCCCACAAGCGCTACGTGGTGGGCGCGGGCATCAACACGAGAGACTATGCCGAGCGGGTCCCGGCCCTGCTGGAGGCGGGCGCGGACGTGCTGTGCATCGACTCCTCCGAGGGCCACACCGACTGGCAGCGCTTCACCCTGGCCTGGATCCGGGAGCGCTACGGCGACGCGGTAAAGGTGGGCGCGGGCAACGTGGTGGACGCCCGGGGCTTCCGCTTCCTGGCCGACTGCGGCGCGGACTTCGTGAAGGTGGGTATCGGCGGTGGCTCCATCTGCATCACCCGGGAGACCAAGGGCATCGGCCGGGGCCAGGCCACGGCGGTGATCGAGGTTTGTGAGGAGCGAGACCGGTATTTTGCCGAGACCGGTGTGTATATCCCCGTCTGCTCCGACGGTGGCATCGTCTATGACCACCACATCGCCCTGGCGCTGGCCATGGGAGCGGACTTTGTGATGCTGGGCCGCTACTTTGCCCGCTTCGATGAGAGCCCGACGAACAAGGTGAACATCGGCGGGACCTACTACAAGGAGTACTGGGGCGAGGGCTCGGCCCGGGCCCGGAACTGGCAGCGCTACGACATGGGCGGGGACAAGAAGCTGTCCTTTGTAGAGGGCGTGGACTCCTACGTGCCCTACGCCGGTTCTCTGAAGGACAACGTGGCCGTGACCCTGAGCAAGGTCAAGCACACCATGTGCAACTGCGGG
>CADAHL010000002.1 GCA_902787755.1 Oscillospiraceae bacterium
CCTTTCAGGGCTTGAACAGGCCGCCTTTTTCCACAATCTTTGCCAAATGAAAGAGGCGTTGCCTCTCAATAGCCTCTTTAGCTATTTTGAGACAACGCCGTTTTCCATATACAAAATGCAAATGTTATCCGTTCCGACGGAAGCGAAGGGCCAGGAAAATCGCAGCCACAAGCATGAGGCCGCAGGCGCCGATCAGCAGCCAGGAGGTCCCGCTCACGGTGACGGAGACGGGAGCCGCATCCGCCGCAGGTTCGGCCTGCGCTGGCTCCGTTCCATCGGGAGGTGTGGGCATCTCGCCCATGGGTCCCTCCCCATCGGGAGGGGTGGGCATGTCGCCCATTTCTGGCGGCGTGGGCATTCCGCTCATGTCAGGCGGCGAAGGCATCTCGCCCATCGGGGCCTCCCCGTCAGGAGGCGTGGGCCTGTCGCCCATATCCGGAGCCTGGCCCATATCCGGTCGCCCTCCGGCGTTCCCCTGCGGGGCCTGCCCGCCCCAGGGCTGCATTCCGCCCCAGTTCATGGCGCCGCCGAACATACTGCTGGCCGCATCGCCAAAGGAGGCGGAGACCTCCTCCAAGGTGATGGCCTCCTCCTGATCGCCGACCTGGACCGTATAGCTCTCGCCAAGGGCCATTTCAGGGCAGCTGAGGATCACAGAGGAGAAGGAGCAGGGGACCTGCCAGGAGAGAAGCGCCTCCCCGCTGCTGTTAAGAAGGGAAACCTTGGTCCCGGCGGATGCGCCGCTGCTGATGTTATACAGGACCGAACACTGGGAGGAGCTGTCATCAAAGCCCTCGGCCATGGAATAGCTGCCGCAGGCGATGACCGTGCCGCCGCTGATTTCACAGACCCCGCCGCTTTCGCTGCCGTAGTCGATGGCACAGTTGGTGCCGCTGTTGCAGAGGCTCACAAGAACCGTGCCGCCGCTGATGGTGATATCACCGTTGGAGTCCAGACCGTCCGCATCCTGTGCGCTCTCGTTCACCACCAGCAGACTGCCGCCGGAGACGTGGATCCAGGTCTCCTGGCTGTCCGCGGCGTCGGCTGCAAGCTGCTGGTCCCGGCCAAAGCCTCCGAAGCCCGCGTCTGTGCCGTTGGCGTTCAGTCCGTCGTCCAGGCAGTAGATCGACAGATTCCCGCCGGACAGCTCAATGGTCCTGGCCTCGATCCCTTCATAGCACTGGGGGATGGACACGTCTCCGCCGGACATGCTGAAGCTGCTGTCGGCGTGAATCCCGTCGTCACTGGTATTCAGAGTCAGGCTGCCGCCCTCTAAAATCACGTCTCCTGCGGAATGGACGGCGTCGCCGATACTGCTGATCTCCAGACTGCCGGAGCGCAGATACACATAGCCCTGCGCACCGCTGACGGCAAGACCGTCGTCGCCCGCCTCCAGCGTGACGGAGGCGTCGGTCATACGGAAGCTGTCGTTGCAGTGGATGGCGTCGGCCGGAGCGCTGATCTGCAGGCTTCCGCCGGCAATGACCAGGTCGTCGTTGGCGTCGATGCCGTGCTTGTAGTTGGCGACGATCTCCAGCGAGCCGCTGCCGTTGATACTCAGGTCATCATGGGCAAAGATCACGCCGCCGGTCCCATCGTCCAGCGCGGTCTGCGAGTAGGTCTCGCCGCTCTCCATCCGGTTTTTGCTGCCGTCGGCCAGCGTGAGAAAGACCTTCTCCGCCTGATCGGCCCGAAGGCAGGCGTCCTCGGAGCAGTACAGATCCACGCCGTCCAGCAGGAGCCACACCTTGGAGCCGTTAGTGGTATCCACCACCACGCTGCCGTCGGTGAGCGTACCGGAGAGAACGTAGCTTCCGGCCTGCGCGATGATCAGGTCGCCCTGGTTCGTGTAGGCCCCGCTTCCGGAAATGCTCGCGGAGGAACCGTTCAAAGTGATCACGGTGGCGCCGGAGGCGTCCCAATCCGCATTCAGGTCGTTGGCGGTGAAGTGGTCAGCGGGACTGTCCTCCTGGGCGTCCTCGTCCACTATGACCCGGATCCCCAGCTTTTCGCCGTTTACAAACAGCAGAGTGAGCAGAAGAGTGACGATGAGCACGGCAACGCAGATTTTGTCGAAGTTCTTGTGCGTTGACACGTCCCTTCCTCCTTAGCCCATGTAGTCGCCGTTATAGCTGACCAGGACCGCGCTGTGCACACCGGGAAGCTCGGACAGAGCGTTGACAAAATCGGTGTCGTCGTTCTTCAGCCGGACCTCCAGGTTCAGCTCCACCTCGCCCTTCCGGGCGGTCTTGCTCTTGACGGTGCACTTTTTCGTGGTGTCCTTCAGAAAAGCCAGGGCCTGCTTCTCACTGTCATGCCCTTCGCAGCTGAGAACCACGATATAGGGGTTCGACATATCCTTGCGGTTGGCAAAGAGCAGAAGGATGATCCCGATGAGCACGCTGCCGAACACGGCCAGAGGGATCATGCCGGCGGCCAGAACGATACCGGCGGCAATGGCCCAGAACAGGAAGGCGATGTCCAGAGGCTCCTTGATGGCGGTGCGGAAACGGACGATGGACAGAGCGCCCACCATACCAAGAGACAGTACCACGTTGGAAGTCACGGCCAGGATCACCAGAGTGGTGATCATCGTCAGCGCCACCAGGGTCACGCCAAAGCTGGAGGAGTACATGACTCCCGAGTAGGTCTTTTTGTAAATGAGGAAGATGAATAGGCCCACACCAAAGGCCAGGACCAGGGCCAATACCATGTCCAGAGGACTGATGGCGTCCACGTTTTCCAGAAAGCTGGATTTGAAGATGTCACTGAATGTCATGTCTGTATACTCCTTTGCGTCTGAAAATTGTTAACCGTAGATTCTGCACTGGGCGTACTTGGAGAAGGCCTCCGCGCGTCGCCCCGGGGTCTGCACCGCGTCCCGGATGATGGAGGGCAGATACTCGTCCCACTTGACCTCCAGCAGGATTGGGGCGTCACCTGCGGGAACGGTCACACAGTCGGGATTCAGAAAATCCGTACAGTCCATACCGGTGCGGATATCGTAGTCGAAGGTGACGCGAACGTTGCCGGGGCGGTAGATGAAGGGCTCCCGGGTGTAGTCCACGATGGTCCTGGGCTTCAGTCCCTGATAGCGCATCTTGCAGTACAGCTCCTGCACCAGAGGGCGGCCGCTGTCCAGCATCCAGTCCAGATCTCCGTCCACGATGGCCTGGGCCTCCGCGGCGGAGAGGGGAGCGCTGTACTTGCTGCCCAGGCCGTTGCGCTTGCTCTTCTTCTCCAGGTGGATCACCGAGGGATCCATATTGTAGAAGCGGATGCGGAACTTCTCCCGAAGGTTCACCCCGTCGATCTTCTCCCGCAGGGCCTTGTCCGCGCTGTTGTCAAAATAGATGCTGCGGATGAAATATTTGCCGTTCCTGGCGTGGGGATCCGGCTCCGCCACCGCCCACAGCCGCTGGCGGATACACAGAAGATCGGTATAGCTGATCTCGTGTTTCCATTCGTGCCGATATTGTGCAGGCATCCGATCACCGCCTTTCGAATCTGAAAGGAGTATACTTGGCAAACCTTAAATCTGCCTTAAAGCAGAAAGAAAAATCAATTTCGTCAAGTATACTATAATTCGGAAAAAAAGGGAAGGGGCAGTCGATGAAATCGGCTGCCTCAAAAAACGGGACAACGAAGGCTGTTCTCCGCTGTCCCAAACTTATCACATTTTACACAGTATGATCAGAAGAACACCACGCTCGACACAGATAGTCGCTTCCAGTTCGGCCCAGGCGTTGCTAACCCCGAGGGGAAAGCCGCTGGTGAGAACGGCGTCCTCCAACTCGTATTTGGCGCCGCGGATACTCAGCCCCTCGCAGCGGTCGGCGGCAAACAGAGAGAGGGACCAGCCTTCCCGCCGGGGCAGACGGAGTTCCCCGGAAGCCAGGGTGAAGATCTCGGTATCCGGACTCTGAATATGGACCTGCGCGCCCCGCTCCTGGGCGAAAACGGCAGACTGGAGATTGGCCAGCGTATGGTCCAGCCGCCCTCCCAGAGCACAGACCAGCCGGATCCGATCGCAGCCCTGTTCCAGAGCGTAACGGATAGCCAGCATGGTGTCGGTATCGTCCTTCTCCGAGGGGAAGGACTGCACCGGGACCTGCGGCGAGACCGCGCCGCCGTAGGAATCGAAGTCGCTGAGCAGCAGATCCGGAACCACGCCGCAGCGCAGGGCATACTCATAGCCCTTGTCGCAGGCCAGCACCAATTGCGCCTCTTCTCGCTCAAAAGGGTGAAAGTCTCCGCCGGAGATGATCAGACAGGTTTTCATGGCTTTTACCTCAAAATCAAAGCTGAAACGATGATACCTCCGGCTTCCGGCTTTGTCAATCGCCGGGCCTCCGGAAAGGCATCGCCGCGCGTGTTCCGCCCGCCATCAGCCCGGCCGCAGATCAGGCCCCATCATAGCAGAACAGCAACGGGAATAAGGGCGAAGCGTCGGAGTTGTAATTCGAAAGCAAGGCGGCAGAACCAACCCTTTTTCGACGAGGTTTTGTGATATAAACTAAAAGTGTCAATTCTGGAAAAGATGGCGCGAAAAAGCGAAAAGGTAATACTCAAAGTAGGAGCATAAAGCAAATACGGGAATTAAGCAAGTAAATAGAACCACAAAACCCTATGCAGGTAGCATTGTATTGCTTTTTTCAGAATTTTGAATAAAATGAGCACTATTGACGATGCGTTCATCTTTGCTTTTTTGACTCGGTTTCAAGTGCAAATGAATCGTGGCCGCCTTTCAACGTACCGGAAACGAGACAAGTAAAAACAAATCGAGAACAATTAACAAGAAGATGTCAAAAAGATAGCATTTTGGAAGGAATGCACATTGAAATACACCGTAGAGTGTGGTAAAATCGAAAGGTATGGAATGCCCACATGGGGGCCGACGGCTTTCTGTGTGAGCAGGAGATCAGGAGGAAGAAGATATGTACAAGAGGAATGCTCAAGGCTGGTCAAAGCATTTTGACTTTATCCTTGCCGATGAGATCAGCCTCCAGATTGCTTTTATCCTCGCAGGACTCATTCGCCTTCATTCGTTGAGCTATACTTCACCGCTCTACCGATCCCTGGCGTTTGTGCTCGCCCTGGTAGACGCGCTGGTCCTGGTTCTGCATAATTCCATGCACAACGTGATGAGCAGAGGATATTATGTTGAACTGGCAGAGACGGTCAAGCATTGCTTTCTGGTTTTTGCCTTCTCAACGGTGTTCCTTTTTGCCGCCCAGGCCGGTGTTGCTTACTCTCGGATCCTCCTGTTCCTGACCTTCCTTCTGCATATCGTGATCGGCTATGGGATCCGGATCCTGTGGAAGAACTTTGTCAGGACTCGCGGCCGTGAGACCGAGAAGAAGAACAGCATGCTCGTGGTGACGGCCCCCGATACGGCGGAGGAGATCCTGACCCGTCTGGCCGAAGACAGCGTTTCTGATTATACGATCACTGGAGTTGTACTGACTGAGCCCACTAATTTGGAACAGGTCGCGGGAGTTCCTGTGGTTTCCAATCTGGAGGGAGCTGCAGGATACATCGTGAGAGAGTGGGTGGATGCTGTCTACGTCGACGCACCGCTCTCGGACGAACGGGTCGTGAAGCTGATGGACGACTGTGCCCTCATGGCGGTCCCAACCCACTACCACGTGCGGAATATGAGCCGCGGAGGAGTAAAGCGCTTTTCTGAGAAAATCGGCGGAACGACGGTTCTTACCACGTCTATCAACTATGCCACTCCGCTGCAGACTCTGATGAAACGTGCCTTTGACATCGCCGCCGGACTTGCGGGCAGCCTGATCGCTCTGATCGTTATGGCAATTGTGGGGCCGATCATCAAGAGAGAATCCCCGGGACCCATCCTCTTCAAGCAGGAGAGGATCGGCCAGAACGGAAAGCACTTCAAGATGTATAAGATCCGTTCCATGTATATGGACGCCGAAGAGCGGAAAAAGGATCTGATGGAACAGAACCGGGTCAAGGACGGGATGATGTTCAAGCTCGATTTTGATCCCAGAATCATCGGAAATAAGATCTTGCCCGATGGGACAAAGAAAACCGGGATCGGCGATCTGATCCGGCGCTTCAGCCTGGATGAATGGCCGCAGTTCTTTAACGTCCTGCAGGGGAACATGAGCGTCGTGGGGACCCGCCCGCCCACGGTGGATGAGTGGGACAAGTACGAATACCACCATCGGGCCAGACTGGCCACGAAGCCCGGTATCACCGGAATGTGGCAGGTCAGCGGCAGAAGCGCCATTACGGATTTTGAAGAAGTGGTCCGTCTGGATACGGAGTACATCTCCAACTGGAGCATCGGTCTGGATCTCAGAATCCTGTTCAAGACCATCGGGGTGCTGTTTTCCCGCAAAGGCGCTATGTGAGTAAACCGCCGCCGAGTTGTGAAATTCTCTACTGCGGAAATTCCCGCCCAGGCGTTCGATATGCTGACCCAAAGAGGGATTGTTGTGCTGACAAAACGGAAAGTCATATTTGGAATTCTGCTTCTTGCCATGATCGCTGCGATCGCCGGCCTGACATTTCAGGATGCGGCAGGTTCAGTGAAACTGAGCGAGAGCGTACGGGGCGTTTTGAAAAAAATCGGGATTCATACCGACTTCCACGGCATCCGATCGAATGCCCATCTCGTTTTGTATTTTGCTTTTGGCCTCGTGCTCTGCCTGTTCTGCCGGGAAATCGGTCTGAAATGGTGGATCACGCTCCTGATCGGCTTTGGCTTTGGCCTGCTTGACGAGAGCGTGAAGATCCTTTTGCCCACAAGAGAATTTGAGGCGGCTGATCTTCTTAGGGACTGGGTTGGAATTGTATGTGCGTACGGCTTGACGAAAGTCGGAAAAATCTGGAGAAGGAATGACGGAAAAAATGGCTGAGAAGAAGTTGAACATCGCGATGCTCGGCCACAAGCATGTTTTGAGCCGGGAAGGCGGCGTAGAGATTGTCGTTAAGGAATTGGCTACCCGCATGGCGGCCGAAGGACATTTGGTTACCTGTTATGATCGCCATACGCATCACGTGAGCGGGGAAGAGATCGAGCAGAGAACAGAATATAAAGGAGTTAGAATTGTCCCAGTCTGGACGATCGAGAGAAAAGGGCTTGCAGCAGTGACGTCTTCAATGTCCGCTGCGCTGAGAGCCGCATTCGGCAGATATGATGTAGTACACATTCACGCTGAAGGTCCGGCGGCAATGAGCTGGATCCCGAAGCTGTGTGGCAAACGTGTAGTGGTGACGGTCTATGGGGATGCACAGATAATAAGCCGAAAAAATATAGGGCTGAAAGTGGCGTAAGGGAGGTCGATTAGGTAAATGGAAAAGCAGAATACACGCCACATCTTTATCATCGGCTCGAAGAGTATCGGCCAGTACGGTGGTTATGAGACCTTCGTTGATCGCCTGATCGGGGGGCATGAGAACGATCCGTCAATCAAATATCACGTCGCATGTAAAGCCAATGGTGATGGGTACATGGATGAGAGCAAGCTCTCAAATATTACCATCACAAAAAAGAACGACGACGGGAGTGTAGCTGAGTTCACATACAAGAACGCTCACGTCTTCAAGCTTCCCTGCCCGAACATCGGCCCGGCTGTGGCCATCTATTATGATAGAGCAGCAGTGCTCTATTCCATTAACTACTGTAGGGAAAACCACATCGAGCACCCCATCTTTTATATCCTTACCTGTCGTATCGGACTCTTCATTGGTAGTCTGGTGAAGCAGATTAAGGCTGTCGGTGGTATGTACTATTTGAACCCCGATGGACATGAGTGGAAACGAGCGAAGTGGTCCGCGCCAGTGCGGAAGTATTGGAAATGGTCTGAAAAGAAGATGGTGGGTCTTGCTGATCTGGTCATCTGCGATTCAGTGAATATAGAGAAATATATTCGTTCCGAATATGGTGTGAGCAACACAACATATATCGCTTATGGAGCTGATGTGGAGAAGTCCGCACTCTCCGATACCGACCCTAAGTTCACGGGCTGGCTGGAAGAGAAGGGCCTGAAGACCGGAGCATATTACTTGGTCGTTGGCCGATTCGTTCCAGAAAATAACTATGAGACGATGATTCGGGAGTATCTCCGTTCTCACAGCAAGAAGGACTTTGCCTTAATCACAAATGTTAACGAAAAGTTCCTGGAGGAACTGGAAAAAAAGCTGGGGTGGAGAAGCGATCCTCGCATCAAATTCGTTGGCACTGTGTATGACAAGGAACTTCTGAAAAAGATCAGAGAGAACGCCTATGGGTATTTCCATGGCCATGAAGTAGGCGGGACGAATCCAAGCCTGCTGGAAGCCTTGGGATCTACAGAACTGAATCTGTTGCTGGATGTTGGCTTCAATAAAGAAGTTGGGCAAGAGGCTGCATTGTACTGGAGCAAAAAGGACGGAGATCTGGCTGGGCTGATTGATAGGGCTGATGAGATGGATGCTGAGTGGCGGAGAAAGTTCGGCACAGCGGCAAAAGAGAGGATCAGAACTGCGTATAGCTGGGCGTTTATTGGAGACGAGTATAAGAGGGTTTGGAATGAAGGAGCGGTATGATAACCTGGATGGTTTTAGAGCCTTGTCTTGCATAGCGATAATCGCAATGCATATCAAAGCAAATGCAGATTATCAAATAGATGGTTGGTTCTTTCAGGATGTTATCGGAGCTTGGGGGCATTTGGTTGCGCTGTTCCTTATGATTTCGGGTTTCGGAAATGTTCTGTGGGTATTATGAGAAGTTTAAGAATGGGAATATCGATCTAAACATTTTATACAAAGAGGTACAAGAAGATCCTTCCATTCTTTATCACACTGATTTTGATTGATGTGATTATGGAACGAAGTCTTGACCATGTTATTCAGGGCATCACAGAAGCGACACTGGTGTTCGGACTGTTGCCCAATAACCAGCCGGATGTTATCGGAGTGTGTTGGACGCTGGGTGTGATCTTCTTGTTCTACATGCTGTTTCCATTTGTTGTATACCTATGCTGGAACAAAAGAAGAGCAATTAAAGCCTTTGCGGGATCGGTGATTCTTAGCCTATTCTGTTCCATATATTTCTTTACAGACAAGTTTGTGATTGAAGGGTTTGTAGCTCGCCACAATATCCTGTACTGTGCCCCGTGGATTCTTGGGGGGTATTGCGTATCTCTACAGGAACGAGATCAAAGGCTTTGTACAGCGGTTTAGGTGGGTTTGGCTGGCAGGTTGCGTAGGACTGGATGTAATCTGGTATTTCGTTCCCGGCGAGATTGCTGGAACAGATGTATGGATGGTTAAGAATCTGGCTTTATACCTGCCTTGGCTCATGTATGCCATTAGCGTAGAAAGCAAGATTCTCAGCAATAAAGTGATGAAGTATCTGAGCGGAATTAGTCTGGAGCTTAACTTATCGCAGATGGTTATATTCCGTATTGTAGAGAAAGTTAAGTGCTTATATCTGTTTGGAAAGGGCTGGATCAGCTTCCTAGCGGTGTGGATAGCAGTAGTTGTAGGGTTGATTGTGTTCATTGAGACTTGGAAAAGAGTTTATAGTTTGGCAGAAAATCGTTTTCTGATAAAAAAGGGAGTTAACTGATGAAAAAAGCAGTAATTGTTGGTGGGAGTAATGGAATAGGTCTCGCCATTAGTAAGAATTTAATTGATAGAGGATACTATCTGGAAATTTGTGACCGTGGCGGTCCAGAGGAAGGGATTCTTCCATCTTCGTCATTCCATCACAATTATTGTGACCTGCTAGATTTCAATGAGGAGCTTTTGGCTAACCTTGCATCAGACCTTGAAGTTGAATTGCTGATGGTGACAGCAGGTATCGGTCGTGTGGCAAATTTTGAGGCACACCACATAGCCGAAATTGAGAAGATGCTCACAGTTGATACGGTGTCAACAATCAAAATTTTCCGGGTTTTTTATGATCGTATTCGTTCAAAAGAAACGTTTTATGCAGGCGTTATGGGTAGCATATCAGGCTGGATGTCCACACCGGCTGCAGCAGTATATGCGGCTGCAAAAGCAGGCGTTATAAGATTTGTTGAGTCTGTGAATATTGAACTGGAGGTTGCGGGAACGGAAAATCGTATCTTGGATGTTAGTCCTGCAAGTTTCAAGGGGTCCAGATTCTATAGCGGGAAAAATGACCTCTCTATTACTGGGCCTCTTGCAGAAGAAATTTTAGAGCACCTCTTCCGCCACGACACACGTTTCATTCCCCAGTATGAGGAGACGTTTAAGGCGGTTCTTGAACGTTATCATGATGATCCTCATGAGTATGGATTACATAGCTACAATTATAAGAAAGAATCAGGGCGACTTGATAACAGTAAAAAAGTAAAGATTGGATATTTGTCTGGTACATTTGACCTTTTTCATGTTGGTCATCTTAACCTTCTTCGCCGTGCAAAAGCACAGTGTGACTATCTGATTGTGGGCGTGCATGATAGTGGAAAATGGAAGGGGAAAGAAACCTTCATTCCGCTTGAAGAGCGTAAGGCAATTGTTGAAGCCTGCAAATATGTTGATAAGGTTGTTGATAGCTGCCGTGAGGATTCTGATGCTTGGAATCTTTGGCATTATGATCGTCTGTTCGTTGGCTCTGATTATAAGGGAACCGAACGGTTCCAGCGCTATGAAGAGTATTTTAAGGACAAGGGAGTGGAAATTGTTTATTTCCCCTACACACAGAGTACGAGCAGTACGCAGATTAGAAAGACAGTTCTTCTGAAAACTAAGGATATAAAGATTGAAGAGTGAGGATTAGACATGGGTAATATGGATCTGCTGCATCAGGTAGATTTGAATATCGTAAAAGAAGTTGTAGCTATCTGTGAAAAGCATGGATTTACCTATTTCATGCTTGGTGGGACGATGTTAGGTGCAGTTAGACACAAAGGATTTATTCCATGGGATGATGACATTGATCTAGGAATCCCGAGAATAGACTATGAAGCTTTTTTGAAAGTAGCGCCCAAAGAACTGTCGTCTCATCTTAAGGTGGTCAACTATCGAACAGACCCGGATTATCATTATTATATTACACGCATTCTTGACACAGAGACGAAAGTTGAAGAGGAAAGAATTGGTAATGAAAATAGATACACGAATGCTTCAATAGACATCTTTCCAATAGATGGCACGCCTAATAATGAAATCTTAAGAAAGCTCTATTTTTTCCGTGTGCTGTATCACAGGGCTCTTATGTCTCTTTGTTATAAGGATTCAATTGATAGAAAGAGACCAAGAGGCACAGCAGAGAAGATTTTGCTCTGGGTGATGGAAAGGATTCCCGTTGAAAAGATGACTACACCACACAGGCAGAAAGAAAAGATTGACAGGCTATTGAAAAGTCAGAGGATCGATGGTGCTAAGTATATCGGGAACATTATGGGCGCTTATAGGACCAAGGAGATTGTACCGGCTGAGTTCTACGGAAAAGGGAAGATGTATCCGTTCGAGGACATCGAGCTTCGAGGCATGGAACTGGCAGATGAGTATTTGACATGGACTTATGGTGATTATATGAAGTTGCCTCCGGAAGACAAACGTAAAACGCACTTTAAGATTCTGGAGATACATGGAAAGAAGATAGAAGAGTAACAGAAAATGTCGGCATTTGAGGAGACCACATGGATATGCATTTAAAAATAGGAAAGAAAAGTCTATCTTTCTTTCTGTTAATGATGTGTATAACTGCTGTCTACGGGGCAAATTATTGGTTTTCAAATATATATACTAACGATTTCATGGCGCTATCAGCACTAATTTTATCGGTTATTATATTCTTGATTTTCGGCTGCAGAATAATAAGAAGCAAATTCCGAGCTGCAATTGCTCTAAACTTAGTTATGTGGGTAGCAGGCATAATTAGAGCAATGGGATACGGATTACCTTTTACGATAATTCTGAAAGAAAGCTGTTATACTATAGTACCACTCCTTATTTATTTTGCATTCCGACCATTAATCAAATCTGTTAAAGATTTAAATGGCTTTCTTCATATTGTTCTATGGGCGGGGATTATATGCAACATTGTTGCGATTGTAGAAATGTCCTTTGCGTTGCGCGGAATTGATATTCTGCGTATGGACGTATTCAGTAAATTGAGAAATGGAACACCGCGCTTCACAATCGGAGAGACTGTAATTGTTCTTAGCTTTTTACTGTCAGTAAGCGTCTTATTAGATAAGGATATCTCGAAGAATAGGAAAGGGATACACTTAATAAACATTGCGTTAACCCTTATTAATCTTCTATGGATTATAAAAACAAGAACGCTTGACTTATATTTATTGGCAACTGTACTCATGATTCCAGTTCTCAACAAAAGGGCAAAGAAGAGAATAAGAATACTATTAGGATTTGTAGTTGTGGTGATTCTTGCCTTTGTACTGATGTCTGATTTTATACCAGCCTTGAATTCACTCATAGATAATGACTACGGGATTCAAATGAGATTCTCAATGATAAGCTATTATCTTGACTTTTTTAGGAGTCACTGGCTCTTTGGAGCAGGCTACATTTCCGCAAACCCATACTATTCAACCTACTCGATAGTCGCCGGCCCATTTGGCCGCTATTATACGAGCGATGTTGGAGTGATCGGTTTAATGTTTAGGAGCGGAATAATAGGTTTAATGTGGCTGATTAGTTGGTTTCTTGGGGGGATAAAGACACTTCGATGGGATCATAGTAATGTACCGACTTATTATGATCTTATGATGAAGCTATTTTTATTATTCATGATGTTCTCATGCATTAATCTGATTTTGACGGACACACCCCGATTTCCATACATAGCAATAGGAATGTTGTTGTTTGAATCGGCTAGTTTGTTTTCTGTCCAAAACAAGCAATTGAGTGCTGAAAACCTTAACAAAGAAGGAAGAAGGAAATGAAATTAGCAGTCCTTATGGCAACATATAATGGCGAAAAGTATCTCGAAGAACAAATTGAAAGCATTTTATCACAAAAGACTGAGTTCGGATTCGACTTAATTGTTAGAGATGATGGGTCGACAGATGGGACGTGCGAGATACTTAAGAAGTACGAACAGGAAGGAAAGATTGTTCTCATCGAAGGGAACAACCTTGGGGCTGCTAAAGGGTTTATCTCCATGCTTAAACAAAAAACCGGATATGACTACTATGCATTTTCTGACCAGGATGATGTGTGGAACGAAACCAAGCTACAGCATGGTGTAGACGCTATAAAAGGTATTGATGGACCGGCGCTGTATTGCAGTAATTGTGAGCTTGTAGATGCAGAATTAAACAGAATTGGACGGAATACCCATAGGGCAAGGCCGTCATATACATTAGAATCAATTCTTTGTTTGGCAAGCTGTGCACAAGGTTGCACATCGGTATTCAATAATGATCTTGCAAGAATTATCCAAGAAAATGAAATGCCTGATGTGTTTATCATGCATGATTCATTGCTGACATGCCTCTGCGGATTAATTGGGGGGACTATCATTTATGATGAGAAGCCCTCCATGAGATATAGAATGCACGGGAATAATGTGTTTGGAATGGTTTCGGCACGTCAGAATGTAGGGAATGTTATTAAAGATAGGCTTTTGGAGATAACTCAAAAAAGAAAAATAAGTATGTATGATCAGGCTGACAGTCTATTGCGAACCTACAGGTCATATATTCCGGAAGAAAACCAAAGACTGTGCAAAGTGGTCGTTGATTCAAAGAAATCAATACTGGCTAGATTGAGACTGGTGTTTAATAGAAAATTAAAACATGACACCCTGAATAAGACTATAACAAAAAAGTTAGAGATTCTATTTGGCAATGATTAACAGGAGATAGGATATGACATACCAGCTAATCGTATCGACTATGAACCAACAGGATGATAGTCTGATTGAACGAATGAATATTAGCTCAGATGCAATCATTATTAACCAATCAAATAAGTTTTCTTTTCATGAAACTAGGGTTGTAAATTCAACTGTTAGATGGTATGAATTCGATGAGCGAGGGATAGGCTTAAGCAGAAATAGCGGTTTGATGCGAGCAACCGCTGATATCATCCAATTTGCTGATGACGACATGCTATTTACGGATACATATCAAGATGATGTCATCGCAGAGTACGAAGCGCATCCTGAAGCAGATGTAATTCTGTTTTCAAACAGATGCCTTAACAAGGATAGAATGCCTTATCAAGTAGATAGCTTCGGACGTGTCGGACGCATCGAAGGTGTAAAGTTTGGGGGAGCTAGAATTACAGCTAGAAGAGAAAAACTACTATACAATAATATTACTTTTTCACTTTTATTTGGTGGAGGAGCAAGATATGGTGCGGGCGAAGATGTGACCTTTGTTCAGGATTGCATCAAAGCTGGTTTAAGAGTCTATAAGTCTCCCATAATAGTCTCGACAATGAAACAAGGCTCTTCTACTTGGTTCAAAGGGTTTGACGAAAAATATTACAAAGATAAAGGCGCTCTTCTAGCAGCTAACTTTCCAATTTTGAGCAGAATCGGAGTCTTCCTTCAAGCCTATAAGAAGAGAGATGGGAACTACTCTTTTTCTCAATTGTTGAAGTTTTATATGGATGGAGCAAAAGAATTTAGGGAAGGAAAGTAGCATCATATTCATTGGGAGAATTGTTGAATGATTGAAGATAAGGTTTTCAATACAGGAGAAAGTGAAAGCACACTTAAAGCAAACTACAATTATGAAGGTAGTGTGTTAAGGAAAGCCCAAAATAGAATGACCGAGATGCTGGTTTTCCTGGATAAAATATGCAAAGAAAACGACATCACATATTTCATTGCATTTGGTACTCTGTTGGGGGCAGTCCGTCATGGTGGCTTTATTCCTTGGGATGATGATATGGATGTATACATTAATGATCGAGACATGAAAAAACTTAGAAAGATCATTAATAGTGGAGATTATCCTTATGTTGTCCAAGATCATACTATTGATAAAGGATTTGTAAGATATTATAACGTTCTTCGGGATCTGCACTCTGAATACGTTAAGGATGAGTTTCAACATAATCAACGTAAATATCATGGAATCCAAATTGATTTGTTTCCTTATGAATATGGGGTTATTGAAGGTGGGAAAAAACTTGTTGCTAAGACCATGGGGTTTAATGAAAAAGTACTGTTAGGAAGAAATGATTTTTTGAGTAATTGTGTATTTTTAATTTCCAGAAATATAATCATTCCTGTACTTAAATTTCTTAGTCGGTTTAAAGGGAAAAAAAACATCTCATTGGGATACGAAGGGGTCAGTCCAGGGTATATTTATCGTAGCGAAGATATATTTCCGCTCAAGACTATTTCATTTGAAAGTGTTATAGTCCCTTGCCCAAATCATCCTGATAAAGTGTTGTTGAGTGATTATGGGGCAGATTATCTTGATCTTCCCCCTACGGAAAGCCGCGATCATCACCGCGTGTTAAATATACGATTTATAGAATAAATGACAGCCTGCCTTAGTACGGTGGGCAAAGGATGTTTCAGGCATGACAGAGATGAAGAAGCATAAATCAGTTAAAGCAAATGCTGTTCTGAGTGTTATTAAGCAGCTGTTTTCTATCATCTTTCCGATGATAACTTTTCCTTATGCCACAAGAATTCTTGGCGCTACAAACTATGGGAAATACACATTCAGTGTTTCAATTGTAAACTATATCTCTTATATCGCAGCTGCCGGGATACTTCGATATGCCGTTAGAGAATGCGCACGTGTAAGGGAAGACAGAAAGAAACTGAATTCTCTGGTCAATGAGATATTCACAATAAATGTTTCAACGACTGTTGTGGCTTATGTAGTGCTATTTGTGATAGTCACATTTATCCCAATGCTCCGTGAATATTCTCTTTGGATAATGATTATCAGCCTGTCTGTCATTTTTACAACATTAGGTACAGACTGGATAAATAGTGCTTTTGAAGATTATTTCTATATTACCATCAGATATGTTCTAAGCCAAACAGCAGCTGTTTTGCTTTTGTTTATCTTGGTAAGGAGCTCTGATGATATCTCACAATATGCATTTGTGAGTGTGTTTGGTGGTGTTTTAGCAAATATACTCAATATATTTCATATTAGGAAACAATTGGGAATATATCCCAAATTGGCGTATAGCCATGCCTTAATTAAGCATATCAGACCTATTTTCTATTTATTTGCTTGTACAATAGCTACATTTATATATATTAACTCAGATGTAACAATTCTTCGTATATATGCGAGCGATGCTTCAGTTGGCTATTACGGAGTATCAACTCAATTCTATCAATTAGTAAAACAGTTAATAAATGCAGCTTTTATTGTTGTCATTCCAAGAATATCGAATGAATTAGCAAATGATAAGATCAAAGCATTTGAAAGGTATAACAACATACTTATAATTACGATACTATTGTTGATCCCATGCTCAGTAGGGCTGTTCATGATTAGACGAAATCTTGTTTTGCTTTTTTCTGGATCAGAATATGTTCAAGCATCATCCTCTCTAGCAATTCTTGCAATTGCCTTAATACCTGCGATGCTGGCTAACTTTTTTATTAATATTGTTATGATCCCATTGAAACTGGAAAAACAAGTAATGATTGCTACTGTCGTGAGTGCTCTCATTAATATTGGATTGAATTTTGTCCTTATTCCTATATATGCAGAAAATGCTGCTGCATTCACAACATTATTAGCAGAAATTACAATGGTAGTCATTGCAGCTGTATGTTGTAAAAGTATTAAATTGTGTGGGATACGGAAACCAATTATTGCAGGGGTTGTGGGTGGCATTCCAATTTTGCTGATTTGTTTTTTTATTAATCGCTTTATATACAATCCTTTCATTAACATTGTACTTTGCGTTTTGTCGAGTGCACTAGCATACGGTATAGTTTTATTTATGTTTTATCGAAAAGATATAGTAACGGTGATAAGGAAAACTAGGGCAGGAATACAGTCGAGGAAAAAAGTCCATAATTAAAAGAAATCGAATTGTTGGAAGAAGGAGAACAAAAATGACCATCATAGTCACAGGCGGAGCCGGTTTCATCGGCGGGAATTTCATTCACTACTATTTGAAAGAACATCCGGATGATAGGGTAATCTGTGTTGATAAATTGACATATGCAGGAAATCTATCTACGCTTGCGTCTGTCATGGATAATCCGAGCTTCCGGTTCTGCAAATTGGACATTTGCGATAGGGAAGGAGTCTTTTCTCTCTTCGAGGAAGAGAAACCGGACGCGGTGATCAATTTTGCGGCGGAAAGTCATGTGGACAGGTCTATTGAAAACCCGGGAATCTTCCTTCAGACCAATATCATCGGCACAGCTACAATGATGGACGCTTGCAGAGCATTTGGGAACGTTCGGTACCACCAGGTCAGCACCGATGAGGTATACGGAGATCTACCTCTCGATCGTCCTGATCTGTTCTTCACAGAGGCTACTCCGATACATACCAGTTCTCCGTATTCGAGCTCTAAAGCCGGGGCTGACTTGCTGGTTCAGGCATATAACCGCACTTATGGCTTGCCGATCACCATTAGCCGTTGCTCCAACAACTATGGGCCATACCACTTCCCTGAAAAGCTCATCCCTTTGATGATTGCCAACTGCCTAAATGATAAGCCGTTGCCCGTTTATGGTGAAGGACTTAATGTTCGTGATTGGCTGTATGTGGAAGACCATTGTAAGGCTATTGATCTGATTCTCCACAAGGGACGCATCGGCGAGGTATACAATGTCGGTGGCCACAATGAGATGCGGAACATTGATATTGTAAAGCTGATTATCCATGAGCTTGGTAAGGACGAGAGCCTCATCACTTATGTGACAGATAGGAAAGGGCATGATTTGCGCTATGCGATTGATCCGACTAAGATCCATGAAGAATTAGGTTGGCTGCCGGAAACAAAATTCCAGGATGGCATTAAGAAGACAATAAAGTGGTATCTGGAAAACCGCCAGTGGTGGGAAGAAATCATCAGTGGTGAGTATCAGAACTACTACGAAAAGATGTACGGAAACAGGTAACTACACCACCTGAAAAGAGCGACAACGGTGTGGAAAAGACGGAAATAGGAGCCGATCCAAGGCAAAGGTATAGTTGAAAATCTTCGTAACTGGTGTGAATGGACAATTGGGACATGATGTTGTCAAGGAGCTATTGAAGCGTGGACATGCCGCGATTTGCAGCGGTAGTGGTCAGAGTTATAAAGGAGCAGACGATTTGAGGGTATTTGTAACAGGAGTTGGAGGACAGCTCGGGCACGATGTGGTCAATAATCTGGCCGGTCGCGGACATGAAGCTGTAGGGTCTGATATACAGGCCGCTTATGCGGGAATTCAGGATAATAGCGCCGTTGTGAGCGCGCCATATGTTCAACTGGATATTACAGACAGGGATGCGGTCGCCCGTACCATAGATGAAATCAAACCAGATGCAATCATCCACTGTGCTGCTTGGACTAATGTGGACGGTGCGGAAGATCCCGCCAATAAGGGAAAGGTGCATGCCATCAATGCACTGGGAACACAGTATATAGCTGAAGCGGCTCGGTCCGCCGATGCTAAGATGCTGTACCTTTCCACCGACTATGTGTTCGATGGACAGGGAGAGCGGCCTTGGGAGCCAGACGATAAGTGCTACGCTCCGCTGAATGTCTACGGACAGAGCAAACTGGATGGTGAGATGGCGGTAGCCAATACGCTGGAGAAGTTCTTCATCGTCCGTATCGCTTGGGTCTTCGGCCTCAACGGGAAGAACTTCATCAAGACGATGATCAATGTTGGAAAGACCCACGACACCGTGCGAGTGGTTAACGATCAGATCGGTACTCCGACATATACGCTGGATCTGGCGCGGCTTCTGGTCGATATGATCGAAACGGAGAAGTACGGTTATTACCACGCGACCAACGAAGGTGGTTATATCAGCTGGTACGATTTCTGCTGTGAATTCTATAAGCAGTATGGGCTCACCACTACGGTGGTTCCCGTTTCAACTGCCGAATACGGACTCTCCGTCGCAGCTCGTCCGTTTAACTCCCGGCTTGATAAATCCAAGCTGGTAAAGAACGGCTTCACTCCGCTTCCGGATTGGAAAGACGCTGTTCGCCGTTATCTTGCGGAAGCAGAACTATAATCACAGGCCGCATGGCCGGACATAGAGGATATAAGCAATGTTTAAGTTTGAAGAACAGGCAATCAAAGGTGTGTTTGTAATCACGCCACAGGTATTTGGAGACAGCAGGGGTTACTTCGCAGAAACATTCAAAGCTCCGGATTTTGAAGCTGTCGGAATTCCGACTGTGTTTGTACAGGACAATGAGAGTTGCAGCAGCAAAGGAGTGTTGAGAGGTCTCCATTTCCAGAAGGAGCACACACAGGGTAAACTGGTTAGAGTGACGAGCGGATGTGTCTATGATGTAGCTGTAGATGTGAGGCCGGGAAGCCCTACATATGGTCAGTATGTTGGTGTGACACTGGACTCTGAGAAGAAGCAGATGTTCTGGATTCCTGCTGGGTTCGCACACGGTTTCCTGGTTCTTTCGGACTCTGCCACCTTCACCTATAAGTGCACAGATGTGTACGATCCGACATCCGAAGGCGGAATCCCTTGGAACGATCCGGATTTGGCAGTGGAATGGCCGAAGCTGGATTGTGAATATAAGACTAGTGAGAAAGACGGCAAGCATCCTGGGTTTAAAGAGCAAAGCTTCGACTGGGCTGAGAAGTGGAGGTAAGCGATGAAGGGTATTGTATTAGCTGGCGGAAGCGGAACCCGCCTGTATCCTTTGACCAAAGTGACCTCGAAGCAGCTTCTCCCAATATATGATAAACCCATGATCTATTACCCGCTGAGCACGCTCATGCTTGCAGGGATTAAGGAGATCCTGATCATCAGCACTCCGGATGATACACCTCGGTTTGAGGCGCTGCTGGGAGATGGATCTCAGTTCGGAATTAGTCTGAGCTATAAGGTTCAGCCTTCTCCGGATGGTCTTGCACAGGCGTTTATTCTTGGTGAAGAGTTCCTCGGCGGAGAAGCCGGAGCAATGGTTCTTGGCGACAACATATTCTACGGGAATGGCTTCCGGACGCTCCTTAAAGCGGCTGTGAAAGACGCGGAGGAGAACGGAAGAGCGACCGTGTTTGGATACTATGTTCCTGATCCTGAGCGGTTTGGTGTGGTTGAGTTTGATGAGGAAGGCCGTGCCTTATCCATCGAGGAGAAGCCGAAGGAGCCGAAAAGCAATTATGCAGTTACTGGGCTTTACTTCTATCCGGCAGGAGTGAGCGACAGAGCTAACCAGGTGAAACCATCATCTCGTGGCGAGCTTGAGATCACCACCTTGAACGAGATGTATCTGAAGGATGGACTTCTCGATGTTCAACTCCTCGGCCGCGGCTTTGCGTGGCTCGATACTGGGACTATGTCCTCACTCCTCCAAGCCGCTAACTTCGTAGAGACGATCCAGTCCAGGCAGGGCATAGTGATCTCTGCACCAGAAGAAATTGCATACATCAACGGTTTCATTGATAAAGATAAGTTGTTCGAATCCGCTAAAGCCTACGGAAAATCCCCCTACGGTGAGCACTTGAAAGCAGTAGCGGAAGGAAAGGTAAGATATTGAAAACCTCATAGGGGAGCTTGTCCTCCCCTTTTCAAATATTCTATTGTTCACGAAATTAGGAAGGATAAATGTTCATGAATTTACAAGAATCTGACATTTTGCGAACGCTACTATACGAGCCATTTATAAATCAGCGTATTCTTGCAGAAGCGTCCGGCCATTCAGTCGGCGTGGTAAATAGGTCCCTGCGTCAGCTCATAGAGGATGGATATCTATCTGAGAATGCACATCTGACAGCAAAAGCTAAAAAGGAGATTAAGGAGAAAGCACCGAAGAATGCCATCATTCTTGCAGCAGGGTTTGGTATGAGGATGGTTCCGATCAACCTCTCAACCCCTAAGGCTCTGTTGGAAGTGAATGGAGAAAGACTGATTGATAGGATTGTCGATCAGCTGAAAGCGGCTGGTATCAATGATATTACAGTGGTCGTTGGATTCATGAAAGACAGTTTTGAGTACCTGATTGATGAGGGTGTAGATTTAGTATACAACCCTGATTACTCAACACGCAACAACCTGCACTCGCTTTCCCTTGTTGCCGACCGCATTCACAATACATATATCATCCCGTGTGACATCTGGTGTGACTCTAATCCGTTCTCTGCTACAGAACTCTATTCTTGGTATATGGTGAGCGACCTAATTGAAGAGGAGAGTACGGTCCGTGTCAATCGAAAGATGGAACTAGTGACCATTCCGGATAAAGATGCCGGAAATGCAATGATTGGTATCAGCTACCTCCTGGAGCCGGAATCAGGAATTGTGAGAGATAAGCTAGCAGCACTGGATGATGAGGATCACGCGGGTCAATTCTGGGAAACAACACTTTACAAGAAGGACCGGATGATCGTTCAGGCCAGGGTAGTACGCAGTACCGATGTGGTCGAGATAAATACATATGAACAGCTCCGCGATCTTGACGCTGATTCTAACCATTTGAAGTCTGATGCGATAAAGACAATAGCTAAGGCACTGGCATGTAAGGAAGAAGAAATTTCTAATATTACGGTATTAAAGAAAGGCATGACGAACAGGTCCTTCCTTTTCACGGCTGCTGATGCAAAATACATTATGAGGGTTCCAGGTGAAGGAACGGATCAGTTGATCAACAGAAAACAAGAGGCCGAGGTTTTTCGGGTAATCAGTGGTTTAGGCCTCTGTGATGATCCGGTTTATATTAATCCAGAGAATGGATACAAGATTACGAAGTTCCTGGATGGTGTGAGAGTATGCGACAGTGAGAACGTTAAAGACCTAAAGCGTTGTATGGCAAAACTGAGAGAGTTTCATCAAATGAAGCTAACCGTTCCTCACACTTTTGATATCTTTGGTCAGATTGAATTTTATGAGAGTCTGTGGGAGGGAGAATCTTCCATTTACCGGGATTATGCCAGAACTAAAGAAAATGTGCTGAGTTTAAGGCAGTTTATAGATGGCTTGGAGAAGGACTGGTGCTTGACGCACATTGATGCTGTCCCGGATAATTTTCTGTTCTACACTTCCGAAGGTGAGGAAGAAAAGCTACAACTGACCGACTGGGAGTACTCTGGTATGCAGGATCCGCATGTGGATATAGCGATGTTCTGCATTTACAGTCTTTACAACAAACGACAATGCGATAGGCTGATAGACATCTATTTCGAGGGTAAGTGTGATCGAATTACACGGGCAAAAATCTATTGCTATATTGCCTCCTGTGGTCTTCTTTGGTCAAACTGGTGCGAATTCAAGAGAAAACTTGGCGTAGAGTTTGGTGAGTACTCACTCCGTCAGTATCGATTCGCTAAGGACTACTATAGATATGCTAAAGAACTGATGGAGGAGGCAACAGAGGTATGACAGAAGAAACGCATCTGGTAAAACGTGCAATAATCATGGCTGCTGGGATAGGCAAGCGGATGCAACCGCTGACGTTTACAACTCCGAAGCCACTGGTCAAGGTGAACGGTGTCAGAATGATCGATACGGTTGTGGACGGGTTGAACCAGAATGGCATAAACGAAATCTATGTTGTAGTCGGTCATCTGAAGGAACAGTTTTACGAGTGGGCTTCGGATCGAGGAAATGTTTGTATTATTGAAAACCCGTACTACAATACCTGTAACAACATCAGTTCCCTCTATGTAGCCAGAGAACACCTTAGTGATTGTATCATCCTTGATGGAGATCAGATTATCTACAACCCGGATATCCTAGATCCGCACTTCATACTTTCCGGTTACAATGCCGTATGGTGTGAAGGCAAGACTAATGAGTGGCTGATGGATGTGAAGAATGGAGTGGTTTCCTCCTGTTCCAGGACCGGAGGAGATCATGGATGGCAGCTTTATTCAATCTCACGCTGGACGGCTGAGGATGGAAAAAAACTTAGGAAATACCTTGAATATGAATTTGATCGAGGAAACAGACAAATCTACTGGGATGATGTTGCAATGTTCTGTCATTTTAATGACTTTACTCTTGGCATCCGGGAGATGAAGAGCGGCGATATCATCGAAATAGACGGTTTGGACGAACTTGTGGCTATTGATTACAGTTATCACAATTTCCTGCAGTAGCAGGACAACAAACTTGCAAAGCAGGAATTGAAGGAGGAAAAAATGAGCGAAAAACAGAGAACAGCGGACAAGAGCAGGATAGACTGGATGATCACACTGGTGCCTTTCATCCTGATTATGGGATTGGCTATCTATCTGTTCATCTTTCCGGAACAGGCTAACGGTGTTATCAGTCAGGTTCGATTCTTCTTCGGAGACACTTTAGGATCATACTACATCATAATCGGCATGGGTTTCCTGATTGTTTCTCTTTTCTTGTCCTTCAGCAAGTATGGCAATATTGTTCTCGGTGCACAGAATGAGAAGCCGAAGTATAACTTCTTTACATGGGGCTCCATGATGTTCACTTGTGGTCTTGCTGCGGATATCCTGTTCTACTCCTTCGCTGAGTGGACTATGTACGCGACGAATCCTCACATTGCCGAGATGGAGGGAGGAATCTTTGAGTGGGCTGGTGTTTTTCCGCTGTTCCACTGGAGCTTTATTCCTTGGTCATTCTATCTTGTCCTTGCTGTAGCTTTTGGTTTCATGCTCCACTGCCGGAAGAGAGATAAACAGAGATATTCTGAGGCGTGTATGCCTGTAATCGGTGAGAAGCATGCGCATGGACTGCTTGGAAGAGTGATAGACCTTTTTGCGCTCTTCGCGCTGCTTGCTGGTACCGCTACTACCTTTTCTGTTGCAACACCTCTGATGGCTGAGATCATCGTAACTTTGTTTGGAATTACCATCAGCCGTACTGTTGTTACGATTATTATTCTATTGATCACTTGCGCAGTATACACCTATGCAGTCCTACACGGATTCAAAGGCATCAGCTTTCTGGCAAAACTCTGTATCTACCTGTTCTTCGGCTTACAGATTCTCGTGCTGCTGATCGGTGGACAAGGCCGCTTCATCATCGAAAACGGTGTGCAGAGTCTTGGTAAGCTGTTCCAGAATTTCTTCGGACTTTCTACATACATGGACCCGGTGCGTAGTAATAACTTCCCGCAAGATTGGACGATTTACTACTGGGCTTATTGGATGGTATGGTGCATCTGCGCTCCGTTCTTCATTGGTAATATAAGTCGCGGGCGGACGATCAAGCAGGTTGTTCTTGGAGGTTACATATTCGGCGTCGGCTCCACGATCAGTTCTTTCATTATACTCGGTAACTATGGCCTAGGTGCACAGATTGCAGGGAAGGGTGATTTCATCGCTCAGTATGCTGAGAGTGGTGACCTTTACAGCTTGATTATCAACATCGTTAAGACGATGCCTGCGGCTCCATTAATTCTCATAATTACAATGCTCTGCATGATCCTGTTCTATGCGACAAGCTTTGACAGCATTGCCTATACAGCCGCCTGCTACAGCTATAAGAGCCTTGGGGAGAACGAGAAACCACACACGATGATCACATTGCTTTGGTGCCTGCTACTGATCGTTCTGCCAATCGCTCTAGTGTTCAGTGAGAGTTCAATGAATAACATCCAGTCTGTGAGCATCATTAGCGCCTTCCCTATTGGAATAATCATGATTTTGATGATTTGGAGCTTCTTTAAAGATGCAAAGAAGTACAGGATTGAGAAGGGATTAGATAAGGATTGAGTTTTGAGAAAGAGCCGGAGGGCGACTTCCGGTTTTTTCTCGGGGATAAATATATAGGTTGCGAAGAAAAATTTTGTGCTTTGTCGCTTTTTATGTTACAATCCGTATAGGTTACGAAGAAAAAAGAGCTGAATTACAATGCCGCGTGGAAGACCTAAGAAGAAACCAAATGTGGATACGAAGGCGGAGATCGCTGAGATGGTCAGTCAGGCCTGCGATCTTCTCATCGAACCATTTGATGATAGGATTCCTAGACCTGACGACCTCCCTTCAATGAACTCCATAGCGGAAGAGATGGGTGTAGCGGTCATAAAGTTGAAACGTCTTCTTATCACGGGTGGATTCTATTCATCAGGCACATCTTGCGTAGTGCCACAGTAGATGGAAGATGGGAAGGATATGAACGAGATCTGTGCGGAACTAAACATCCGCTCTGCCTCTTTCTACGCCCACATCCCTTATTCCAAAGGTGCCTACAATCGTAACGAGCCGAGTCTCTGCGCGGATCAGAATGTTAGGTGTCGGAAAAGAAAATCAGCTATCCAGCAGTTGCAGACCAACTTATCTTCCGGTACTGTGGAAGAGCAGAGATTAAGCCTATGGAAAGGGATGTGCATATTTTAGGGCTACCCTTTGACGATGACTGGGCGAGAGAAAAAAAGGCCATCAAGTTCAAGTAAAGGGTGAACAAAGATGGCACGGCTGCATTATGCCAGTTGGGCATTTAGCACAATAAAATGGATAGGTCGGACGGTATGTGTGCGATTAGCTGCCTAATGGAGTATAGGGAAGATGGCTGAAATGAAGTGCTTGTGTTATCGGAGAGGAACATGACAGAATTACAACAACAATTGATTAACATCCTCGGGCAACGTCTTTTTGGCTCGGATGAGAATACGACAATCATTAAGGCAGGGGAAAGGCTCAGTGCAGAGGACTGGGAGGCACTGCTCCAGGAGGCCCGGAAACAAACGGTATTCTCAATCGTGTATGCCTGGCTGAAGGAAACCATGCCTGAGAAGATTCCAAAAGAAAAGCGCGCAGAGTATGATCAATACGCTTTGCTTAGCCTTACTACCAATATTCGAAACAGGTTCGATCACTTTGAACTTCATCGCCTTTTGGCGTCGCAGGGGATCCCCTATGTGATCCTCAAGGGTATGGCGTCGGCCCGCTATTATCCAGAACCTGCGGAACGCGCGATGGGGGATGTGGATTTCCTTGTAGCCGAGGAGCGGGTGGAACAGGTTGCTGCTTTGCTGGAGGCGGATGGCTTTACCAAGATCCAGAATGCGGAGAAACATGAGTTCCACTGGGCCTATCAGAGAGATGACACGGAATTGGAGCTGCACTGGGCGCCGCCCGGGGTTCCAAATGAAAACGGCGACATAGTACGGACGTATCTATCAGATTTGCTGGATCAGGCAACCCAGGTTGAAGAGGCGGACGGAACATGGATGGCTCCGTCTGCGTTCCATCATGGGATGGTGCTGCTTTTGCATACCGCGGCCCACCTGACAGGTAGCGGTGTCGGCCTGAGGCATCTTTGCGATTGGTTGGTGTTCGAAAACAGACTGACGGATAAGGAATTCTGTGCGATGTTCGAAGAACCGCTGAAGCGCTGCGGGTTGTGGACTTTTGCTCAGACCTTGAGCCAGATCGGCGTAAGCTATTTCGGCTGCTCTCCTCGGGCTTGGTGCGCAGCGGCGGATAAGGATCTGTGTGCGACACTGTTGGAGGATATCCTGACCGGAGGGAACTTCGGCCGGAAGGATGCCTGGCGGCCAAAAGAGATGAAATTGATTCGCAATGTTGCCACGAGGCAAATCAAGACAGGAAATATGTGGACCAACGCGGCGATCAGTGTCTGGGAGAAGGCGAAGCGCGAATATCCGTTCTTCCGGCGTGTTCCGGTGTTGCTCCCGATCGGCTTCCTGATGGAATGCGTCAGATACTTTGTCGATGTGCTCAGCGGACGAAAAAAGAATGTTTTCCGAAAGAGTGTGCTTTCGGCAGCCGAGCAGCGACAGCAGATTTACGCGAAGCTGCAGTTGTTTGAACATGATTGATGTGCACTGACATCTTGTACATTCGCATTTGCAACCTTCAAACAGAGATTTCTCCACAAACAAAATATCACACACGCGGCGGTTGCCGGAGAGATGAGCCTCTCCGGTGGCCGCTGCGCTTTGGTTTGTCGGAGGAAACAAAAAAACGAGACAAGGGAATCTGAAAATTTGTGGCGTGTGTGACGGGCAAAAATGTCGGATGCGATTGCAAAACAGAACGAAAACAGGTATACTAAATCAATAATGTACTTTGATGTGAGGTATGAGAATGAAGAAGAACCTGGTGATCGTAGGAGCGGGCGGCTGCGCCAGGGAAGCGCTGCAGTGGGCCAAGGACGTAAACCGCGTTGGAGAGCGTTGGAACATCAAGGGCTTTCTGTGCGACTACCCGGACCCCCTGAAGGGAAAAAAGTGTGACGTTCCCGTTCTGGACACCATTGACGGATATGAGATCGGCGAAGACGATGAATTCGTCGTCGCCATCGGGGATTCCACAGGGCGTAAGATGGTAACGGACAAGCTGAAGGCTCGCGGGGCCCGGCTGGTCAACCTGATCCATCCCAGCGCCGTGATCGCCGACAGCTGCGACCTGGGCGAGGGCCTGATCATCTATCCCTTCGCCTTGATCTCCGACAATGCCCGGATCGGCGACGGCTGCATTATCAACATGTACTCTTCGGTGGCCCACGACTCCGTGCTGGGGGAGTACTGCACCATCAGCGCCCACTGTGATGTGACCGGGCGCTGCACCCTGGGCGACCGGGTGTTCATGGGCTCCACTTCTCAGGTGGTGCCGGATTCCCGGATCGGAAACGATGTGTTTATCTGTGCGGGCAGTACCGTGATGACGCGGCTTCGGGACGGCGTCAAGGTGCTGGGCAACCCCGCCAAGCTGGTAAAGTTCTAACTAATTTTTTGGAGGACCGATATGGAACAGTTTCTTGCGTTTGTTGCGGATATTATGGGCGTTGAGCCGGAAGAACTGTCCGCGGAGACCGCGTACAAAGAGTACGAGCCATGGGATTCCCTGATGATGCTGACCCTGGTGATGGAACTGGAGGCGGAGTATGACGCGTCCATTCCCATGGAAAAGCTGGGCGATGTGAAAACCCTGGGGGATTTGTACGCGCTGATCGCCTGAAAGAGACCGACCACAACAAAGAAGTAGGAGGGGATATCATGGCGCATCCGGAGAAACGGAAGATCGCTCTGCTGTCCAATATTACCGCCGATCTGATCGCAGCCAAGCTCCGGCGAGATTACGAGATCTATCTGCCGGAGGGCTTTGATACCTGGGTGCAGGAGAGCATCGCACCCGGTTCCGGGCTCTATGCCTTCGGCGCGGAGGCGGTGGTAGTCCTGCTGGACGGAACCGAATGCCGTTCCTGGCAGAACCGCGAGATGGCCGAGGAGCGGATCGACCTGTGGAAGCAGGCGGTGCGGGCCCTGTGCCGGACGATCGGGGACAGACCTGTCTTTGTCAGCACTCTGGATATTCGGGAAAACCGGATCCGAGCTTTCTCCGAGCCGGGCTTCGGCCCGGAACTGGAGGCCGACTGGCTGCGTTTTCTGCAGAGTCTGATGGAAGATCACGCTAACCTCTGCCTGCTGGAGCTTGCGGATCTGATCGCGGAGTATGGGCGGAAGACCGTCTACTCCGATAAAATGTGGTATCTGAGCAGCATGCCCTATTCCCGGGACGGCCTGAACCTGGTATCCCAGGAGATCGAGCGGGGGCTGCGGGCCGCCTTTACGTCCCGGAAAAAGCTGATCGTTCTGGACCTGGACAACACCCTCTGGGGCGGCGTCATCGGTGAGGACGGCCTGGAGGGGATCGAACTGTCCGATCACAAGGAAGGACAGCGCTATTACGATTTCCAGCGGCAGTTGCTGGAGATGAGGCGGCGGGGCGTGGTCCTGGCTATTGATTCCAAGAACAATGAGGAGGACGCCGACAGCGCCATCCAAAAGCATCCGGCCATGCTGCTGCGGGAGGAAGACTTTGTGGCCCGGCGCATCAACTGGGAGAACAAGGCCGCCAACCTGAAATCCATTGCCAGAGAGCTGAACCTGACCCCGGGAGGGATCCTGTTTGTGGACGACAACCCGGTGGAGCGGGCGGTGGTGGCCGGCGAATGCCCGGAGGTGACGGTGCCGGAATTTCCGGAGGACAGCTCCTCGCTGCTGAGCTTTGCCGAAGGGCTGTGGAGGGAATACTTCCAGCCGCTGAAAGTTCTGGATGAGGACCGGAAGAAGACCCAGATGTACCGCAGCGAGGCCATGCGCCGCCAGGAGGAGAGCGAGAGCCTGAACCTGGAGGACTATATCGCCAAGCTGCATATGCGGGCGGACATCCACCGGATGCGGCCTGAGGAGCTGGAGCGGACGGCCCAGCTGTGCGGCAAAACCAACCAGTTCAATCTGACCACGAAGCGTTACACCCAGGCGGAGATCGCCGAAATGGCGGCCACGGAGGACCATCGGGTCTACGTGGTCCATGCGGGAGATAAATACGGAGACAGCGGCCTGATCAGCGTGGTGATCCTGGCCCGGGAGAACAGAAATGTCAGGATCGACAGCTTTCTCATGAGCTGCCGGGTTATGGGCCGGAATCTGGAGAATATCATTGTGGGGGAGCTGGCCGCCAGTCTTACGGGAGCGGACAAGCTGATCGGAGAATTCAGGCCCACCGCGAAGAACGCTCCGGTGCGGGAACTGTACGACCGGTTGGGCTTTACCCTGACCGCGGAATCGGAACAGGGAAAGCGCTACGAGCTGAATCTATGCGGCTTTGAAAAACCGGACACCAGCCTCTATGAGAGCGTTCGGTTCGAGGCCTGAGGCCGGAGGAGACAAGGATGAGGATCGACCATATCGGATATGCGGTCAAGCGGCTCGACCGGGCAAGAGCGGCCTTCGAGGCTCTCGGGTTCCGGTTCGAGGAGCCGGTGGAGGACCCGGACCGGAATGTGCTGCTGCAGTTCGGCGGGAAAGACGGAGTCCGGATCGAGCTGGTGGCCCCGCTGGACAAAACGCTGCCCTCCCCGGTGGACAGCTATCTGAGCAAGCTGGGCCCCACTCCCTATCATTTTTGCTACGGCACGGAGGATCTGGAAGGGGAGATCGAAAGCCTGGAACAGATGGGCTTTCGCGTCACGGTCCCGCCGGCGCCGGCGGTGGCTTTTGGAGGCCGCCGGGTGGCGTTTATGATGAACCTGGGCCTGGGTCTGATGGAACTGGTGGAGGATTGACCGGCTCAGCCGGTTTTCGAGATCACAGAGAAGTGAGGACATGAACATGAAACGAATCTTGTGCGCCTGGATGAGCCTTGTGCTGATCTTCGCCCTGTGCCTGCCTGTGGCGCAGGCGGCGGACGGCCCAGCGCTCAGTCTGTCGGAAGAAAACAGCGCAGCCGGCCGCGAGGTGGAACTGGTGCTGTCGGTACAGGACAACGCCGGACTGAAGGGGATCAGCGCCGAGGTGGCCTATGATCCGGCGGTGCTGACCCTGCTGTCGGCCGCCCCCAAGACGGAACTGGGGACCTGGGACGTGGAGACCATCGCCCAGGACGGCGTGCTGTTCTGGTACAGTACCGAGAGCTTTACCGGCGAGAAGCTGGTGGGCCTGCGCTTTCGCGTGGCGGATGACGCCCCTCTCGGCAGAAGCGAGGTGTGCCTGCGCTTCGGAGACTGGCGGGGCCTGTATGACGGCGACGGCGACAAGATCGAGAGCTTTACGCAGACAGCGGGAGCTGTGGTCGTGGTGGAGGCGCCGGAGGTCCTGGATTACGGCAGCAGCCTGTCAGCCGCCGGCAACATCGGATTGAATACTTACCTGGCCTTCTCTGATTCCTTCCTGCAGGACAGTGAGGCTTACATCACCGTGGACAGCAATGTGTTCCCGGTATCCGAAGCGCTCAGCAAGGTCCAAGACGGCTTGACCCTGTACCGCTTCAGCGTGGACCGGGCGGCGCCGGACATGAACCAGGGGGCGATCGTTCGCGCCTTCCATGGGGACGGCAGCCAGGTCAACATTGAGAAGGGCGGGCGCATCTACACCGACGGTGTGACCGCTACGGTGCGCGATTATCTGGAGCTTGCGCTGCAGTATATGAGCGATCCGAAGCTGCTGGACCTTGTGAAGGCAATGTCTGACTATGGCCGGTATGCGCAGATCCATTTCCAGCGGGATTTGGATAAGCTGGCTCCGGTCAGAGGGAATGTGGATCAGGTGACGGCGGAGGATCTTCGGCCCTATGCCGCCACGGTGAGCCAGGAGTCTGACGCCGGCATACAGTTCTACGGCAGTTCCCTGACGGTGGAGACCAACACCATTATGCGTCACTATTTCAAGCTAAACTCCGGCAGTATGGCCGACTATGTTTTCCTGCTGGATGAGGAAGAGGTCACGCCCAGACAGAACGGAGAGTATCTGGATATCGCGCTGTCCGGGATCGCCGCGGCTCAGTTGGATACCTCCCATACGATTCGGATCCTGGATGGAGATCGGGAGATTTTCCACACCGACTACTGCGCGCTGAGCTATTGCTGGGATACGCTCAACTATACCTCGGATGAGGATCTGCTGAACCTGGTGAAGGCGATCTACCTGTACAACCAGGCGGCAAACGTGTATTTCCGGCAGTAAAAACCAGAGCTTCGAACACCCGAGCTGCGGGATGAGCATAGAGAAGGAGAACTTAGAATGGGTAAAGAATTCAGACGCCTGCTGGCGCTGCTTTTGGCAGTGACGCTGTTCCTGTCCCTGGGAGTCAGCGGCTTTGCCCTGGATATAGAGGAGGGGGCGGAGCCGGAAGAGGCCACGCTGCCTGCGGACCAGGCAATTGAGCTGGAGCTGGAGGAGCTGGATCCGGAGAGTCTGCACATTCCCAGACTGGGGCAGCAGGATGAGGAGCAGTTCCTGAACCCGGAACCGCTGGAGATGCAGGACCTGACCGAGCTGGTGCGAGTCTCCGTTTTTCTGGAGGAGCCCTCCGCCATGGACGCGGGCTATGCTCTGGACGGGATCGGCCTGAACAGCGCGGCCAACAGTTACCGCCGGAGCCTGATCTCCCAACAGGAGCAGATGACGGCCGCTATCGAAAGTCAGGTCGGCTATGATCTGAACGTGCGGTGGAATATCACCCTGGCGGCCAACGCGATCTCCTGCTACGTACGCATTGCCGATATGGAGCGGATCCGCCGGATCCCCGGGGTCCTGGATGTACAGCGGGAGAATGAGTACTCCGCCCAGAGCGTGGAGGTCATGGATCCCAACACCGCCAACACCAGCCAGTTTATGGTGGGCGCCGCTGCGGCCTGGTCCGAGGGCTATACCGGCGCCGGCAGCAAGGTGGCGGTCATCGACACCGGCGTGGATCCCACACACCAGTCCTTTGACAGCGGGGCCTTTGAGTACTCCCTGACCAAGGACGGCGCTTCGCTGTCCGACTACGATCTGATGGACGCGAGCACCTGGGCGAATATGACGCTGCACGCGAGTAATCCCGCGTATTTCAGCAGCAAGATCCCCTTTGGCTATAACTACCGGGATCTGAATCAGACGATCGATCACCTGAGCGACAGCAAGGGCGAGCACGGCTCCCACGTGGCCGGCATTGCTGTTGCCAACCGCTATATCCCGTCCGGAGGCTCCTATGTGGACGCGGCTCAGCAGGTCCACGCGGTGGGCATGGCGCCGGACGCCCAGCTGGTGGTCATGAAGGTCTTTGGCCAGGGCGGCGGAGCCTATGATTCCGACTATATGGTCGCCATCGAGGACGCGATCACCCTGGGCTGTGACGCGATCAATCTGTCGCTGGGCTCTTCGGCCCCCGGCTTTACCTATGCCAATCTGTATCAGGGGATCCTGAACAATCTCTCCGATCCGAGCCACAATCCCAAGGCGGTGGTGACCATCTCCGCGGGCAATGCCTCCGATCTGGCGGCGGAGCTCAGCGAAGGGGAGCTGTATATCGAGGACGTGAGCATGCACACCGGCGGTTCTCCCGGTACCTTTATCAACAGCCTGTGCGTGGCCTCCGCGGACAATATCGGCGAAACAAGCTCCACGCTTTCCGTCGGCGATGTTTCCATGTTCTTTGAACCCGCGTCTGACGGCGGCGGAGATTTTGGCTCTCTGTCCGGCAGCTTCAGCTTCGTATACATCGACGCCGTGGGGCAGACCTCGGATTACTCCGCCGTCAACAGCGCGGAGAGCCTGAACGGGAAGATCGTCATCGTCAACCGCGGCGAGATCTCCTTTGCCAATAAGGCCACCAATGCAAACGGCTACAAGCCCAGGGCGCTGGTGATCGCCAACAATGTCAGCGGCATTTTCGGCGCTTCCGTGGACGGCTACACCGGAAGCGTGCCGGTGGCCAGCATCAGCAAGGAGTCCGCAGACCAGATCAAGGCCCTGGGGCAGAAGAAAACCACCGGCGGCCTGGAATACTACACCGGAACCATGACGGTGTCCAACAGTATTCAGAGCGGCCTGGTGAGCAGCCGGGAGAACGCCGATATTTCGGATTTCAGCTCCTGGGGCGTGCCCGGCTCTCTGCTGATGAAGCCGGAGATCACGGCTCCCGGCGGCAGCATCTACTCCGTTTTCGGCACCAACTATACCGGCTCCGGCACCGCGGGCGGTTCCACCCAGTACGAGACCATGAGCGGCACCTCCATGGCGGCCCCTCACATGGCCGGCCTGGCGGCGGTCCTGGCGGAGTACCTGCGGGAGCATGATCCGGTGGAGAGAAACAGCGCGCTGGCCGGATGGTCCAGGCGGGCCATTCTGCAGAGCCTGCTGATGTCCACCGCTACCGCCATGCGGCCCGGCGGACAGGTTCTGCCGGTCCTGCAGCAGGGCGCAGGCCTGGCGGACGTCTCCCGGGCGATCGCGTCTCAGTCCGTCATCATGATCACCGACAGCGAGAGCCTTACCGCTCGTACCGGCGCGGCGGATGACGGCAAGGTGAAGGCCGAGCTGGGAGATGATCCGGATCGGACCGGCGTCTATGAGTATATCTTCACCATCTACAATCTGAGCGATACAGACCTGGATTTCACCGTCAGCACGGACCTGTTCACCCAGACCAACGACGGCGGATATCTGTCCCGGGAGACCGCGGACCTGGCCTGCAGCGACAGCTATTACTGGGAGCCCATGGGTTCTCAGCCCCAGGGTCACGACGTGGACCGGAACGGGGTCACCGATGCTATGGACGCCCGGGCGATCCTGGACTGGCTCACCGGACTCAAGAGCGGGGAAGAGCTGGATCTGAGCTGCGCCGACCTGGACGAGGACGGAAAGGTCTCCAGCCGGGATGCCCAATGGCTCCTGAACTGGTTGGCGGAATTCCCGAGCTATCCCGACGGCAGAGTGCCCGCCCATGGCAAGCGCTATGTCTGCGTCAAGGCGGAGCTGCCGGACTACACCCGTTCGGCGCTGGATGAGCAGTATCCCAACGGCGCGTACATCCAGGGCTTTACCACCGTCAGATGCACCACCGTGGACGACGAGGGCCTGGCGATCCGGGATCTGCACTCCATTCCCATCCTGGCCTTCTACGGCAGCTGGACGGATTCCTCCATGTTTGACAATACGTATTACGCGGATACGGTCCACGGGGACGATACGAAGACGCCCTATGCCTCAAACACCGAGACCAATTACCTGACTCTGAAGCAGAACGGCGTTACCTCGATTTTCACCGGCAACCCCTATATGGCTGAGGCACAGTTCCCCGCGGATCGCCTGGCCATCAACAGCAATACGACCCTGAAGAGCATCACCTATACCCTGCTCCGCAGCGCGGCCGGAACGGGCTTTGCCATTTCCCGGCTGGACGGGAACAACGAGGTCAGCCAGGTCCTCCAGAGCAATCTGACCGGGACCCAGGTGGATGGACTCTGGTACAACGATGACGCCCGGACCTGGAAAAACACCGACCCGATGACCTGGTTGGTCAACCAGAAGCTTTCTGCCTATGGCGTGTCTGCCGGGGACCGGATCCGGGTGGGCTTCTACGCGGTCCCGGAGTACAATACCATGAGCCTGGCCGGCGATCTGACCGCAAACTCCGCGGGCCTGCTCAGCGCCGGCGGCTTCCGGCAACTGCTGGAGGACAACAGCCTGGGCCGGGGCGCTTTCATGGGCTATGACTTTGTGATCGACAATGAAGCGCCTACGGTGGTCAGCGCCGAGCTGGAGGATACCCAGCTGCACGTGACGGCCTGTGACGATCAGAATCTGGCCTACGTGGCCGTGGTGTCCCTGGACGGCAGGACGGTATATGCCCAGACAGTTCCCGGCGCGCCGGAGGCGCATCTGAGCTTTGACGTGAGCCGGGCCATGGGCAAGGCCGGCGGTTATGTGGCGCTGTTTGCGGCTGACTACGCCGGAAACGAGACCGCCAGGGCCGTAAAGGTCAGCGAGGATACCGGGGCTGACGTGGAGGGCGAGGTCTTTGTTCTCACCGACAGCCTTAACCCCGGCGGAGAATACCTGATCCTGAATACGCCGGAGCTCGGTACCGCCTATGCCCTCAGCCGGAACAACAGCAGCGTCTCCAAGCAGGCGGTGACCGTGCAGAAGCAGGCGGGCGGGGCGGCTTACGTTCTGGCGGAGGGGATCAACGAGACCAGCATCTGGACCGTCGGCGAATCCGATGGCAGCTATACCTTCGTCAACGGCGACAACTACTATCTGCGCAGGAGCGGTAAAGGCGCTCTGACGATGGAAAACAACAGCACCGTCCGGAATACTTGGACCTGGGACGGTACGAGTCATGAGCTGAAAAATGGCAGCAATTACTGGCTGACCTATTACAGCAACGCCTTCAATCTGCGCTCCAGTACGGGCAGCGTCTATCTCTTTGAGAGAAGCAGCGGGATCTCCGATCCCTATGCGGTGAACTCCGTGGAGCTGGATCCCGACAGCCTGGATCTGTTCGTGGGCAACACGGCGGATCTGTCCGCCACGATCCTGCCGCTGACGGTGGAGGATCAGAGCCTGACCTGGACCAGCTCTCATCCCGACGTGGCCGCTGTGGATGAAAACGGTACGGTGATGGCGCTGTCCGCCGGTTCTGCGGTGATCACGGCCGCCTCCAACGCCGATCCCTCCGTGACGGCGCAATGCAGCGTCAAGGTGGTCAGTGTCAACAAGGATTTGAATGCTATCGTGTGGGATGAGGCGGGCTACGTCTACTTCTCCTCCTTCAACACACTGACGGTGCCGGAGTGGACGCCGATCGCCGGCGCGGACGCGGGCCTGGCCTCCGCCTTTGTGGCCAACGGCGGCAGCGATCTGTACGCGGCCTCCTTCGAGGGCAGCGGTTCCACCCTGTATCGGGTGGATCCCGGCACCTATGAGCTGACGGAGCTGGGCGCCTGCGCCTTCGCGCTGTGCGAACTGGCCCCTGCCCCGAGCAATCGTTTCGTGTACCCCATGGAGAAATACGTTGTTCTGGCCGATCTCAGCAATCCCGGCGGCTATGTGGGTGCCAGGAACGTGTCCGGTAAACTGGGCAGCGGCGTCTATGTGGCCGGCGTGGCGACTGCCAGCATGGCCACCACCAGCGCAAGCTATTATCTGCTTGATACTATGGGGCGCATCTGGTATCTGACGCTGAACGGCAAGTCCTTTGCGAATACGCCCACTCTGATCATGGAGACCGGCATTTCCACGGATATGGATTACCAGTCTCTGTACTATGACGGCAGCTACCTGTACTGGACCCACTACTCCGGCAACAGCGTGGAGCTGATCATTCTGGATCCCAATACCCAGACGGTCTACCATGCGGGCAGCTTCCCCGAGGGGGTATGGCCCGTGGGCGGCCTGTATGTGAGCGGCCAGGTGGCTCCGGCGGTGGCTGACGATGAGATCGAATGGATCGGCGATCCGGAAGACGAGACGGATCTTCTCGAACTGCAGGCGCTCTGGCTTGAACGCTATGGCGAGCCGATGACGGAGCCTTCAATCGAGGAGCCGGAGCCCACCGAGCCCACAGATCCCGTTGAGCCCGGCGAGCCGGCCGATCCTGCTGAGCCGACGGAACCGGTCGAACCGCCCGAACCGGAAGAACCCGAGGAATCCGATCCGGAAACGCCCGCCGAGGGCAGCCTGGACGCCTGGAAGGGCGAGGTTCGGCCCACTGTGAGAATGCTGACCTCCGGCACTGTCCGGGTGGAGGATGCCGGGAGCGTGGGCCTGAGCCTGACGGAAGAGGAGACGGCGAAGAACGGTCTGATCCGGCTGCACTATGATCCGGAGCAACTGCGTTATCTGGGCGTGGAAACCGCGTCCACCATCGCCTCGGTGAACGATGGGGAAGCGGGCCTGATCGTGCTGGCCTACGCGGATCTGTCCGGCATCCCCGCGGGGGAGACGCTGGCCACCCTGCGCTTTGCCCCTGCCTGTGAGGACGCAGCTGTGACCGCGGAGACGACGGAGCGCAACGACGCGCTTAGCCTGACGGAGACCGGGATGCTCACCGTTCCGGGGGCCGGACACCGCTATCAGCTGGAGAACTGGACCTGGGTGGAGGATTGGAGTACCGCTTCGGCGAGCTTCCGCTGCGCGGCGAATGAGGCGCATAGCCTGAACCTGACAGCGACGATCAGCACCGTACGGCAGGGGACCGAACGGATCTACACCGCCGTTGTCACCCTGAACGGTACCGAATACACCGATACCCGCAGTCTGCCTCTGGGCGACGTCACCGGCGACGGGATCGTGGATCTGGCCGATGTGATCCGTCTGGCGGAGTATGTGGAAGCCGAAGGTGTGGGCGTGGTGATCATGCCCTTCTCCGGCGACACCACGGACGACGGAACGGTGGATCAAAACGACGTGACCCGGCTCGCGGCCTATGTGAAGGCCTGCGGCGTGGGTGTGGAGCTTTACTGAACGAAAAAACGGGACCGGGATCTGCGGCCGCGGATCCCGGCTCCCGGATACCGGAATCCCAGACACAGAGAGGGGACGACATTATGAAAGAAAATCCATCCAAGGCCAGCGGCCTTCTGTCCTGCTTCGCCGGCGCTGTCCTGGCGGGCTTTGCCATCGGACTGGGCGGCCTCTGCTTCCTTTCCGTGGAAAACCGGGTGGTCGGCGCGGCGCTGTTTACCGTGGGCCTGTTCACGGTGTGCACCTTCGGCCTGAACCTGTTTACCGGGAAGGTATGCTATGTGTTTGAAAACGACGGAGCCTATGCCCTCCGTCTGCCTTTGATCTGGCTGGGCAATCTGCTGGGCGCGGGCCTGGCCGCGCTGCCCGCCGCGCTCACCCGGAGAGGGGCGGAGCTTGCCGAGAAGGCGATGGCCCTGTGCCGCGTCAAGATGGACGACTCGCTGCTGAGCCTGTTTTTCCTGGGCCTGCTGTGCAATGTGTTCATCTATCTGGCGGTGGAGGGCTATCGGAACAATCCCCATGAGCTGGGCAAGTACCTGTCGCTCTTTTTCGGCGTGATGGGCTTTATCCTCTGCGGTACCGAGCACTGCGTGGCGGATATGTTCTATTTCTGGATGGCCGGGGCCTGGAGCGGTCGGGCGATCCTCTGTGTTCTGATCATCACACTGGGCAACTGCCTGGGCGGCGTGCTGCTGCCGCTGCTGCGAACGGTACAGAAGAAGGCATAGACGCCCGGAAGAAAAGCAAAGCAAGACGCACTGTTTCGTGTTTCCCTGCGGGAAAACACGGGACAGTGCATTTTTTGTTGAATGTGTTGTTACAATATGGTATAATACCCTAAGTGTGTTATAGCCCCGGCCTGCGGGAACGACAGGATCTGCGGGGCGGAAATCTATCGGAAAGTAACGGAGCAGTATTATGGAGAAGAGAAAAATCCCGTTCAGCCCTCCCGATATCAGCGAAAGCGAGATCGAAGAGGTCGCAAAGGCCCTTCGCTCCGGCTGGATCACCACCGGGCCCCGGACCAAGCTGCTGGAACGCCGTCTGGCCGCCTATATCGAGACCGGACGGGTGGATGTTGATTGTGAGGAGCCGGAAAACGCCGCCCAATATTCCAACCGGGTGGTCTGTCTGAACTCCGCCACCGCGGCCGAGGAGATGAATCTTCGGATCCTCGGCGTAGGCCCCGGAGACGAAGTGATCGTTCCGGCCTATACCTACACCGCCAGCGCCTCCGCGGCGATCCATTGCGGCGCCACGGTGCGCTTCATAGACGTTCAAAAGGGCGGAGATCCTATCACCCACATGCCCGAGATGGACTATGAAGCGCTGGGAAACGCCATCACCCGGAAGACCAAAGCCATCGTGACGGTGGATCTGGCCGGGATCGTGTGCGATTACGAGCGCGTATTTGCCATCGCAGAGCGCAAGCGGGATTTGTTTACCCCGGTCGAGAGCGACGGGACCGCGCTGGGCGATCTGAACAGCCGGATCCAGAAGGCGCTGGGGAGAGTGGCCGTGGTGGCGGACGCCGCCCACAGTCTGGGCGCAAGCCGGATGTTCCGGGGCGAGCGGAAGTACTGCGGCGCTATCGCCGACTTTACGGACTTCTCCTTCCACGCGGTGAAGAACTTTACCACCGCCGAGGGCGGCGCCGCCGCCTGGCTGCCCCTGCCCGGGATCGACAACGGGGAGATCTACAAGATGTACCAGCTCCTGTCCCTGCACGGCCAGAACAAGGACGCGCTGGCCAAGACCAGACTGGGGGCCTGGGAGTATGACATCATCGGCCCCTGGTATAAGTGCAACATGACGGATATCATGGCCGCCATCGGCCTGAGGCAGCTGGACCGGTATCCAGGACTGCTGCGCAGAAGAGAAGAGATCCTCCGCCGCTATGACGCGGTCTGTGACGAGCTGGGCATCGCCCATCTGAACCATCACACGGCAGGAATGGACAGCTCCAATCATCTGTATCTGATCCGCGTTCCCGGCCTGGACGAGCAGGGGAGAAACCGGATCATCGAAAAAATGGCCGAGCTGGGGGTCGCCACCAACGTGCACTATAAGCCCCTGCCCATGATGACGGCTTATGGGGCCGACGTCTCCGCCTTCCCCAATGCCTACGACTATTACCATAATCTGATCTCTCTGCCGCTGCATACGCTGCTGAGCGATGAGGACGTGGAGTATGTGTGCCAAAGCCTCCGTCAAGTGATCGGAGAGACTGTCTGACGCGGTGGTGAAACCATGATGCTCAAAGCCTGGGAGGCGCTGCCGGATTCCATGCGCTTCCCCGAAGTGCGGCCCTACTATGAGATCCTGCGGCGTCGACAGCTGTCCCTTCTGGTTAAGCGGGTCTTTGATTTCGCGGCGGCGCTGCTGCTGCTGATTCTGCTGGCGCTCCCAATGCTGGCCATTGCGGTTTGGATCAAGTGCGACAGCCCGGGGCCGGTGTTTTACCGGCAGGAGCGGGTGACCCGATACGGGAAGCATTTTCGTATCCACAAATTCCGCACCATGGTGGACAGGGCGGATCAGCTGGGCTCAGCCGTGACGGTAGACAACGACAGCCGCATCACCCGTGTCGGCGCCCGGCTTCGCCGGCTTCGGCTGGACGAGCTGCCTCAGGTCTTTGACGTGCTGGCGGGGGATATGTCCTTCGTGGGGACCCGACCGGAGGCGGTGAAATACGTCCGGCAGTACGAGCCGGAATACTACGCCACGCTTCTGATGCCCGCGGGAATCACCAGCCAGACCAGTATCCGGTATAAGGACGAGGCCGCGCTGCTGGACGGGGCGGCGGATGTGGATCAGGTCTACGTGGACCGGGTCCTGCCGGAAAAAATGAAGTGGAACCTGGAGAGCCTGCGCCGGTTTTCCCTCTGGGATGACCTGAAAACCATGCTGCAGACGGTGGCTGCTGTTCTGAAATAAGAGAAACGCCGGAGACTGACGTTCATGAATATTTGGCTGATCAATCATTATGCCGTGCCCCCGCAGTATTATCCCCTGGCCAGACCTACAGACTTTGCCAGAAATCTGATGGCCCTGGGGCACCAGGTGACGATTTTTGCCGCCAGTACGGTCCACAATTCCGACCGGAATCTGATCACCGACGGGAGAGCGTTCCGGGAGGAGACGGTGGACGGCGTGCACTACGTCTATGTCCGCTGCCGGGACTATCAGGGCAACGGCTTGAAGCGGATCCTCAACATGTGCGAGTTCGCCGCGAAGCTGCCGGCGGTCTGCGCGAAATACCCCAAACCGGACGCCATTGTGGCGACCTCCATGCCGCCCATGTCCTGCGCCATGGGGCTCCGTCTGGCAAAAAAATACGGCTGCCGGGCGGTGGCCGAGATCGCGGATCTCTGGCCGGAGAGTATCATTGCTTACGATATCGCCGGACCGAATAACCCGGCGGTGATCGCCCTGCGGCATCTGGAAAAATGGATCTACACTCACGCCGACGCCATCGTGTTTACCATGGAGGGGGCCTATGACTACATCCTGGAGCAGGGATGGGAAAAGGCCGTTCCCCGGGAAAAGGTGTATTATATCAACAATGGTGTGGATCTGGAGAGATTTGACTACAACAAAGAGCATTTTATCCTGGACGATGCGGATCTGGACGATCCGGAGCTGTTCAAGGTGGTCTATACCGGCTCTATCCGTCAGGTGAACAACCTGGGCCTGCTGCTGGACGCGGCCAAGTGCGTGCAGGATCCGCGGATCCGCTTCCTGATCTGGGGAGACGGAGACGAGCTTGCGGCACTGAAGGAAAGAGTCGAGCGCGAGAAAATTGCGAATGTGCGCTTCAAGGGACGGGTGGAGAAGAAGTACATCCCCGCCATTACCTGTCGGGCGGATCTGAATCTGGCCCACAATACCCCCACGCCCCTGTTTCGGTTCGGAATCAGCTTCAACAAGCTGTTCGATTATCTGGCGGCGGGGCGCCCGGTCCTGTCGGATTTTCCCTGCCCCTATAATCCTGCGGTCCAGCACGGCGCGGGGATCGACGTAGCGCAGCCCAGCCCGGAGAATATCGCCCGGGCGGTGGAAACCATGGCCGGCATGGATGAAAACAGCCGGCGGCGTTACGGTGAGAACGCCAGGAAAACAGCAGAAATCTATGACTTCCGGCAGCTGACAAGACAACTGTTGGCTATTTTGGAAGCGTAGAAGGAGGAAGGTAAGCAATTGAAGGTCATCGTGTCCCATGATGTGGATCATCTGTTTGGAAGAGACCACTGGTTCCGTGATCTGATTTATCCAAAACTGTGGGTTCGCTCCCTTCTGCAGGGCCTGAAAGGGGAGATCAGCTGGAGGGAATGCTGGCTGCGGAGCGCATCCTGCTTCCAGAGGGACCGGCACCGGATCCCGCTGGTCATGGAATTTGACCGGCAGCACGGGGTACCCGCCACGTACTTCTTCGGTATGAACCAGGGCCTGGGCATGTCCTACTATCCCTCGGAGGCGAGGGAGGTCATTCGACTGGTGCATGAGAAGGGCTTTCCTGTGGGCGTCCACGGAATCTGTTATGATAACCCGGATGGGATCCGGAGAGAGTACGAAACCTTTCGGGATCTGATGGGCTTCGAGCCCTGCGGGATCCGGATGCACTACGTTCGCTATGACGAGAACACCTTCTCCTGGGAAGCCCAAGCCGGCTATCGCTTCGACTCTACAGAGTTCGATAAAGCCGCCAACGGGACGATCAAGGCTCCCTACCGGGTGGGAAATATGTGGGAGTTCCCTCTGTGCGTCATGGACGGATACCTGACCCAGAGCCTGGAGGAGGCCAAGAGGGAGACCCTGGCCCGCTTTGAAGAATGCCGCCGGAACGGAATGGAATATATTACGATCCTGTTCCATGAGTACCAGTTCGACCAGGCCTATTCGGCCATCCGGGACTGGTACGTCTGGCTCATCGAGAGCGTCGAGAAGTCGGAAGAGGATAGCTTTATCTCCTTTGAAGACGCCATTCGTGAATTGGAGGAAAAGCCATGACGGCAAAAGCGCCTACGCCCTATGCTAACAGCTTGTTCGAGCAGCCCTGGTGGCTGGATATCGTCGCGCCGGGACAATGGGATGAGGTCATCGTAAAAGAAGGCGAAGAAGTGGTGGGAAGACTGCCCTTCGTTCTGAAGGGAAAAGATATCGGCATGCCCCCGCTGACCCAGACCCTGGGCCCCTGGATCACGCCAAAGTACCGTCAGAAGCAGTTGGGCAACGCACAGCTAAGTGCGCAGAAAGAGATTATTGCTCAACTGTTGGAGCAGTTGCCTCGCCATCGGAACTTTTCCATGTGCTTTGACAGCTCTAATGAGTATATTCTGCCCTACCGCTGGCTGGGTTACCGTTATGAACCCAGCTTCTCCTACCGAATCACAGATATGGGAGACCGGGACAAACTGTATCAGAGCTTTCATAAGACCGCGAAAAAGAACATCAAGCATGCTCGCCACGTAGTACAGATTACAAGCCGGACGGACTCAAGACTCATGATGGACCAGATGGAGAAGACTTTTTCGAACCAGGGTCGGTCCTATCCAATTCCATATGAGTTCGTGGAAAGGCTGATCGAAAGCAGCGCGGCTATGGAGCATGGAAAAATGTTCATCGCTGAGGATGATGCAGGGCACGTCCACGCGTGTTCCTTCCTGGTATATGATGAGGCGTCGTCCTATGATCTCTTGGGCGGATCGGACCCTGTCTTCCGAAGCAGCGGGGCCAAATCTCTCCTCTGGTTGGAGGAAATCAGCTTTGCCTCTGAGCATTGCGCTTATTTTGACTTTGAGGGCTCGAACATCGAGACGATTGAAAATTTTATCCGCCAGTTCGGCGGAGACCGGGTGACAAATTACCACGTCACCAAGCAGAGCCTGCTGCGGGATCTGGGGGATTTGATGAAGCCCCGGGTCAAGAGACTGATCGGGTATAAGAATTGAGGAGCTAAGATGAGAGTTTGTCATATGACCAGCGCCCACGAGCAAGAGGATGACCGAATCTTTCACAGGGAATGTGTATCCCTCGCCAATGCTGGGTTTGATGTATATCTGGTGGAGCGGGGCGAGAGCTATGACAAGATGGGCGTCCACATCGTGGGTGTGGGTGCGATCCCCCAGGGTCGTCTCAGAAGAATGACCGAGGGAGCACGGAAAGTCTATGAAAAGGCTCTCGAGCTGGACTGCGACGTCTATCATATCCACGACCCGGAGCTGCTGCCGTACGGCATGAAGCTCAAGCGTAAGGGCAAGAAAGTGATCTTTGACAGCCATGAGCTGACAAGGGAGCAGATCCGGATAAAACCCTATCTGCCCAAGAAGCTGGCCGGGGTGATCTCGTCGCTCTATTCCCGATACGAGAATCGGGTATGCGAACAGATCGATGCTGTAATCTATCCCTGTCCCATGAACGGGCAATTCCCCCTTCCGGGAAAGCGGCAGGTCTACATCAATAACCTTCCCCGCACGGAAGTGTTTTATGACCGTTACGATCCCACGGTGGAAAGAGTGCCGGGGACTATCTGCACCGTGGGCAGTCTCAGCTATTCCCGGGGGATTAAGCAGCTGATCCAGGCTGCCTACAAAGCCGGGGCAAAGCTGTATTTGGGGGGTACCTTTAACTCCGAAGAGTTTGAGGCGGAGATCCGGGCCATGCCCGAGAGCGCGTGTACGGAGTTTCTGGGTCAGCTGAACTGGGATGAGGTGTATCAGCTCCTCAACAAATGCCAGATCGGCGTATCTTCGATCCTGAACGTGGGTCAATATGGCCAGTTGGGAAACCTGCCCACCAAGGTCTATGAATGTATGTCCATGGCGCTGCCCGTGATTCTGACCCGAACCCCCTATAACGAGAGCACGATCCGCAAATATCAGTACGGGATCTGTGTAGATCCAGAGAATATTGAGGAATTTGCCGACGCGATCCGCTTTTTGATGGAGCACCCGGAGGAATGTCGGGTCATGGGTGAAAACGGACGCAGGGCTGTGGCGGAGGAGTTCAGCTGGCGGGTGGCTGAAAAAGCACTTTTAGATCTATATCAGTCTCTGTCATAACGAAAAGCCTTGAATCTGGGTTGAAGCTGCTTGAAGATTTTGACGGTCGTGGAGGCGAGACCCTAGTTTATCAATGCTGCCGTAGTGTCACGGCTCCTGTGTCATTGGGTTCGGGAGGTACTTGTACACACGGGCAGCGCTACGATTACTAGCAGTGGGCATCGGACGACCCCGAGAACTAAGAAACAGTGTGATATTTGTAGAGCACGCGGTCTGGTCGGAAACCATGGTGGACCACTGGAATCAGCTTGCTAGGCCGGACGCTGAGGACATTCTGTGGAAATTGAGCGTGCCGCAGAGAGTGGATGAGAGCTATCGTCCCTTTGGAGACGGGTAAGCTGGAGAAAAGCTCGTGGAACTGTTAACGGGAGAATAACGGATACTGGCGAAAAATACAAGCGTATAAATAGAAAGAAAGAGGCCCTGGTGCTGCTTAGTATTTGACAAAACGGAGATGAGATCGGATGCTTGACGTAAAACTTGGAATCCAGGCACTGAATAATTTAAAGAAACACTCCTTCTCATTTCAAATCTTATGTGTTTTTCTTTATCGTGTCTGCCTTGATGCCCTCTATATTGGAATCATTTCTCCAGTGTATCGCTACTCATATTCGGGCTTCTATACAAGACTGTTGGTATTACCATACCTCATCTCAATTCTGGCCGTGTTGATACTTGCACCTTTTATAGCCGAAATAAATACCAGAAGGACCCCTTCTTCGATGCTTGTAACAATTTTGCAATACCTTTACTTCATCCCTCTGACGTCATTTTATGGGTGTATAGGGACGGTTAGCCCAACGTTTTTTGTAATTGCTATGGCCTATTGGACAGCACTCCTGGCTTGGCAACTGTGTTTACCTACGCTATCACTTCGGCAACTTCCAATTCGACATGTTCGTCAGTTTTTTTGGGGGTTAACTATCCTTGCCAGCGTTTTTACGTTGGCGGTATCGTGGAGATATACAGGCCTTCGATTTACCTTGGACTTTATCAACGTTTACGAGATACGTGCAGATGCGGCAGAGTATGATATGCCAACCGTGGTGAAATATCTACTCAATGCTATGCCTATGATTCTCGTCGTCGTGCTGCTATATTGGTTGGAGCATCGGAAACGACTCATGGCAATGATAGTATCGGTCGTCTATCTGTTCCTTTTTTCAATTGCAGGGGATAAATCCTGTTTTTTCATGCTCTTTCTGGCTCTTGGTATTTATTATCTTTACCGACCGTGGATGTTTCGCTGGTTGCCCATATTGTTGATTGGCGTAGCGGTGATAGAGGTACTAGAACATTTGGCGTTAGGCACGAATTGGATTCTTTCACTGTTTACTCGCAGAATGATGTATGTCCCAGTGGCTCACAGTGAGGCCTACTATCGCTTCTTCTCTGTGAATCCGGTCGATTTGTTCTGCTCCGGGATTATGGGCAAGTTGTCTTTCCAAACGGGGTATATCAAAGATATTCCCCGCACGATTGCTGAATTTATTGGAGAGTATAGCATGAATGCCAACAACGGCTTACTGGGGGACATGTTCGCAAATCTCCCACCACTACTTGGAATCCTGATCATGCCACTGATTCTTGTGATCAGTTTTCGATTGTTGGACCTGGCGGCTGTGGGGCAGAAGGACAAGATTGTAATTCCTTTTGCCGTTTACTTCGCTATTACGTTTATAAATTCAAGCTGGAGTACGACATTATTGTCCCACGGTATGTTATTGACATGCATCCTTTTGTATTTGTATCCTCGTGATGAAAAGAGGTCGATAGGCACATGAAGCTATACGAAATAACATTTGCCGATATCCTTGCTGCTCTGCGGCATGGATGGCGAGAGATTCTCACATTGACGCTCATCTTTACTATGCTTGGTGCTTTCTCTGGCCTTTTGCTCTCTAGAAGCGGGGATCATGTGGCAAGTGGGTCGGCAGATAAATTGCGCTATACTGATCTGCCCGCTGTGGAAGAGTCTCGAAGGTATTATCTTGAGCGAGCTTTGCGCGTATATGCAGTTTATTCTGGCGTAAGAGAAGAACTTAAAACCTTAAGAGACGATGAGACATTAACGGAAGCTCAGCTTGATGCGATTAATAAGCTGGACCAGAGTTGGGAACAAAGCTACCTTCAGGAATGGGAGACGGTTTGTACTGAAGTCTTATCATTGGAGAAGCCTTATTGTCCCGAGGAGTTTTGGGAAGATGAGTTGGCCTATTGCGAAAGCAGACTGTTTACCGTTTCTGAAGGGATGACTATTGACGAGGTAACCGGGAGCCATGAGTTCGATGAAGTTGATGTGACATCCCATGATTACGCTAAGAATATTTACGCTTCTCGGATTGACTGGCTTAAAAACCGTAAGGAACAGTTGTTGGCTGACTGTTTAACTATGGATCAGCGATTGGATAATATTGAAGAGAAGCAGGGGAAACTTTTGGAACAGACAAATCAGCTGGCGCTGCAAGTGTGCACTGAGAATTATCTACAGTTGCATATAAAATGCAAAGTGCTTGATTGGCAGGAAGCGCTGACGCTTTGGCAGAGGACAGATCCTGAAGAAAAGGAAGAATATCTGACTGTCGGTATAGCCCATACATTTGGTGTTGTGTATGCAAAAAACGCTTTGGAGGTAACAACATTATTCTGCATGCTTACGGGACTTGCTGTTGGCGCGTTCGCAGCAGTGTGTCGACAGGGAAAAAGCAAACAATAGGCTAGGGAGTGCACGCGTGAAGAAAAATGGTATTCTGAATACGCTCTTTTCTGTTTCGGGATTAATCTTGCTGGGCAAAATCTTCGGGTTCATCAAACAGCTTTATGTGGCGGCGAATTTCGGCACAACCATGGAGACGGATGTGATCTCCCTGACAGAGGGGTTTATTGCAAATACGCAGTATCTTCTGGTTCAAGTGTTGTTGACATCTTTTACTGCTGTGTATATCCATATTCACGAACAGGATAAAGAAGCGGCGCAGCGGTTTACGGCAGACACACTTAAAGCGTTTTCGTTGATTGTAGTTCTGATAGTGACTTTGATTGTGCTGCTTAATAAGCCGATCGCTCATCTTCTAGCCCCGAGTTATAGTTCTGAAATGACTTCACGCGTAGCTTTCTATCTTCGCATCCTTGCCCCCGTATTGGTCTTATTTGTGTGGATTGCGGTTTTTCATGCAATACTCAATTCGCATGAAAGATTTATCCCGGGTGAGATGACCAGCATAGTCCAAAGCGTGATCACAGTCCTTTTGGTCTCCTTGATTGGCGGGCGAATTGGTCCTGCTACCCTGGTGGTAGCCCTGCTTGCTTATACACTTATAAACGCATTGTATTTGGGATTTTCAGCTAGAAAATATTTGGGGTGGAGTTGGAACAACCCGTTTCAAAATGAAGAAATCAAAACGCTGATGCGTATGGCGGGTCCTCTAGTCCTTGGATATGCGATGATCTATATCAACCAGCAGGTAGATAAGATCCTTACTAGCGGATTGGAAGCAGGGACTGTTACGGCAATGGGTTATGCAGCGGTACTTTCTAATCTTGTTAGTACATTTATCGTCACTTTTTGCTCTATTCTGTTTACGTACGTTACCTCAGCCATCGCCAAGAATGAGACAAAAAGGGCGGCTGAGCTTTCCAGTCACAGTGCATTTCTGCTTGGGGTCGTTTTTTTGCCTATAAGTATCATTTCTGTGATAGAATCAGAGGATATTGTTTGCATCGCTTTCGGACGGGGCGCTTTTGATGAGAATAGTATACGTATTGGGGCTGCAGCGCTTCGCGGCTATGCGTTTACGTTCGTCCCATTGGCGCTACGGGAGGTTTTTAGCCGGTTATCCTATGGCTATCAAGATTCAAAACACCCAATGTTGAATAGCAGCATCAGCATCGTTTTCAATATTCTGCTGAGTGTTGCACTTGTAAAGCCGCTTGGTGTGTTCGGCGTAACGTTGGCAAGCAGTGTTTCTGTCGCTATCTGTGCGATGCTCAATACAGTTTCGGTACAAAAACTGAACCATGAATTTCAGCTTGTATGGCTGCTCCGACGTTTACCGTGGTTCGTGGCAGGAGGTGCAGTTTGCACTGGAGCCTCATATTTGTGCGCTATAAAACTGTCAGAAGGACAAGTGCTCCTTCGCTTTCTTGCTGTAATGGTTTGCGCTCTGTTTTCTTTCGTCCTCGTTATGCTTCCGGTTCTTTATCAGACTTATATTCGGGACGATGGCTTGCGCATCTTTGGAATACAATTAAAGAAATAGGGAGGATTCTCCATGAACAAACAAATCTGTGTCATCGGCGGCGGGAGATGGGGAGAGAACCATATCCGCACGCTCCATGAGATGGGCAACCTGGGCGCGGTGGTGGATATGAACGCCGCCCGCCTGGAAGAACTGAAAGAGAAGTACGGCATGGCGATCTATACCGATCTGGACGAGGCGATCCGCCATGGCTATGATGGCTATGTGGTCTCCACCTCCGCGGAGACTCACTATGAGATCGGAAAAAAACTGCTGGGACTGGGCCTTCCCACCCTGATCGAAAAGCCCATGACCATGCACATTGAAGAATCCGAGGAACTGGTGGAGATCGCCCGGCGCACCGGCGCCAACTTCATGGTGGCCCATATCCTCCTGTTCCATCCCGCCATCAACAAGATCAAGGAGTTGATCGACCAGGGCGCGGTGGGGAAGGTGTACTACATGTACTCCACCCGCATCAAATTCGGCGTAGTGCGCACGGAGGAGAACGTGTTCGAGTCTTTCGCGCCTCACGATATCGCCACCCTCAACTACTTTGCCGGCGCGCCGGCGGAGAGCATGACCCTGCACAGGGGCTATTTCCTCCAGAAGGATATCTGCGACTATGTTCTGGCCTATCTGGAGTATCCCAACGACGTCAAGGCCCATATCCAGGTCTCCTGGCTGCATCCCTTCAAAGAGCAGCGAGTGGTCGTGGTGGGCAGCAAGGGCATGATCTGGTTTGACGACGCCGGGGACAAGCAGGTCCGCCTGTGCGACAAACATATTGAATGGGTGGACGGCGTACCCACCTGCACCGAAAGCGACTCCCGTGTAGTCCCGGTGGACTACAGCCAGATGCCGCTGGAGCGGGAACTGAGATACTTTACCGAGCATCTGGACACCCCGCCGGAGTATTCAACCGGCGCGGACGGACTGGCTCTGGTAAAAGCGCTGGAAGAATCGAGGAAGTGAGAATATGCAGTTTCGGGATTTACACGCACAATATGAGGCTCTGAAGCCGGAGATCGACACCGGGATCCAGGCGGTGATCAACAGCAGCGCCTTTATTCTGGGAAAGCCAGTTGCCGAACTGGAGGAGAAGCTGGCGGCCTATGTGGGGCGGAAGCACTGCGTGGGCGTGGCCAACGGCACCGAAGCGCTGCAGCTGGCGCTGATGGCCTATGACGTGGGGCCCGGCGACGCGGTCTTCACCTCCGACTTTACCTACTTCGCCTCCGCCGGCTGCGCCTCCATCATCGGCGCAACGCCGGTGCTGGTGGATATCGATCTGGACACCTTCAACATGAGTCCGGCGGCCCTGGAGCGGGCGATTCAAAAGACCCTGGCGGAGGGAAAGCTGAAGCCCCGGGTGATCATCCCCGTAGATCTGTTCGGCCTGCCCGCCAATTATCCGGAGATCAAGGCCATCGCCCGGCGCTATGATCTGCTGATCCTGGAGGACGCGGCCCAGGGCTTCGGCGGACAGATCGACGGAAAGCTGGCATGTTCCTTCGGCGATATCTCCGCCACCTCCTTCTTCCCGGCCAAGCCCCTGGGCTGCTATGGGGACGGCGGCGCCATCTTCACCGACGACGATGCCATCGACGCCCGGCTCCGCTCCCTACGGGCCTCCGGCAAGTCTCCGGAGGACAAATACGACAACCGGGAGGTGGGCATGAACTCCCGGCTGGATACCCTCCAGGCGGCGATCCTGCTGCCCAAGTTCAAGGCGTTCGCCGACTATGAGGTGGATGCGGTGAACCGGGTGGCTGAGCGCTATACCGCCGCATTGAAGGACAAGGTGGTTACCCCGACGGTTCCGGCGGGCTATCTGTCCAGCTGGGCGCAGTACACGGTGCTGCTGCCCGACCGCAAGACCCGGGATCGGGTCCAGGCGGCGCTGAAGGAACAGGGGATCCCCTCCATGGTCTACTATCCCCGTGGCCTGCATCAGCAGAAAGCCTACGCCTGGATGCGGCTTTCCGACACGGACTACCCCAACACGATCGAAGCGACCAATCGGGTCCTGAGCCTGCCTATGCACCCCTATCTGAAGCCTGAGGATCAGGATACGGTGATCCGGGCGCTGCTGGAGGCTCTCTGATGGAAGAAAAGAATTTCTTTGTCCACGAGTCCAGCTATATCGACGACGATGTGCAGATCGGAGAGGGCACAAAGATCTGGCATTTCTGCCACATCCAGCGGGGCGCAAGGATCGGAAAACACTGCTCCCTGGGGCAGAACGTAAACGTCAGCAACCACGTTATCGTGGGTGATGGCTGCAAACTCCAGAATAACGTGTCTCTGTACGAGGGCGTGGAGCTGGAGGATTATGTGTTCTGCGGCCCCTCCTGCGTGTTTACCAACGATCTGACCCCCCGGGCTAAGTACCCCAAAGGCCCCGCCGGGTATAAGAAGACTCTGATCCGGGAGGGCGCCTCCATCGGCGCCAACGCCACCATTGTCTGCGGACATACGGTGGGGAAGTGGGCGCTGATCGGCTCCGGCGCCGTGGTCACCAAGAACGTGCCGGATTACGCCCTGATGCTGGGCGTCCCCGCCACGGTGAGAGGCTATGTCTGCCAGTGCGGACAGCAGCTGAAGTTCGAAAACGGCGAGGCACAATGCGCTTCCTGCCTCAGAAGGTACCGGAAAACCGGTGACGGCCGGGTAGAGGAAGCGGAATAAACCAATAAAACCTGCCAAAGGCAGATAAGGAGGTTTTCCCTTGAGCGAAGTAAAGTACGACGATCTGTATGGACGCCTGATCCGGGGCGAGGAGAAGCTGGCCCTGGTGGGCCTGGGTTACGTGGGCATGCCCATTGCGGTGGAGTTTGCCAAGCACGTGAAGGTGATCGGCTTCAACCACAACGAGCGCCGGATCCAGCAGTACAAGAGCGGCATCGATCCCACCAACGAGGTGGGCAACGACGTCATCAGCAAGACTACCGTGGATTTCACCTCGGATGAGAAGCGGCTGAGCGAGGCAAAGTTCATCATCGTGGCCGTCCCCACCCCGGTGAAGGAGGACAACAACCCGGATCTGGAGCCGGTGGAGAACGCTTCCCGGATCGTGGGCCGCAATCTGGTCCCCGGCTGCATCGTGGTTTATGAGTCCACGGTCTATCCCGGCGTGACCGAGGATATCTGCATCCCCATTCTGGAGAGAGAGTCCGGGCTCCGCTGCGGCGTGGATTTCAAGATCGGCTATTCGCCCGAGCGTATCAATCCCGGCGACCGTGTCCATACTCTGACCAGTATCCGCAAGATCGTCTCCGGCATGGATGAGGAGACCTGCGCCGTCATCAAGCAGGTGTACGATATCGTGATCAAGGCGGGGACCTTCCCGGTTTCCAACATCAAGACCGCCGAGGCGGTCAAGGTCATCGAGAACAGCCAGCGGGACATCAACATCGCCTTCATGAACGAGATTGCCATGATCTGCGACCGTATCGGCATTGACACCGACGAGGTCCTGGCGGGGATGAACACCAAGTGGAACGCCCTGGGCTTCCGTCCCGGTCTGGTGGGCGGGCACTGCATCGGTGTGGATCCCTACTATCTGACCAATATGGCGGAGAAGCTGGGCTACCACAGCCAGATCATCCTCAACGGCCGCAAGGTCAATGACAGCATGGGCGCTTTCGTGGCCGACGCCGCCATCAAGCAGATGATCGAGGCCGGCAAGGCTCCCAAGAAGAGCAAGGTGGTCATCCTGGGCATCACCTTCAAGGAGAATTGCCCCGACACCCGCAACAGCAAGGTCAACGATATCATCAAGCGCCTGAAGGAGTATGAGATCTCTCCGCTGGTCACCGATCCCTGGGCCGATCCCGAGATCGCCAAACGGGAGTACGGGGTGGACCTGATCGGCTTCGACCAGGTGAAGGACGCCGACTGCGTGATCGTGGCGGTGGGCCACAAGGAGTTCCGCTCCCTGTCCATGATCCAGCTCAAGGCCCTGTTCAACCAGGAACTGCCTGACGATGAGAAGGTGCTCATCGACGTGAAGAGCCTGTATCGGATGGACGAACTGAGGGCATCCGGGATGCGCTTCTGGAGACTGTGATCCGGCAGTGATATCGGATGTTGAAATTGATACTGCGGCATGATAGAATCGTGTCGTTACCGGAAACGTGATCCTTTACCGTGAAAACTACAAAAAGAAAGGCTCATGACAATGGCGGAATCCGAAAGCAGAAAACAGATACAGGAGAAGCTCCGAAAGACAGAGCGGAAATCTCCTTTTGATACGATCCGCTACAGCAACAATACCCGCTGGCTGCTGGCGTTCTATGATCTTATCTTCTACTGCCTGGCGGTCTTCCTGCTGCTGGGCCTGCATCCCAGCGACGACGAGGCGATGGCCTTCGGCCTGCTGGCGGGATACTTTTTCATCGGCCTGATCTGCATCTTCGGGATGCGCTTTCTCTTCGGCGTCTACCGGCAGATCTGGCGCTACGGCGGCATGCAGGCCTATATCCTGCTGATCCTGGCCGACACTGCGGGCAGCGTGCTCTATCTGCTGCTGACCCGGGTGCTCCCGATCGAGAAGATCCTGGCCATCCGGCTGCTGTCTCTGACGAGCATCAATCTGCTCCTGGCCATCTCCTCCCGCATGTTCTACTACTACGTCTACCAGTTCGGCAGTAAAACCACGAAGGAAGGCGCCGTTCTGCGCAGGACGCTGCAGATCGTGGGTCAGGTCACGGTAAAGCCGGATGAACCGGTGCTGGAGGACGTGAACCGCCGGAAGATCAAGGTCGCCATCATCGGCGCCGGACGCGTGGGCGTGGGACTGGCGGAGGAGCTGCTGAACAACCCCATGGCCACCTATCTTCCCGTTTGCTTCGTGGACATCAGCAAGGAGAAGATCGGGCGGCAGATCTACGGGCTGCCAGTTCTGGCGGAGATGGACGTGTCCGCCGATACGCTTCACGCGCTGTACGTGCAGGAGGCGATCTTCGCCATCCCCCAGATGAGTGCGGAGCGGAAAAAGACTATCTATGACCTGTACCGGAAGCTGGGGCTGAAGGTCAAGGTCTATGACTATCCCGTGATGCAGACCGCCGGCAGCGGGCGCAGAGCCCTGCGGGAGTTCGATATCGAGGAGCTGCTGTTCCGGCCGGAGATCACCTTCAACGACGAGAGCACCGGCGCCTACTATCGGGACAAGGTGATTCTCATCACCGGCGGCGGCGGATCCATTGGCAGCGAGCTGTGCCGCCAGATCGCCAAGATGCAGCCCAAGCGCCTGATCGTGCTGGATATCTACGAAAACGGCGCCTATGACGTGCAGCAGGAGCTGAAGATCGCCTATGGCAATGCGCTGGACCTGTCGGTGGAGATCCTCTCCGTGACAGACCGGCGGGCCATGGACAAGGTGTTCCGGACCTATCATCCCCAGATCGTTCTGCACGCCGCCGCCCACAAGCACGTGCCTCTGATGGAGCACAACTGCTGCGAGGCGGTGAAGAACAACGTGTTTGGCACGCTGTACACAGTGCAGCTGTGCGAAAAGTACAAGGTCCAGCGCTTCATCCTGGTCTCCACCGACAAGGCGGTCAACCCCACCAACGTGATGGGGGCCACCAAGAGAATGTGCGAGATCATCGTCCAGAGCTACAGCGCCATGGGCGGCAACACGGTCTACAGCGCCACCCGCTTCGGCAACGTGCTGGGCAGCGCTGGCTCGGTGATCCCGCTGTTTCGCCGGCAGATCGCCAACGGCGGCCCCGTGACTCTGACCGACCGGAGGATCATCCGTTACTTCATGACGATCCCCGAGGCCAGCCAGCTGGTGCTGGAGTCCGGCTCCATGGCCCAGAACGGGGAACTGTTCGTGCTGGACATGGGCAAGCCCGTGAAGATCCTGGAACTGGCGGAGAATATGATCCGGCTCAGTGGCCTGGAGCCTTATCGGGATATCGATATCGTGGAGACCGGCCTGCGGCCGGGAGAAAAGCTGTATGAAGAGCTGCTGATCCGGGACGAGACCCTGACCAAGACGGAAAACAGCCTGATCTTCATCGAGAAGGACAGCCCCATCGGGAAGGAAGAGCTGTTCAGCCGCCTGCAGCTGTTGGCGGAGGCGGTAGGCGAGGAGGACGATATGGCCGTGAGGAAAGCGCTCCGGCAGACGGTCCCCACCTTCCGCAGCCCGGAGGAGGTCAATGCAAAGGCCCATGTTTCCCAGGAAATGCTCAACGCCCGGGAAGAAGAACAGGATCCGGCTTGACGCTCTCCAATTTCACTATGACAGAAACGACCGCAGGACCGGTATCGGTTGGCCCTGCGGTCGCTGCGTTATCAGCTTGGAAGCAGCAGCCTGGGCTGTGCGCGCATGATAAGCCCTGCAAAACCGGGATTGTTTACACTTTTCACATAGACGGCGGGGCGGATCCGTGGTATGATGCTTCTTAGCGATCCGGTTCATACCCGCAGGGCACAGAGAAAAACAAAAAAGCGCCGGAAAAGCTCATGAAATGAACCTTTCCGGCGCTTTTTGGCACCCACGAGAGGATTCGAACCTCCGACCCCTCGCTTAGGAGGCGAGTGCTCTATCCTGCTGAGCTACGTGGGCGTACAGCGCGATCGGGACGGATATGCAACACTGCCGCGGTTTCCCTCGACAGCCCATGTATTCTAACCCAATTCCGGTATAAAGTCAATCTTTTCTTATCCATTCGGGTGGTACTATGCTTCAACTCAAACAAATCAAAAAAGACTATCAGGCGGGGGAGACCACGGTCCAGGCCCTGAAGGGCGTGGATCTCAGCTTCCGGGAGAGCGAGTTCGTGGCGATCCTGGGCCACTCCGGCTGCGGCAAGACCACGCTGCTGAACATCATCGGCGGACTGGATCAGTATACCTCCGGAGACCTGGTGATCAACGGCAAGTCCACCAGGAACTTCAGCGACGGGGACTGGGACGCCTACCGCAACCACTCCATCGGCTTCGTCTTTCAATCCTACAACCTGATTCCCCACCAGACGGTACTGTCCAATGTGGAGCTGGCCCTGACCCTGTCCGGCGTGGCGCCCTCCGAGCGGCGGGCTAGAGCCACCCGGGCGCTGGAGCGGGTGGGCCTGGGGGATCAGCTTCACAAGCGGCCCAATCAGATGTCCGGCGGCCAGATGCAGCGGGTGGCCATTGCCCGCGCCCTGGTCAACGATCCGGATATCCTGCTGGCCGACGAGCCCACCGGCGCCCTGGATTCGGACACCTCGGTGCAGATCATGGAGATCCTGAAGGAGATCTCCAAGGACAAACTCATCATCATGGTGACCCACAACCCGGAGCTGGCCGCGGGCTATGCCAGCCGTACCATCCGCCTGAAGGACGGCCTTATTATAGGCGACAGCGATCCCTATACCGGGGAGGACACGGCCAGTGCCGCACCCATCGGCAGGAAGCCCTCCATGAGCTTCTTCACCGCCCTGGCCCTGAGCACCAACAATCTGATGACAAAGAAGGCCAGGACGATCCTGACCGCCTTTGCCGGGTCCATCGGCATCATCGGAATCGCTCTTATTATGTCCCTGTCCAACGGCATCCAGACCTACATCGACAAGGTTCAGGAGGATACGCTGTCCAGCTACCCCATTACCATCCAGGCCGAGACCGTGGATATGACCAGTATGATGGTCTCCATGATGGGCGCTCAGGCCAAGTCCGAGGAGAACCGCCACGAGCGGGACGCAGTCTATTCCAGCTCCGTTTTGTATGACATGATCAACTCCTTCGTCACGGCGGATATGGATACCAACAATCTGAAGGCCTTCCGGGATTATCTGGAGGATGAGAACAGCGAGCTGAGCCAGTACATCAGCTCGGTACAGTACTCCTATGACGTGGATCTGACCCCCTATGCCGAGGATGTGAACGGACACATCGGCAAGACAGATGCGGCCCAGATCATCCAGACCGCCATGTCCGCCTCCTTCGGCGGGGATTACACCAGCTATTTTTCCACCTACGGACAGATGTTCTCCACCATGAACGTGTGGCAGGAGATGCTGCCGGGAGAGAACGGAGAGCTGATGCACCCGCTTCTAAAGCACCAGTACGACGTGCTCTACGGCCGATGGCCGGAGAGATACGACGAGGTGGTACTGATCGTGGACGAGAACAACGAGATCTCCGATCTGGTGCTCTACTCCATCGGCCTGAAGTCCAACGACTCCATTGCGGAGAACATGGACGCCTTCATGTCCGCCGAGGCCATGGACACCACCCAGGAGCACTGGAGCTATGAGGAGATCTGCCAGCGGACCTTCCGCTACATCTATCCGGCGGACAAGTACCAGTACGACGAGGAGACCGGCGAATACGTGGACCTGACCCAGGAGGAGCTGGGCCTGCGTACTCTGTACAACAACGGCCTGGAGCTGAAGCTGGTGGGCATCATCCGCCAGAACAGCGACGCCCTGTCCGGCATGCTCACCGGCGCCATCGGCTACAGCCACGCCCTGGTGGAGCATATCGCCGCCGAGTGCGAGAACAAGGAGCTCATCAAGGCCCAGCTGGCCGACCCCGAGACGGACGTGTTTACGGGTCTTGCCTATCTGAGCCGGGAGGATGAGCAGGGGAGCAAGGCCCGGAAGGTGGAGGCGGCCAAGAACTACATTGCCGAGGCTGACAATGCGACCCTGGCCCAGATCTATGTGGACTATATGTGCGAGCCGGACGAGGAGGCTCTGCAGGATATGATCCAGGAACAGACCGGGGAAACCACCCGGGAGGACATCGAGAAGATGGTCCTGGAATCTTACCCGGAATACGCCTCCATGCTCAGCCAGATGGACGACGAGATGCTCTTTGACTACGTCAACCAGATGGCGGGCCAGCAGGCCAGAGAGCAGTATGCCATCCAGATGCGGGCGCTGTACTCAGAGCTTACAGACGAAGAGCTGGTGGAAGATTTCCGGCTTCTGTCCCTGGAGGAGAAAGACTATATCTGGATCTACGACAACGCCATGCCCCCGGTGTACTCCACCACCACGCTGAAGGACAATCTGAAGAAGCTGGGCTATGTGGATCTCCAGACCCCCAGCGTCATCAACATCTACGCCTCCAGCTTCGAGGACAAGGATAATATCGGCGAGGCCATCAAGCACTACAACGAGACCGTGGACGAGGACGACCAGATCAGCTATACCGACGTGGTGGCCCTGCTCATGAGCTCCATCACCAATATCATCAACGTCATCTCCTATGTGCTCATCGCCTTCGTGGCCATTTCGCTGGTGGTCTCCTCCATCATGATCGGCATCATCACTTACATCAGCGTTCTGGAACGCACCAAGGAGATCGGTATCCTCCGGGCCATCGGTGCCTCCAAGAAGGATGTGTCCCGGGTTTTCAACGCGGAGACCTTCATTATCGGCTTTACCGCCGGCGCCATTGGCATTCTGATGACGCTGCTGCTGAATATCCCCATCAACATCATCGTCCACGATCTGACCGGGATCCAGGCGCTCAATTCCTCCCTGCCCTGGCAGGGGGCCGCGGGCCTGGTGCTGATCAGCGTGATCCTGACCTTTATCGCCGGCCTGATCCCCTCGGGCCTGGCGGCCAAGAAGGATCCGGTGGAAGCGCTCAGAACAGAGTAAAGGAGCGAGAGTATGTCAAAACGTCCCGCGGATCTCGTCACAAGTCAGGTGGCGAAGGATCTGCTGTTCTGCCCCAACCGCTATCGGCTGGATACCCGTTTTCTGCTGAAGGATGGAGAGAAACATCCCGTGGCCGTCATTTGCCCCGGCGGGGCTTATGCCTCGGTGTGCAGCTTCATTGAGGGCGTGCCCGTTGCAAGGCGGCTCAACGAGATGGGGATCTCGGCGGTGATCGTGTACTATCGCACGAAAAAGAAGGCGCAGTATCCCGCGCCTCAGGACGATCTGGCCCGGGGCGTCCGGGAGGTGCTGGCGAACGCGGAGAAGTGGAACCTGGACACGGAGCATTACAGCGTCTGGGGCTCCTCCGCCGGCGGCCATTTGGCGGCTTCCTTCGGCACCCGGCATATGGGCTATGCCAAGTACGCGCTGCCCAGGCCCGCCGCCCTGATCCTGAGCTATCCGGTGATCTCCATGCGCCCGACGCTGACCCATCAGACCACCCACGATCTGCTGCTGGGCAAGGATGCCGCCGAAGAGAGGGAGCATTTTGCCAGTATCGACGAGCAGGTGACCGGCGAGTATCCGCCCACCTATATCTGGTGCGGCGACGGCGACCGGACGGTTCAGCCGGAGAACACCCGCCGGATGGCGGCAGCGCTGGAACAGGCCGGCGTCAAGTATCAGTGCGAGATCTTCCCGGGCGTGGATCACGGCGTGGGGCCCGGGACCGGTACCCCGGCCCAGGGCTGGATCGACCGGGCCGTCCGCTTCTGGCGGGAACAGATGAAATAAACAGGGAACAAAGCCGACCCGCTTGCGTCATAGGACGTGAGCGGGTCGAGTGCTTCTCAGAATTGAGGAGGCCCGTGGAAATAGCTGCCGGAAACTTGCGTTATTTGAAGTTCTCTGTTGCATTTTTATACATTTTCCGGTATAGTGTCAATTAGGAAGGTATGGATTCCGGCCGCTCTGCGGCATCAATTGAAAGGAGATTTCATCATGGGTCTTATTCAAGCAGGTCTCAGCGCTGTCAGCAGTGTTCTGGCAGATCAGTGGAAGGAATATTTTTACTGTGAAGCGCTTCCCAACAATGTCCTTGCGGTCAAGGGGCAGAAAAAGGCGACCGGCCGCTCTGCCAACAAGGGCAGCGACAATATCATCACCAGCGGCTCTGTGATCGCCGTGGCCGACGGCCAGTGCATGCTGATCGTGGAGCAGGGCAAGATCGTGGACGTCTGCGCCGTCCCCGGCGAGTATGTCTATGACGCCTCCACCGAGCCTTCCATCTTCTCCGGCAACCTGGGCGACGGTATCAAGGCCGTGTTCCAGCAGATCGGCAAACGCTTTACCTTCGGCGGAGAGATCCCCAAGGACCAGAGAGTGTATTACTTCAACACCAAGGAGCTGACCGGCAACAAGTACGGCACGCCTTCTCCCGTTCCCTTCCGTGTGGTGGACGCCAACATCGGCCTGGATATCGACATCTCCATCCGCTGCTTTGGCGAGTACAGCTATCGGATCTCCAACCCCCTGCTGTTCTACACCAACATTTGCGGCAATGTGACCGCTGCCTATACCAGAGATCAACTGGACGGCCAGCTGAAGACCGAACTGCTCACCGCTTTGCAGCCTGCCTTCGCCAAGATCTCCGACATGGGCATCCGTTACTCCGCGCTGCCCGGCCACACCACCGAGATCGCCGACGCCCTCAATGACGTGCTCTCCGCCAAGTGGAGGGATCTGCGCGGCATCGAGATCGTCGCCTTCGGCGTGTCCTCCGTGAAGGCCAGCGAGGAAGACGAGGCCATGATCAAGGAGCTGCAGCGCAACGCCGCGTTCCGCAATCCCAACATGGCCGCCGCCCACCTGGTAGGCGCTCAGGCAGCTGCCATGCAGGCTGCCGCCGCCAATGAGAACGCCGGCCCCGCCATGGCCTTCATGGGCATGAACATGGCCGGCAATGCCGGCGGCATGAACGCCCAGAGCCTGTTCCAGATGGGTCAGCAGCAGGCCCAGCAGCCCGTTCAGCAGGCTGCTCCCGCCGCCAACACCTGGACCTGCCCCAGCTGCGGCGCTTCCGCCAGCGGCAAGTTCTGCCCCGAGTGCGGCACCAAGAAGCCCGAGCCCGCGGCGGCCGTGGGCTGGACCTGCCCCAGCTGCGGCACTGTGAACAAGGGCAAGTTCTGCGCCGAGTGCGGCGCCAAGAAGCCCGCTTCCGTGCCCCAGTACCGCTGCGATAAGTGCGGCTGGGAGCCGGCCGATCCCTCCAAGCCCCCGCGCTTCTGCCCGGAGTGCGGTGATCCCTTTGACCAGGGAGATATCGTCGGCTGAGACAGCGGCGAAAGAATCGGCTACAACAGACAGAGAGGAGCCAAACATGAAAAAGATATTGACTGTTCTTCTTGCATTGGCACTGATGTTCAGCCTCTGCGCCTGCGGGGAAGAGGATCCCAACGCGGGCCTGTACACCTGCACCCAGCTTGAGGCTTCCGGAATGACCCTGGCGGTGGAGGACGTCTTCCCCGAAGGGATCACCCTGGAGCTGAAGAGCGGCGGACGCGGCACCCTGAATGTGGAGGGGGACGCGGGAACGGTGAAATGGGCTCTGGACGGCAACAAGTTCATCATGGAGACCGCTGACGGAACCTCGGAAGGCACGCTGGAAAACGGCGTGATCACCGTGGAGCTGATCGGCAGCGGCGTGATCATGACTCTGGTGGGGGAGAACGCAAAGGTATCCTCCCTGATCCAGGAGCTGCCCTCCGCGCCTCCCGCGGAGGAGCCCGCGGAGACGCCTGCTGAGACCCCCGCCGAGACCCCGGCCGAAGCTCCTGCGGAGACCAGCTCCCTGGTCCCCGACTGGTGGAACGGCGACTGGTACGGCTGGTGGTCCGCGGAGAACTCCCAGGGCCAGTTCCCTGAATCCTGGTGGGACGCGTTCGCTGAGATCGAAGTCATGACCGACGGCAGCGTGTACATGGCGCTCTGGGACGAGGACTACGAGCGCAACGATCCCATTGCCGAAGTGGCCTTCCGCTTTGAGGAAGGGGCCACCGATCTGGGCAGACTGGTGTCTACCAGTGGATATTTCTACGGGATGGACATTGGTGAGGGAGATTGGGTCATTGATCCGGACGATGTGATCGTTGAAAAGGCTATTCTCATCGACAGTCACTACACCGACGATACCGGAGAGGACTTCGACTTCGGTGTACTGCTGCGCCCCTGGGGGACCGACTGGTCCGACATGGACGAGGAGGATCTGCCCTACTTCTACAGCAACTGGTATCTGCCTCTGATCGAGGCGGGTGAGCCTATGCCTGACAAGATCCCGGAGGACGTGATCGAGGCGGCCTACGGCGAAAGCGATTCCAACTGATCAAGCCCGAACCGGCGGCGGAGTTCCGCCGCCGGTTTTTGAAAAGGAAGGAGGACGACTATGGCCTCACAAATTGCCAATTATCAGTGCCCGGCCTGTACCGGCCCGCTGCGTTTTGACGGCGCCAGCGGGAAGCTGGTCTGCGATTACTGCGGCAGTACCTTCACTGTGCAGGAGATCGAAGCGCTGAATGCCGATAAGGTGGAACAGGCGGAGCAGGCCGGTGTTCAGGCCCAGGAGAAGCCGCAGGAGAACTGGGGCTGGGACGACGCGGGCAGCGACTGGGGTGCGGACGGACAGGGCATGAAGGCCTACAATTGCCCCTCCTGCGGAGCGGAGCTGATCTGCGACGCCACCACCGCCGCCACCAGCTGCCCCTACTGCGGCAACCCCACGGTGGTTCCCGTCCAGTTCCACGGCATGCTGAAGCCCGACTATATTCTGCCCTTCAAGCTGAACAAGGAAGCGGCCATTGCCGCGCTGAAAAACTATTATAAGGGCAAGAGACTGCTTCCCAAGGCCTTTGCCGACCAGAACCACATCGAAGAGATCAAGGGCGTTTACGTGCCCTTCTGGCTTTTCGACGGGCAGGCGGTGGTGGATATCACCTTCAACGCCACCCGCTCCGAATCTCACCGTCGGGGCAATCAGCGCGTTACGATCACCGATCACTTTGCCGTGCGCCGGGCCGGGACCGTGGACTTTGCCAAGATCCCGGTGGACGGAGCCAGCAAGATGCCCGACGCCCACATGGACGCCATCGAGCCCTTTGACTATTCGGAGCTGAAGCCCTTTTCCATGGCCTATATGCCGGGCTTCCTGGCGGATAAGTACGACGTGGATTCCAAGGACTGCGCCAAACGGGCCGACGCCCGGGCGGCGGCCACGGCGGAAAATGAGATCCTTCAGACCGCTCAGGGCTATACCACCTGTGTGCCGGTGAACAAAAACATTCGCCTGCGCCGGGGCAAGGTGAAATACGCGCTGCTGCCGGTGTGGATGCTCTCCACCCGCTGGAACGGCAAGAGCTTCCTGTTCGCCATGAACGGCCAGACCGGCAAGCTCATCGGCGATCTGCCGGTGGATATGGGCCGCTACTGGGCCTGGTTTGCCGGGATCGCCGCCCCAATCGCGGCGGTGCTGGCGGCGCTGCTGTTTCTGATGTGAGGAGGCGAGTGAGATGAAGAGACGTATTCTTGTGAGCCTTCTCCTGGCGACAGCGCTGCTGCTGTCCCTGTCTGTCACGGCCTACGCCGAACCCGGCCTGGGTTCGGTGACCGATTCCGCCGGCATCCTGAGCGAGACCCAGCGGCAGGGCCTGGGTGCGGCCGCGGACCAGGTCTCCCAGTCCGTCGGTTCCGGGATCTACGTGGTCACCGTGGACGACTACGAGGCCTATAACCCCGAGGGTATCGATCTGTGCGCCGAGGGGATCTATGAGTACTATGAACTGGGCCTGGGGGACGACCATGAGGGGACCCTGCTGCTGGTCAGCGTCAAGCACAAACAGGGCATGGCTGTGGCCATGGGGCCGCAGACCCGCGCGGCGCTGGACGCCGCGGCCCTTCGGGAGATCAACGACGCCATCGCCCCCTATTTTGCAGAAGAGGACTGGTACAACGGGATCAGCACCTTCTTCAGCCTCAGCGCGACCAGACTGAACAATGCCGCTCACGGTTCTCAGGAGAGCGAGACCGCTCCCGCGACCGAGACCCCGGCGGCGGAGGGCGCCTCCCAGGGCGAACAGACCCTGGCCTATGTGACCGACACGGCGGGACTGCTGACCCAGAGCCAGCGGGATGAGCTGAACAGCCTGGCCGAGCAGGTCTCCCTGCGCTATTCCTGCGGCGTGTACGTGGTCACTGTGGACGATTACAAAAACTACAACCCCAGCAGCGTGGCTGAATGTGCCGAGGGGATCTACCAGTATTACCAACTGGGCTACGGCGCGGACCGGGACGGCGTGCTGCTGCTTCTGAGCATGGCCGACCGGGACTATGATATCGCTGCCTACGGTGATTTCGGCAACTACTCCTTCACCGACTACGGAAAAGATGTGCTGGCCGATACCTTCCTGGATAATTTCCGGAGCAACGATTGGTACGGCGGCTTCCGGGACTTCATCTCCAACAGCGCCGATTTCCTCCAGGCGGCCCGGAACGGGGAACCGGTGGACACATACGGCGGTTCCGGCTCTGCCGGGATGCCCACGGTGCTCAAGCTGGTGATCGTGATCGCGCTGCCCTGCGTGATCGCCCTGATCGCGGTGTCGTCCATGAAAGCCAAAATGAAGACTGCCCGGGAGAAGACCACGGCGGAGGATTATCTGATCCGAGGCTCCCTGAATCTGCGGATCCGGGAGGATCGCTTCCTGAACCGTACCCAGCATGTGGAGGTCATTCAGGAGTCCAGCCATCGCAGCGGAGGCGGCGGCACCAGCGTCGGCGCCAGCGGCTTCTCCCACCACAGCGGAAAATTCTGATATTCCAAGCCAAAGAAAACGCGGGGTCCGGTGCGTCCGGATCCCGTTTTCTGTTATGACGGAATTCTGTTGACAGCCGTGGGATTATCGGCTTTAATATTGAATGGAAAACATGATGGGCGGTGAGAGGATGGAAAAGAAGAAGACAAAAAGCGGCCTGGGCTTTGCCATCTGGATCGGGCTGTTCGGCCTGATCTGGCTTGCGCTGCTGGAGCTGAACAAAAACACGGTGATCGGATGGGTCCAGACCATCGCGGTGTTGGTGGTTTATGGCATCCTGCGCAATCACTGGATCAAAAACGGAAAATGGTGGCTGCGGGCGCTCTGCTTTGTATTGATGCTGGCCTTCCTGGCCGGGATCTTTGTCAACACCCAGGGACCTTACAAGGCCCATCCCGCTGTGACCGGCAAAAACGGCGGCGTTACCGATGTGGTGACCATCGACGACGGGAAGCTCACCGGTGTGTACACTGCCGACCGGCAGGTGGAGGTCTATGCCGGCATCCCCTATGCCAAGGCTCCGGTGGGGGAGCTTCGCTGGAAGGCGCCCCAGGATCCGGAACCCTGGAAGGGCGTTCTGGCGGCGGATTCCTTCGCGCCCATGTTCATGCAGCCGGTGAATTCGACCCTCTACAGCTCTCTGGCCCAGATCATCGGGTACCACGATTACGAGATCAGCCTGGACGACAACTACCGGGATCAGGTCAGTGAGGACGCGCTGTATCTGAACATCTGGAAACCGGCGGGAGACGTGTCGGGTCTGCCGGTTCTGGTCTATATCCACGGCGGCTCTCTGCAGACCGGACAACCCTGGTACGCCGATTATCGGGGCGAGGGCCTGGCCCGGAAGGACGTGGTAGTAGTCAACATGGGCTACCGCCTGGGTGTGTTCGGTTTCCTGGCCACCGATGAGCTGATGGACGAGGCCGGCTCTGCCGGCAACTACGGCCTGATGGATCAGATCAAGGCGCTGCAGTGGGTGCAGGAGAATATCGAGGCCTTCGGCGGCGATCCCGGGAACGTGACTCTGGCGGGCGAGTCTGCCGGGGCGGCCTGTGTCAGCGCCCTGTGCGTCTCTCCCGAGGCCAAGGGCCTGTTCCGTCGGGCCATTGCGGAGAGCTCCACGGTCACCGCTCCGGAGCCCGCTCATTCCTATGCGCTGCTGGAGGATGCGCTGGAGCTGGGGCAGGGCGTGATGGAGCGCTTCGGCGTCAGCAGCCTGGAGGAGCTTCGTCAGATCCCGGCGGAGGAACTGGTGGCCGCCACCGATCGGATCCACCAGATCACCATTGACGGACAGATCCTGACCAAGACGCCCTACGAGGCTTCCATGGCCGGCGAAATGAACGTGGAGGCCATTCTCCACGGCTTCAACGCCGAGGAGGGGACCCCCTTTATCCTGTTCAATATGGCCAGCATGAAGGATTACGAGGAGAAGGTCCGCCGTCTGTTCGGCGAGGGGGCCGACGAACTGCTGGCTCTGTATCCCGCAGAAACGGACGAGGAAGCGCGGATGCAGTTTATCCACCTGTATTCGGTTTACTTCTTCACCCATGGGCACTACTGTTGGGCCCGCCAGGCCGAGGCCCAGGGTATCCCCAGCTACGAGTACTGGTTTAACAAGGACAACGGCCGCCTGGGCACCTGGCACAGCGGCGAGGAGGTCTATTTCTACGGCAACATCCCCGCGAACTCCCGGCTCTATGACCAGGCGGACCGGGATCTGAGCGAGATCATGTGCTCTTACTTTGCCAACTTTGCCCGTACCGGCGATCCCAACGGGCCGGGGCTGCCGCGCTGGGAGACCTCGGTAAACGGCGAGAACGTGATGGAACTGGGGCTGCGGCAGGGCATGACCCGGGATCCCTATCTCGCGGCCTATCCTGTCCTGGATCAGCTCCAGGGCTATGGCAGCGACAAGTAACAGGAGGAAGAGAAGATGAAGGCTAAGAAAAAACCGGGACTGGGCGGGATTCTCCTGCGGATCCTGGCGCTGGTATTGCTGTTTCTGCTGGTCATGTGGGGGATACCCATGACCGAGACGGCCGACAGGACCGCGGTTCCCGATTCGGCGGACTGGATGGGCAAGCTGCCCGATGAAATGCCGCTGAATGCCATCGTGATCCCGGGGACCCATGACAGCGGCACTCAATACGTGCAGTTGGCCTTTTTCTCCAAATGCCAGGCCCTGAGTATCGGCAGTCAGCTGGAGGCCGGGTTCCGGTATCTGGATATCCGGCTGAGCGTGGACGGAGAGAGAATGCGTCTGAAGCACGGCTTTACCGACTGCAAAACCGGGCCCATGCCCTGGAGCGCCGCTCTCAGTCTGGAGGACGTGCTGCGCCAATGCTATACCTTCCTGGCCGAGCACCCGACGGAGACCGTGATCTTTGCCGTCAAGCAGGAACACGGAGACGAGAGCGTGGAACAGTTTGAGCGCTGCCTGGATGGGATCATCGGGCAGGAGCCGGAGTTCTGGCTATTCACCGATTCCATCCCCACCCTGGGGCAAGCCCGGGGCAAGCTGGTGCTGCTGCGGCGCTATGAGGACGCGGCGGGACTTGGCGAGCGCAGCGGGATCCCGCTGCTGTGGCCCAATCAGAACGGCTATGAGGATCCCACACTGAACACCGCCATGACCGATCAGGGTGCCTACCGCCTCTGGGTGCAGGACCGCTATGAGTATGATGCAGGGGAGAAGTGGGAGGCCTTCCGGGCCGGACTGCGGGAGGATCAGATCGGATCCGGGGATCTGGCGATCCACTTTCTCAGCACCAAGGGCCATGCCGCCTACGGTCATCCCTTCGCTTTTGCCGGAAAGCTCAATCCGGAACTCATGGACTATGAGCTGCTGCCCGGCAGCGGCTGGGTGATCGTGGACTTTGCCTCGGCGCTCCTGGCGGAGCACATCTACACGGCCAATTTCGCCTGACGGAGGCCGGATATGAAACTGCTGATCACCGGGTTTGAACCTTTTGGCGGCGAGGAGCGCAACGCCTCCTGGGACGCGGTGGCCCTTCTGCCGGACCGGATCGGCCCCTGGGAACTGGACAAGCTCTGCCTTCCCGTGGTTTACGGCGAGGCCTTTCGGGTTCTGGCTCCGCATCTGGCGGAAAAGAGGCCCGACGCTGTGATCTGCGTGGGCCAGGCGGGCGGCAGGACGGCGATCACGCCGGAGCGGGTGGCCGTCAATCTTCGGGACGCCCGGATCCCGGACAACGCCGGGAATCAGCCCCGGGACGAGGCGGTGGAGCCCCAGGGTCCTGCGGCGTATTTTTCCACCCTGCCGGTCAGACAAATGACCGAGGCGATCCGGTCTGCCGGGATCCCGGCGGCGCTGTCCCTTTCGGCGGGCGCCTTTGTGTGCAACGATCTGTTCTATCTGCTGATGCATTCTCTGGCGGGAAGCGGCGTTCCCGGCGGCTTTATCCACGTGCCCGCGGCAAAGGATCTGCCCCCGGATCAGACAGCCCGGGGACTTGCCCTTGCGATCCTGGCCATAAACCCTCAAAACTAACAAACGGACGATCCCAAAGCCGGGATCGTCCGTTTGTTAGTTAGTTAGGGAGGCTATTGCCGATGGGGACTGTTTTTCGGCGCGTCCTTCGGGCTGAGTCTGCTCATGGCCTCGTGTTCCGCGCTCAGCTCGCGATGGAGCCGGAAGGAGGACCAGCGGGAATTGGTCTCAGTGACGACGGCCTTCAGAGCCACAGGAACACGGTTCTGCCTGAGAGCGCCCAGAAGGGCGTTAAACTGAGCGGAGCTCAGACCGAACATCACCAACATCTCATCATGAAAAGCCTCCCGGGAGCCCTCCTGAGGCTCAGGAGAGACCTCAAGACCCAGAAGGGAACCCACCGGTGCGGAGAATTCCTCCTGCTGGACCTCACGCAGCCCGATCCCCAGCTTGAAGAGAATGAACTTGATCTTCCCCAGCTTTTCTCTCTGACGGATATTGTAAAGCAATACGGTTGCCATGTATCATCACCCGGGAAAAGTATATCGCAAAACGTCGGCGCTGGCAAGAGCGGGTTCGGAGGCTTACGGGGCGTCCGGATACTCGGTGCAGAGCAGCCGGTAGGGCGGCTCGTCCTCTTCAATCTCCGGAAACCGGCCCACCGGCTCCAGAAACCGGTTGTCGGTGCTGTCATCATTGCACTGGCTGACCTCGCCCAGCAGCACGGGACCGGTTCCGGCTTCCACGGTAAAATCATGGTACAGACGGGGCGTGATGCTGATGCTCTGGCCGGGGCAGAGCCGGATCCGGGTCCCCGGGGTCACGGAGAAAGTCCGCCCGTCCACGTGAACGGTTACGGGGGAGGACCGATCGGGCTGCTCCTGCTCGTCGGATGCGAAGACCCGGATCAGAACGACTCCGCCGCCCCGATTGATGATATCCTCCATTTTGAACCAGTGAAAGTGCATGGGGGAGTACTGGCCCTCCCGAAGATACAGCAGCTTTTCCGCGTATGGCTTGGGATACTTTTGCGGCTGATGCTGATTGCCGTTTCGCAGGGTGATGAGAGAAAAGCCCACCTCCTCAAAACGGCCCAGACCGTAGTCGGTAATGTCCCAACCCAGGCCGTTGTCCCGGATCTCGTCGTACTCGTGTCCCTTGGTCTGCCACTGTTCGGGAGTAAAATGACAGAAATCCGGCAGCGCGAAGCGGTATTCCCGGAGCATGTCCTCCATCTCCCGCAGGGCGGCGTTGATCTGACTTCGTTTCATGGCGTGTCCCTTCCTTACGGTAAAGAATAGTAGATGGCCCCGACGGCCTGGCCAAATTGGGCTACCGTGGCGTCGGGCCGGGCAGCCAGCTGCCGCATCAGCGAGGTGTTGGCCAGGTCCCGGTCAGCCGCCCGGAGCGTGAGGCCGGTATTCTCCCCATCGAAGCCCTGGCACAGCAGCGCAAAACAGCGCGGAGAACGGACGAAGCGTCCAAACAGCCAGCGGGTCTTCGGCCGGGGAGAGGCCAGGTATTCCATCTCCAGGCAGACCATGGCCAGGTTCTGCCCGATGCGCCGGAAAATCTCCTCCGCAGCCGGATCGCCGGCCTCGGCTCTGGACATGAGATGCTCCAGGCAGGGCTTGCGCAGATCCCGGTCTCCGTCCGGGAGGACCAGAAGACCGTCCTGCTCCTCGGCAAAGCCGCGCAGCAGATCGGGATCCAGCTCCCAGGCCAGGCGGAAGGCGGCGGCCTGCCCCAGGTAGCGCCTGACGCCGCAGAGGCCGGAATTTTCGTTCTTTTTGCTCCGGAGATCCCTGGCGGGATATTCCCGGGAAGGATCCGCTCCCAAATCCAGCAGCAGATCGTACAGCTCCAGGGGGATCTGAGGGATCCGGCCGTCGGCTGTCAGCCAGCCGGTGCCCAGATCGGTTCCCAGGGTGTGCGCGATCACGCCCTCCCGTACCGAGTCCGGGTCGTCCCCGAAGGACAGCTCCGCCGCTGCGGTAAAAGCGGCCATGCTGCCGTCGTTGCAGATATGGCAGTCCCCGCCCGGCCTGCACAACGCGAGGATCGGATCCCGAAGGCGGCCAAGCCTGGCAAACTCTGTTTCATAGGGGCGGGAAGGGTTCTCCCGCAGACCCTTGGTTTTCGGCGTCTCCCCGCCCAGAATCCGGTCTCCGATCACAATATCCGGGAAGCTGACGCCAACCCCGTCCAGAAGGTTTGCCCGGTCCCCGAGAGAAGCCTCGGCGGCGATGACGGCCTGTTCCATCTGATCCAGACCGGCATCCCGGCCCAGCGCCGCGGCCAGATCCGGCGGCAGAGACGCTGGGTCCCAGGCCAGGCAGACCCGCATCAGCCGAACAAGCAGCAGGATCGGATCCAGGATCTGTACCGCGGTCGTATAAGAAGCGGGATCCCAGTCGAATTCCTTCAGGTAGGCCAGGCGGCCCGCCCGGGAGGCGGCCAGCTTGATATCGGTTCCGCCGATATCGATACCCACGCGGCATCCTTCGGCTGCCGCCATCACCCGGGAGCGGAGCCGTTCCGGCAGGCTGCCGGAATCCGGCGGGGAACAGGGCGGAAGGGGTGACCAAAGGGAAAACTCTTCCAACCGGAATCGAAAAGGGGCGGCCCCGATGGCGCTGCACAGGCGGTTGGCGATGTTGATCGGCTTGCCGAGGCCGGTTCGCTCCCCGCGCCTGACCTGAAACCGCTCGTCCAGGCGGGAGAACAGAGCAAGCTGCCCGGAGTCGGACGAGTCAAGGAAAACGGTCACTTCCCGGGCGCTGAAGACGGCCAGAGCATTAAACGCCGTGCTCAGAAAGATGCTTTCCGTGAGGGAAGGATCCTCCGGGACCAGAGGGCAGGCCAGATCCCGCAAGGAACCGTCCAAAAGCAGCAGGCGGAGAATCACCCGCCCGCTTCCCGCACGGCAGAGCAGAGACCGGCGAACCAGAGGAAGACAGCCGCGCTCGTCGGACGGGGATGGCAATACGTCAAGTCTCATAGGCTCCTCCTGACAGGGTAGGTTCGTTGTCGCTTCCATCATAGCACTCCCGAAAGGGAACCGTCAACAAGGTCTCTTGCCAGCAAAGCTCTGATGATGTAAAATGAAAAACGGAAGGAAGGGATCCGGATGGAGTTTTGGAAAAAGATACAGGTTCTGGATGGGACGAACCTCAAGCTGTTGGCTATGGGCTCCATGCTGATCGATCATATCGGGATGGTCCTGCTGCCGGGACATACCTGGCTGCGCATCGTCGGGCGTCTGGCCATGCCGATCTTTGCCTTTTTTGTGGCGGAAGGCTTTCTCCACACCCGCAGCAGATGGCGCTATTGCCTTCGGCTGGGCCTCTTCGGTCTCATCAGCGAGATCCCCTTTGACCTGGCGGTGATGAAGAAGATCAGCCTGGCGGATCAGAACATCATGTTTGCCTTCCTGCTGGCGGTAGGCGCAATGTGGAGTTATGAGTGGCTTCGCGAGCACGCCGGCCGCTGCGGATGGATCCTGGGCCTGGCTTCCGCGGCGGTGTTTGTTGCGGCCGGGAAGCTTCTTCGCGTGGACTACGGCTGGTTCGGAGTGGGACTTGTCTTTCTGTTATATCTTCTGCGGGAGCAGAACCGGGGCCTTCGCTGTGCCGGCGCGGCCGCCTATATTCTCTTCTTCCGCTCCAGGACCATAGAAAGATACGCGGCGCTGTCCGCCATTCCTCTGCTCCTGTACAACGGAAAGCGGGGAGCGGACCTGCGATGGCTTTTCTATCTGTTCTATCCCGGCCATCTGCTGGCGCTGGTCCTGCTCAAACAAATCCTGTAACACACAGACAACCCATTCTCAATTTTGAGGATGGGTTGTTCTCTATACGGCAGAAAAATACCAAATAATGGAACTATAACACCAAAAATGAGTAGAAAACTGTCCAAAGTGATAGTGGTCCGGATGGGAGAAAACTGATACAATACGAACAGAAAGAGCGGAGCCTCTGATAGAAGGGATGAATTGGAAATGCAGGACATGATCCGGGTCGCCGTTGTGGACGATCAGAATATCTCCCGCAGTTTTTTTGAAATGTATGTACGCAGCTCCAAACGATATGAGCTCATCGCAGCCCTGCCCAGTGCGGAGATGGCTGTTGACCTGGTGGAGCGGCAGCCGGTGGATCTGATCATTATGGATGTTCTCATGCGCTGGGGGCTGGATGGCCTGTCCGCTGCGGAGCGGATCAAGAAAGCGCATCCCGAGATCAAAATCATTCTGACGACCTCGACCTCCGAGACCAGCTGGGAGGAGAAGGCCAGAGAGATCGGCGTGGAGAGCTTCTGGTACAAGGAGTACGATGAGCAGTCTTTGCTGGAGATCATGGATCGGACGACAGAGGGAGAGCACATCTACCCGGAATCTCCGCCCGATCAGGAATTCGGCAGGATCCGCCGTTCGGATCTGACGGAGCGGGAATTAGAGGTCCTTCGGGAACTGACCAACTGCCTGAGCAATGAGGAAATTGCGGGGAAGCTGTTTATCTCCGTGAATACCGTGCGTTTTCATATCCAGAACATGCTGAGCAAAACCGGATTTGAAAATCGCTTGGAGCTCGCGATGAACGCAAAAGCGCTCGGTCTGGTGGTAAGTGACGAAGATCGCACAAAAAACGCGAAACGGTAAGAGGAACCATGATCAGGGAAAGGAGGCACCGGGATGACGATCCAATTTCGCCCCTCCAGTCTGCATGACCGATTTTCCTTGTTGAAGCTTGAATCCGGTACTACCAACTCCCAGGTATCACAGGCTGCAAGCATCCCGGAGTGGATCCTGGCCGGAATCGATCAGGCGTCTCTGTCGGCGGCGGAGGATCAGGTGCTGCTGCGACTGTGCCGGTTTTTCGGGGTATCCATGGAATTTCTTCTGGGCTATGACGAGGAAGCGGATGGCAGACGCAGGATAGGACCGGATGTGCGCGGAAAAGAGAATGAAAAGCAAGGCGGTGAGACGCCCAAGAGCCTGCGAATCTCGTCCGGAAGTCCTCTGACAAAACGGGAAATGGATGTTCTGAAGGAACTGATGAACGGGCTGAGCGATGAGAGCATTGCCCAGACCCTGGGAATCAAGGTCAGTACGGTTCGATGTCATGTGAAGCACCTGTTGGAGAAGACCGACCAGCCTTCCCGAACGGCCCTGGCGGTCCAGGCGCTGAAAAGTGTAATGCAGAAATAAACGCCCTCAGACAAACCCAAAGGCCCCTGTCCGAAGCAATCGGACAGGGGCCTTTGGGTTTGGGTTCATCCGCCGGAAGGAGCGTCATCCCAGTTGTCGTCTTTGTATGCGCTGCCGGGATCTGAGGAAGGCGTGGGTTCGGGAGCCGCAGTGACCACCGGCGTCGGCTCGGGCGTGGGCTCCGGGCTGGGAGTGGAAGCGGGACGGCCGCCAAGAACACCGGTACTCAGAAGCACGACTGCGGCAAGGATCAGAGTAATGACAGCTGCGGCCAGCCCAATAAGCAGACCTTTTTTCGGAGCGGGTTTCTTTTCTTTCACGGAGGTCTCGCTTCGATCCGCCTGCCTGGGCGACTGGGCGATCGGCTCCTGCCTGGGCGGCTGGACAACCGGTTCCTGTCTGGGCAGCTGAGCGGCCGGCTCCTGCCTGGGCGGCTGAGCGATCGGCTCCTGTTTGGGCGGCTGAGCGATCGGTTCCTGCCTGGGCGGCTGAGCAGCCGGCTCCTGTTTGGGCGGCTGAGCGATCGGTTCCCGCCTGGGCGGCTGAGCAGCCGGCTCCTGTTTGGGCGGCTGAGCCATCGGCTCCTGCCGGGGAGGCTGAGCAACCGGCTTTTGCCTGGGGGCGGGAGAGGCGGCTTTTGGCTCCTCCCGAGGGGGGATCGGAATGGGCCGGGAGGGAGTGGAGAAGGAATAATAGCCATCGCTGACGGCGCTGACCGTGCCGTCCTCTTCCTCCTCCGGGACCTCCGGAATCCGATAGGATACGGCGCTGACGGTGCCTTCATCCTCCTGTATGGCGGGGGATTTCGGCTTCGGGAAGACCGGAGCGGGGGAGCGGACGGTCAGATCCTCGTCCTCCTCTTCCTCCGGAGAAGCGCCAAAATCGTTCATCGCCAGGACCTTTTCCAGAGCCTTGCGCATCTCTCCCGGACTTTGCCAGCGATCCGCCGGCCGATAAGCGCAGGCCTTCAGAACGATAGGCCCCAGGGCGCCTGCCGGATTGGCCGGCGGGGGCAGAGGCGCGCCGGAAACCCGGTTGAGCAGAGCCCGCTCCCGGTCGCTGTGACTCAGCTGACCGGTCAGCGGGAGGAAGGGCGCCCGGTTGTTGTTCAGCAGGCGGTAGAGCACGATTCCGAGAGAGTAGATATCCACAGAAGCGCTGTAAGGCTCTTCCTTGTAGATCTCCGGGGCCATATAGGTATAGGTGCCCTTTTTGGACATGTTGGAGTTGCTGCGCTCGATGGTGCGGGCGATGCCGAAGTCACCCAGCTTGAAGTCGCCGAGCTCGTTGACAAACATATTTTCAGGCTTGATGTCCCGGTGAATGATGTTGTTTCTCTCGCAGAGCTCCAGCGCACGGCACATGTCCACGCCGACCTTGGCCACCTCCCGGGGCTCCATCAGACGGCTGCCCATGAAGTCCAGCATGGGCTGCAGCAGCTCCATGCGGATCAGAATATCCCAGCCGATGCCCTCGGTGTGCTGCATGACCCGGTGGTCCTCGTAGCTTACAATGTTGGAGTTGCCCTTGAGCTTGGCCATGATGGCAAATTCCTGTACCATCTCCTCCACCATGCCGTGGAAGTACGCCGTGATCCCGGCGTCGTCCATGCCCTCGGCCCGGGCGCTCTGGACCTCGCTCTGACTGGCGGGGATCGTGATGATCTTGATGGCGGCTTTTACCACGATGCCGAAGTCTTCTCGCTCGGCCTCAAAAACCTTGCCGTAGCTGCCCTGGCCCAGAAGCTTGGCCAGCCTCCATTCGCCCAGGACGATATCCCCGGTACGGTAATGTCCGTTCATAGCTGCTCTCCTGTCATTCGCTCTCGGCGATCTCGATCACAAGGACGGTGGTGTTGTCCCGCCCGCCGTTGAAGAGCGCGGTTTTGAACAGCGCCTCCGCTTTCTTCCCAACCGGACCCCGCGCGCCCAGGATCCGCGCGATCTCGTCGTCCTCCACCATGTCGGTGAGTCCGTCGCTGCAGATCAGGTACAGGTCTCCGGGGAGAAGATTTCCGGTCACGGTATAGGGCTCAATGAGCATCTCATCCGGGAAGATCCCAATGTGTTGGGTGATCTTGTGTCGGGCGGAATGGGTCTTGGCCTTGGCTTCGTCGATGATGCCCCGATCCAGCAGCTGCTGGATCACGGTATGGTCCCGGCTGATCCGGTCCAGAATGCCGTTTCGGAACCGATAAACCCGGCTGTCACCGATGTTGGTCATGGTCATGTGCCCGTCCCGAAGGACCAGCCCGGCGAAGGTCGTCCCGATCCGGCGGCCGCCGTAGGCGGTAATGAGCTCGCAGACACGGCGGTTGGCCTCGTCGATCACTGCTTCCATATCGACACTGCCGTGATCCGCGGCCCGCAGGCAGCGGACCGTCTCCAGAGAGGCAAGCTCTCCATGGGTTTCGCCGCCCATGCCGTCGGCTACGACAAATACCCCGGCGGGCAGATCGGACAGCTCTCCCTTCAGATTGCGAACGTCGTCCACCGAGCCCCGGTAGCTGCCGTTGAAGTAAAAGTTGTCCTGATTCTGCCTGCGGACACGGCCGGGGCCGCACAGAATGGCTGCGTGGATCCTCAATTTGCACTCCTCGCTTTCCGAACGGGTTCAGGGGGCGTGGGGATGATGCTCCGGGACGTAGGTGGCTTCCTCTTCCTCCGGGAAGACAAGACCCTCGCACAGGCTGTCCCAGCGGAGCTCGAACGTATATTCCGAAAGGACGCCCGCTTCGTTGCCTTCGGGGCGATAAGCCGCACGGCTGTCATCTACGGTTCTCTCCTCATCGTCGGAGAGAAGCTGCTTGTCTTGTTCTATCATTGTTTCGAGTTGTACTCCATGTTCAGCTCAATGCTGTAACGCCACTTGTCGTTCTTCTTGACCTTGCTGAAATCGGTGGAGGAGCCGCGGTATCCCAGAACACGCAGGTGCTCGTCTCCCTCCAGAATGCCATAGCCGAGCTCGGTCAGCGACTTGGGAAGGATGATCTTTTCCAGGCCGGTGCAGCCGGCGAAGCAGCGCTCGCCGATCTTGGTCACACCTTCCGCCAGGCTGAGCGTCTTGAGCGCGGTGCAGTCGGAGAAGGCCCGATAGCCCAGTTCCAGGCTGCCGCCTTCCTCGATCTCAATGGTGCTCAGAGAGGTGCAGCCGGCGAAGCTCTCATCGCCCAGAAGCTGCATGGAGGCGGGGATCCGGATGCTGGTCAGGGCGGTGCAGCCCTTGAAGGCGTAGTCGTCGATCTGGGTCATGTTGGGACCCAGGGTGATGTAGCGCAGGGAAGTGCAGTTGGTGAAGGCATAGCTGCTGACCCGGGTGACGTGTTCGCCGAAGCTCACGTCCTTCAGCCCCGCCAGATTCTCAAAGCTGTGGGAAGGCAGATCGCAGTCCACGGTAAAGCTGGCCAGACCGGTGCAGCCGTCGAATACGTCGGTGCCCAGATCCGTCAGACTGGGGCCGAAATCCATGCCGGCCAGGCTGGTGCAGCCGGCAAAGGCCCGGTTGCCGATGGAGCGGACGCCGGCTCCCAGCAGAACCTCCCGCAGAGCGGCGCAGCCGGAGAACGCGTTGCGGCCGATGACGGTGACGGAATCGCCGACCACCACCCGTGTGAGGGCGGTGAAATCAGAGAACACACCGTCTCCCAGTTCGGAGACGCCGTCCTCCAGCTTCAGGCTGGTCACGCTGCCCACATAGCTGCTGACCACGTCCAGATTCTTCAGGTTCTCTTTCACGTCGCCGCCGGTGAAGACCAGCTCGCCGTTGGAATAGAGCACGTAGGAAGCGCCGCCGGAGACCTCGCCCTCCCGGATCACGCTGCGGGAGCTCTCCGGAGCGGCGTCGGCGGCCTGGCTGCCGCCAGAGCTCTCCTGCTGGTTCATCATGCTCATATCCGGCTGTTTCTTTCCGCCGCAGGCTGTCAGAGACAGGAGAACGGCAATTGCGCAAAGGATACAGATCAATTTTTTCATTTCCGAACCTCCATTACCGAGTGATCGTATATTCGAAGCTGACGTTGCCGAGCTTGATGCTGTCCCGGTCCTTCAGCTCCCGCTCCTGCCCCTTGGGCAGCAGCTCCCCGTTGAGGAAGGTGCCGTTGGTGGAGCGCTCATCCAAAATGAATCGTTTTCCGCCCCGGGCAAAGATCATGGCGTGACTCTTGCCGCTGATCATTCTGTCGGCCAATACGCCGTCAGTCCACTCGTCCTTATGGCTCCGGTCCAGATAGATCGGATCGGTGCCGAGCTGTTTGGTCTCGCCGCTGTTGAGGCACCGGAGCTTTTCGATGATCACCGGCTTGGGAGCGGGAGCGCCGTCAATACCGAAGATCAGCTCTTCCTGTTCGCTGAGAACGATCCGGCTGCCGTTGTTCAGAAGCGTGGAGCCGCCGGGACTCAGGCGATTGCCGTCCACCGCGGTGCCGCCGGCGGATTCGTTATCCCGGATCCAGTACTTGCCGCCCATGGACAGGATCTCCGCATGGCGGCGGCTGATGGAGGGATTGTCGCTCAGATCCACGTCGGGACTGGGATTGAGCTTGCTCTTGCGGCCGATGACCGCGTTGGCCCCCGACAGGCGGAAGACCTGGCCGGTAGCGGTCCTGGTGACGCTGTAAGACCGGGTAAGCTGCCGGGCCACGGATACGGTGGCCTCGAAGTCCTCCTCTTCATCCTTGCGGGAGGGGGCGATGGATACGGTGGCCTCGCCCCATTCGTCGTCATAAGCCGGGGCGGGAGCAGGCTGCTGCACCTGGCGTCGGGCCTCTTCGGCTTTCTGGCGGGCGTCTGCGATCGCCTGAGCGCACTGGGCGTCCAGGGCCTGGAGTTGGGCGGCATACTGCCCCTCCAGAAGCTCCGCTTCCTGCCGTTTGGCCTGCGCCTGACTCTCCAGCTCTTTGAGCTGGGCGCGGAGCGCCTCTGCCTGCTTCTCGAGCGCCTTGATCGCCTCGTCGGCTGCGGCTTTGTCCGCCTCCAGCCGGGCTCGGAGGGCGGCTTTCTGCTCCTCATAACCGCGGCTGATGGAGGCTTCGTCGACGGCAGCCGCTGCCGGCGCAGGGGCGGGAGGAGGCGGGACCGGCCTTGCGGCAATTGGGGAAGTGGTTTTCTCCTCTTCGATCAGGAACGGATTCGGCTCAGGCTCGGATTTCGGCGCGGGAGCGGGAGCGGGTTCCGGCTTCGGCGCGGGAGCGGGGGCCGGTTCGGGCTTCGGTGCGGGAGCGGGAGCCGGTTCGGGTTTCGGCGCAGGAGCAGGGGCCGGTTCCGGCTTCGGCGCAGGAGCGGGGGCCGGTTCCGGTTTCGGTGCAGGAGCGGGTTCCGGCTTGGACTCTGTCTCGGGGGCGCTGTTATGCCAGCGGGTAATGAGGATACTTCCCATGGTGGGCTCCTCCTCCCAATCGTTGGAGGCCTGGGCGTAGAGCTGGGAGTTTTCCATCCAGCGGTGGAAATCCTCCCGGCTGACAGGACGCTCCTCCAGACAGGCGCCCATACCGGACTGGGTAAACAGCGCGGTGTAGAAGTGCTCGGGATCCGGAGAGTCAGCCATACTCACGCTGGGGAAGCCTGCAAAAGCGGCCTGCATGATGGGGGAGAGCTCGATCCGGTCGGGGAAGAGCAGAACGGTGGGCAGCTTTTTCGCCACCCGGAAGATCAGCTCGTTGCGGAAGTTGTGGCTGGCCACGGAGGCCGGGGTCACGGCGGCCAGGGCCAGAGAGCAGCGGCGAAGATGATCGGCGATCACGTCAAGGCCGGCCTCGCCGGGATTGGAACCGTCGTCGAACCAGATCCGATACCCGTGCAGGCTCAGACGGTCGATGATGGGGTAGACGGTGGCGGCGTCGGAGGGAGAACAGCTGAAGAACAGATAGGGTTTATCGCCCTCATAGGGCTTGGACAGACAATTCATCTTCTCGCCTCCTTATTCTTCGATCATCAGCAAATCGGTCAGACCGATGCTGTCCAGGGACCGATACACGTCCTTGGGAACCTTGACCAGCGTGAGGCTGCCGCAGCCCAGCTGATCGATGCTCTGCTGGATCTCCAGGAGCACGGACATGCTGGAGTTGGAGATCTTCTCCAGCTTTTCCAGGTCCAGCCGGATCTCCAGCTGCATGGCCACGCAGAGCATCAGCTCATCCCGCAGATCATAGCGCACGTCGCTGCGCAGAGAGCCGCTCACAGCCAGCACAGCCGTTTTCTCCTCGGACTTCAGCTCCTCTGTAAAGCTCAGAAATTCGCTGCCGCCCTCGGTAAAGCGGGTCACCCCGCCAAAGGTATAGCGTTCAATGCTCATGGTGTCACCTCATTCCGAGATCTGTCTGGCGGCCAGCTGGTGGAACAGCCCGCCCAGACGCATCAGCTCGTCGTAATTGCCCTCTTCCACGATCTTGCCTTCATTGAGCACCAGGATCCGGTCGCAGTTTTTGATGGTGCTGAGCCGGTGCGCGATGACGATCCTGGTCACGTTCATCTTGTCCAGGTTCTCGGACACCGCGGCCTGGGTCAGGTTGTCCAAAGCGCTGGTGGCCTCGTCAAAGAGCAGGATGGAGGGGCTTCCGATAATGGCCCGGGCGATCAGAATACGCTGCTGCTGGCCGCCGGAGATGGTACCGGAGGACTCGGAGAGCACCGTGTGGATCCCCATGGGCATCCGTTCGATATCCTTTTTGAGGCCCACCTTGGCGATCACATCGTTCACGTCGGCGATGGTGGCGGTGGGGCAGGTGATGGTGATGTTTTCAAAGATGCTGCCCGAGATCAGGTGTCCGTTCTGCAGCACCACACCCAGGTTGTGGCGAAGTTCGCGCTTGTCCAGCGTCTTCAGGTCCTTGCCGTCGTAGCAGACGGTGCCGCTCTTGGGGTTCTCAAAGCCCAGAAGCAGCTTCAGCAGCGTGGATTTGCCGCAGCCGGAGGAGCCCACGATGCCCACGTATTCTCCGGCCTTGATGGTGGTGGTGATGCCGTCGAGCACGTTCCGGCCGCCTTCCTCATAGGAGAAGCGCACATCCTTGAGCGTAATCTCGCCGGTGAGCTTGCCGGGGATCTCACTGTTCTCGCCGTCCTCGGGCGCGGTCTCGATGACCGGGCGGAGCCGGTCATATTCCGGGCGGATCTGGAAAATGCTCATGACGGAGTTGGTCATCTCCAGAATGGCGGCGGAGAAGGCGCCGAAGGCGGAGGTGAAGGCCATGTAGGAGCCTACGGACAGGGAGCCGTTGTCCTTCTTCATGATGACGTTTACCACGATCAGGTAGAAGATCATGGAGAAGATGTTGCCCACGGAGCCGCCCAGCGCGCCGGAGAAGGAGGAGATGCGGCTTTCCTTGATGGAGGCGCTCTCCCGGTCGGTGAAGGGGATCAGGTACTGGAAGGCGGCCCGATCCTCGGCGCCCGCCATGCGGATCTTCTCAATACCGGAAAGGTACTGATAAAGCCTGGCGCTGGCCTTGCCCCCGGCCTCCACGATCCGCCGGTGATACTTCAGCGAGGTCATGTTGATGAGGTAGGTGAAGACGGCGTAAACCACCAGCATCAGCAGGGCGACCCAGCTGAGCTTGGCGGAGTATTTGAACATCCGCACCAGATACATCAGGGAGAACAGGGTGGACAGACCCGTGACCAGGAAGGTGTTGACAAAGGTGGTGCCGAAGGACCCTACGGAATTGACGCGCTCGGCCAGATCCGCGCTGTCGTAATCCCGGAAGAAGCTCTCGGGCAGATGGAACACCCGGTAGTACACCGCGTTCTGCAGATCATAGCCCACATGACCGCTGATGCGGTATTCGCTGAGCTTCTTGACCATGTCGAAGAACAGGTTGCCCACCATGAAGGTGGCGATCACGATACACAGCTGAATGAGCTGGGAGGAGTCGCCCACGGGAATGTAATCGTCGTAGATCTTCTGGTTCAGCATGGGCAGGAGGATGCCGATCAGCACGCCCACCAGACCCAGAAGAATGACCATCAAAAGATCCGCCCGGCGGATGCTCTTGAGAGAGAAAGCGATCAGATCCTTCACGTTCAGCTTCCGGCCGGGCAGGGCGCGGGTGATGGTGAAGGCCTTGGGGTCCACGGTCTCGGCGATCTCTTTGGTGAGCTTCTTCTTTTCTCCGGTCTTGCCGTAGTAGACGTCGTAGCCGGTCTGGCCTCTTGGCACGCAGGCCACGGGCTCTCCCTCGATCCAGCCGATGATGGTGCCGCTGTCATTGGCATACCACTTGGGATCCAGCACCACATTCCGGCAGATGAAGCGGGAGGCCTTGGCGATGCTCCGCACGGTCAGCTCATCCGAGATGTTCAGCTTGTCCATGGGGAGGATATCGATGGCGGCGGAGCGGCAGGCGAAGGCTACCGCCCGATACAGGGGATCGTTGCCCTCGATGCGTTCCTCGGTCTTGGTGAAGGACTCGGCGATCATGCGGTTGGAGTCCTGGGCCACGGCCGGGTCGTTTTTCTTGCCGCGGTTAATGAAGACGTTGTCCTTCAGGGCTTCCAGCTTATAGCGGTCGATGACGCTGCGGTTGAAGCCCTCGGTGGCGAAATCGGTGAGTCCCGCGCCGGTGCAGAAACGCTTGTACAGAACGCTGGTGGCCTTGCCGGGCATCATGTTCAGATCGGCCTCATCCTCGGGGATGAGAACGAAGCGCCAGTCCACGCCGTCCTCGTCCCGACAGGAGAAGGAGGGGATGCTGCGGCCCTCGCTGACCTCGCACAGCTTGATGCGCCGGATGGGAGCGCCGTCCTTCAGAGGCGCTACGAAAACGATAACGGTGCCGGAAACGACGCGATAGGCGTCGCCGTCATGCTCGGTGACGTATTGGTCGGTGCTGTAGAGATGTATGGCTTTTCCCAGATCGTCCATCGTACTGCCTCCTTTCAGATGTTATTGACAAACTCTCTGTAGTACCCGTCCACGTCCTTCAGACTGCGGTGGGTGCCGCGCTGTACGATCTTGCCGTTTTCCATAACGACGATCTGGTTGCAGTCGCGGATGGCAGAGAGCCTGTGGGCCACGATGATGCAGGTGCAGCCCCGGCGTTTGATGTTGTCAAGGATCTGCTTTTCCACAATGGGGTCCAGGGCGCTGGTGGCCTCGTCCATAATGAGGATGGTGGGCTTGGTGGCCAACGCCCGGGCGATCTCGATGCGCTGGCGCTGACCGCCGGACAGGTTGGTGGCGCCTTCGGTGAGCATGTAGTCGTAGCCGCCGTTGCAGCGCATGATGTAATCGTGGATACAGGCGTCCTTTGCGGCCTGGACCATGTCATCCTCCAGAATGGCCGGGTTCCACATGGTGATATTGTCCCGGATGGAGCCGGAGAAGAGAACGATGTTCTGACTGACGGTGGCAACGCTGGCGTTCATCACTTCCCGGGAGAGCTTGCGCATCTCGACGCCGTCCAGACGCACGGTGCCGCCCCAGGGCTCATACAGGCCGCTGACCACCTTGGCCACCGTGGACTTGCCGCAGCCGGAGGCGCCGACGAAGGCGATGCTCTCGCCGCTGCGCAGGTGGAAGTTGAAGTTCTCCACCAGGGGAGGGGCCAGTCTGCTGTAGCCGAAGGAGATGTCGTCCAGCTCGATCTCGCCGGAGAGCTTCCGGGTCATGGAGGTCTTCTCCGTCTGATCGGTGTAGCGGCTGTCTTCCCCGTAATTGTCGATGTCGTCCACTCTTCGCAGGTCCGCCTTCAGCTGCTGGATGCGCTGAATGAAGCCGACCAGGGAGTTGATGGGCTCGTTGAAGGAGTCGAACAGGGAGTTAAAGGCCAGCAGAGCGCCCATGGTCATGTTGCCGTTGATGACCAGAATACCGCCGGCCAGCAGAAGCAGGGCGTCGGTGATCTTGCCGAAGCCGTCGGGGATGGCACCGGAGATCTGCTGGAAGCGGCTGAGCTGCTGCTCGTAGTTGGCGCCTTTGGCCTGGTAGCCCAGGATGCGGGTGGTGTACTCGGACTCGGCGCCGGAGGCCTTGATGGTGTCGGTGATGCTCAGGCCCGCGCACAGCGCGCCGTAGAGCTTGCCCATGGCCATCTGCCGCTTCATGGTCACGCCGCTCATGAGCTTGTTGGACACGAACACCGCCGTCAGGCTCACCGCCACGTTCACCAGACCGATCAGGGTCAGGGGAATGCTGTACAGCAGCAGCATCAGGAAGTAGAAGATGGCGATGATGATGTTCAGTACCGTCTCGGCCAGGTCGCCGGCCAGAAACTCGTTGACGTTGTTGTTGCTGGTCATGCGCTCCACCAGGTCGCCGGAGTAGCGCTGGTCGAAGAAGCTCACCGGCAGGCGCAGCAGATGCCGCAGGAAACCATTGCCGGACATGAGAATCATCTTGCTGCGCAGCTTCTGCAGCACCAGGCCCCGGTAGTAGGTCAGGCCCATCTTCAAAGCAATGGCACAGCCGATGAAAACCAGAATCTTGGTTAGCCAGTCGGTATAGCCGCCCACCAGGATATCGTCCATGAACACCTGGCTGAGCACCGGCATCACCAGACCGGGGAACACCAGCAGCAGACCGATGTAGAAGAGCTTGAAGAGAACAGAGTACTGGCCTTTGAGCCGCTGCTGGATAAAGGTCAGGGACGTGGGGGGCTTCTTGGCTCTCTCCCACTTGTCGGTGAGGGAGAAGGTCAGGACCACGCCGGTAAAACCGTCGTCCAATTCCTCCCAGGTGAGCTTGCGCCTGCCCTCGGCAGGGTCGTTCAGGTAGGCGTACTTGCCTTTGATGCCTTCAAATACCACAAAGTGGTTGAAGTTCCAGTGGATGATGCAGGGGGTCTGGATCTCCTTCAGGGCGTCGATCTCCTTGCGGAAGCCCTTGCAGGCCAGACCGTATTTCTTTGCGCAGCGCATGATGTTTCCCGCCACACAGCCGTCTCGGGAGACGCCGGTTTCGATACGCATCTGCTCCAGGGGCATGAATTTCCCGAAATAGCCGAAAATCATGGACAGGGAAGCGGCGCCGCATTCCGTTGCCTCCATCTGATAGACGGTCGGCGTCCTCACATAATTCCCCACGGCTTATTTTCCTCCCCAGAGCTCGGCCAGCTTCTCAGACAGCTTCTTGATGGGAGGGATCTCCTCCACCACGAACTTGGCGCTGACCGGAGTATCGTCCGTCTCCTGTACGCGGCTTCCGCCGGAGCTGTTGGACCAGTAGTAACCGCTGGCGGTGGAGTCATCCAGAATGATCTCGCAGACAACGGCCACGGTGTTGTTCTCTGCCCCCAGAACAGCCTTGGCGTGGGGGTTGGAGGGGTCGATGGTGGCGTCGATGTTGGTCACGCGGGCCACCATGTAGCCGTTGCGCTGGCTTTCCTCACCGGTCAGGTAGACGTTTACGTACAGACCGCCGTCGGCCCAGCGGCGGATCTTGCTGCGGTCGGCGAGTTTCAGATAGCAGACCACCACCTGATCATAACCGGCCTTCTGATTGTGCGTGACCGAGGGGGTGACCCGGGCCACCAAAGTACCGTTTTCCAGGGCGTCACCCACTTTGACGTTCACACTGCTGACGGTCCCCACCTGATCGGAGAACAGGGTCTGCTCTTCTCCGCTGGCATCGGTGTAGGTGAGGATGGCGGTGGGATTGTCGATGTGCAGCTGACTGCCTTCGGCCACGTTGATCCACTTCACCACACCTTTTTCCCTGGCGTAGACGGCGCTGACCCCAGTGGGGTTGGTGATCACGCCGTCGGCAGTGACGGTGACCGGGATCCTGCCTACGATGGACCAGATCAGCGTCACCACGATGATGAGAGTGACGGCGGCCAGGGCCAGCCAGGACAGGGGAGAGGTCACGGTCAGTGCCTTGTCGAGCTGTTCCGGCGAGGAGATTTTTTCCAACGCCGACTTTCTGTAAAGCTGAGCCATATCATTTCCTCCTGCTTTGCATTTTTCGGTAGGGGCGATCTATGATCAAGCCGACATCGGCCTATTTCCATTCGGCCAGCAGTTCCTCCAGCCGGTCCAGACCCCGGGAGAGGATCACCCTGGCGTTTCCGGGGCTCACGCCCAGCTCCTCGCTGATCCGCCCGGAGTCATAACCTTTGAAGTAGCGCAGCACGACAGCCTTGCGCTGCTTCTCCGGCAATTCCATGAGGGCGGAAGCCACGCTTCCGCGCAGCTGCTCCAGCCAGACACAGCGATCCATGTCCGTCTCGGCTGCGGACAGGATCTCCTCCACGGCGCCCAGGTCCACCGTTTCCCTGTGGTCCCGGTAATGGTTCTTGATCCGGCTGTTCATGACCATGTACAGCCAGGTGCTGACGGAACTGACGGCGGGATCATATTCTTCATAATGGTCGTAGCAGTAAATGAGCGCGTTCTGGACCAGATCCTCCGCGTCCTCCTTGCTGCCGACCTTCTTCATGGTATAAAAAAGGAGAGTGGAATAATACTGTCGGTAAACATCCTCAAAAGGCGGTTTCCGACTGCTGGCGTTCTGAGCCATATTCTCACTCCCTCTCTGTAAATTATATTTGTAACAGGGACGGTTTCACGGTGTATAACTGTAAGTTGGGTCCTTTCCGAAATGTGTGTAAAAATAATCCAGTCTTATTATAAACTGCTTTGATTTTTCGCGCGTCCTCAATACTGAGTAGATTTCTTCAATTTCCTGCACTTTTTGCATAAATAAAAGCAAAGCGACCGAGCCTTCGGAGGCAACGGCCGCTTTACTTCTTTCGGTTCTCCAAAGCCCGCAAAAACTGTTCATAGCTGGGGCGGGAAGCGGCGGCAGAGATCCGATCCAGATCGTCCATCTCCAATTCGTCGTCCGCACAGTCCCGCAGAATCTGGCTCAGAGCGTCCTCACCATCGGAGAACGGCTCCATATCCGCTGCCAGAAGCAGCAGCTTCTCCACCCGGCTCATCTGTCACCACCTCCTTTCCGCATCGTGATCCGGGACCCGGGTCAGGCCCGGTAGTTTTCCAGCATGTCATCCCGCAGCTGGAGAGGATAGATCTCCCGCAGCCCCTCCAGCACCAGGCCCTCCACCATCTCCCATTTGTTTGACGGGCAGTACCCGGAGATCCGGGAGCGGCAGATGTCGATCACGGCGGGCTGCAGCTCGGTTTCCTTCAGCCAGGCCATGAACTTATCCACCCGCTGACGGATCCGCTCGTCCCGGGTTTCCCTGGGATTCGGCGCCGGGTCCCGGATCTGCATGTAATAGCGGCCGTCTTTCTCAAAGGCGTAGACGATCCGTTTGGCCAGGATCCGACAGGGATGCCTGGGATCGGTACGGAAGGCGCGGTAGGCCTCTTCCGTGATCTCCAGACGGGCGGGCGTTCCGGTGGATAGGGTGTTGTCCCAGCAGAAGTAGTCGATGTCGATGTCCAAGACCACCGGCACATCAATGGGGGGCAGCGGATTCAGACTCAGCTGCAGGTAGTCTACGGCTTTGACGTTCTCATTGCCGCTGTCGGTCAGAGGGATATAATCGCGAAGGATCAGCTCCTGAGTGCCCCGGAGAGCCACCGCCTTGACCTGAGGAGGCTTGTTGGAGGGGAAAATGCTCTTGAAATTCACCATCTTGTCAAAGATCCCCTCCCAGAAAGCGGGGGCGATAAAATCGGCGATGCCGAGCCCGTCCCGGAGAAACTCCATGGCTTGAGCGACATTGGGAAAGGGCTGGGTAAAATCGTGATCATAGGGGCCGCATTCCAGGTCGTCGTGATGGTCCACGTGCACAAGCACGTTCCCGGAAGCCGGGATCAGGCCCTCCTCCACCGCAATGTGCCAGATGGCGTAGGCCTCGCTGTGCTCTTCCATTCTGAATACAGGGATCATATCCATAGCTCCAATCCAATCGTATTGTTCTCAATGTCCGCCAGGAACGCAAAGGGATCCTGGAAGCGCTCCGGGTTCCGGGCGGAAAGCAGATTGATCTGTTTTCTGACCTTCTCCAACAAGACGGGCGAGGGCAGGCCGCCCTCCACATAGTTCTGCAGCCGTCCGCCCTCTCGATAGCCCCAGGGCTCCAGACCCAGAAGCCGGGCGGCCAGATCCGTGTCGTAGCGGCCGAAGGCGGCCAGCAGCCCGATGCAGTCGGCCACGATCTCGTCCCGGATGGCCTGCTGGTGGTCCTTCCAGAGCCTGCGGCAGATCCAGTGGGTGATCTCGTGGTAGCTGCGGATCGTCAGGGACGCCTCCAGCCAGACCTCCGGGCTGAAGCCCGCGGCTTCCGCCGGAAAGGCGCTGTAGGGGCCCTCGCTGACCAGCAGCAGACAGTCCCGATAGTTGTCCGGCTGAGCGGTGAAGGCGCGAAACTCCGCCTGCCAGTCTCCTGCCGGATGCTCGGCAAGCCACCGGGCCTTGTGGCGGTGGAGCTTTCTCCAGTTCACCACGCCGCTGATGGTCACCGCTCCCATGGAATCCGGGATCTTCACCGGCTCGCAGCGGTGGGCCAGGGCCTGTACCGCCCGGATGAAATCCCCCCGGCGGCCCAGGCGGATCAACTCCACGTCCCCAGCTGGGGTGTGACAGATGCTGGCGGAATCGCTGGGGCTGCCGGGGAAGGGATTGGGCAGCTCCACGGGCAGGATACCTTTGCGAACGATGCGGCGGTAGGCCTCGCTCTCGCTCTGCCCGGCCTGAATGGGCAGGGAGAGCTGGGGATATTCATAGATGAGCCGGTGCATGATCTCAGACATGGCCGGCCTCCCGTTTCTCGGCCAGGGGACAGGTGGCGTCGCCCCGGCTTAATCGACCGTGGAGCTTCAGATTCACCGCCATGCAGTGCCGGCAGGCGTTCTCAAAGCGGCAGGAGGCGCAGGGCTCCTCCGGACTTTTCTGGGCATCCCGGATCTGCTGGAGAACGGGGGACTGATTCCAGTACTCCTCGATGCTGTCCCGGTCCTCAAACAGTTCGATGTGCCGGCAGGGGGACAGGCGGCCGTCCAGGCCCACGGAGAAGGAATCCCGCCCGGCGCCGCAGCCCCGGAAGGGACCCCGGTTGCGGTTGCCGAAGAAGCTCTGACCCACCAGGGCCTTGAGGGAGGAGTAGCAGGATTCGATACACAGGTCCAGGGGACCCTGGTAGTCCCGGATCTGCCGGGCCAGCTTCTGCATCTGCTCCCGGCTGGGCAGGCTGGGCAGGGCATTCTGGCTGTCGGGCTTGAAGGCCATGACCATCAGGCCATGTACTTTATATTCCTCTGCCAGCTTCAGCATCTCCGGCAGGAGGTCGGCGTTGGAGTCATGCACGACCCAATTAATATAGGTATTGTCAAAGCCCCGGTCCCGCAGAAGGCTGAGCAGATGGATGGCCAACTCGTAGCCGTCCCGGGTGTGGGCGTTGATCTCAGCGGTGGGGCCGTTGAGGGAGACATAGATCCCCCGGACCCCGGCGGAGAGCAGCCGGTCCAGGCTTTTGTCGTTGATGCCGAAGCCGGACAGAGCCACGCTGGGGTCAATGCCGTTTTTCACGGCGCATTCAATGATCTCAAACAGCCAGGGGTAGCACATGGTCTCACCGCCGGAGAGGTTCACCGTATCCACTCCCAGACGGCCTGCCTCCTCCAGACGACGGATGGCCACCTCCCGGGGCATATGGCGTCCGGCCTGGAGATGGACATAGCACTGGGGACAGCGCAGAGGGCACTGAGTGGTCAACTCCAGGTTCATGGCCAGGGGATAGGCGAAGCCGTCCTCCACCGCCCCGCAGCCCTCCAGCAGCAGAGCCACCGGGAAGACACCGCCCTTACGATCCAGCAGCAGGCCCAGTCCGGTCCTGCACTCGGGGCACAGACAGGGGCGCAGGGACAGAAAGCGCTCCAGCTGCTGACAGCAGCGCTGGGACAGGAGCTTGGCTTCCTTTATAATAGTAAGACAGGCTAAGCTGCCGTTGAGGCAGATCCAGTCTCCGTCACTCTGTCTGGCGGCCTTGTCTGAAATATGGCTGCGCAGAGGCTCCAGCGGCTCCGGAAGAGCGATCTGCCCGGGGCGGATCCTCTCCGCGCTCTTATTTATAATAGGAATGCTGCGGCCATCCTGATCCAGAAGAAGTCCGCCCTGGGCCTGGGGCAGAGGAACGGGAGAGAAGGACAGGGCCTCGGGCTGCTCCAGCAGGCGCAGGGCCTGGGCCTCATATTCCCGGGACATATCTTTCATTCCGATCCCTCCTCATTATTGCTTACACTCCTTTATAACCCACAGTTTCACCCGTGTTACATTTCAAAATCGGAAAGTTTTTTCCCCGCGGTCTGTAACGCTTTCGGGCTTTCGGGTTATACATTGGCGAAAGCGAAATACGGCTTTCGAAAAAAACAAAATGAAAAGGAGATTAATACCATGAAAGAAAAGATCAATGAGATCCTTGCCAAGGAAGGCTTTGTGGAGAAAATGCTGGCTTGCGAGGAGCCCGAGCAGGTTCAGGCTCTGTTTGCCGCCGAGGGCATCGAGCTGACCATCGACGAGGTCAAGGCCATCGGCCGTGGCCTGGAGCTGGCCTCTACCGAGGGTGACGAGCTGTCTGAGGACGCTCTGGATGCGGTTGCCGGCGGCGTGAGCTCCGACACCGTGAACGCCATCATCGACGGCATCTCCACCGCCGCCAAGTGGGTGTCCAACAACTGGCGCAGAATCAAGGACTTCTTCCGCCGCTGGTAATCGGAAGCGGTCGGGAAGTCATCGCAACACGTACTGAGGAATAATAGAAAAGGAGACTGCTGCAATGGAAGAAAAAATCCAGGCCATTCTGGCCGAAGAAGGTTTCGTTGAAAAACTGATGGACTGCGAGGAGCCGGAACAGGTTCAGGCTCTGTTCGCGGAAAAGGGCGTGGAGCTGAGCCTGGATGACGTCATGGGCATCAGCAAGGGCCTGAAGGCGGCTCTGGACGAGAGCGATGAGCTGGACGAGGATTCTCTGGACTCCGTGGCCGGCGGCTCCGCCACTGTGGCGATCATCGGCGCGGTCGTCACCGGCGTCTCGCTGGTGGTCAGACACTGGCGCAGCATCAAGAACTTCTTCCGCCGCTGGTAAGCGAATAAGAACATAGCGATGAACGCAGGTAAAACGCCTGCGTTCATTTTTGCCCCGTATTCGGTTGACTTTTTCTTTCTTCGGTCGTATGATGTGCGCAGTTTGAGAAAAGAGAGGTCTGTCTCCATGGAACAAAACGAGATTGTCTCGAGCAATAAACCGAAAAAGCTGAAACGTCACTTTATTATCTGGGTACTGCTGCTGAGCTTTGTGATGATGCTGTTGGGCCAGATCCTGGGCGAGGTGATCTGCCTGCCCTTGAATCGGCTGGCAGGGGACCGGGGCGACATTCAGTTTGCCCTGATGTACCTGAGCTTTATCGGGATCCACATCATTGTGCTGCTGTTCTGCCTGCTGTGGGAGAAGCCTGCGTTCCGCAGCTTCTGGCACGTGAAGCAGGGCGGCGGAAAGGGCAACACCTTCAAGATGCTGGTCCTGGGCCTGCTGATCGGTATCGTCATGAACGGCGCCTGCATTCTGATCGCCTGGCTCCACGGGGATCTGGATCTGAGCATGGGGGTGTTTCACCCCGGCTATCTGCTGTTTGCACTGGCCTGCGTGTTCGTCCAGTCTGCGGCGGAGGAACTGCTGACCCGGGGCTATATGATGAAAACCCTGGGAGAGCGCTACGGCGTCTGGGTGGCGGCTATCGCCAATTCCCTCTTCTTCGGCGCGCTGCATCTGATGAACACCGGCATCACGGTGCTGTCCTTCTTGAACATCGTGGCCATCGGCTTTGCCTTGAGCCTGGTCATGATTTACTTCGACAGCCTGTGGATGTGCGCGGCGCTACACACCGGCTGGAACTTTACCCAGAGCCTGCTGTTTGGCCTGCCCAATTCCGGCATCGTCTCCCAGTCATCCTGGTTCCATCTGGAGGGCGCCAGGGGCAGCCTCTGCTACGACCCGGTTTTCGGCGTGGAGGGGACCATTGTCGCAGTACTCGTCATCTGCGTGTTCGGTCTGCTGGTCTTCCTGCGGGGAAGAAAACAGAAAGCATAATACTATGACAAAAGACCCCGGATCGTGTGATCCGGGGTCTTTTGTATGAGTCGGCCTGTAAGCCGGGTTCTGTCGAGAACGACCATCTATCTGTGGCCAGGAATTGCTCCCTGGCTCAAGCCACCTCCCGGGGACGGCCGGGCCGGCCATATGTCCCTCCCACGGTGTTGCTCCGGATAGAGTTTACAGCGCCAACGTGTCTCCACGCGGCGGGTGAGCTCTTACCTCGCCTTTCCACCCTTACCCCGGCAAGCCGGGGCGGTATCTCTCTGTTGCACTTGTCCGAGGGTCACCCCTGGCGGGCGTTACCCGTTATCCTTGCCCTATGGAGCCCGGACTTTCCTCACGCACAGGCTTTCGCCTTATGCCCGCGGTCGTTCGGCCGACTCACCCGGATATTGTACTCGGAATCAAAGCGCTCGTCAACTTTTTTCTTGTCATGAGGACAGGGGAGGAGTATAATTCATCGGTACGGGTCCCATCGGAGGGCCCGGGACCAAAGACTTGAGAGGTGCCTTATGACCTTGTCGGAATATATCGACAGCATTCGCGGAAAGTCCGTCGGCGTGATCGGCGCGGGCGTCAGCAACACCCCCTGGATCGAGCTTCTGCTGCGGGAGGGGATTCGGGTGAAGGTCCATGACCGCAGAACAGAGGAACAGATGGGACATCTGGCGGAACAGTTCCGGGCTTCCGGTGCGGCTCTCTCTCTGGGGGAGCGCTATCTGGAGGACCTGGACGAAGATATTCTGTTCCGCACGCCCGGTCTCATGCCCTTTGAGGCGCATCTGGCCGCGGCGAAGGCCCGGGGCGCGGTGCTGACCTCGGAGATGGAGCTGTTTCTGTCCCTGTGCCCCTGTCCGGTGATCGCCGTCACCGGCAGCGACGGCAAGACCACGACCACCACCATCATCTCCGAGTTGCTGAAGGCGGCGGGATACCGGGTCCACCTGGGCGGCAACATTGGCAAGCCCCTGCTCTGCAAGCTGCCGGATTTCCGGGAGGGAGACGCGGCGGTGCTGGAGCTCAGCTCCTTCCAGCTGCACAGCATGCGCTGCCATACCGATGTGGCGGTGATCACGAATCTTTCTCCCAACCACCTGGACAAGCATCTGGATTATCAGGACTATATCGACGCCAAGGCCAACATCTTTCTGGGCCAGAGCGAGACCGGGCGGCTGGTCCTCTGGGCGGACGACGCTCACGCGGCCTATTATGCCTCCCAGACTCCCGGTCAGGTCAGCTGGTTTGCCAACGGACACCGGGTCTCCCGGGGCAGCTTCTGCGACGGCGAGAGCCTGTACCGCCACGGACGCAAGGTGCTGGACAAGGCGGAGATCCGTCTGCCCGGGGAACACAATGTGCTCAACTTCCTGGCGGCCTTTGAGGCCACCGAGGGAAGAGTCAGCGACGAGGTCTGCCGAAAGGTAGCCATGGAGTTTGCGGGGGTGGCCCACCGCCTGGAGCTTGTCCGGGAAAAGGACGGCGTGCGGTACATCAACGACTCCATTGGCTCCAGCCCCAGCAGGACCATCGCCGGACTCAAGGCCATGAAGAAAAAGCCGATCATTCTCTGCGGCGGTTATGACAAACACATCCCCTTTGAGCCCCTGGGCGAGGCTCTGGTTCAGATGGCCAAGACCGTGGTGCTCACAGGCGCCACCGCCGACAAGATCCGGGCCGCCATCGAAGCAGCGCCTGGCTGTGCCGAGAGCGGCCTGCGGGTGGAACTGGAGCCTGATTTTGACGCCGCCGTGCGTCTGGCCGCCTCCCTGGCTCAGCCCGGAGACACGGTGCTCTTGAGCCCCGCCTGTGCCTCCTTCGACCATTTCAAGAATTTCGAGGAGCGGGGCGAACACTTCCGCAGCCTGGTCATGGCGCTCTAATCCATTATTCCGAAAGAGAGAAGAAGATGAAAATTTCCGATATCAAGCCCCAGGTCTATGAAATGGCCGCCCGGGCGGAGGCCCGCTGCCGGAATCGCTTTGCCGAGATCGACGCGGTAGCGCTGGAGAATACCCGCCGGGTCATGGAGGCCTTCCAGGAGTTCAAGGTCTCCGAGGCCCATTTTGCCGGAACCACCGGCTACGGCTACGACGATCTGGGCCGGGACACCCTGGACCAGATCTACGCCAGACTTTTCGGCACCGAGGCGGCGCTGGTTCGCCTGGGCTTCGTCAACGGCACCCACGCGCTGACGGCGGCCATGTTTTCCCTGGCCGGACCCGGCGAAAAGGTTCTGGCGGTGACGGGCCTGCCCTACGACACCCTGCGCCAGGCCATCGGTATTTCCGGCGACGCCCACGGCTCCCTGAAGTTCTATGGCATCGAATACGGTCAGGTGGATCTGGGGCCCGACGGCTGCCCGGATCTCGACGCCATTGAGAAGGCCGCGGCCGATCCCAAGGTCCGGGGCGTGATGATCCAGCGCTCCCGGGGCTATGCCGACCGGAAGGCTCTGACCGTACAGGAGATCGGCCAGATCATCCAGGCGGTGCGGAAGGTCAATCCTACGGCAAATATCATGGTGGACAACTGCTACGGCGAGTTTACCGACGTCATCGAACCCAGCCATCTGGGCGCGGATATCCTGGCCGGCTCTCTCATCAAGAACCCCGGCGGCGGCCTGGCCCCCACCGGCGGCTACGTGGCCGGGCGGAAGGATCTGGTGGAGCGGGCGGCTTATCGCCTGACCTGCCCCGGCATCGGCGGGGAATGCGGCTCCACCCTGGGCAACAACCGGCTGCTGTATCAGGGCCTGTTTTTCGCCCCTCACACGGTGGCCCAGGCGCTGAAGACCGCCGTGTTCTGCGCGGCCATGATGGAGGAGCTTGGAATCGAATCCAGCCCCAGCGTTGAGGAAAAGCGCTCGGACATTATCCAGATGGTGAAGCTCCGGGATCCCAAAAAGATGGAGCGCTTCTGCCTGGGGATCCAGGCCGGCGCGCCGGTGGATTCCTATGTGACGCCGGTACCCTGGCAGATGCCGGGCTACGATTGCCCAGTCATTATGGCCGCGGGCGCTTTTATCCAGGGCAGCTCCATCGAACTGAGTGCGGACGGCCCCATCCGGGAGCCCTACACCATCTACATGCAGGGCGGTCTGACTTATGAGTCCGGCAAGCTGGGCATCATGATGGCGGTCAGCGCCATGATCGAGTAAGTCGGAGATCGGAATTATGTAAACCAATCTGCACAGGTATTCTGAGCGAGCAATACTGGCATAAGAAAAAGCTCCATCTCATATCCTCCAAGGAGGGGGGATCTGAGATGGAGCTTTCTGTTTTGAAGAAGAAGCGCCGGGGCGGCGGGATCGCCTTCTTGCTGACTCTGGGGGCGCTGCTGCTGTTTTTGTCCAGCGCACTGCTGTTTCTGCGGAACCTGTCCTCCCGCATCGCGGTCTCCGACGCGGCGGACGTGGTGACCGCGCGCATCAACAGCGTGGTGGCCCGGATCATGGCGGAGGAGGAGTACCCGGCGGATTCCTTCGTGCAGATGGAGAAGGACGGCGAGGGTCGGGTCACGGCGGTCAGCTGCAATATGGCCCGCATCAACGCCCTCAGCGCCCGGGTGCTGGAGGAGATCGTGGACGCCACCGAAGGCCATGACCTGACGGTATCGGTTCCTCTCGGAAACCTGACCGGACTGAGCCTGCTCATGGGCCGGGGGCCGGCGGTGCCGGTGAAGATCGTGGTGCTGACCTCCTCCCGTGTGGAGTTTCAGAACAGCATCGTCACCGCCGGGATCAACCAGACCAAGCACCAGATCGCCCTGGTGGCCACGGTGGATATCGACGTGCTGGTGCCCTGGGCCACCGAGAGCGCCCAGGTGTCCAGCGAGGTGCTGATCGCCGATACGGTCATCGTGGGCCAGGTGCCCCAGAGCTACTGGAACCTGGGCGGAGGATAAAAAGCGCTGCTGTGAGGGGTTCACAGCAGCATTTTTATACAGGTATTGCTTCAGATCCCGAATCGTTCCACAAACTCGTCCTCGGAAAGGATGGGGACGCCCAGGTCCTTGGCCTTCTTGTTCTTGGAGGAAGTGGACGCGACGTCGTTGTTCACCAGAAAATCCGTCTTTTTGGAGACGCTGCCGGCCACCTTGCCGCCGTTTGTCTCCACGTAGGCCTTGAAGGCGTCCCGGTTCTTGAACCGGTGTACGTCCCCGGTGATCACGAAGGTCAGGCCGGCGCAGGAGCCGGCGGCCTCAGTCTTCGGTTCTGCGGGGGGGATCTCCATGAGCCCGATCAATTCATGGAACAGCGCCCGATTCCGCTCCGTGTACCAGCCATAGATGGCGGCGGAGCGCTCCGGCCCGATGCCGTCCACCTCGTCGAAGCTCCGGCCCTCGTCCAGCTTTTCCGCAAAGCCCGGCCAGCCGTAGGCGCCGATCAGCTTCTTGGCGGCGTCGGAGCCGATCTGGGGAATGCACAGAGCGGTCAGGAAATGGATGGCGTCGGTGCTGACCCGGGATTTCTCGATGGCGGCCAGAAGATTGTCACAGCTTTTCTGGCCGAAGCCCTCCATAGCCCGGATCGCCTCCGCGTGCTCTCCCAAACGGAAGAGATCGGCGAAGGAATGAATGAAGCCGGCCCCCACAAAGTCCCGCAGGGATTCAATGGAAAGACCGTCGATATCCAGGCCCTGTTTGCTGACAAAGCGCTCGAACTTTTTCAGATTCTTGGCCGGACAGTCGGGGTTGAGACACTTGAGGGTCATGGCGCCGCTCTCGCTGGTCTGGATGCTGGTGGGACCCTCACAGGCGGGACAGCGCTGGGGGATCTCGTATTTCCCGACGGCGCTGGGAACGGAGACGATTTTGGGAATGATCTTGTTGGCCTTGATGACCTCCACCTGAGTTCCCCCGTTGGCGCCGATGCCCAGCCGGTCCAGCTCGCTGAGATTCACCAGAGAGGCCCGGGATACGGTGGTGCCCTCCAGCTGCACCGGGTCGAAGATCGCCACCGGGGTGATGGTGGTGGCCCCACAGGACCATTCGATGCTCCGCAGGGTGCTCAGAGCGGATTCGTCCTGCCATTTGAAGGCCAGGCCCGCCCGGGTGGCGTGGTGACCGGTGACGCTGCCGGTGGCGGCGTACTCCGTGTCGTCATAGCAGATCACCAGACCGTCCACAGGGATGTCCATCGCTCCGGTTTCGACCTGTTTTGTCCAGCGCTCGATCACCTCGGGAAGTCCGGCGGCGTCGGTACGCTCCCGGTCCACCACCGTAAAGCCCCAGCGCTCCAGCTGATCCATGCGCTCTCCCCAGGAGAGAATGTCGTCGTCGATGTGAACCAGGGTGAAGGCGTTGAAGCGCACGTGCCGCTGGGCCACCAGGTCCGCGTTCTTGGCGTCCAGCGCCAGCGTGCCGGAGGCCAGGTTCCGGGGGTTGGCATAGCGAGCGTTCTCGTCGGTGATCGCCTCGTTGATCTTTGCAAAATCGCTGTAGGAGATGGTGGCTTCCCCCCGGACCACCAGGTGGCCCGAGTAGGGGAGCGTAAGGGGGAAGCCCTTGATGGCGTTCTGGAGATAGGTGATGTTCGTGCCCACGGCGCCGTTGCCCCGGGTCAGGATCTTGGTGAGCTTCCCGCCGTCGTAGGTCAGCACCAGGGTCAGTCCGTCCAGCTTCCAGGAAAGCCAGATGGGTCTGTCACCGGCCCAATCCTGCAGCTCCTCCACCTTCTTGGTTTTGGCCAGGGAAAGAGCGGGAAACTCGTGGGCCTCCTTGCTGCCACCGCTGCTCTCCTCCTCGGCGGTGCTGACGCTGTGGGTGGGGCTGTCCGGCAGAACGATGCCGGTCTCGGCCTCCAGGCGGGAGAGCGCGTCAAACATGGCGTCCCACTCATAGTTGGTCATGATCTCGTCCCGGCCGCCGTAGTAGGCCTCGGAGGCCTCGTTGAGCTGCCGGATCATCTCCCGCATCTGCTGCAGCTTTTCGTCCATACTTGTACCTTTCCTGCCGCTTTCGGCGGCTGTCAATTGATCTTATTGTTCCGCTTTCGGCGGAAAATAAAACATCAGATTCCGGCAGTCGGGCGCGTCCTCGTCGATATAGCCCGTATCCGTGAACCCGAGCTTTTCATATACCCGCAGAGCGGCGGCGTCCTGCTTTTTGACGCAGACCTCCACGCAGTCGTATTTCTTTTCCCGCTCCAGTTCGGCCAGGATCAGGCCCAGGGCTTCCGTACCGAAGCCGTGCCCCTGAAACCGCCGGTCGATCATGAACTGCTGCAGGTCGTAGCAGGCGGGCTCCTCGTCCAGATCCTTCACCAGCGCCAGACCCACGGCGGTCGCGTCGTTTGCGATCCCGATGACTTTGGCCCGGCAGCGGCGATAGACGTAGCCCCGGGCGAGGATCCCCAGCGGGCTGTCCAGAAAGCCGGTCTGTTCATCGCCCAGCTGCAGGGACCGGAAATCCATCCAGTTTTCTTCGTTTACTTCGATCAGTTTGAGCATGCTTGCATCCTCCATAATAATATTGGAGGGTCAGGTCTCGTGGGCCCTCCGTACACGATTTTTCTTCATACAGAATCACCCTTTCCCGTCGAAGTCTGCCCGTCTGGCAGCGACACTATTATACTTCGCATCCCGTTTCTTTTCAATAAAAAAGTCCTCCGCCGCGTACGCAGCGAAGGACTTTCGTCATAATCCGATCATTCGTTGGTGTAGTTGTCGAAGTAGCCCTGGATGAAGACCACCGGGGTGCCCTTGTCGCCGCTGCCGGAGGTCAGGTCGCACAGGGAACCGATCAGATCGGTCAGACGCCGGGGCGTGGTGCCCTCGGAGACCATCTGGCCCACCAGGTCCGAATCCTTCTTCTCGATCTCGCCCTTGATGGCGTCGCGCAGGGCTTCGCCGGAGAGAGAAGCAAAATCGTTGTCAGCCAGATACTTGAGCTTCAGCTCGTTGGGGGTGCCCTCCAGACCCTTGGTGTAGGCAGGGGAGACCACCGGATCCGCCAGCTCCCAGATCTTGCCGACGGGGTCCTTGAAGGCGCCGTCGCCGTAGACCATGACCTCCACGTGCTTGCCGGTGCGCTTGAGAAGCTCCGCCTGGATGTCCTCTACCAGACCCTGGCAGTCCCGGGGGAAGAGCTTGACCTTGTCCTCGGTGGCCTTGTTGGAGCCCAGCAGACCGTAGCGCTCGTTGCAGCCGCTTCCATTCACGGGGGAGGTCATCAGATCGTCCAGGCCGAAGACGCGCTCGGCCCCGGCGGCCTTCAGCAGCCGCTTGGTCCTGGCGCGGGTGTGAATGTCGCAGTTGATCACGTTCTTGGTGTACTTCAGGATCTCTCTGGGGTCATTGGCGAAGATCACTTCCACCTCCGCGCCGGACTCCCGAATAAGCTGGGCGTAGTAGTCCACGTAGTCCACGCCGGTAAAACGGTGCTTCCGATAGCCGAATAGGGCCCGGTATTTCTCCAGATCCAGTACGTCCCGGTAGGGATCGATGCCGGCTTCGTCCATGCTGTCCCAGTCGATCAGATGGTTGCCCACCTCATCGGAGGGGTAGGAGAGCATGAGAACGATCTTTTTCGCACCGCCGGCGATGCCGCGCAGGCAGATGGCGAAGCGATTGCGGCTGAGAATGGGGAAGATCACGCCCACGGTTTCGCCGCCGAGCTTTGCTTTCACATCGGCGGAGATGTCCTCGACGCTGGCGTAGTTGCCCTGGGCCCTGGCCACGATGGCCTCGGTCATGGCCACGACATCCCGGTCACGGAGGGAGAAGCCATCCTGCTCGGCAGCCTGGAGCAGAGAATCGACAACGATCTCTTTCAGATCGTCTCCCTGGCGGATGATGGGCGTGCGGATCCCGCGGGAAACAGTTCCTACCATACGGCTCATAAGATGCACCTCGTTTCTATAAAATCAACGAGTGGTATCATACACCTTTTCTTTCGGAAAGTAAAGTATTTCCGGGCCTCTCCGCGAAAAAAACAGGTCACAAAAACGCCCGTCGGCCAGCCGGGAAAAAGACAGGCCTCCGCGCTTGAAATGAACGCTGCGCTGCGGTATAATATCGAAAAACGATTGCGGGAGGAAATGAAATGAAGAAGCTGTTTGTCGTCTCCGGACCCTCGGGAGTCGGGCTGGGCGAGGTGATCGCCCGCGTCGTCGCCATGCGCCGGGATCTGGGCGAGGTGACCCCGATCACAGCCAGGAAGATGAAGAAGGGCGAAATAAACGGCACGGGCTTCTGGTTCTATGACCTGGAGGGCTGGAATGCGCTGAAGGAATCCGGCGGGATCCTGGAGTGCACGGAGTTTGCCGGCAACGATTACGGGACCTCCCGGATCCTGGTTCAGGAACAGCTGGACCAGGGCAGGAACGTACTGCTGAACCTGACGGTGGACAGAGCGCTGCAGGTCAAACGGAACATGCCGGAGGCCGTCTGCGTCTATCTGGAGCCCTCGGAGGAAGAACTGAAACAGCGCCTTGAGGCCATATCCCGCAGCAGCTTCGAGCGGGATGTCCGGCAGCGCCAGGCCGGAGAAGAGAGAGCTGCTTCCGGCTTCTGCGACGCCAGGATCAATTCCGACGATCCGGACCGGGCCGCGCAGGAGCTGAGCGCTCTGATCGACCGGCTGACCGACTGAAACAGAATAAGGCAGAAGAACCGCTCTGCGAATTTCGCAGGGCGGTTTTCTCGCGGAAGGGGAAGACGCTCAGGCATTGTCGGAGGGTTCGTTGTCATACAGGCCCCGCATGAAGCCGTCCAGGGCGTTGGAGTGGATGTCTCCGGCAATGACCCGGTTCCCCTGAATATAGAGGGTCACGTACACGGGCTTTGTGCTTTCGGCATAATTTGTCACAGTATAAGTGTATTGTTCGCAGCTCTCGCCCAGATGCTTGGCCAGATCGAAGCCCTGGTCCAGCTGCAGGGCGTTGTAGTCGGACATGACGCCCTCCAGCTCCTGCGGGATCAGGACCGTCTTGTGCTCTTCCGTAGCCGGGTCCACTTCCCAGCCAAGGTCTGCAAGATACTGAACCCTGCCCTCCGGATCGGACAGCTTCAGGCGGCTTCCTGCCAGAGAGCGGATCAGGATCAGCGCCAGCAGAAGCACCGCGGCGATCCCGACGATACGCAGCGCGTTTTTTCTGCTCAGGCGGCCGTTATTTGTCACCATCGAATCATCACCTCACCAAAGGGTATGCGCACTTGTGCAGGTCCATAAAAACAATCCGGCTAAAAATAGTTGCAATTTGGTAAAAATTCTGGTATAGTAGGGGACAATCTGGAGAGGAATGACCGGGAAGGAGAGGTCCGAATGGCGCAGAACCGCTTGGATAAGGTGCTCAGCGATCTGGGCGTGGCCTCCCGGAAGGAACTCAAGGAAATCATCCGTTCGGGCCGGGTCACCGTGGACGGCCAGGTGGAAAAGCGCCCGGAGCGAAGGCTCGATCCCGAACAAAACCGAATCTGTCTGGATGGCAAAGCCCTGGAATACCGCAGATACCGGTATTTTATGATGGATAAACCGCTTGGCGTGGTCACAGCCACCGAGGATGCCGGGCAGAAGACGGTCATCGACCTGCTGCCGGAGGATCTAAAGGGACTGGGGCTGTTTCCGGTGGGCCGTCTGGACAAGGACACCAGCGGGCTTCTGCTCCTGACAAACGACGGAGATTTTGCCCATCGGGTGATTTCGCCAAAATCCTGTGTGGAAAAACGGTATTATGCAAGAGTCGAGGGAAAACCGGACGGATCGGATGTGCTGGCTTTCCGGGCCGGACTGACCCTGGGAGACGGGACGGTCTGCCAGCCGGCGGCGCTGGAGATCCTGGGGGAGAGCGAATGCCTGGTCACGGTGACGGAGGGAAAGTACCACCAGGTCCGGCGGATGCTGGCCAGCAGGGGAAAACCCGTCCGGGAGCTGCGCAGATTGTCCGAAGGGGGACTCTCCCTGGATGAAAACCTGGGCCCCGGAGGAATCCGGGAACTGGACGATGGGGATTTGTGCAGAGTGCTGGGGAAGGATCATCTGGAAAAATAGTCAAAAAACTGGGTCAAAATTCCCGAGCTTTTGAGCGATTAGGAAACAAAGCGAAAAAAATTCACAAAAAAACAGAGCATTTTCTATTGAAAATCACAGACATTGGCGTTATTATGTAGAAAGAAATTTTATGGGCGCTTGTTAAATTGACCAGACCCCCTGTGAAACGCGCCCGCGGGAGGTAAGCTAATGTCCACCAGGATATTCCAGAATGTGATCATTCAGATGAAGGATGCAGTCGGCTGCACACTCGGCGTCGTGGATGAGCAGGGCTATGTGATCGCCAGCAGCGAACTTGCCAAGATCGGTTCCCGGCTGGAGGATTTCCGCCCCTCTGAGCTGGAGGCCAACCCCAACCAGACGCTGATCACCGAGAACCGCTGCTATCGCGCTCTCTCCGCTGAGGGCGCCGCGCTGGACTATGCCGCTTTTGTGGACGGGTCCGACGCGCCGGCCGCCTCCATCTGCGCCGTTGCCGCCGTGGCCTTCAACGAAGCCCGCAGCAACTACGAGGAGAAGCACAACAAGGCTGCCTTTGTCAAGAACATTCTCTCCGACAATATTCTGCCGGGGGACGTGTATGTTCGGGCGAAAGAACTGCATTTTGTCACCGATGAGCCGAGGATCGTTTTCCTGATCCGTCAGCTTGATTCCGCGGACGTGGCGGCGGTGGAAGTGATCCAGCGCCTCTTCCCGGACAAACAGAAGGACTTCGTGCTGAATTTCAATGAGACCGACGTGGTGGTGGTCAAGGCGCTGCCCTCGGCCAACTGCCCGGAGGAGGTCACACGCTGCGCCAGAAGCATTGAGAACACCCTGCGGGATGAGCTGGGGCTGCACACCGTCATCGGCGTGAGCACCTACGCCCGGCACCTGCGGGAGCTGGCCGACCGCTACAAGGAAGCGCAGGTCGCCATTGACGTGGGCCGCGTGTTCGAAAGCGACAAGTCCATTATTCACTATGAGAGCCTGGGTCTGGGCCGCATCATCTATCAGCTGCCCACCACCCTGTGCGAGATGTTCCTCAACGAGGTGTTCAAGAAGAATCCCATTGAGACTCTGGACGAGGACACCCTTGAGACCATCAACCGCTTCTTTGAAAACAATCTGAACGTCTCCGAGACTTCCCGAAAGCTGTATGTGCACCGGAACACGCTGGTGTACCGGCTGGAGAAGATCAAGAAGATCACGGGGCTGGATCTGCGGGAATTTGACCACGCCATTGTATTCAAGGTGGCCATGATGGTCAAACAGTACCTGGATTCCCTCAACAGCGGCAGCAAGTACTGAGCTGCCGGACCTATCACTTCTCCCAGGCAGGGAGAGCATATTTCAGGAGGATAACCTATGGTTCGCATGGAAAATGTCACCAAGGTGTATGACAGCAGCGGTACCGTCGCCCTGGACAGTATCAGCCTGGACATCGAGGAAGGCGAATTCGTTTTTCTGATGGGGCCCTCCGGCTCCGGAAAGACGACCATTGTGAAGCTGATCACCGGCGAGATCAAAGCCAACTCCGGCAAGGTGATCGTCAACGATTTTGATCTGACCAAGATCAGACGCGGCAAGCTGCCCAAAATGCGCAGGACCCTGGGCGTGGTGTTCCAGGATTACCGGCTCATCGAGGATATGACCGTGTACGACAACGTGGCCTTCGCCATGCGCGTGGTGGGCGCTCCCGGCCGGGAGATCGCCAAGCGCGTGCCCTACGTTCTGGACCTGGTCGGTCTGGAGGGGCGGGAACGGCGTCTGCCCAGAGAGCTCTCCGGCGGCGAGCAGCAGCGTGTGGCCATCGCCCGCGCTCTGGTAAACAGCCCGAGAATGATCATTGCAGACGAGCCTACCGGCAACCTGGATCCGGTGCGCAGCCTGGAACTGATGCTGCTGCTGGAGAAGATCAACGAGATGGGCACCACCGTGGTGGTGGTCACCCATGAGAAGGATCTGGTCGATGCGCTGGGCCGCCGGGTCATCACCATCGACAACGGCAAGGTCATGAGCGACGGAATGGATGGGGTATACAGCTATGAGATTGAGTAGAGGCGGATATCTGATCCGGGAAGGCTTCCGGAGCATCAAGACCCACAGCTTTATGTCCTTCGCCACCGTGACGATCATTATGGCCTGCCTGATCATCATGGGCAGCATCTCTCTGCTGAGCCTGAATATCGACGCGCTGATCGACGATCTGGAAAACCAGAACGAGATGGTCGCCTATGTGGACGAAAAGCTCAGCGAGGAGCAGGCCCGGGAGCTGGAGCAGAAGCTCCTGTCTCTGGACAACGTGCAGGACGTGGAGTTCGTGACCCGGAAAGAGGCCATGGACAACTACTTCAGCAAGTTCGACGATTACGTAAAGGAAGGCATCGACGAAGAGGTTTTCCGGCATCGCTATGTGATCCATCTGGTGGATATCGCCTTCATGGCCGATACCAAGGCCCAGCTGGAGAACATTGAAGGCGTGGGAGACGTTCTGGCCCACCAGGACTATGCCGACGCGTTCGTTACGATCCGGAATATTGTCAGCATCGTTTCTCTGGTACTTACGGTTATTCTAGTGTTCGTGTCCATTTTCATCATGACCAACACCATCAAGCTCGCCACCTTCGGACGCCGGGAAGAGATCGGCATCATGAAGATGGTCGGCGCCACCAACGCGTTTATCCGTCTGCCCTTCATCGTGGAGGGCATGGTCCTGGGTATTCTGGGCGGCGGCCTGGGCTACCTGGTGCAGTGGGGTCTGTACAGCCTGCTGGCCGGACGCCTGATGGGCACCCTTACCGGCAGCTTTATCACCCTGGTGCCCTTCAGCACCGTTGCTCTGCCCCTGCTGATCATCTACCTGGGCCTGGGCGTGTTCGTTGGCGTGTTCGGCGCGCTCAACGCCATCCGGAATTACCTGAAGGTCTGAGAAACGCCGCAGACGGGAATTTAGATTTGAGGCGAGCGATATGAACAACAAACGCGCCATATCCATTATCGCGATCATTATGGCGGCCCTGATGCTCTTCGGACTGGTGGCCAGCGTGATCCCCATGCAGGCGTACGCCATCAGCCAGGAGGATATCGACGCGCTCCAGGATCGGCGCAACGAGCTGTCCGCCCGGGTGGACGAAGCCCAGGACCGGGTCGATGCGCTGAAGGAAGAGGAGAACAGCGTTCTGCAGGAAGTCGCGGCGCTGGAGGAGAAGGCCAACGCGGCCACGGAAGCTCTGGAGCTGGTGGATGAAGAGCTTCGGATGTATGACGAGATCATCGCCGAGAAGGCTCTGGAAGTGGACGCGGCCCAGGAGCTGGAGGATGAACAGCGCACCCGCTATCACGTCCGGGTCAGGGCCATGGAAGAGAGCGGCGGATTCAATTTCCTGTCCCTGCTGCTCAATTCCAACAATTTTTCCGAATTTCTCTCCGCTCTGGAGGACATGAGCCTGATCATGCAGAGCGACCGGAAGCTGGAACAGCTCTACCGGGAAGCCCGGCAGGAGACCGAACGGGTCAAGGGCGAGTATGAGCAGGTTCGCGAGGACGTCCAGAAAAAGAAGGACGAACTCCGGGAGGAGCAGGAAAGGATCCAGGCTGAGATCGACGACGCCAAGAAGACGCTGGACAGCCTGTCGGGTCAGATCGACGTGGCCATCGCCCAGTACCAGTCCGAGGTGAACGCGGAAAACGCGGCCGCGGATGAGCTGACCCAGCTGATCCTGCGGTATCAAGAGCAGAAACGCCAGGAGGCCGAGGAGGAACGACGGCGCCTGGAAGAGGAAGAACGGCTCCGGAACGAGCAGAACAATACCGGAGGCGGCGAGGGCGGTACCGAACCGACGCCCGCTCCCGAAGACGGAGGCGAGAACGGCGGAGACAACACCGGCTCCGATCCCGCGGAAGGCGGTTCCGGAGAGGATCCGGCTCCCACGCCGACTCCGGCGCCCCCACCGGCTCCCACCCCGACGCCCGAACCCCAGGTGCCCAGCTTCAGCCCCATCTGGCCGGTGCCCTGTTCCACCAGAGTGACCAGCCGCTTCGGCTACCGCATTGATCCCTTTACCGGCAACGTGACCGGGCACCAGGGCATTGATATTGACGGCTACGCCAATGACGGACAGCCCATCGTGGCCGCCGCCGGAGGCACCGTGATCGTAGCAAGCTATGGCAACAGCGGCTACGGAAACTATGTGACGATCGACCACGGCAACGGCTATGCCACCGTATATGCCCATATGTCCGGCATCGCGGTGGGCTGGGGCCAGTGGGTCGACGCGGGCACCACGGTCGGCTGGCTGGGCTCCACCGGCCGCTCCACCGGAACCCACTGCCACTATGAAGTCAGAGTGAACGGAACCCCCATTGATCCGGAACAGTTCTACTCCGGCCTGAGCCACTGGAATTGCTGATCCGAAACGCCCAGGAGGGCTGTGTTATGTACAAAAACCTGAGTAAGAAAACAGTCGCGCTTCTGCTGAGCCTGCTTCTGACCCTGTCCCTGGCGGTTTTGCCCGCCCGGGCTGTGAGCCAGGAGGAGATCGATGCTCTGCGGGAGTATCGGGACCAGGTCACCGCCGAGCGCGAGGCCAAGGACGCCGAGGTGGAAGCACTGGAGGCGCAGGAGGCCGGTCTGCTCGAACGCAAGCGGGCCATGGATGAGCGCAACGCGGTGGTTCTGGAGCAGATCCGCCTCAACGACGAGGAGATCGCCCTGTACGACGAGATCATCGCGGACAAGGCCCAGGAAGTGGACGCCGCCAGAGCGCTGGAGGAAGAACAGCTCGCCCGGTATCGGGTCCGGGTTCGGGCCATGGAGGAGAGCGGCGGATACAATATTCTGTCCATGCTCCTGCATACGGATAACCTGTCCGAGCTTCTGACCATGCTGGACGACGTCAACGAAATCATGGAGAGCGACCGCCAGCTGGAGGACGCGTATATTGAGGCGCGCATCAAGACCGAGGCGGTCAAGGCCGAGTACGAGGAAGTCAAGGCCGACCTGGAGGAGAAGAAGGCGTTTCTGGAGGATCAGAAGGAAGATCTGTGGGCCAAGATCGACGAGGCCAATCAGTTGATCGCCCAGCTCCAGGAGGACATCGCCGCCGGCAAGGAAGAGGCCCACGAGATCCTGCTGCAGGAGATCAAGGCCGATGAGGAGCTGGAGGCCATGGTGGCCGAGCTGGAACGCCAGCGCCAGGAAGAGCTGGAGCGCCAGCGCCAGGCCGCCGCAGCTGCCGCGGCAGCGGCTGCCGCTGAGGGCGGCGGAGGTGGCGGTGGCGGTGGCGGCGGAGGAGGCTCCGCAGCCTCCACCGGCAGCTTCATCTGGCCCGTGCCTTCCTGCACCTATCTGACCAGCCGGTTCGGCAACCGCTTCCACCCCATTTTCAATGAGTGGCGGTCTCACACCGGAATCGATATCGGCGCCGGTTACGGAGCATCCATCCTGGCCGCCGATGGCGGTACGGTGATCCATGCAGGCGACGCCGGCAACGGTTACGGCAACTATGTGATGATCGACCACGGCAACGGGTATATCACACTGTACGGTCATATGTCCTCTGTCGCGGTGTACAACGGACAGTACGTGAGTCAGGGAGATACCATCGGCTATGTGGGATCCACCGGCTGGGCTACCGGCCCGCACCTGCACTACGAGATCTGGTCCGGCGGCAGTCGGATCGATCCGGAGCAGTTCTATTCCGGGCTTAGCTATGCCCCGGATGCCGGCGAATGATCGAAAAGAAAAAAACAGAGCGTTTCCGGGTGAATGCCGCACGGATTTCCGTGCGGCTTCAGCCATGCATAAAGGAGGATTTTTGTGGGTAATCTGTTCAGACGCCTGCTGGCAGCGATTGGCCGCGGTCTGGCGCGGATCTTCAATGTGGGGATTTCTCTCAAGTGGGTCGCGCTTTTGCTGGTCATTGTGGGGGCGGGCACCTATTTCTGGACCTACAATTCCATGCTTGATACCGTCGGAGGCAAAGACGATTTCGAGGAAGCCATGCGCTACATCGAGATCAAGGACCTGCTGGACGAGCATTTCATCGAACCTGTAGACCGGAAGACCATGGGCCAAAACGCAGCGGCCGCTATGGTCAGCGGACTTCGGGACGACTGGAGCTACTTTATGACCGAGGACGAATTCCGCACCTATCAGCTGTCCGCGGCCAATGATTACGCGGATATCGGCATGTCCATCGTCAAGGACGAAGCGGTAGGCGGTTTCCAGGTTATCGCCCTGTATGCCGGATCTCCCGCGGCAACCGCTGGCGTTGCTTCCGGAATGGTGATCACCGCGGTGGACGGTCAGAACGTGGCCAATTACTCCACCGATCAGGTGCGCACGCTGATCCGCTCCAAGCTCAACACTCAGTTCGTCCTGGAGATCAGCAACGGTCAGAATTACATCACGGTGGACTGCACCAATACCAATCTTGGCGCGGTGAGCTACCGGATGGAGAAGACGGAGGCCGGCTATATCCAGATCACGAACTTTGAGGCCGGCAGCGGACAGGCCGCGGTGGACGCCATCGAGAGCCTTCTGAACCAGGGCGCTGTGGCTCTGGTGCTGGACCTGAGAAACAATTCCGGCGGCCTGACCGAGGAAGTGGCGATCCTGCTGGATTACCTGCTCCCCGGCGGACGGCTGTTCTCCGAGGTGGACAAGAATGGGGACGAGATCGTCACCAATTCCGACACCATGAGCCTGCAGATGCCCATGTGCGTGCTCATTAACCGCGGCACCTATCGGGAAGCGGAGCTGTGCGCGGCGGTGCTGAAGGAGTGGAACTGGGCTACCCTGATCGGCGAGCCCACCATCGGCAATACCCGTACGCAGGAGACCCTGGAGCTCTCGGACGGCAGCGCCATTCACCTGTCCACCCGCAGCTATCTGACCTCCAACGGAGTGGATATCTCCCAGAACGGGGGAGTGATCCCCGACGCCATCGTGTACAACAGCGATGAATCCGCAACCGGCACCACAGAAGGCACCACAGGCGGCGAAGACGGCACCGCCAGCATCTCCAACGACGATCAGCTCATGTTCGCTCTGAGAACTTTGAGTTGACAGTTGGAAGGGGATAGTTTAAAATACGCATTCGTGAAATACTGTATTTAGAAGGAGAACTTGCTTTATGGCCATTGCAAATCGGTACAAGATGAGCCGCGCCCGGTATGAGGCTCTGCAGGAAGAGCTGTTTTATCTGGAGACCGTCCGTGAGAAGGAGGTCGCAGAGCAGATCAAGGAGGCGCGCAGCTTCGGCGATCTGTCGGAGAACAGCGAATATGACGAGGCCAAAACGGAGCAGGGCAAGCTCTATTCCCACATCGCGGAGCTGAAGAATCTGATCGAGAACGCCGAGATCGTGGAGGAACTGGATCAGGACGCTCCCAAGGATGCTATCACTCTGCGCAGCAAGATCGTGATCCGCTCTCTGGATACCGGCCTGGAGCAGCACTATGAGATCGTGGGCTCCCAGGAGGCCAACCCCATGAAGGGCCTGATCTCGGATGATTCCCCCAAGGGCAAGGCCCTGGTGGGCCATCGCGCGGGCGACGAGGTGTCCTTTATGGCTCCCGCCGGCGAGATGCGCTTCCAGATCCTCTCCGTGGAGAACGAGTAAGGCGGAGGCGGCAGAATGAAGGAAAACAATCCGGCCCCCGCAAAGGAGAACGCTCCGGCTCCCGCCACCGACCAGGAACTGTCCGAGGTCCTGCAGGTCCGGCGCGACAAGCTCAGCGCCCTTCGCCAGGAGGGGAGAGATCCCTTCGTGGTCACCAAATTCGATCGCAGCGCCTATTCCGAGCAGATCAAGAACGACTACGAGCATTTTGAAAACCAGACGGTGTCTGTCTGCGGACGCATGATCTCCAAGCGCGGCATGGGCAAGGCCATTTTCTGCCACATTCAGGACGATCAGGGCCAGATCCAGCTGTATATTCGCTCCGACGCCGTCAGCGAACAGGAATTCCTGGACTTCCGGAAATATGATATCGGCGACATCGTCGGCGTTACCGGTTATGTGTTCAAGACCAAGACCGGCGAGGTCTCTGTTCACGCCCAGAGCGTGGTGCTGCTGGCCAAGTCCCTGCATCCGCTGCCTGAGAAGTTCCATGGCATGACCGACCGGGAGCTGCGTTACCGGATGCGCTACGTGGATCTGATCGTCAATCCCGAGGTCAAGGAGACTTTCATCCGCCGCAGCCGCATCCTGCGGGAGCTGCGCTCTTTCCTGGACGGCCGTGGCTTTGTGGAAGTGGAGACCCCCGTGCTGACCCCCTTTGAGATCGGCGCCTCCGCCCGGCCTTTCTATACCCATCACAACACCCTGGACATGGATATGGTCCTGCGTATCGAGACCGAGCTGTATCTGAAGCGGCTGATCGTCGGCGGCATGGAGCGCGTGTATGAGGTGGGGCGTATCTTCCGCAACGAGGGCATGGACACCAAGCACAATCCGGAGTTCACCACCATCGAGGTGTATCAGTCCTACACCGATTTCCACGGCATGATGGAGCTGGTGGAGGATATGATGAAGACTGTGGCCATGAAGGTCTGCGGCAGCCTGGTGGTGCCCTATCAGGGAAACCTGATCGATCTGAGCCACTGGGAGAAGCTGACCATGATCGAGGCGGTGAAGAAGTACTCCGGCGTGGACTTCCGGGATTGGAAGACCGACGAGGACGCCATCGCCTGCGCCAAGGCCCACAAGGTGGATCTGCCCGAGGTGCCCACCCGCGGCGCCATCCTGGCCGAGTTCTTCGACGCTTTCGTGGAGGAGAACCTGATCCAGCCCACCTTTATCTATGATTACCCCGTGGAGATCAGCCCGCTGGCCAAGCGCAAGCCGGATGATCCGGAGTTTACCGAGCGCTTTGAGTACTTCATCAACGCCACCGAGTTCGGCAACGCCTTCTCGGAACTGAACGATCCCATCGATCAGCGGGAGCGCTTCGAGCGCCAGGTGGCCGAGCGCCGCGCGCTGGATCCCAATACCGGCGCCCAGGTGGATTACGATTTCGTGAACGCTCTGGAGTACGGCATGCCTCCCACCGGCGGCCTGGGCTTCGGCGTGGACCGTCTGGTCATGCTGCTGACCAACAGCGATTCGATTCGTGATGTTCTCCTTTTCCCGACCATGCGGCCTGAGGGAGCGCAGAAGAAGGAAAGCGCGGCGGAGCAGCCTGTCACTGAGGAGAAGGCGGCAGCTCAGGAAGGGCCGGCGGATGAGGCGGCGGCTCCTGTTTCTCCGCCGGCTGAGGAAGCCATCGACTTCTCCAAGGTCGTCATTGAGCCGCTGTTCCAGGACCAGGTGGATTTTGAGACCTTCTCCAAGTCCGACTTCCGCGCCGTCAAGGTTTTGGCGTGTGAGGCGGTGAAGAAGTCCAAGAAGCTTCTGAAGTTCACGCTGGACGACGGTACGGGCAAGGAGCGGACGATCCTCAGCGGTATTCACGCCTATTACGAGCCGGAGGAGCTGATAGGGAAGACCCTCATTGCGATCACTAACCTGCCGCCCCGGGCGATGATGGGTATCGAATCCTGCGGCATGCTGCTCTCCGCCGTTCATCACGAAGGGGAGGAAGAGAAGCTTCATCTGTTGATGGTCGATCCCCATATCCCGGCCGGCGCCAAGCTGTACTGATTTTTGAACGGAGAAAACAAAAATCGCCTTTCGATCTCCAATCGGAGGGTAACATGTGCGATTCCCCATGGAATGGCATGAATAGCGTTCATCTGCAAGAGACTCACGATCATAGGTTCGTGGGTCTCTTTTTTGAACATTCCATTTTTTGTATGTTTTGCCCTGTGGCCTTTAACAATTTAAAATCAAAATTGTGCTATGCTCCAAAAAACACTTTAACAAGGTAATTTGATGATTTTTGTGTTGACAAATGTGGAATTTGAGGCTATTCTTTTAGGCGTGGAGGGTTTAAAGTACACAGAAAAGTACATAGAAAGGTATCTGTTCCGTTTCTTGATCCGACCACAAATAAAAGGAAAAGGAGATTTTATCATGGCTTACGAGAAAAAGACCGGTTTTGTTGAGCTGGAAAAGCTGGAGAATGATTCCGAGATGCTCAATGTTCAGGGCGGCACTTACGTTTGGGTAAAGAGCTTCTGCCTAGTTCAGACCCACATTTATCGTGAATGCTTCAAAGCCCCTCTTACGGGACCTATTGATCCTCTTCTGCCCTAATCGCGAGTCTTGGTTTGATTTTCTTTTAATTAGGTTACGTAGCGAAAAGCATACAAAGCGCCACTCTCGTAGGAAAGTGGCGCTTTGTTATTGCCTTTTTCATTTTTGCGAGTACAATAAAGTGAATGAATATCAGCACGTTCTGTGTACTTTACTATTGGGCATGATTTCGCCGGAAGGAGCAAGCCGTGAATAACAGATCTTCTTTTGTGAAAAAAGTAGTTGACTCCATCCTGGATGAACAACACTATGCTTTCGAGACGATTTTTCGAGACAGACTTACTCAATTCATCGAGTCGCTGGAGCTGCTTTTGGATGATATTGACCTGCCCTTCTCGAATCGGTTTTCTTTATTGAAAAGGGCAGGAGGAACAACGCTGCACAGTGCTGCGGAGATCGCAATTCGCGCTCTTTTGGATCTTTTATATCATCATCAGGAGGAATTGGTCGGTGAGACGCCGGAAGCAAGATACAATGATTTCGTCCAGCGCTTTGTTGAAAATCGCCTGGACGAATTATTCCCCTCAGGTTCTGAGCTTCGGATACTGATCGAACAGAAATTCTCCTCGAATTATCGAGCGATCCGGGAACTTCTGGAACGATTCAAACACGACTGTACTGAGATCTCAACGCAGTTCGGCCTCCCATTCCGATCCATTGAGAGCTTTTCCATGGGCCAGGGGGATACGCATAATGACGGTCGGGCCGTCTGCGTTGTATCAATCAACGATAACGAAAAGATCGTTTACAAGCCCCATTCTCTTCAAAATGACATCATTTGGGCTCGGATTCTCCACTGGTTTTCTTCAAAAGCCGAGCTCAAAACGGATATGCGCCATATGAAGGTGATCGAGCGAGGCGATTACGGTTGGCAGTCTTATGTGCACGCGGAACCCTGCGAAGGAAAAGAACAGGTGACGCGGTACATGTACCGTATCGGTGCTCTGCTGTTCATCTCCTATGTGACAGGATTCAATGACCTGCACCTGGAGAACATCATTGCCTGCGGGGAGTATCCGATCGTGATCGATACAGAAACGCTGTTTTCCAACCGCAGCTCTTTTGAGAAGATCGATCAGGATAATGCTTCGCCTCTGAGCAAGGTGCTCAACAATTCCGTGTTCTCAACGCTACTGCTGCCCACCGATTTTCTGCGCGGGGGAGAGACGGCACAGAGGATCGATACCAGCGGGCTTCTGGGGGGACTGGAACAGCGAAAGCCGAAAGCGCTTCATCTCATCAACCTCGGCCGCGACGATATCTCTTTTGACGATGGAGAAATCGACGAAATTGCCACGGATGAAGGCGTTGCCCGTTTCGAAGGCGAACGCCTGAATCCTGCGGATTATATCGAGGATATCATAAAAGGCTTTCAGGATGCTTACCATTGTGCCCTTAAAAACAGGGAAAGCTTCTGCGAGCTGCTGAATGAAGCGTGTTTTTCCAAGGGCGTATTCCGCCAGCTGATGAGAGATACGGAGCTGTATCACAGATATCTGCAGGCTTCCTATCACCCGGCTTATGCAAAGGATCGCGCGACAAGGGAAATGGTGTACAGGAGACTCAAAGGGAAAGGCGGATACCTCAATCTCAATCATCAGCGTTTGGTAAACTCCGAAGTCGAACAATTGCTCAACAACGATATCCCATGTTTTTTTACGGGCTATGACTGTCTGGATCTGTTTCCGCCCTACGGGGAAAGCATCCCCGGCTTCTTCGCAATGACCGCTCACGAACAGACGACGGAGAAGCTTCGATCGCTCTCGGAAAAAGACAAATGGCTGCAGTCCTATTTTATCAGGTGCGCGATGATCAAAGATCCTTTTCGCCCTGAGGAAGGCAACTGTACGGCCATCATGGATCCTCTTCCGGCGGATCTGACCAGACAGGAGCAGATCAAAGCCGTTTCGGAACAGGTTTACCGTATCCGAGAGCAGTCCCGAATTTCCGATACAACCGGCAGAACGCTTGGCTATATCAATGTTGACCATCATGAACTCAACGGACGATTCAAAACGGAAGATCACGGTTTATATGAGGGGAGCGGCGCAGCGCTGTTCTATCTTCAGATGTACCGCATCTACGGGGAGGAATACCTCGATTCGGCAAAGCGGATGGTCGAGCACTCGCTGTCCGGCCTGCTGGCGGGAAGCGACGCCTTAGAGCATATCGGTTTGTTTACCGGAGCGGGAAGCTATCTTTATCTCTGCCTGCAGGCGTACAGAGTTTTCCGGGAAGAAAGTTATCTTGACCGGATGAATGGGCTGTGCGAAAAAATGCTGGCGTCGGCCCTGCCCATGGAAGAAGAAACCGATGTGATCGCAGGTTACAGCGGAAATATTATCTTCTGCCTGAACGCCTATCATAGCGACCCAACGCTGGTGAATCTCCGCAATCTGGCGATCAGATATGGAAAGAGCCTGTTTGAAGCCTGCCAGAAGGATCGGATCCGGTTTCAAAACGGCTTTTCCCACGGCTATGCCGGCAGCTCGTTGGCCTTGTTCATGCTGGCGAAGGAAACGGGATGCAGAGAGTATTATGATGCGGCTGCAGAGCTTTTGAAACGCGAGAGAACACTGTATGTCCCGGAAACGAATCAATGGATCGACGTGAGATTCCAAACGCCAGGCCTTGAAAACTGGTGCTACGGTGCCGGCGGGATCCTGGTTGCCAGGATGCTGTCGCTGAACTACGTGGAACCGGCGGAAAAAAGCGCATTGGAGGAAGAGATCTCACGCTGTCTGGATAAACTGCTGGAAAAGACCAGCGTTTCCATGCCGACGATTCTCTGCCACGGAATCGCGGGCAATCTGGACATCCTGCTGTGGTATTTGCAGCAGAGAGAGGACGAGTGGGTCCGCGCCTTTGTCAATGAACAAACGGATCAGATGCTTCAGCAGATGATTACCCGCGGCGTCGTGACCGAGAGCGCGCCAGGTATCCTTGATATCTCTTTTATGACGGGTATATCCGGTATGTCCTATTATCTTCTCCGCTGCCTGGATCCCTCCATTCCCTGTGTTCTGGCTTTGGAAACCATGTGAAATCAGAAAGGAAAGACATCGATGCGAAGAATCAGATACATTCCGCAGATCATGCAGACAGAATGCGGCTTGTGCTGTATCGCAATGATCGCCGACTACTACGGACACCACGTTACTTTAAGTGAACTGAGGGAATACCAGCAGCCGGGCCGCGATGGTATCTCTTTAAAACACCTGTGTGAGATCCTGGACTGGATCCATTTTGATCATGCGGTGTATCGGGGCAACATCGCTTCCCTGGCTGCGATAAAAGCGCCGTTTATCGTCTATTTTAGCGAGGCCCATTTTGTTGTAGTTGAAAAAGTATCTCCTAAGTTCATCTATGTTGTGGATCCGGTTCAGGGGCGGGTGCCGTATTCGTATGAAGAAATGGAGAGCCTTTTCTCCGGCATCATACTTACAGCCTATCCGGCCAAGGATCTGAAGCGGAAACCCAAAGAGAGATCGGTCTGGTGGCAGTTTCTCCCTCTGTTTCTGAAGGAAAAATGGCTCGTGCTCGGGATCCTGTTTTTCAGCGGCGTCTCATACGGCACAACGCTTCTGATGCCGGCGCTTACCGAACGAATCATCAACGGAACGGGACAGTTCTCCGTTAAGCTTGTCGCGGCGGCGGCTGCCGTAATTGCAGGATACGGTTTAGCCAATCTGTTGAACGGTTTTTCGAACGTTCTTCTCCGTACGAACATTTTCAGAAATTTTTACGTATCGATCATCGAAAAAATGGGAAAACTGAAGTACCGTTATTTCGAAAGCAGACCAAAGTCGGCGATCCTTTACAGCCTGAACTGTATCGAAAACGTAAACCAGTTTTACGCCTCCAGCTTCATTCGGCTTTTCATCGTCGTCGGCGCGCTCATTGTCCAGCTGGGCTACATTGCGAGCCGAAGCTTTTCCATGATGTGGATCCTGGTGATCCTTATCATCCTATATTCGATCACGGTTCGGACTTTCAATCAGTTCGCGGTACGCTTGAATCAAACGGCGACCACCGGCAGAACAAGAATGAACCAGGTGCAGATGGAGTATATGGATTCTATCGAAAGCATCAAAGTGTCGGGCGTGGAGGACGTGTATCTGGAGCGCTGGATAAAGGAATTGGACGGAATGATAAAGAAGACGAGAGAGACCGATCTCTTTTCTTCCGCGAACTCCACGATTTCCGGCGTATTGGTTACTGCGATCCCTCTGGCGATCCTGTTTGTCGGCGTATGGATGTCCTATCATGTCCAGGGATTTCTGATCGGAACGGCTGTCGCCCTCTATTCTGTTGCAAACCTGGCCGTCGCTTATGCCGGCGAGGTGATCTCCATCATCAACTCCTTCGAGATGGTTGGGGCATATATGGATCGGATCAAAGATATAGTCGTGCAGAAGGAGCAGGTCCCCGGCAGCAGGAAGGTCGACGCCTTGAAAGATATCGAGGTGAGGGGCGTCAATTTCCGATACGATCGACATGCGCCGACTGTCCTGGACGGGATCAATATGCGCTTTTCACCAGGGGAAAAAATCGCTATCGTGGGCGGATCTGGATCCGGCAAATCCACGATCGCAAAGCTCATCATGGGGCTTTATTCGCCGTTTGAGGGCCATCTGTATTATAACGATATCCCCGAAAATGAATTGGACTATACATCATTAAGAGGCAAGCTGTTCATGATCCCCCAGGAAGGAACGCTTTTTTCTGGAAATATTCGCAAAAATCTTACTTTCTTCAATCATGACTGCACGGAAAAGGAGCTTCTCGACGCCTGCCGTTCCATGCAGATCCTGGACGATATCATGGGTATGCCCATGAAGTTTGAAACGCCGATGTCAGAAATCGGCACGAATATCTCCGGCGGACAGAAACAGCGGATCATTCTTGCCAGGGCGATCCTGGCGAAGCCAACATTCCTGATCCTTGATGAAGCGACCAGCGCACTGGACGCTGTGACGGAACGGGCAATCTATCAGGAGCTCCGGAAGCTGGACTGCACCCAGATCGTGATCGCGCACCGGCTGTCCACGATCGAGGACGCCGACCGGATCTATGTGATGAAGGGCGGAAAACTGGTCGAGGAGGGGAAGCATGAGGAGCTGCTTGCGAAAGGCGGAGAATACGCACGCCTGTATCAGTCCTCTCTGCTGGATACGGAAGGGGCCGAGCCGCCTGCTGACGGCGAATGATCTGCCCCTGACGCGGACGAGCTTTGGCGGACTACGCGCTTATTACGAGCGAAAAGCATACACAAGTCAAAGAGGTACGGTCCACGGACCGCACCTCTCAAGCTGTCGACAAAGCCGAAAGGCTTTGCCGACAGAAGGGAACGCAGCCTGCTTCGCGCACTCGCATACGGGGGATGCTCGCACACTTGCAGGCTGAGAAGTGTTTTTTCCGAGGTACACGCCCCCGGAAAAAACGGATCTTACTCTATTTTTCGCGTTGCGACGCGAAAAACTCTGCGAGGCTTTCTTTGATAGTGGGTTTGTCTACAGTCTGAGAGGTACGGTCCACGGGCCGTACCTCTTTTTTAAATTTTGTGTTACCCTCTTGTAATTTTTGAAAAAAATGAGTATAATGAGTATGATTCAATTTGGGGTTCCATGAGCAAATCAGGGCGCTGATAGGCGAAAACTGTCGTCGATCCGCTCTGTCCACGCTTCTGCGGGGCGGAAAAGTTGCGAAAGGGAAACAGTGTACGAAGCTGCGAGATGAGAGAAAGCAGCGCTTTCGCAATGGAGATGCTTCGGGGGAGGAGCGTGCCCGATGCCGGTGGGACAGCTGTTATGCAGCTTCCTGTGTTGAGACCCGGGCAGAGGGAGGTAGGGCCAATTGGAAGGAAATTCTATGAATGTAAGCATTGGCACAGCCGGACTCATGATCAGCATATTGGGATTGATCCAGGTGCTGATCGGCCCCCATTTTGAAAGGTGGACAAAGCGGTTTTTTGTCACCTTCTTCAGCATTATGGTCGCCGTTACGGCCCTGAACCTGACCGGACAGCTGGTGTCTCTGTATCCCGACCCGATTCACGCGAGAATTTTTCGCGTCACCCTGTTTCTGGAATCTCTTCTGCCCTCGTTCCTGATGCTCCTTCTCATGGTTTTTCTGCTCCGTTCAAGCGGCGAGAAAGACTGGGGGAGCAACCGGCTGTTTCATGTGGTGGCGGTCCTGTGTGTCGTCTATGTGGGACTTCTGATCTATACCCAGTTTTCCACCGTGATCTACAGTATCGACGACAGCAGCGTATATCGGCGCGGCCCCCTGTACCCGCTGCTGCTTGTTCCGCCGGTGCTGATCATGGCGGTCAATATCGTCGCTCTTTGGCTCCGGAGAAAGGATCTGAGTCCGAAGCAGCGTCTGGCATTCGGCGTGTACATCACGATCCCCATGATCTCCATGCTGATCCAGATGTTCTTCTACGGCATCTATACCATACTGCTCGGCTCGTCCGCCGCCGCGGTATTTATGTTCAACTACATCTGGCTCGACCAGTCCGAGCGATACTATCAGCAGGTGCAGGAGAACAAACAGCTGCGAATAGACATTATGCTCAGCCAGATCCAGCCCCACTTCCTGTACAATACCCTTGGCGCGATCCAGAGCCTTTGCAAGACCGATCCCCCGGCCGCAGAGAAAGCCATAGCCAAGTTTTCGAGATATCTGCGGGGGAACATGGATTCTCTCTCGAAGGACAGAACGATCGCTTTCACCCAGGAACTGGAGCATACGAGGCTGTATCTGGAGCTGGAGCAGCTGCGATATGAGGATGCGCTGCAGGTCAGATACGAGCTGGGCTGTACCGATTTCCGCATCCCGACGCTGACTCTGCAGCCCCTGGTCGAGAACGCCGTGCGCCACGGCGTCAGAGGAAAGATCAGCGGCCGCGGATACGTTGCGATTGCAACACAAGAATACTCCGATCGATATGAGGTGGTTGTCTCGGACGACGGACCGGGCTTTGATCCGGAAAAGGAGATCCGGGACGGACGATCTCACATCGGCCTTACAAACGTCAGAGAACGATTGCAGCGCGTTGTCGGCGGCAGTTTGCGCATTGATTCGCAGCCCGGCGCCGGAACAAGAGCGGTGATCGTGATACCGAAAGGCGTTGACGAGAATGCGTATTTATGCCATAGATGACGAACCCAAAATGATGCGCGCGCTGCGGGATGCGATTCAGGAAGCGGAGCCCAACGCGGTGGTCGATGCATTTTCCAGCGCGAAGGATGTGCTGGACGCCCTGGAAGATGCGGAGAAGCGGCCGGACGTGGTGTTTTCCGATATTGAGCTTCCCGGTATGAACGGCCTCAACCTTGCCGCGAGGATCAAAGAAGCTGCGCCGAACGCGAGGATCGTTTTCGTTACAGGCTATGACCAGTATGCCCTGGAGGCCTACCGCCTGCATGCGCACGGTTACGTTCTGAAGCCGGTCGATGCGGCGGCCATCCGGGAGGAGCTGGATCAGATCCCTCAGCCTGTGAGATCCGAAGCGAAGGGCCTGTATGTGCAGTGCTTCGGAGCCTTTGATGTGTTCTGGAAGGGTGAATTGCTTTCGTTTCGGCGGCGCCGGACGAAGGAGCTGCTGGCTTTTCTGATAGATCGAAAGGGCGTGGCCTGCACCTCGGAGGAGATCTCGGCGGTGCTCTGGGAGGATGAGCCGGATCTGGGAAAGGCAAAGCACCAGCTGCGAAACCTGATCAGCGACCTGCGGGCGACGCTCAAAGAAATCGGCAAGGAGGATCTGCTGATTCGCAGAAGCGGCATGCTGGCTATCCGCGCAGATCAGATCGAATGCGATTACTACCGGATGCTCAGCGGAAACCCCGAGGCGGTCAACGCGTACCACGGGGAATACATGAGCCAGTACAGCTGGGCGGAGATGACCTCCGGCAGACTGTGGTTTGAATACCGTCAGTGAATAAACTGAGAGTTCGGCCCTGATCCGTTTTTACACCCGAAGCCTGCCGGAGCGGAACGCTCTGTGACGTTTTTGGGCGGGCCTGCGCGTATAATACTTTAATCAGAAAAAGGATAGTGGATATGAGGACATCCGGCTATTCAAAAAATCCTTCCCATTGCCTATTGATTGAATCTGAGAAAGGAGGTAAGCGTTATGGAACAGTCGGCGAGAAGCTCGCTGTTGCCCCGGCTGCTGTATGAGAAGAAAGTTCGTAAATACATGTTTCCTGTTCTGCTGATCTTGGCGCTTGCCGCTTTCTTCACGACCACGGCCATACTCTCCCGGAACGCCGAGACGATGACCAAGAAGAGCGTGGTGCTGGACTGCCATTATCAGGTCCAGACAGGACCGGGCTTTGCCGGATACGCCGTGCACGTACATAATGAGGACTGCTATAACGCGGCAGGGGACCTGGTCTGCGAGCTGCCTGAGATCCCGGCCCATGTGCACGACGCCAGCTGCTGGCACACGGAAACGGTCCTGAGCTGCGGACTGGAGGAATCGGATGGCCACGTCCATACGGAAAGCTGCTATGGCCCCGTGCGCGGAGACCTGATCTGCAGCTTGGAAGAGGCCGGCCATGTGCACGATGACAGCTGCTACACTCCCGTCCGCGGAGCACTGATCTGCGGCCTGGAGGAAAACGAACAGCACCAGCACACGGACGACTGCTTTGCCTGGACGACGGAGCTGACCTGCGGGCAGCAGGAGCTGGTTGGCCATGTGCATACCGACGAGTGCTACGCGTGGACCGAGGGCCTGATTTGCGGCCAGGAGGAATGCGAGGAGCACCACCATAGCGACAGCTGCTACCAGACCGTGACCACGCCGATCTGCGGTCTGCAGGAGCTGCATATCCACACGCCTGCCTGCTATGACGAGACGGGAGCGCTCTCCTGCGGCCAGCTGCAGCTGGAGGAGCATATCCACGGCCCCGGCTGCTTCCTGGCGCTGGAGACCGACGAGGATTCGGATCCCACCGCCGATGTGGAGAGCTATTGGGACTATGCCGCGCGGTTTGAGTACATGGATAAGACCGGGCCTTGGAACCAGCTGCTGGTTGAGGTCGCCAAGACCCAGCTGGGTTACACGGAGAGCACCCGGAACTTTGTGATCGAGAACGGGGAGCGCAAGGGCTACACCCGCTACGGCGCCTGGTATGGGCTGCCCTATGGGGACTGGTGCGCCATGTTCGTGTCTTTCTGCCTGAACTTCTCCGATATCCCGACGGACGCGATGCCGATCGAGTGCGGCGTGACCCGCTGGATCGACGCGCTGATCGAGAAAGGTCTGTACACAGCTCCGGCCGGGTACACGCCGAAGACCGGCGATATCATCTTCTTTGATTACGACTACGATATAAAGGGTGACCACGTCGGCATCGTGATGACTGTCGACGAAGCAAACGGCACCCTGGTGACCATCGAGGGCAACCACAACCCGGCGGTGGCTCAGTTTACTTATGAGCTGAGCGATCCGACGATCCTGGGCTATGGTATCCTGCCCGAGCGTCCCGCCGCGGAGGACCCCGAGGCCGGGAGTACGGGCGTGGAGGCTTCTCTGGCGCAGATCACCGCTGCCGACGGAACGCCGCTGCCGGAGGAGATCAAGGTCTACGCCTACGAGCTCAACGGCGATGAGGCCGAGAGCGCGCGGCAGGAGGTAGAGAACTACCTGGCGGCCCCCATTGTGCCCGGCCCGCTGATGACAATGGGTGTCCAGTCTGTGGAGCCCGCGTCGCTGGCCGAGCCTGCTTCGCTGGCCGAGCCTGCGTCCAATGAAACCGAAATGAACTCCGAGACCCGGTACGAAGTGTTCGAGATCGGGCTGGAGAATGTGGAAGAAACGGCCTATGAGGGCGGTTTCCGCGTCAGCGTGACCTTGCCCGCGGCCCTGACCGGGCGTGATTTCGAGCTCTATCACCTGGGCGAATCAGGCGTTGAGGCCCTGGAGGCGGAATACGAGAGCGTCCTGAACGCGGACGGCACCGAGACCGTGACCGGCTTCCGCTTCGTCACTGATTCCTTCAGCCCCTTCGTCCTGCGCTACACGGTGGACTTCTCGTACTCGGTGAACGGCAAAATGTACGATTTCAGCCTTCCCGGGGGCGGATTTGTGAGTTTCACAGACCTCATAGAAGTCCTTGGTATAATTGAGGGAACGAACAGCGAGGAAAATTACGTTAATTCTGCGGAAGTAATGGATGAAGATGCGCTCACGCTGAGTGATGTGACGGTTTCCGAGGAGACGAGGAAATTCGTTGCGGATGTGGAGAATGTAGAATTCTCTAATCCTAAGCTTGTATGGGTTGGGAAGGTTGAAACTGACAGCACGGTTGGCGAGATTAAAGAAGCCAACGGGCTGGAGTGTGAGTACTCAGCGGAGCTGACAGAAGAGCAGATTGAAGAGATTAATGCGCAGACCGTGGAGAGCGGCGACTGGGCGCTGGTCAGCATTCTTCCATTCCTGAGCGAGGAATCTCTGACCGTCACCATGAAGACCGGGGAAGTGTTT
>CADAHL010000003.1 GCA_902787755.1 Oscillospiraceae bacterium
TGTGGAGTGCGTGACATGGATAACAAAGAAACAGACAAATCGCAAATGAATGGAAGCATGAAAGATATGAATCAATTGCATTTGGAAAAGATCACTTATTTTAGGTGCTATCCTTCCCAACAGATGAAAAGACTAGCTGACTAGAGATAAAAATCTGTCGCGTGGCTTTGTTTATCACGCACATGCTGGACCGCCCCCTGCGTAATGGGAAAGATTACGCGAAAAGCAGTAATCCTTGTTTCCCCAAAAAAGGAAAGAACCCCGGATCGTTGCGATAAAATCGCCCCTTTTGATCGACACGAACACCCTAGCGAAAAGTCAGCGGAATCATTGATCTACCGAATAAAAAAGTCCTTGCTCAGCGCCTTGCTTTTAGGCAAGGGTTCGAGTAAGGACTTTTTCGTGGAGACGGAGGGATTCGCTTGCATTTCGTTTTCCCTTGTGCGAAATGGGAAAACGAAATAAAGGTATCGACCAGTGTTTGCACTGGTCGATGCAAGCCACGCAGGTGGCTTGCGGACATGATTCGAATCCCTCTGCATAGCGAAAAAAAACGGTACCCGCAAAAGCGGACACCGTTTTTTTGGTGGAGACGGAGGGATTCGAACCCTTGACCTTACGGATGCGAACCGTACGCTCTCCCAGCTGAGCTACGCCCCCATGTTCTGTTCCTGCCGCCAAAAGAGCGCTCTCTCAACGACAGCTTTGTTATTATAGCACAGGAATTTTTCATTGTAAAGAAAAAATTGATTGATTCTCGGGAAAAACTGTAGTACAATATGTCCGTGGCTTTTGACAAGGCTGCACTAGTTGGGGAGCCAGCGGTGCCCTGTAACCTGCAATCCGCTATAGCAGGGACGAATTCCCGGCCGAGGGGATGTTCTGTATCGTCCGACCCCGGTAAGCAGCGTTGAAGACCCGGTCTTGCGCAAGGTCGACCCGTGAACCATGTCAGGCGGGGAACCGAGCAGCATTAAGCGGTGCTCGGCTTGTGCCGCGAGGTCGCCGGGTCCGAGCCGGCTGCCGGCGGTACGGGTATAGCGCATACTCCGGAGCCGGGTGTGCAGTCTTGTCAAGAGCCACCATTGTATTTTCGGGAGGTGTGTCATGTACCAGGCCCTGTATCGCAAATGGCGCCCCCAGACCTTTGACGAGGTCATCGGGCAGGATCACATCACCCATACGCTGAAAAACCAGGTCAAGGCCGATCGGCTCTCCCACGCCTATCTGTTCATCGGTACCCGCGGCACCGGCAAGACCACCTGTGCCAGGATCCTGGCCAAGGCCGCCAACTGTGAAAACCCCGTGGACGGCAATCCCTGCGGCCGCTGCGCCGCCTGCCGGAGCATCGCCGACGGTACGGCCGTGGATCTGGTGGAACTGGATGCGGCTTCCAACAACGGCGTGGACAATGTGCGCGCCCTGCGTGAGGAGGCGGTGTTCTCCCCCGCCACGCTGAAAAAGCGCGTCTACATCATCGACGAGGTACACATGCTCTCCCCCCAGGCCTTCAACGCGCTGCTGAAGATCCTGGAAGAGCCGCCCAAGCATCTGATGTTCATCCTCTGCACCACTGAGCTGCAGAAGATCCCCGCCACTATCCTGTCCCGCTGTCAGCGGCACAGCTTCCACCGGGTGGACGCCAAAACCCTGGCCGAGTACCTGTCCCGGATCGCCGGGAAGGAGGGCCTGCACCTGGCTCCCGACGCGTCCGAGCTGATCGCCCGCCTGGCCGACGGCGGCGTCCGGGACGCCCTGAGTCTGCTGGACCAGTGCTCGGCCGCGGAAACCATTGGCGTGGATCAGGTGACCTCCGCCATGGGTCTGGCGGGCAAGCGCCGGATCGCGGGTCTGATGGACCGGATCCTGGCCGACGACGCCGAGGCCGCGCTGAAGGAATTCGCCTCCCTGTGGATGGACGGCAAGGATCCCGCCAGTCTGATGACAGAGCTCAACGGTCTGATGCGGGATATCATGGTTCTGAAGGTGGCTCCGAAGGGCGGCTACGAGCTTCTCAGCGGGAATTTTGAGTTGGGGCTCCTGCGGGACCTGACCCGAAAGGTCAGCATGGAAGAGCTTCTGCGGAGCATGAACATCCTGCAGCAGGCGATCGCCGGGCTTCGGGACGCCAGAAATCCCAAAACCGCGGCGGAGCTGTGTCTGGTCACGCTTTGCGAAAAGCCCGACGCCTCTGACCCGGAGGGTCTGAGAGCCCGGATCGCGCGGCTGGAACGCCGGCTGGAGCAGGGTGATTTCGCAGCGCCCCGGGCCTCCGCCATACCGGTCACCGACCCGGAACCGGAAGAAGCCCCGCCGTTCGGGGAGGGGGCGGCGGAAGATCCGGAGGAAGACGAAGCGCCTCCCGCCCCCTGGGATGAGCTGGATGAGATCGAGGCCCGTGCGGAGCCTTATTTCCGCTCCGAAGCCCGGGATGCGGACGAGAACGAGGACGAGGACAGCCGCGAGGAGTTTCTGGACGACGAGCCCTCTTCCCGTGGGGAAACCGAAGAAGATTTCCCGGACCCGGACGCCTTCTATGAGCCTCAGCCGGAGGATCAGATCCCCGCGCCTCTGAAGAAAGACGATCCGGAACCGGCGGAACCCCGGACCGAACCCGCCCCGGCGTCTGAACCGAGCGCTCCCGCGCCCCAGTCCCCCGCCCTGCCGGACGACCTCTGGGAGCAGGTTCGGGACAAGGCAGCTCAGGTCCTTCCCAGAGAGCTGCGCGGTCCTCTGAAGGACGAGAACAAAGTTCGCGGTCACGCCGAGAGCGGCACCCTGGTGATCGAAGTGGTCGCCGGTTTCCTGGAGGACCGGTTCCGCCAGGCGGAGACGCTGCGCAAGCTGGACGCCGCCGCTCAGGAGGCTCTGGGACGGCAGATTCGGATCCAGATCCGGCAGATGTCCTTTGAAGCCCGCCCGGTTCGTCCTCTGGACGAGTTGAAGGGATTCCAGGAGGTTTCCATCACATGATCAGCGCATCAGCGCTCAGCAGATAAAAAAATACGCGCCGATATACGGCAGATTGGAGAATTGATATGGCAAAAGGCGGATTTCGCGGCGGTATGCCCGGCAGTCAGATGAACATGATGAAGCAGGCTCAGAAAATGCAGCAGGACTTCATGAAGATGCAGCAGGAGCTGGAGTCTACCGAGTTTGAGTTCACCGCCGGCGGCGGCGCGGTCAAGGCTGTGATCGTCGGCACCCGGCAGTTCAACCGGATCGAGATCAATCCCGAGGTCGTAGACCCCGAGGATGTGGAGATGCTCCAGGACCTGATCCTGACGGCTGTCAACGGCGCGCTGAAGAAGGCCGACGACAGGACCAGCGAGGCGATGGCCAAGCTGCAGGGCGGCATGGGCGGTTTCCCCGGCCTGTTCTGAGCAGGACTGCCCGGAGGTGCGAAAGTTTGTTTTCGCACCTCCGGGCTTTCGCATTCACGCTGCGCTGACGAAGTTTCCTCCCGGAAGAAGTGAGGTGAGGCTTACGCTGAGAAAAGCATATCTGGAGATCACCAATGTCTGCAATCTGAACTGCGCCTTCTGTCCGGGCACCCGGCGGGCGCCCCGCTTTCTGAGCGCGGAGGAATTTCGGATTCTGGCCCGGCGGCTTCGCGGGCACACGGACTATCTGTACTTTCACTTGATGGGCGAGCCCCTGCTCCATCCGGAGCTGGGGACCCTGCTGGACATTGCCGGAGAACTGGGCTTTCGGGTCATGATCACCACCAACGGCACGCTTCTGCCGGAACGCGGATCGCTTCTGCTGGCCTCGTCGGCCGTCCACAAGGTGAACCTCTCCCTCCAGTCCTTCGAGGCCAATGCGGGCGGAGAGCTCGACAGCTACATCTCCGCATGCTCCGGCTTTGCCGCCCGTGCCTCCGCCGCCGGAAAGCTCTGTGAGCTGCGGCTGTGGAACCACAGGGGTCTGGAAACGCTGAACCGGCGGATCCTGGAGCTGTTGGAGCTTCGCTTTCCCCAGCCCTGGGAGAAAAGCCGGAACGGGCAGAAGCTGGCCGATCGGCTCTGGCTGGACCCGGGGGACCGCTTCGACTGGCCCGACCTGGAGCATGGTTCTCTGGGTGAGAATTGTTTCTGCTATGGTCTTCGGGATCAGATCGGGATCCTGTGCGACGGCACGGTAGTCCCCTGCTGCCTGGACCACGAGGGAGACATTCCCCTGGGCAATCTCTTCGAGACCCCGCTGGAGGAGATCCTGGCCGGTTCCCGGGCCCGAGCCATCTACGAGGGCTTCTCCCGAAGGAAGGCCGTAGAGCCCCTCTGTCAGAGCTGCGGTTACGCGCGCAGATTTTCATGATCCGGCGCCCCTGCGGGGGCGTCTTTTTTCAGTTCCGGGCTCAGCAGGAACAGGGCTGTCAGATTGGGCAGCGCCATCAGCACGTTAACCGTGTCTGCCGCGGAAAACACCGCTCCGGTGGGCAGGATCGCCCCCAGCAGCGCGCACAGGGACCAGACCGGGGCAAAGAGCGGCGGCAGCCCGCCGGTCAACCAGCGCAGGCAGGTTCCGGCGAAAACCGAGCTGCCCAGGATGGTGGAGAAGCCGAAAAGCAGCAGGGACAGCGATACCAGCAGTCCCGCCGGAGCCGGACCGACGACTTCCGACAGCGCTTTTGTCAGCGCCTCGGCTCCGGGCAGACTGCCGTATTTCTGGGCCGCCGGGCTGCATAGGATCAGCAGCCCCGTCACAGTACAGATCAGGGTATCTGCGGTCACCTCGAACACAGCCCAGAGGCCGTGCTGTCTCGGATCCTCCGCCCGAAGAGCCGCATGGGCCAGCGCGGCAGTCCCCAAACCCGCCTCATTGGAGAATACGCCCCGCCGCAGGCCCCAGAGAACCGCCGCGGTCATGGCCCGGGGCCGCAGCCCCTCTTTCCAGATCAGCGCCAGCGCTTTGGGCAGCGCTGACCTGCAGATCAGCAGTACCCAGGCTCCCAGGCTCAGATACATCAGACCCATAACCGGCACCAGGCGCTCGGCCGCCCGGCCTACGGCCCCCGCCCCGCCACGAAGGATCCTCCAGGTCAGCAGCGCCAGCCCCAGTCCCAGAGCCAGCCGCCATCCGGCTCCGAAGCCCGGTGCGCCAAAGCTCCCGATCTCCTCTGCCAAGGCCGCGCACAGACTGTTTGCCTGGGCCAGATTTCCCATACAGAAGGCAGAGATCAGCGCCAGCGCGGCATACAGTCCGGCGCTTCCCTTCCCCAGGGCCTGGCGGATATAGGCCATCGGGCCTCCTTTGAGCTGTCCCAGAACGATCTCGCCGTACCGGACCAGCATCCCCGGGACTGCGCCGATCCACAGCCAGAGCAGCGCGCCCGGGCCGCCCATCAGCAGGGCCTGAGCCGTGCCCACAATATTCCCGGTGCCGATGGAGGCGCTCAGAGCGGTACAGGCAGCCTGAAGCGGACTCATGGTCCCCCGGCTCCCCTCCCGGCGGAAGGGCAGGGTCAGCGCCCGGGGCAGAGATCTGAGCGGGGCAAGGCGGGTAAAGCGCCCCAGCCGCCAGGCGCAAAGCGCAAACAGAGGCAGAAAGCCCCAGAGCCAAAGCCATTCATTCCATTGTTCCATAAGCCTCCCGAAGTTTATTAATCTTTCTTAAATTCACAGATTAGACTTTCTTTTTCGGTTACAACGTGGTAACATAGCGCAAGGTTCCGGGGAGATCCCCTTTGGGCCATGACTATGAATGATTCGGAAAAATATGCCTTTCTTTCAGGAGGAAACGATATGAAAAAAATACTCTCTGTATTATTGGCTGTGCTGTGCCTGACGGCCCTTGCCACGCCCGCTTACGCAGAGCTGAACCAGAGCCGGGCCGTGATCGGCGCGGATCTGAACGACGAACAGATCGCCGCCGTCTACCAGGCCTTCGGCGTGAGCCGGGGCTCGGTCATTGAGCTGAAGGTCACCAACCAGGAGGAACGCCAGTACCTGGAGGGCTATGTGGACAGCGCCATCATCGGTACCCGGTCCATCTCCAGCGTATACGTGGAGCTGCTGCCCGAGGGCTCCGGCATGGACGTGACCACCAGCAACATTACCTGGTGCACCCCGGAAATGTACATTAGCGCTCTGGCCACCGCCGGCGTTACCGACGCCAAGGTGGTAGTGGCCGCCCCCTTTGAGGTCAGCGGCACCGCGGCCCTGACCGGCATTTACAAGGCCTACGAGGATATGACCGGCAAGAAGCTGGATGATCTGGCCAAGCTGGTCTCCACCCAGGAGCTGACCATCACCGGGGAACTGGCCGAGGAGATCGGCAGCATGGATTCCACCGCCATTGTCAACGATCTGAAGCTGATGCTGGACGAGACCTCCAAAATGAGCGACGAGGAGATCCGGCAGCAGATCATCCAGATCGCCGCGACTTACAACGTAAAGCTCACCGACAAACAGATCCAGCAGCTCATAGACCTGTGCCGCTCCCTGGAGGGCCTGGACGCCAACGCCTTGCGCAGCCGGGTAGAGGAGGTCCAGAACACGCTGAAAAAGGTCTCCGAAGCCAAGACCAAGGTCGTCGGCTTTGTGGACACGGTGAAGAAAGTCGTCACCTCCATCAAGGAGTTCTTCGATAAGCTCTCCGCCATCTTCGGAAAGTAAGCGGAGCACAGCATATCCCTACGGAACATGGGGCAGCCGCAACCAGCTGCCCCGTTTTTTCATCCCCCCAGGGGGGTTGCTGAACGAGTATTTTTAGAGTATAATCTGCCCAGAAAAGAGAAAGCGTGGCGAACAGGATGCACATTCCCGAAGAAGAAGTTTATTACCATGACCACGGTGACGGCCATGTCCATGCCCACCCTCTGGATCACGATCACGAACACAGTCATGATCACGAGCACTCCCACGGCCATTCCCACACCCAGACCAAGGCCGTACTCAATCGCCTCTCCCGGGCCATCGGACACCTGGAGTCGGTCCGCCGGATGGTGGAATCCGGGCGGGACTGCACCGAGGTGCTGGTCCAGCTGGCAGCTGTGCGCTCAGCCCTGAACAGCACGGCCAAGGTGATCCTGAAGGACCACCTGGAACACTGTGTCACCGAGCCCGGCGTGGACGCCGCCCAGCAGCTGGCCGCGCTGAACGAAGCCATCGACAAATTCATGTCCTAAACGACGCGGGCTCCCGGAACGCGCCCGCTCTGCGGACGATCCCCGCATCGAAAAAAACACCCCGTCTGCCGGGCAGTCTGAACTTCCTGCCGGCAAACGGGGTGCCGCTTTGTTCTGCTCACTATGCAAAAGGATCCGGCGGCTGCTCCAGCAGCTGTCGGATCCTTTTGCTCTGCATCTTTCGGTTTCAGCCTTTGTGCCGTTTCGGAGTGCTCTGGCCGTAGTAGTCGCCATAGTACTTCTGGTAATAGCCCTTGCGGTAGTAGTACTTGTCGTTCTTCTTCTCGACCATGTTCAGCACCGCTCCAAGGATCGGGGTGCCGGTGGCTTCCAGCTGCCGCACGGCATTCTGAGCCATGCGGTACGGAATGCTGCCGGAGTTGACCACCATGATAATTCCGTCGCACATCGGAGCTACGATGGCCGCATCCACCACCAGATTGATGGGCGGGCAGTCCACGATCACATAGTCGTACTCATTCCGGCAGATCTCGATGAGCTTCTCCATACGGGGATTGGACAGAAGCTCGGTGGGGTTGGGGGGCACGCGTCCCGCCAGGATCAGATGGAAATCCTGGACATCCGTAGCCAGCAGGACTTCCTCCAGGCTGCTCCGGGCCGCCAGAAGATAGGACAGGCCGGGCAGATCCTTTGCCCCCTGCAGCGCCTGACTGGCAAGCACCGATTTTCTCATATCCGCGTCGATCAGCAAAACCCGGGATCCCAGCTGAGCCAGAGAGGTGCACAGATTCATCGAGACCGTGCTCTTTCCCTCATCGGCCACGGTGCTGGTTAAAAGGATCACCTTTTTGTCCTTCCCGTAGAACTGGAGATTGGTACGCAGCAGCTTCATAGCCTCGTTTACGTCGTAGGGAAGCTCCCGCTTGTTCAGTTTGACTTGCTGCATGTTTTCTACTCCTCGTTATTGATCCTTTATCAGAGCCATTGGGCCGGTGCAGAGCAGACGCTCTGCCGTTTCCTGCCCATATTTTCTTGTCAAAAGCGCGGCACAGTCCGCCAGATTCGGCTTGCGCCCCTCCAGATCGTGGGCGTCGCTGGCAACAGCGGCCACCAGGCCCTGTCGAACCAGGCGATGGGCCAGCCATTTCTGACGCAGACCCTCCCAGCCCAGAAGACTTCCGGCATTGACCTGGAGCTTGGCTCCCTGCTCCAGCAGCTTTTCCGCCAGTCCCGAGTCCTGACGGGTGGGCTCGTACCGCTCCACATGAGCGATCAGCGGCTGAAAGCCCGCCTCCCGGCAGAGCCGGATCGCCTCAAACATGTTCTCCGCCCGGTGGCGCCGGCCGAACTCCACAAGGAGAGTCTTCCCCTCCCCCATGGCTTTCAGGCGTCCTTCCGCCAGGCAGCGCAGAAAGCCCTCGTCGAAATGATACTCCCGACTGTCATACAGCCGCAGCGGCAGCTCCGCCTCCCGCACCAGTTCCCGGAGCCGGTCGACCTGTCTGTCGATCTCGCTCTGGTCGGTCTCAAACATTCCTTTTCGAAGGTGGGGCGTGAGGCAGATCGTCTCCACTCCCTGCCTGACCTGCTCCCGCAGCAGCGCCTTTGCCTCATTCAGATCGTAGGCGCCGTCATCCACATAAGGGACCAGGTGGCAATGGATATCAACAAGTTTTGTCATTCTGTTTCTTTCTGGGCTGTCAGCCCGGTGCTGCAGCCCGGGAAATCTCTTCTCAGCGGACCGCAGTCCTCCGAAGAAGGCGTCCCGACAGAGTCGAAGACGATGCAGAACACCCGCTCTCGCTTTTTTGCATCTGGCAGATGCCGAAAAGCCGGTTCATCTCCGATCCGCTCATCGGGTGTAGATTACTTTGCGATATTCTTCTCAAAAGGCACCGAGGCCAGCACCGTCAGATTCAGGTAGCGACGGATATCCTCCTCGGTGCTGATGGTGTCGTCGGCAAAGTAACGGATCAGAACCACTGCCACGACCAAAGCCGCCAGAGCCAATCCTCCCAGAACCACGTTTCGTTTCATACTGGGGCTGCTCGGGGACTCGGGAACTACAGCCCTGGAAACCGTGGAGGGCTTGTCGGTGTTCATGACGTCCGCGATCTGCTCTCGAAGCACATCCGCCAGAGCATTTGCGACCTGGGCAGCCCGCTGGGGATCGGGGTCCTGTACCCGAATGGTCAGCATATGGGAATCCTCCGGATTTGTTACGGAGATCGAGCCCACCAGCTGCTTATAGTAACTGGGTTCCAAACCAAGCTCGTCAATCACCTGGTTGATCGTCTCCCTGGTAGTGGCGATGATCTGGAAGTCCGTGGTCAGCTGGTTGCTGAGCTGGATATTCGCAGCGCTGGTATTGCTGCTGCTCTTACTGAATACATAGATGGTCGAACTGGCCGTGTAGCGCGGAGTAATGAACAGTTTGGTTCCGATCCCCGCCAGAAGCGCGCCAAGAACGAAGGCCAGAAGGATCAGCCATGCCCTGCCCAAAAGCACGCGCATGACCTCCATCAGGTCGATCTCTTCCTCCATCTGCCCCTGCTGAAGCTCCAGGCCCTTTCTCCACGGTGTCTGGTCCATATGTCAATTCCCTTTCTCTTACTGGATCCCTAAGTTAAAACGGAACCGTTTTATGCCTACATTTTTAAGATTGTATCACAAATTACGAAAAGCGCAAGATGATTTTTCTGGTCAAGCTCCATCTCAATCGTATATGGTCAGCCCCGGTTCCGAAAAGCTGCTTTGACCTGGTACAGCAGTTTCCTCCCCTGCCCGCCTTTCTCCCGGGGTTGAAAAATATCTTGGTTTTTTCAAAAAAGTAGTTGACAAACCCAAAGCCCTGTGCTATTATAGTCAAGCTCAAGGGTCCGGTTTTGTCGGCCATTGCAAGTGAATATCGCGGGGTAGAGCAGCTGGTAGCTCGTCGGGCTCATAACCCGGAGGTCGTTGGTTCAAATCCTTCCCCCGCAACCACATTGGCACACAGGCTATGATACAATAGCCTGTGTGTTTTTTTCGCTTCTACCATGAAAAGGCTAGAAGGAATCTAGCTTGCGAAGAGGTGAGTTCAATCATCGGTTTTATCACTCCATATACTCATAATAAGGAATCTTTCATTCCGACGGGCAAGTGAAAAGAGAGCGCTCGACTCTTTTCTCTTTCCTGCATACCTTATAGCTTTTTCTCTTTCACGGTGATATGATGTCCTTACCGAACTCAAAAGCGCTCCGGAAGCTCGCGGCGGGAAAGGGCGCCAAGCACCGGATAATTCAGAGATGTGAAGAGAGGAATACGTATATGGAAACAAAAAAAGAAAACCTATGGCGCACGGTGGCCGTGTTTGCGCTGATTCTTTGCCTGGTGCTGGGCATTCTGTATCTGACAGCTTTGGCCCCGGGAAGCCCGAGCGCGGAGACGCAGCCAAGCGGCGAAGAGTCGCCGCTGGTTTCCTGGGCGTCTGATTCTGCGGCAAAAGCCAGTCTTCTCTCTTACATTGAGGCCGTCACCGAAGAGGGCGGCGCGGATTATATCCCCGTGAAGGATCGCATTGCGGTGTTCGACATGGACGGGACTCTCACCTGTGAGACCTATTACACGTACTACGACACCATGATGTTCATCGAGTACTGCCTGGTCGATCACCCGGAGCGAGTGTCGGACGAACTGAAACAGATCGCCGCGTCGATCCAGCCCGGCTATCTGGCCGACGAGACCCTGGCCCGGAACTTCGCCAAAGCCTACGCCGGGATGACGATGGAAGAGTTCTATCGCTACGCGGTCGAATTCGGGCAGAAGCAGACCGAGAGCTTCGACAACATGCGCTACATCGACAACTTCTACCTCCCCATGGCGGAGCTTGTCCGGTACCTGTATGAAAACGGCTTTACGATCTATGTGATCAGCGGCACAGAACGCACCACCACCCGGGCCATTGTGGCCAATTCGCCCATCCGGGATTACGTTTCGCCTAACCACGTGATCGGCACGGACTTTGAAGTGAAGCAGGCCGGACACGAGACGGAGTCGTCCAATATGGATTTCAAATACGCAAACGGGGACGAGCTGGTCATCACGGGCGGCTTCATTCAGAAAAATCTTAACGGCAACAAATCCATCTATATCCAGCGGGAAATCGGGCAGCGCCCGGTGCTGGCCTTCGGAAACAGCGGCAGCGATACAAGCATGATGAACTACACGATCGACAGCCGGAATCCATATCGGGCCCAGGCGTATATGGTGGTTGCCGACGACGACGTCCGTGAGTGGGGCAAGCAGGACTGGGAGACCAAGTCGGCGGATTACACGGCAATGGGCTACATTCCGATCTCCATGAAAAACGACTTCGCGCAGATTTATGCGGAAGGCATCGTCCCCTCTTCCCAGCAGTACCGGGAGCGGGATTGGACCGCCGCAGTCACGGAGGCGGAGGCCCCGGAAGAAGCGCAGAGCGCGGATCCCGACGTGATCCTTTCGGACGATTCTTCCGATTTTGTCCTGTTGAGCGAAGCCGTGCCCGACGCCATTTTGGAGATCCGGTATTACTCCACCTATAACTTTGTCGGAGACCGGATCAACGGATACGAAGAACCGCTCGCCATGTTGACCGCGGAAGCCGCAGACGCGCTGCGGGAAGTCAGCGACGAGCTCATGGGCATGGGCTACCGGCTGAAAATCTTTGACGCCTATCGGCCGCAGATGGCCGTCACGCATTTCATGAACTGGGCGCTCGACACGGAGGACACCCGCATGAAGGCGTATTTCTACCCGGAGCTGGACAAAGACGTGCTCTTCCCCCAGGGCTACATTGCGGAGCACTCAGGCCACAGCCGCGGCAGCACCGTGGATCTCACTCTGTTTGATATGACGACGGAGCGGGAAGTCGATATGGGCGGCACCTTTGACTATTTCGGAGAGCTGAGCCATCCGGACTATACCGGCATTACCGAAGAGCAGTATGCCAACCGCATGATTTTGCGCGAGGTCATGTTGAAGCACGGCTTCAAGCCCCTGGCCGAGGAATGGTGGCACTTCACCCTGGAGAATGAACCGTATCCGAACACCTATTTCACCTTCCCCATCAACAGCGACTCCATCGCCGCCCTGAGCCAGGAGAACGCGGCGTAAGAAATACGGAACAGTTCACGGAAAGAAAGAGAGTTTCACGGTATGGAAACGGATCGGTCGTGACCACACATAAAGAGGAAGCGCTCCGGGTTCCGTTCCCGGTCCGCTGCGGGGAAGCATGGGAGGCGAAAGAATGGAGACAGAATTGAGGCGCTGCCGCAGCAATCTCAGCATTCTCGGCAGCGGGGTGATCGTGTTTACGGTCTGGGAGCTGATCAGGCCCATTCTGATCAGCCTGCTGGTGCAGAAGACAAGCGATGCGGCACCGGCAGACGTGTCGGTGCCGGAGCTTCCGCTGGAGTTGGTCGTTTTGTTGATCGCGGCGATCCTGGCGCTGGCTGTCCTGGATCTCCTGCTGCGCTTTCATATCGGCCGCGCGGCGCGGGCAGAGGCAGCGGGAAAGCGAAAAGGGAACGCGTATGTGGTCTTTGCGTTTTTGATCTTCGGTTTTCAGGCGATCGGCCTCCTCGTCACGGTCATTCAGCTGTTTCGGGCCGGACTGATGGAATCGTCCATTTTGGATACCGCCGCATCTCTGCTGGTTGAGCTTGGCTCCACCGTCATCATGGGAGAGCTGGCCTTCACCGCTGTAAAAGTCAAAAAGCTGAGCAAGCCGGACATTGGGTGAACAGACATGCAGAAGGATTTTCATTATTACGCCACATACTGCGCCGCGCGCATCGCGGGCTACTCCCACGATCAGGGGATGGAGATCTGCTACAGCTCTCAGCTGGTGGACTGGTGCTCCAAGACCTTTCTGTCCAAGCTCAGCGGTCCGCCCGCCGCGGCAACGACACAGCTGCAGCTGGAGCTGATGGAGGCCAGGACCGATCTTGTCGGCCTGCAGGACATCACCCGCATCTGGGCGTCCTTTCATTTTTTGCCCTATGACCTGTATGCGCCGGTCAAGCGCGGCTTCCGCACCTACCGAAACAAATACCGCCTGATCTGTCAGCCGAACGGCGCGCTGGTGAGCGACACCGTGGAACTGGCAAAAAAGCGCGGTACGCAGGCGGTCGGGATCGCGATGCACGTGCTGGCCGACACCTGGGCGCACCGGAATTTTGCCGGAACGCCGTCTCTTGTCATCAACAACACGGACGCCTATTTCTATGAGCTGGTCGAGCAGGAGGGCGAGGAGCAATGGCGCCCCGTCCGTTTCCGCCACAGCCCCGGCGCGCCGGATGAGCTGGAGCAGGGGCTTTACAGCAACAGCATCTATCAGTGGGAGGAAAGCTCCATCATGAACCTGGGGCACGGCCGGGCCGGCCACCTTCCGGACTACAGCTTCGCCCGCTACAAGTATCTGCCCGCCTGGGCCGATTACGAGGAAAGCTTCAAGGACAATCCCACAGAGTATTACAAGGCCTTCTGCCAGATGATCCACGCCATGCAATATCTCCGGGGCGCTGTCCCGGACTTCTCGCTGGATACCTATGCCTATGAAGTGGCCGCCCCCTGGGCGGAGGAGATCCGCAGCATCCTGAACAAGCGGCAGCTCGACGCCTGTGCGGACTGGAAGGCGCTGGCGGAAAAGATCGCCGGGCGGGAGATCGAGGACTTCGATCAGAAAAAGTACCAGGCTGAATATCTCGCCGCAGAGAAGGCGGAGAAGGCCGGGACTTTCCTGGGCGCGTTCTTTCTCGCGGCCATGGCGCAGAAGAGCATGGTGACCAATGCGATCTTTCGCTCCGGGAATCTTCTGGCCGGCTTTTCGGTGGACTTCTCCGAGAAGGGCTTCCGCGGCATCCGGGATTATCGGCATCTACTGGAGCATGAGAAGGGGGAGAAAACGCAATGACTCTGACTCAGCGGATCGGAAAGGTCCTCCGCGCTTTGATTTTGTGTCTTACGGCGTGGGCTATGGTCAAGCTGGGAGAACAGGGCTTCGTCCTGGTAAGCGCCCTGCTCAGCCTTGGGCTGATCGTATTCGGTGTGCGCAAGCTCGTATATTATTTCACCATGGCACGGCACATGGTGGATGGACGCAGCATTCTGTATCTCGGCGTAATCGCCTTTGACTTCGGCGTCTTTACCCTGTCGATCTCCGATCAGCACGGCGTGTTCATCGTGCTGTACCTGCTGGGGGCGCATGCGTTCTCCGGGCTGATCGATATCCTGCGTGCGCGGGAGGCCAGGCAGTTTGAAGCGCCGTCCTGGAAAATCAATCTGGCAGAGGGGCTCGCCAATATCGGCGTGGCTGTCGTCGCGGTGGTGTTCGGCCTCGTTCTGGGGAACATGCGGGCCCTGACGATGATATACGCCGCGGGCCTGGTTTATTCAGCCCTTTTGAATCTGCTCTCCGTGTTTCGGAGGACCGCCATCGTGTATATCCCATGACGGAAGTCGGGAGCGATTCCGGCAAAAAAGCGAGACCTGAGTATGCTCCTGCTCAGCCTGCTTTTCGGAAGAGAGCAGAAAGGAGACGTCATTCCGGCTCTTGTCATTGCTTTTCTTGGCGCGGCAGTGAACATCTATTTCTGGCGGCGATATGCCGGACTTCATCGGAAGCAAGGAAATGCGTTTTTACGTGTTCAGTCTCGGCTCTATGGCGCAAAATCCTGCGTAGATCTGTGCGTCACCGCAACTCTTGCAGCGGTCCTGCTTTTACCTGGCTCTACGTTTTCATATGCTTTGGACTTTGCCGGCTCGTTGCTGGTATCTCTTTATATGATCTTCTGTGAGGTAAAGACCATTTATGAGCATAAGAAATGTTAGATACGTGCGTAAGAAGGATGCTCTGTGTAACTGCGCCGAGCTTCCTCTCCTATAATTTGATCATGACGATGAAAAGTCCAGGGGAGGAAATCTATTCCCCTGGACTTTTCATGTGAATCAAATTCTCTTTATCGTTCCGTCCGTCAATACATCGATCATGATCCTTGCGGCCAAACGGAAAGAATAAATGAAGGTTTATACGAGTTAAAGCTATAATAGGAACAAGCTCACGCTCGCGGTACTTCAAAATCATTTTTACAAATACAGGATTCTCGTGGCGACCGCTGAGAACAACAACCTCAGATCAGACATGCTTTTCCCTGTATTCATTCGGCGTAAGGCCGACATATTTCTTGAATACCCTCGAAAAATGAGCGGGAGAAGAAAAAGCGAGATAGTCCCCGATGGCCGCAGCGCTGCGGTCGGTATAGCGGAGGAGACGTTTGGCCTCCTCCGTTTTCTGCTGGAGGATAAAGTCGTTGAGTTTGATCCCCGTTTTTCGGTGAAACTTGGTAGACAGATACGAACGACCCATATACAGCGACTGAGCAAGCGCTTCTGTGGAGATGTTATCAGACAAATGATGCTGCACGTAATTGGCGACCGCCACAGCCAGCTTTCCCGGGTGCTCGCCTAGATGAAGCCGCTCCACTCGCTCGGTGAATTCCAGCACCATGTGGTATTGAAGGTTGGTGATCTTCTCCGGCGTGTCCAGCCGTTCACAGCTTTGAATGTAGGAATCGCTGAGGGAAAAGGCGTCGTCCACATCCAGCCCGCCGCGGATGGCGGCCCGGGAGCAGAGCGTTGCCGTGACAATAAAAATGTTTTTCATCTGGCGCAGATACTCCGGCGACAGAATACCGCCCCGGACATGGGAGGCTGCATTTCGCCACCCTTTTGAATGACCTGAGAGGCACGAATCGTTCGCAGCATATCCTGCTCGTCGGTGGTGATCGTCAGATCCCGGAGCTCCAGTCTCTCGCCGTTGACCAGATAGTTGATGGAGCAGAGCATCAGCAGAAGGCTCTCCACAGGCATATTGACGATGGCCTTGATACTGCGGCCAAACTCCTCCGCGTCCTCCTTGCTCAGCCCCATATGAAAGGCGTACTCCCGCAGTTCCTGATCGGAGGCGGGAAGCTGCCGGGTGGGCCCGACGATGAAGCGGATCTCGCCGGAAACGAGGACGCCGTAATAGTAGAAGTGCTCCGTCAGAAAGTAACCGACATGATCGGAAATCCGCCAAAGCTGCTCCCTGCACAGCAGCATGGGGTCACGGATCAGTGTGACCGGTGAGTGAAAGGAAAGCAGATCCTCTCCCTTGTAGACGCGCACCGGGATCCCCGACAGGTTCGCGGTGATCCGACACAGATAGTCAAAGTCAATACGCATCATGCCGCCTCCCTTCACATTCGAACAAATTATAATAGAATTCGAACAAATCTGCAAGGACAAACGGGATAGAATTTGTTATACTGATTTCAGTAAACCGAAAAGGAGCAGTGACATGAAAAAGCTCAGAAATCAATTGGGAAAACTGGTCCAGCGTATCATCGACTCCGCCATGGGCAACGGCCTGATGCAGGAGGAGACGACCGCCGGCGGCGAACGCTATGTCACGCCGGGGATCGGGGAGCTCATTCGGCAGGCGGGGGCGGAAAGCTGCGTCCTGCTGAAGAACAGCGGCGCGCTGCCGCTGAACAAGGAACGGGAAGTCGCTGTTTTCGGGCGCTGCCAGCTGGACTGGTTCTACGTGGGCTACGGCAGCGGCGGCGATGTGAACGCCCCCTATCATGTGAACCTGATCGACGGCCTGCGTAATGCGGGCGTGAGGATGAACGATGAACTCCTGCAAGCCTATGAGACCTGGACGCAGCAGGAGGACAACGTGGCCGATCACGGCTGGTGGGGCCACTGGCCCATGAACTACCCCGAGATGCCGCTGGACGCCGCGCTGGTAAACAGGGCCGCGCAGTCTGCCGAGACCGCGCTGGTGGTGCTCGGCCGCGCCGCGGGAGAAGATCGGGAGAACACCCTCACCAAGGGCAGCTACTATCTGACCGACGAGGAGCGCGCGATGCTGGATACGGTCACGGCGGCCTTTACCAGAGTCGTGGTGCTGCTGAACATCGGCAATATCATGGACATGGCCTGGACGGAGGAATATGGCGACAAGCTCTCCGCCCTGATGATCGTCTGGCAGGGCGGCATGGAGAGTGGCAACGCCGTGGCGGACGTGCTCACCGGCGCGGTGACTCCCTGCGGCAAGCTTGGCGATACCATCGCCCGCCGCTATGAGGATTACCCCAGCAGCGCAAACTTCGGCGGCAAGGAGTATAACGACTACGCCGAGGGCATCTATGTGGGCTATCGGTATTTCGATCAGCACCCCGACAAGGTACTCTATCCCTTCGGTTTCGGTTTGAGCTATACAGACTTTGCCTTGAAGGTCGAAAGTCTGCACCATACTGCTGATGAAACGGAGGCGACGATCACCGTCACGAACACCGGGACGCTGCTCGGTAAGGAGATCGTGCAGCTCTGGTGTCATGCGCCCAAGGGACGGCTGGACAAGCCCCTGCGGGTGTTGGTCGCTTTTGGAAAGACAAAAACCCTCGCTCCCGGGGAGAGCGAGACGCTGACGCTGCGCTGCGACGACAAGTGCCTGGCCTCCTACGACGAGGAGCGCAGCCGCTTTGTCCTGGAATCCGGCGAATACCGCTTCACAGCCAACAATACCGAGGCGGGCAGTTTTTCTCTGGAAGAGGAGATTACAGTCGAACAGTGCGAGCCGCTCTGCAAAACCAGCACCGCGCTGCGAGAGCGGATCACGAGCTGCCTGCCGAAGGCCATCCCGGTCACCGGCATTCGGCGCTATTCGCTGGATGACGTCAAAAACGGGAAGATCACACTGGACGACTTCATCGCCCGGCTCAGTGACGAGGAGCTGGAAGCCCTCAGCCGCGGCCACGGCATGATGGGAAGCTCCCTGGGCGTGGCGGGCAACGCGGGCGCCTTTGGCGGCGTGATCGAAAGTCTGCGGCAAAAAGGTGTGCCGCCCATCATCACCTCCGACGGCCCTGCGGGGCTTCGCTTGAAAAAGTACTGCGCGCTGCAGCCCTGCGGCACCGCCCTGGCCTGCACCTGGAATACGGATCTGATCGAAGCGCTCTCCGCCAAGGTGGGCGAGGAGATGATCCACTACGGCGTGGACGTGCAGCTGGCCCCCGGCATGAACATCCACCGCAATCCCCTCTGCGGCCGCAACTTCGAGTACTTCTCCGAAGACCCGCTGCTCTCCGGCAAGATGGCGGCGGCCACGGTGCGCGGCGTGCAGAGCAAAGGAAAAGCCGCCTGCCCCAAGCATTTCGCCTGCAACAACCAGGAGACCAACCGCAACAAAAACGATTCCCGCGTCTCCGAGCGGGCGCTGCGGGAGATCTATCTCAGAAACTTTGAGATCGTGGTCAAGGAGGCAAAGCCTCTCACTATCATGACAAGCTACAACAAGGTCAACAGTGTCTGGAGCCACTACAACTACGATCTCGTCACCACCGTCCTGCGCGGGGAGTGGGGTTACACCGGCTGCGTGATCACCGACTGGTGGATGCAGAAAGCGAAGAGCCCGGAGTTCCCGAAGCTCCGAAACAACGCCTACCGCGTCCGCGCCCAGGTGGACGTGCTGATGCCGGGCGATATCGGGCATCTGGCGAAGCAGTATAAGTCCGACGGCAGCCTTCTTGAAACTCTGGGGCAGCCGGAGGGCATCACCCGCACTGAGCTCCAGCGGACGGCACGAAATGTACTGATGCTTGCGCTGCGGCTGGACAAGAGATGAAAGGGAGAGGAAAGATGGAAAAGCTGTTTGAGAGACTTCCCGCAAGCCGGATCCGCTCCGAGAGCGTGACCGGCAAAGAAAAATGGCTAGGCTATCTGGTCGGTCCTGCGGGAGCACTGCTCCTAAACGCGGTGCTGGCAACCTATCTGAACGTCTACTATACGGACGTTCTGAACCTCACGCCCATGTGGGGCGGCATGTTCCTGACGATCTTCCCCATCGTCTCCAAGGTCATCGATGCCGTGACCAACGTCATTATGGGTCAGATCATCGACCGCACCCGGACGAAGGAGGGCAAGGCGCGCCCCTGGCTGCTGGTTTCGGCGCCGCTGATCACGATCACGGCGATCCTGCTGTTCACCGTGCCGGAATCCAATCCGACGGTCAAGGCGATCTGGATCATGGTCTCCTATAACCTGTTCTATTCCTTCGCCTATACGATCTTCAACATGAGCCACAACCTGATGGTGCCGCTGAGTACCCGCGACACCACGGCGCGGGGTGGGCTCAGCGTCTTCAACCAGATCACCACCATCATGATGAGCGGCATCCTGGTGGCGCTCATCTTCCCCATGGTCATCATGCCGAGCATCGGCGTGGACAAGTCGAAGTGGATCACGCTGATGACGATCCTTTCCATCTTTGCCCTGCCTCTGACCTTGATGGAGTATTTCTTCACCAAGGAGCGCGTGACAGCGGAGGAAGATGCCGCCGGCGCCAAGAGCGATCTGAGCCTGAGCGAGCAGATGAAGATCCTGTTCACCGACAAATACATGCTCCTCATGTATGCGTATTTTCTGATCTCCACCACGGGGGCGATGTTCAAAAACCTGGCTTTGGTCTATTACTGCAACTACGTCCTCGGTACCTATAACGACGGGATCACCCAGATGCTGGTCTCCGTCATCGGCGGCTTGCCCATGGGCATCGGCATCTTCGCCGTGTGGCCGCTGGCCAAGCGCTTCGGCAAGCGGAACGTGACGATGGTCGGCTTTGTGATCTGTGCCGTAGGCAGCTTGATCTGCTGGCTCTTCTCCCGGAATCTGGTCATGGTCCTGGCCGGCCAGTTCATCAAGAACATCGGCACTCTTCCCAGCGCGTATGTCTTTATGGCGCTTTTTGCCGACTGTCTGGATCATCTGGAATGGAAGACGGATCTCCGTGTGGACGGTGCGGCCATGAGCATCTATAACATCATCGCGGTGGCTATGGTGGGTGTGGTCACGGGCCTTTTCAACTGGATGCTGGCGCTGACCGGCTATGTGGCGCCCATCAGCGCGAACAGCGTTGTGGAGGCCTCTTCCTATCTCGAGTCCAGCGGACTGACGCCGCAGCTCGCGCTGGAGTCGCTGAAGCCCGCGGCTGACGGCGTGCTCACCGTCGCCGTGCAGCAGACGGCCTCCGTCAACAGTGCGATCACCTTCTCCTTCGTCGGGCTCGAGGTGTTCACCGGCCTGATCCTGGCGGCGATCCTGCTGTTCGTGGACGTGGAAAAGCGGATCGGAAAAGAGCAGGAAGAGATCAAAACCAGAAGGGAAAAAGCATGAGAGCTGTTCGACTGACTTGTGAGTACTTGCGGGATCCCGTCGGGATCGATATGCGGCAGCCCCGCCTCATGTGGAATTGCGAGGGCGGCGTGAAGCAGACGGCGTACCAGATTATCACAGAGAACTGGGACAGCGGCAAAGTCGTAAGCGATTCAATGCGCGCCATCTATCCCGAACCGCTTCGCAGCCGCGAGCGGGTGAACTGGCGTGTCCGCCTCTGGGACGAAAATGATCAGCCCGGCGAGTGGAGCGAGGCCTTCTTTGAAATGGGTCTTCTCGAGAGAACGGACTGGACGGCCAGATGGATCACCGGAGACTATACGCCGAATAAGAAAGAGCGCTATCCCGTTGACTGCTTCCGCAAGGTCTTCACGGTCACGAAGAAAGTCCGCCAGGCGCGGCTGTATATCACGGCCTGTGGGCTGTACGAGGCGAAGCTCAACGGCGAGAAGGTGGGCGGTTTTTGCCTGGCCCCGGGCCATACGGATTACCGCAAGCGGGTACAATACCAGACTTACGATGTGACTGATCTGCTTGGCGCCCCCACCGGGGGAGCTGCCGCGTCAGCGGCTGAGGGGGTCGAGAATGAACTCACCGTTCAACTGGCCGATGGATGGTACCGCGGCAGCTGCGGCGCCTGGGGCATCACCAACCAGTACGGCACGGAGACGAAACTCCTCTGCCAGCTGGAAGTCGAGTACGAGAGCGGTCGGCGGGAGACCGTGAGCTCCGACGGAAGCTGGCAATGGTCCAATGACGGCCCCATCCGCTTCGCTGACAACAAGGACGGCGAGATCGTCGAGGCCTTCCGCACGCCTTCCTATCGGGGGCGAGTGAAGGAGACGAGTCACCCGGTCGTGCCGACCGCGTCCAACAACGTCCCTGTCACGGAGCATGAGCGCTTTCATCCGGTCATCACCACCGCGCCCAACGGCAAGAAGCTGCTCGACTTCGGGCAGAATCTGGCGGGAACTGTGGCCTTCACGGTGAACGCCCGCGTCGGGCAGCGGATGCTGTGGCGCTTCGGCGAAATACTGGACACTGACGGCAACCTGACACAAAAGAACATTCAGTGCGTGAGCAAAAAGAAAACCTCCCCCTTGCAGCAGATCAAATACACCTGTGGGGAAGGAAAAAACGTGTATAAAACCACCTTCGCGGTCTTCGGCTTCCGCTATGCGGAGGTGGATACGGACGTGGAGCTGCTGCCGGAGAATATCGAGGCCATCGCCGTCTATTCCGACATGCGGGAGACCGGGCGCTTTGAAAGCTCCAATGAGCTCCTGAACCGCTTCGTGGAGGCCACCAGATGGTCTACAAAGTCCAATTCTCTGGACATCCCCACCGATTGCCCCACCCGGGAGCGCCACGGCTGGACCGGCGACGCGCAGATCTTCTTTGAGACGGCCTCGTATCTCTTCGACTATGCGGCCTTTTCCCAGAAATATCTTTGCGACGTGTACGACTGGCAGAAGCGGGACGGCCGTCTGCCACAGATCGCGCCATACGGCGGCGTGGACTTTTACATGTGGACGATGAACGGCTCGGTGGGCTGGTCGGATATCGGGATCCTGCTGCCCTACCGCTTCTGGAAAAAGTACGGTGACCGGAAGATCCTCACGCAATACTACGACCGCATGAAGAAATACGCCGCTTTCATGATCCGGCGCGTCTCCCCGGACGGGGTGGTGCGCCGTGGACAGAGCTACGGCGAGTGGGCCGAGCCTGCAGACGTCAAGCCCAACGACTGGAAGGACATGGTGCTGCCGCACAGCGAGGTCAGCACGGCTTACACCGCTTATGTGCTGCGCTGCCTGGCGGAGATCGCGGAGGAACTGGATCGTACGGAGGACGCGGCAAACTACCGCGCCATCTCGGACAAATGCAAGGCTGCCTATCAGAAGGAATTCGGAAACGATCTGGACACGGACCGGCAGGCCCAGCTGGTGCGGCCGCTGGCCTTCGGGCTGCTGGATGAGGAGCAGACGAGCTTTGCCGAAAAGCGCCTGATCGAGGCGCTGGAGCACTACGGTTGGCGGCTGGGCACGGGCTTGACATTGAGGCGGCCTATCGCCTGCTGGAAAATGAGGAAATGCCCGGCTGGCTCTTTATGCCAAAAGCCGGCGCCACCACCATCTGGGAAAGCTGGGAGGGAACCGAGGCCCAGGGCGGCATCGCCAGTCTCAACCACTACTCCAAGGGCGCAGCCGTCGAATGGCTGTTCAAAACCATGTGCGGCATCCGAGTGGACGGCGAAAATCATTTCACCATCGCTCCGCGCCCGGGCGGGAACTTCACCTTTGCCAGGGCCGGCTATGACAGCGTTTACGGCACGGTGGAGAGCAGCTGGAAGCGAGGGAATGGAAAAACCGTCTATACCTTCTCTGTCCCCGCCAATTGTACCGCTGAGCTGATTTTGCCCAACGGGGAAACGCGGGAATTGTCCGCCGGTGTATATCAGGCCCAAGTACAGGAGATCTCGGCGCGGGCAGACTGAACATGTCTGAAAAACGAAGAAAAACGCCAGATAGAAAAGGGCTCTTCCGAAAATCTGGTGTTCGAGATGTAACATTACTGCAAGATCGAGGGATTATCCGCCTTGTTTCAAGCGGAAAACAACAGGTTCGCCGAGGGAGGATCCCCCTGGCAGAACCAGGGGGAAAACATAAGATTGGGCCAGAAAAAAGGACCGGGCCGACCCGGCTTCTCACGAAGTCAGGTCGGCCCGATCCTTTTATTTCCCTCCGACCGGCTGGATCTCACCGGCATCGCCGTTCTGGGGACGCAGCCGCCCTGCGAAGTGGAGATCGGGATCGCCGCCCCCCGCCGGGAGGATCGCTCCCCCGCGGCCGAGAGCTTTCTCCGTTTCGCGCAGGAGCGGCTTCCGGCGGGCCGCGCGTAGCGCGGTCTCTCCGGCGGCCTATTTTGCCCGGAGCTGGGCGGCGATCACGGCGCCGACGATGATCACCGCGCCAAGGATCTCCCGAAGCGTGGGGATCTCTCCCAGAAGCAGCAGGGCAAACAGGATCCCGTAGACCGTCTCCAGGGAGGAACAGACCCCGGCCAGCTGGGCGGGCAGCGTTTTCAGGCTGCTGATGAACAGCGTGTGGGCCAGAGCCGTGGTGATCACGCCCAGCCCCAGCAGCAGGGTCAGATCCGGGAGCGTGGGCCGGACCTGCACCGTCAGCATCAGAGGCAGAAGGACCAGGGCGGCGGAAGCCTGTTCCCAGAAGGCAGTCACGGTACCGCTGAGCGACCCGGCCAGCTTCTTGTTGATCAGGGTCAAAACCGCGTAGGCCAGGGCGGACAGCATCCCGATCAGGATGCCGAAGAAGACGTGATTGTCAAGGGAGAACTCCGGAACTGTGATCAGCACGCCGAGCAGGATCAGAAGGGCGATGAACACGTTGCGTCGCTCCAGCTTCTGCCGGAAGAGCAGCGGCTCCAGGAAGGTCACAAACAGCGGAAAGGAGGAAAAGGTGATCGTTCCGATGGCCACGGAGGACAATTGGATAGACTGGAGAAAGGCCCACCAGTGCAGCGCCAGGATCCCGCCCGCGGCCGCCAGCAGGAGCCGATCTCCCGGCCGGGCGACCCGGACGCTCTGCCGCCGAAGCAGCAGATACAGGCCCAGGGCCAGGGAGGAGAACAGTACCCGCCCGAAGGTGATGGCGATGGCTGGCAGCCGGATCCATTTGGCGAACAGACCGGCCAGGCCGAACAGCAGCACGGCAAGATTGACGGCCAGAATTCCCCGCTTTTTCATGTCTTCTCTCTCCCCTCTTTCCGCTCTTTGCCCGGTTCCGGAGCAGCGGCCCGTCCGGTCTCCCCGCGCAGGCCGCGGGAGACCTTTTTTTCTCTGATTATATCACAGCTGCGGCGGCTTTCGTAAGGGGAAACGCATGTGACTCTTGCAAATTCCCGAGGGACTTGGTAGACTGATTTACAGAGGAACACGGTGCAGGCGGGCATACCGTTTGCAGGCGAAGAAGCCTTCCGGGAGGGAAGAAAATGAACTTATACGTAGCCCTGTCCCTGTTTTCGCTGATCATCCTGACCTACTGGGTGATCACAGAGCTGTTTACCATTCTGTTTCGCTTTACCGGGCTGCCGGACGAGCGGGCCCGGTTCCAGGTGATCTCCCTGCTGACCGGCTGCGGCTATACCACCAAGGAGAGCGAGATGTTTCTCTCCAACCGGCGCAGACGCCGGCTGGCCCGGGTGACCATGCTTTTCGGGTACGTCTTCAACATCACGATCGTATCCGCTTTCGTCAACATCTTTCTGTCCCTGAAGCAGAGCCAGATCGAGCACTTTTACATCGGCATTCTGATCCCTCTGATCGCGATAGCCATCATTTTCATCTTCATGCGCGTGCCCCGGATCCGCGCCTGGGGTGACAGTCTGCTGCAAAAGGTGGCGGACCGGCTCATCGGCCGGACGGACTCCTTCAACACCGTCACGCTTCTGGACTACATCGGCACCGATACCATCGCTATGGTGACCCTGAATCATATCCCCCAGCAGTATCAGGGCGTGCGCTTGGCGGATATGGGGCTGAAAGCGGAAACCGGCATTCTGGTGATGCTGACCGAGAAGCCCGGCCGGAAAGCAATCCCGGCCGGGGCGGATACGGTGTTTGAAGTGGGCGATCAGCTGACCGTCTTCGGTGATTATCCCACGATCTGCCGGGCCTTCCACGCCAGAGAGCGCTTCGCGGACATCTGAACACTCTTTCCCCTGCTCCCGGCTTCCCCGCCGGGAGCATTTGCCTGTTTTTTGCCCCTTTCTCCGGAACGCCTTTCTCCGCAAAGCCCCCGGTCAAAGGAGCGCCGCAGGTCCGAAACCCGGCCCGTCGGAAAAAGGTTCCCCCTTTTCCCGTCCGGCAATTGCCTTTTTCGGCAGATAATGGTAAAATGTTAATAATACACCGTTGGGACGGCGGGTGTAAGCGCCGTCCCGGGAGATCGCAGGGCAAAGGAGCGGAATCATGGAGCAAGCGCGTCTGTATCGCAAAGAGAGCCTGGATCGCATCCAGTCTCCCGAACAGCTGAATGATTATCTTCGTGTCACCAACCCCAGCGTCTGGATTCTGCTGATCGCGGTGATCCTTCTGCTGGTGGGTCTGTTGGTCTGGGGTTCCCTGACCTACATCGACAGCGTGGTTTATGGACAGGCTGTGGTAGACCAGGGCGTCATGACGGTCCGTTTCCAGGACCCGGCCGACGCCGAGCGTCTGGAGCCCGGTATGCACGTGGACGCCGGCGGGCGCATTACCCAGATCAGCAGTCTGGGACGGGATGAGGACGGCGTCTTCGCGCTGGCCGAGACCGACCTGGCCGACGGTCTGTACGAGGTCTCGGTGCGCTACAAGCAGACCCAGGTCCTGAAGCTCCTGTTTCGCTGAGGGAGATGAAGATGAGAGCGGATATCCCCAAGCCGATGACAGGAGGCGTGGCCAGAGTCCCTGTCGTGATGCAGATGGAAGCGTTGGAATGCGGTGCGGCTTCACTGGCCATGATCATGGCCTATTATAAAAAATGGGTCCCGCTGGAGCAGGTCCGTCTGGACTGCGGCGTGTCCCGGGACGGCTCCAACGCCAAAAACGTCCTCCTGGCTGCTCGTAATTATGGGTTTCAGGCAGCAGGGTTCCGCTGCGAAACAGATTCGCTCCGGACCGAGATCCAGCTGCCCTGCATCCTCCATTGGAATTTCAATCACTTTGTGGTGCTCCGGGGCTTCCGGGGCAAATACGCCTATCTGAACGACCCCGCCCGAGGCGAGATCCGGGTGGGACCGGAAGAATTCAACCGGTCCTTCACCGGCGTCTGCCTCCAGATCACCCCGGGGCCTGAATTTGAGCCCGGCGGAAAGCGCAAGAGTACTCTGGCCTTTGCCCGGAAACGACTGACCGGTGCGGGCGCGGCGGTGGCCTTTGTGATGCTGTCCACCGCCATCGGGGCGCTGTTCGGTATCCTCAACCCCGTGTTCTCCAACTTCTTCATGGACCGGCTGCTCACCGGGGAAAACCGGGAGCTGCTGACGCCCTTTCTGATCCTGCTGGCCGTTCTGGGCGCTGCGCAGATCCTGGTGGCCTGGATCCAGGCCGTGTACTCCCTGAGAATTAACGGAAAAATGGCCCTGGTGGGCAGCAGTTCCTTCTTCTGGAAACTGCTGCGGCTGCCCATGTCCTTTTTCAGCCAGCGCATGTCCGGCGACGTGCTTCAGCGCATGGGCTCCAACGCCGCCATCGCGGGGACTCTGGTGGACACCTTCGCCCCCCTGCTGCTGAACACCGGCATGATGATCTTCTATTTGGTCGTCATGCTGCGCTACAGCCCGGTGCTGACTCTGGTGGGTCTGGTCACCATCGTGCTGAACCTTCTGATCTCCCAGATCATCTCCCACAAGCGGGTGAACATCACCCGCGTCCAACTGCGCGACAGCGGCAAGCTGGCCGCGGCCACGGTATCCGGCATCCAGATGGTGGAAACCATCAAGTCCAGCGGCGCGGAAAACGGGTATTTCCAGAAGTGGGCCGGGTACCAGGCTTCCGTCAACGCCGCGCAGGTCCGCTTCGCCAGGCTGGATCAGTATCTGGGCATGATCCCGGCGCTGCTCAGCTCCCTGGCCGGCGCGGCTGTGCTGATCCTGGGCGTCCGGCAGGCCATGGACGGGCAGTTCACCATCGGTATGATTCTGTCCTTCCAGGGCTTCCTGAGCGCCTTTATGTCCCCTGCCATGCTGCTGATCTCCGCCGGACAGTCCATCCAGGAGATGCGCACGGAGATGGAGCGGGTAGAGGACGTGATGAGTTACCCCGACGATCCCGTTTTCAGCGACGCCCCACTGACCGAGGAGCAGGACTACTCCAAGCTCTCCGGCGAGGTGGAGCTGCGCCACGTCACCTTTGGCTACTCCCCTCTCAGCCAGCCGCTGATCCGGGATTTCTCCCTGCACGTCAAGCCCGGCAGCCGGGTTGCCTTTGTAGGCGGCTCGGGCTGCGGCAAGAGCACGCTCTCCAAGCTCATCTCCGGTCTCTACCAGCCCTGGAGCGGTGAGATCCTCTTCGACGGCAAGCCGATCTCCCAGATCGACCGGAGCGTGTTTACCGGCTCGGTGGCGGTGGTGGATCAGGACATCGTCCTGTTTGAAGACACGATCGCCAACAACATCAAGATGTGGGACAGCTCCATCGAGGACTTCGAGATGATCCTGGCCGCCAGGGACGCCCAGATCTATGACGATATCATGGCGCGGGACGGCGGCTTCTCCGGTATGCTCACCGAGAACGGACAGGATCTGTCCGGCGGACAGCGGCAGCGTCTGGAGATCGCCCGGGTCCTGGCCCAGGACCCCACCCTGATCATCCTGGACGAGGCCACCTCCGCCCTGGACGCCCTGACCGAGTACGAGTTGGTAAAGGCCATCAAGGACCGGGGCATCACCTGCATCGTGATCGCCCACCGGCTGTCCACGATCCGGGACTGCGATGAGATCCTGGTGCTGGATAAGGGCGCCGTGGTCGAACGCGGGACGCATGACGAGCTGTACGCCAGGGGCGGTCTTTACGCCGACCTGATCGCCAGCAGCTGAGAGGAGGCAGGATATGAGTTGGTTTGACGACCAGATCCGACAGCGCAAGCAGAAGGATCAGGAGATCTTCGAAGACTCCATTTTCCGCATGGCCTCCGTGGTGCTGGGCAAACGAAACGCGGGCTCTCTCAACGATCAGCGGATCGTCACCAAAGCGGCCATCGATGAGATCCTGAAATTCTACGGTATCAAGCCCGGAGAGATCCCGGACAATCTGGAAGACGCGGAGGAGCAGCTGGAATACTGCCTGCGGCCCCACGGGATCATGCGCCGGAATGTCCAGCTGGAGGAGGGCTGGTATCGGGACGCCTTCGGCCCCATGCTGGGTTTTTACGGTCCGGAGCAGATCCCGGTGGCTCTTCTGCCCAATTCCCTGGTGGGCTATCACTTTCTGGACCCCGCCAGCGGTGAAAAGCGCGCCCTGAACAAAGAAACCGCCGCCCTGTTCTCCGCGGACGCCATCTGCTTCTACCGCCCTCTGCCGCTGAAAAAGCTGGGGATCCCAGATCTGCTCGCCTATCTGCGGGATTGTCTGAGCGCAGGGGATGTGCTGGCCCTGGCCGCGCTGACCCTGCTGGCCACTCTGGTGGGCATGCTGATGCCCCGCATCACCCGGGCCCTGACCGGCGTGGTGCTGGAGCGCGGCAGCCTGTCCATGCTGGCCGGCGGCGCGGTGTTCACGGTATGCACCCTTGTCTCCATGCAGCTGATCTCCAGTGTCCGTGAGCTGATGATGAGCCGGATCCAGATCAAGACCTCTCTGGCCGTGGAAGCCGCGGTCATGATGCGGGTCATCAATCTGCCGGCGGATTTCTTCCGGAAGATGTCTTCCGGCGAGCTGTCCAGCCGCTTCGGTTCGGTCAATCAGCTCTGTGATCTGCTTCTGGGAAGCGTCTTCTCTCTGGGGCTGAGTTCTCTGATGTCCCTTCTGTACATTACGGAGATCTTCCGCTACGCGCCGGCCCTGGTGCTGCCCGCCCTGGGCGTGATCCTGCTGAGCGTGGGCATCGGCGCCATCGCCTCGCTGGTTCAGATGAAGATCAGCCAGCAGGCCATGGAGCTGGGCGCCAAGGATGAAGGGCTGAGCTTCGCTCTCATCAACGGCATTCAGAAGATCAAGCTGGCCGGTGCGGAAAAGCGGGCCTTCGCCCGCTGGGCGCAGTCCTACTCCGAAGTGGCGGAGCTGAGCTACGATCCGCCGCTGTTTCTGAAGATCAGCAGCGTGATCACCACCGCCGTCTCCCTGGCGGGTACGCTGCTCATGTACGCGCTGGCGGTAAAGACCCACGTCAGTCCTTCCGAGTACCTGGCCTTCAACGCCGCCTTCGGCATGGTCTCCGGCGCCTTCTCCGCCTTGAGTGCCGTAGCTCTCACCGGCGCCAAGATCCGTCCGATTCTGAACATGGCGGAGCCCATTCTGAAGACAGAGCCGGAGTCCTCCGAGTCCAAGTCCGTAGTCACGCGGTTATCCGGCAGTATTGAGCTGTCCAATGTGTATTTTCGCTATCGGGAGAGCATGCCCTATGTGATCGAAGGCATGAATCTGAAGATCCGCAGCGGAGAATATGTGGCCATTGTTGGTTCCACGGGCTGTGGCAAAAGCACGCTGATACGACTGCTGCTGGGCTTCGAAAAGCCGGAGAAAGGCGCGATCTATTATGATGGCCGGGATATGAGCAAGCTGGATCTCCGCTCCCTGCGCCGCAAGATTGGAACCGTCATGCAGAGCGGCAGCCTCTTCCAGGGCGATATCTATTCCAATATCGTGATCTCCGCCCCTCAGTTGTCCCTGGAAGATGCCTGGGCCGCAGCGGAGCTGGCCGGGATCGCAGACGATATCCGGGCCATGCCCATGGGGATGCAGACCTTGATCTCCGAAGGACAGGGCGGGATCTCCGGCGGGCAGAAGCAGCGGCTGATGATCGCCCGAGCTATAGCGCCCAGGCCCAAAATCCTCATGTTTGACGAAGCCACCTCTGCTCTGGACAATCTGACTCAGAAGCGGGTATCGGAAGCGCTGGACACCCTCAAATGCACCCGGATTGTGATTGCCCACCGCCTCAGCACCATCCGCAACTGTGATCGGATCCTGGTGCTGGACAAAGGTCACATCGTAGAAGACGGCAGTTATGATGAGCTGATCGCCAGAAACGGACGGTTTGCGGCGTTGGTCGCCAAACAGAGACTTGACACGGAGGGTGGTTCTGCCACATAATAAAAGGGGGGCTGATTTTCAGTTTTTCCCGAGCGAAGTCCCGTAGTCCGATTTGTAGTATGATCTGGCCTTTTTTTCGGAGGCCTTATCAATATAGAAAAGAAAGGAAGAAAAACCATGTCTATTGAAAAGCTGAACGACGAAGTGCTGGAGGGTGTCTCCGGCGGCATGACCGCAAACCTGAAGGCTGCCTATGCCTGCATCGACGGCGTTTACGGCAACGGCGAAGCCCGCGTGGCCGCTCTGAGAAGGGCCGGTTTTGACCCCAAGGTAGTGCAGGGTTTGGTAAACGACCTGCTCAAGTACGAGAAGGTGGCCAAGGATGTGATCGACGGCAAGTACGGCAATGGCGAAGCTCGTCGGATCGCGCTGGAGAAGGCCGGCTACTCCTACAACACCATTCAGAATCTGGTCAACAATATGCTGCTGTAAGGCTCTGCCGAAACTGCAGTAAAAAAAATACGGGCGATATCGCGGGTTCCGGTCGAACCGGATCCCGTGTTGCCGCTCAGACGGAGAAACGTATGAATAAAAAATCAATTCTTTGTCTTCTGCTGGCCCTGGTAATGCTTCTCTCCCTGGCGGCATGCGGCATGGACACCAAGCCCGCGGAAGAGCCCCAAAGCCAGGAGGCCGACACGCCCCCCGCTCACGAGGAGCTCCCTGTAGAGACTCCCGCCCCCACTCCCGAAGCCGCTCACGAGGTCGATCCTCTTCTGCAGGCTCTGTTTCTGTCCCTGCCTTCTATCCGGCAGGACGATTCCCGCCAGTGGCGTTACGCGGTCACGGACCTGGACCACAACGGTCGTTTTGAGATTTTGGCCGCGACCCAGCACCAGGCAGACCGCGCCACCACGCTGAAGCTCTGGGAGCTGAGCGAAAATCACGACGCCTTGCTGGAGTGCTCCATCCCTCTGCAGGAGGATGAGTCCTTCCCCGATATTCTGTCGGATAATACCGACACCTTCTACAACGCTTCCACCAACACCTGGTCCTATCTGTTCTACGACACCATTCTGCTGTCCGAGAACGAGGCCTACACCGCCAAGTGCGCCGTTACGCTGAAGGACCAGACTCTGCGTTATGAGAGCTTTGCCTTCCAGTATGTCTCCTCCGTGAACGGACAGCACATCGTCAATTTCATTGGCCTGGACGGCAAGGAGATCTCTCCGGAGGACTACAACTCTGCCGGTCAGCTGGCCTTCTTCGGCTGGGAGAAGAGCAGCACCAACTTTGGCTGGTTCTCCTATGAGGACGCCACCGACGCCACCTGCCTGGAAGAGAGCCTGGGCGTCTTCAACGGCGAGCGGACTCCCGACAAGACCAATCCCCTGCCCGTGCCCCAGCCTCTGGGACAGGTCGATCCTCAGGGTCCCTCCTCCGGCTCCGCTCCCCTCTTCCTCTACGTCACCAAGAACCCCACCAACGAGAGACGGGACGAGGGCCAGACCGCTTATTTTGTGGCCTTCTCCAACATCTACACCTCTCTGAGCTGGACCTTTGTGTCCCCCGAGGGTGTGGAGTACACGCCCCAGAACTTCGCCAACAAATTTCCCGGCATCGTGCTGGACGGTCTGTACAGCACCACGCTGAGCATCGGCAAGCTCCCGAAGGGCGCCGATCGCTGGGGCGCCTACTGCACCTTCAACTATGACGGTCAGACCGCCCGGACCAACACCGCTTACCTCAGCGTCATTCCCAAGCCCACGCCGACGCCCACTCCCACGCCCGCGCCCACTACGGCTCCCACGCCCACCGCGGCGCCTGTGCCCACCACCCGGCCCGTTCCCCCTGAGGGCGAGGTTCTGGCCAAGGGCGGCTTCAGCTCCGATACCGGGACCGGCCTGGATCTGTGCTGCGACTGGGTGGCGACGCGGATCGGCGAGCACCGTGCGGACCTGACCATCGGCATCAGCATCCGTTCCGCCACCATCAACCTCAACCAGCTGGCCAACGGCTTCCACATTGAGCTTGGCTCGAGCGCTCAGGATCTGACTCAGCCCGCGATGAACTACAGAGGCGGCAAGACCACCACTTACCTGGGCGGCACCAGCTATGTGCTGGATCTGGCGGAAGGCGTCAATGAACTGCCCCTGTCCCTGGTCTGGCATTTCCGGGGCACCTATGGCGGCAAGTCCATGCAGGACATCACCTGCGGCGGCAACGTCGTCATCGTGGAGCTGCCCACCCCGACGCCCGAACCGGAGCCCACTCCCACTCCGGAACCCATTCCGGAGCCCACTACAGAGCCCTCTCCGGAACCCGAACCGGAACCGATCTACGCCTCCATGGCCGGCAACGTCTTTAACATCGACGCTGAGCGCTACACCATCGTCCTGGCCAATGGCATGACCGTGACCGTGGATCCGTCTGCTTGCCGTCTGTGCTACGGGACGCTGGCCGAGGGCTGCGACTGCACCGTGTACTACGAGAATGAGCCCAGCGATACCTCCATCTACCTGGTGGATATCTACGGCGAGGTGGAGCCCGCTCCTGAACCGGAGCCCGCTCCCGAGCCGGAGCCCGCTCCTGAACCGGAACCCGCTCCCGAACCGGAACCCGCTCCCGAACCGGAGGTCGTTGACCTGAGCGGCAGCTACCAGTCCAGTACGGACAGCCGGATCGAGATGAAGCTAAGCACCACGGACAAGACCCGGTATGAGATCACCGTGATCGTGCCCACCAGCGACACCGAGCGGGTCCGTTGGGTCTTCCACGGCAGCTTCGGCGAAGACGGAAAGCTGAGTTACACCGACGGTGTCAAAACCGTTGAGGTTCTGGGCGAGGACGGTCAGTACGCCGCCCAGAGTCAGGTTACCGGCACCCGGGGCAGCCTGGTCCTGAACAAGGACACCGGGCGGCTCTCCTGGACCGAGGAGACCGAAGGCAGCGCCAAAGATATGGCGTTTGCAAAGAAATCTTGAGAATAGGAGACTAAAACTATGAATGCAGCTCCCCTGGAAGATGATGTGCTGGAAGCCGTCAGCGGCGGAACCGTGATCCCCTATATCGTCAATCCCGGCGATACCGTTGAGTCCATTGCCAAGAAGTTCCACTGCACGGTAGAGCAGATCTGCCGCTGGAACAACCTGCGCAATCCTCAGGATCTGAAGGTTGGCCAGAAGCTGACGATCCGCTTCTGAGTCCTCCGTTAACCGCAATACCCCCTGGCCGGCCGCAGCTGCGGCCGGTCAGGGGGTATTTTTAACACAGTTCCCGGGTAAAGAAAAGGCTGTTCCCTTCTCCTGTGAGGAAGAAACAGCCTGCGCTTCAGGTATCGGCCTGCTCTCCGCCGATAAAGACGGCCCTCCGCCGAAGCTCCGCGTCACAAATCACAAAATCCGCCCGCTTGCCCGCTTCGATGGAGCCCAGCTCTCCCTCGGCGCCGATCTCCCGCGCCGGAAGGATCGTAGCGGCCGCGATGGCCTCCTCCCGGGGAATTCCGAACCGGACGGCCTGCAGCATGCAGTCATACAGACTGGTGGCTGAGCCGGCAATGGTCCCGTCCGCCAGGCGGGCGATCCTGCCCTGAAGGAACACCTCCTGACCGCCCAGCAGGTAAGAGCCGTCCGGCATGCCGCAGCAGCGCAGGGAATCCGAGATGAGGCAGATGCGCCCCGGGAACAGGCGGAAGGCCATGCGTACCGCGCTGGGATGGACGTGCAGACCGTCACAGATCAGCTCGGCCACCACATTCGCCCGCTCGGAGGCCGCACCGATCACACCGGGCTTTCGATGATGGATCGGCGGCATGGCGTTGAAAAGATGGGTCAGATGTCCGGCGCCGGCGTCGAAGACCGCACAGGCCTCGTCATAGTCGGCGTCGGTATGGGCCACCGACACCTTGCAGAGTTTGCAGGCCTGTTCCGTGAACTCCACCGCGCCGTCCAGCTCCGCCGCCACGTCCACAATGCGGATCAGGCCGCCGCTGGCCTGTTGAAGCGCCTGAAAGGCTTCAAAATCCGGAAGCCTCAGATACGCGGCATTCTGGGCCCCTTTCTTTTTCTCGGAGAAGAAGGGTCCCTCCATGTGGATACCTGCCAGCCGTGCACAGCCCTCCGGCCGGTTCCGATGGTATTCGGCAGCAAGGGCGAAGGCCCGGCCCAGCGTCTCGTAGGGCAGGGTCATGGAGGTCGGCGCAAAGGCTGTGATCCCGTTTTGGGCATACCAGGCGCCCATACGCCCCAGGCCCTCCGGGTCCCCGTCGGAAAAATCCGCGCCGGCACAGCCGTGGGTGTGGATATCGATCAGGCCGGGTATCACGTACGCCCCCTGCAGATCAAAGCCGGTCTCCCCCGGCACCCCGCTCATTACCCGCTTAAAAAGACCGTCCTCCACGGAGAAGCTCCCGAAGACAAATTTTTTGTCCGGGGTGAACAGGTAGGCATTTTTAAACAGCATCATTTATACCTCCGGTAAACTGGCAGCCGCCACGCTCTGGCCTGCTCGCCGGGTCTTCTGCTCATCGCAAATTCGATTCCCAGATCGTTCATAGCACCCTCCCAGGTTTTTCTATCTACCAGTATAGATGCTTTTTCCTGTTCCGGAAATGTCTGCGGATGCGTCTTTTTGACTGTCTTTGGGAATCCTTGTGCCGCGCCGATGCGGAAGGTCCCGGAATGACCAAAGTCAATCCGGGACCTCTCAGCTTACTTCATTTGTGCCAGGCACACAGCGGTACGGGCCGCAACGCGGGCGTTGTTCAGCACCAGCTGGATATTGCTCTCCAGGCTCTCGCCGCCGGTGAGCTCCACCACCTTGGCCAGCAGGAAGGGCGTAGTCTCCTTGCCGTGAATGCCCTGGGCCTTGGCCTCGGCCAGCGCCTGCTCGATGGCGGCGTCGATCACGTCCTTGTCCATGGCGTACTGTTCAGGGATGGGATTGGTGACCAGCATGCCGCCCTTGTACTCCAGGCCGCGCTGGGCCTTGAAGATGGCCGCCAGCTCCTCAGGGCTGTCCACCCGGTAGTCCACGCCGAAGCCGGACCGGCGGGTGTAGAAGGCGGGCAGCTCCTCCGTGCCGTAGCCGATGACGGGCACGCCCTTGGTCTCCAGATACTCCAGGGTCAGCCCCAGGTCCAGGATGCTCTTGGCGCCTGCGCAGACCACCATCACCGGCGTCTGGGCCAGCTCCTCCAGGTCGGCGGAGATATCCATGGTGACCTCGGCGCCGCGATGCACGCCGCCAATGCCGCCGGTGGCAAAGATCTTGATGCCGGCCATGTGGGCGATGATCATCGTCGTGGCGACGGTGGTGGCGCCGTCGGCCTTCCGGGCCACCAGGGCGGGAAGATCCCGGCGGCTGGCCTTGGCCACGCCACGGCCGGTCTTGCCCAGGTATTCGATCTCCTCACGGCTCAGGCCGGCCTTCAGGCGGCCGCCGATGACGGCGATGGTGGCGGGCACCGCGCCGTTTTCGCGCAGCGTCTGCTCCACCAGCAGAGCGGTCTCCACATTTTTCGGGTAGGGCATACCATGGGAAATAATGGTGCTTTCCAGGGCCACCACGGGCTTGCCCTCTGCCAGAGCCTGCGCCACTTCCGGCGCTACGTCCAGATACGGATTCATGTTCATCATTGATCCTCCAAAATTATATTTTTCATTTCTTCTCTCAGCGTGTCCGCGCTCATGGCCGGGTTGATGGTCTCCTCCCCCGCCATAGCGATGGCCGCGGCGGCCATACCGGCCCGGGCGCTCTCTGCCAGCTCCGCATTCCGGAGCCAGGCCCAGACCAGGGCTGCCATAAAGGCGTCGCCGCTGCCGGTGGTATTGACCACCCGGCGCGCCCGGCCTCTGAGCCGCACTCGACGGTTTTCCCCCGCCGCCAGCACGCCATCGGGCCCCAGGGTGAGAAACACCCGCTGCAGCCCCGTCTCCAGAAGGCGGTCCGCCGCCCGGTTCAGGCTCTGCTCGTCGGTGATGTTCACCCCGGACAGCAGCTCGGCCTCCAGGCGGTTGGGCTTGAGGGTATGGATCCGGCCCAGTACCTCCCGCAGCTTTCCCGCTTTGGTCACACTGACCGGGTCGGCGAAAACAGGCGTATCCGTGTGGCTGCAGAGCCAGACGATGGATTCCTCCGGGATATTGGTATCCAGCACCAGGACCCGGGCCCTGTTCAGCCAGGCCCCCCGGGCCGCCAGCGCCGCGGGTGTCAAATGCCGGTAGAGGTCCATATCCGCCACCGCCAGACGCATATCTCCGGAGGGATCGGCGATGTACACATAGGTGGAGGTCGCCGCTCCGGGCACCCGGAGGGAATTGCTCAGATCGATCCCCAGCTCGGCACAGGAATCGCTGATCTGCCGGGCGTATCCGTCGTCGCCGAGAACGGTGACCAGCCGGGTGTCGATCCCCAGCAGGGCCATATTGTGGGCGATGTTGCGCCCCACGCCGCCCAGGCTCAGGCGCACCCGCCCCGGATTGGAGTCGGCGGGGATCAGCGGCTGAAACGCGATCCCGCCCACGTCCATGTTCACGCCGCCGATCACGGCGGCATAGCTGGCCGGGGGCAATATATAGCCCTTGCCGGAAAGGTAACCCTTCCGGATCATATTGGAAATATGCACGCCCATGGAGGAGCGGGTGATCCCCGCCCGGTCCGCCAGCTCCTGCTGGGAAACCATGGGGTTTTCTTCGATCCAGCGCAGGATCTGCCTCTCCCGATCGGTCAAGGTCCTCGCCTCCTATTCGGGATCCAAGTCAATAAGCATTTGTTCAAGCATCTAAGCTCTTCTTTATTTTACACGTCCGACAGAGCCCTGTCAAGCTTTTTTGCCCTCCCGTTCTTCCCAGGATTGCATCTTCCCGGGGGCCATGCTATGATGGCTGCACAGGGAAGTTGTTTTAGGATCATAACAGGGAAAGGAGCGGAAACCATGTACGATCAGGAACAGTACTCCGCGCTTGTGCAGCGGTTGGAGGGGCGTTTTCTTGCCCATCCGGAGCGCCATCCGGCCCTCTCGTGGGCGGAGGCGGCATCCCGGCTGGAAGATCACCCGGAAGTACTGGAGACTCTTGCGCTGATGGAACAGACCGGCGGGGAGCCGGACGTGATCGGTCGGGACGCGGCCACCGGCGAGATCCTGTTCTGCGACTGCTCGGCCGAAACTCCGGCCGGGCGCAGAAGTCTGTGCTACGACCAGGCCGCCCGCCTGTCCCGGAAGAAGGGGGCTCCCGCAGACAGCGCCATAGAACAGGCCGAACGCATGGGGCTTGCGCTGCTGACGGAGGAGCAGTACCTGGCCCTTCAGGAGCTGGGAGAGTTCGACCGGAAAACCTCCAGCTGGATCTGCGCGCCGGAGGAGATCCGCCGGAAGGGCGGCGCGCTGTTCTGCGAGCGGCGCTACGGCCGGGTCTTTACCTTCCACAACGGCGCGGACTCCTACTACTCCGTCCGGGGCTGGCGGGGGCTCAAGCGGGTGTAAAAGAAACAAACGCTTGCCAGAAGCGCCCCGGATGTGGTATGCTCTGCGTGCCGCTATTACACAGAAAAGGAATATAGAATCAAAATGAAGCACTATTACCTCGTAGATTTCGAGAACGTAGCCGACACCGGTCTGGAGGGCTTTTTCCAGCTGACCGCGGAGGACACGGTCTATCTGTTCTACTCCCCCAAGTCCAACCGCATCAACATCGACTTCATCCAGAAGCTGCTGGAGGGCAAGGGGCAGGCCAATCTCCGCTTCCTCTCCGTGTCCGCAGGAAACCAGGCTCTGGATCTGCAGCTGGCCTCCTTCCTGGGCAGTCTCATCTCCCAGGGCAGCGAAGACTGTGTCTATACCATCGTCAGCCGGGACAAGGGCTTTGCCGTCCTTCGTTCCTTCTGGAGCAATCACGCCGGGCTCTCCGGCATCCAGCAGGTCAGCCGCATTGCCGACGCCCGGCAGCTGGAGTGGCCGCTCAGAACCGAGCCGGAGAAAGTCTCTGCGCCAAAGAGTGAGTCTGCGGAAGAAGAGCCCTCGGAACCGGCCGCGTCCGCCGAGGAGCAGCCCGAGCCCGTCGCCGCCGCCGCGGAATCCGATGCCGGACAGGCCGATGAGTCTGCGGAGCCTGCGCAGAATCCGGAAAGCGCCCGCGTCTCGGAAACCAAGCCCGAGTCCGCCAAGGAGAAGAAGCCTTCTCCCCCGCCTCAGAATCGCACCTCCCAGCAGAGCGGGGCGGCCAAGCAGGCGCTGAATACCAGCGTCCAGCAGGTCTTGAGCAAGGCCAAATATGAGGACAAGATTATCAGCCCCGTGGCCTCCCTGGTCTCCCGGGCCTACGGCGACAAGAAGATCCGCCAGACCGTTTACCGGGAGCTCATCAAGCTCTTCGGCCAGAAGCTGGGTTTGGAGGTCTACAACCACGTGAAGCCCCTGCTCTGAGCAAAAAACACAGCCCGCAGTTCATGAACTGCGGGCTGTGTTTTTGTCTTTCGTCGGATCAGCCGACTCTGGTAGCCAGAACAGCCAGGCCCTCTTCTCCGGGCAGCTGCAGCAGCGTACTGCCGGAGGCGTCCTCCCGGAGCACCTGACGGGTCATGTTCCAGACGTCGATCAGCTCCACCCGGTACTTCTTATCCTCAGGCAGGGGCAGGGTCTGCTGGCCAAAGCACTGCCGGTCATTGAACCAGAGGTAGGCCTCCTCGCCGGCGTGAGCGGCCCATTCATGCTCCCCGGCGATGTGGGCGGTGCGATCGTCGATCTCCATGCGCCGGATGCTCTTGACGAAGAGCCTTGCGATCTCCTTCCACTGGCCCTCGACCTGCTCCAGCGCCGCGTCCACCTGCTCGTCGCTGAGCAGCGCCATCTGCACCCAGCCGCCGGGCATCGGCGTCAGCGGGCCGGGCAGAGCCTCCACGATCTGCCGCAGGAAGGCGATCCGCTCCGGGCTTTCGCCTTTCAGCCTGCCGCCTCTGGCCCACCAGAGCACCTCGTCCTCGGCCAGGAAGGTCTCGCCGTGGGTGCAGTAGGAGCCGCTGGCGATGCAGCGCCAGAAGCGGTTGACCATCTCCCGGGCGGAAATGCTGCCCCAGAAGTGGGGCAGGTTGCCCTCGTAGCAGCACTCGTCGATGACGACGGGCTTCTGATAGCGCTGGATCCAGCGGGGGATCTCGGTCAGGCCCTTGGTCTGGAGGCTGGCGTGGGTCACGTTGGGCCGGGTGGCGTCCCAGAAGCAGAAGCAGTTGTGGTTGGACAGCAGATGGCCGTAGGGGTCGTTTTCCGCAACGAAGGCTTCGATCCCCTCCCAGTCGGCCAGGGATTTGGCGCCGCACAGATCGTACTCATTGGCCAGAGACCACCAGATCCCGGGTCGGGCCGCCAGCCGGCGGAGCAGATAGTCCAGATAGACCAGGTTCTCCTCCTGGCTGAATCTGGAGAAGCCCCAGCGATCATAAGGATGGAACAGGATCAGATCCACCTGGATCCCCATGGCGCAGATCCGGTCCAGGATGGTCTCGAAGCGGTCCCAGAAGGCGATGCAGGGACGGGCGACGTCCCAGCTGCCGTCGGCCTTTTTCTCGAAGGCGTAGACGGGCGGCTCGTTGTGGTTGTAATCGTAATCCTTGGGGAACACGCACATACGGACCTTGTTGAACGACGCGGTGCGCAGAGTCTCCAGGGTCTGCTCCACCAGAGCGTCATCCTGGTGGGCCAGAGCATAGACGGTGGTCCCGAAGGGATAAAACAGCGTGCCGTCCTCGAAGGCAAAATGGGTCTCCACCGCTTTTACCAGGCCGTGATCCCCGGCCTGTGCGGGCTCGCAGATCTCACTGCCCCGGGCGTCGAGCAGGCCGCTGACCGTCCAGCAGACCTCTCCCGCCGTCTCGGGCAGGTAGCGGACAAGGTACTTCCCGTCCCCGGCATAGAAGCCTTTGACGGTTTTGCTCGCGCCGCCTGCGGTAAAGGTTGCGCTCAGATCGATCTGCGCCCAGTTTTCGGAAAGCTCCGGCCCCTGAAAGGCCAGTTCAAAGCACTGATACTGTCTCATAGCGTTTCTCCTTCTTCTGTTGTCCGATATATCATATCACAAAAAAACGAATGTGCGAACCCGCTTTACAGCGATTTTGCCGCCCGAATGATGCCCTGGGCGTTCAGGCCGTAGGTGTCGAAGACCTCCCGGGAATTGCCGGTAATGACCGGGGCGTCGGGCAGGGCCAGATTGATGACGCGTCTGGGGAAGTTTGCCGCCACCACCTGGGACACCATGGAGCCCAGGCCGCCGAAGGGGGCGTGCTCCTCCACGGTGACGAAGCCCTTCACCCTGGGGGCCAGGGCCAGAATGGCGTCCTTGTCCAGGGGCTTGACGCAATACATATCTACCACGCAGGCGGAAATTCCGTCAGCCTCCAGAGCCTTGGCCGCCTCGATGGCGGGACGCACCATCTCGCCGCAGGCCACGATGGCCACGCCCGGGGTTTCGGTGTTGCCGAGAACAGTCGCCCTGTTCATCTCAAAGGGGCAGTCCTCCGCGCTGTAGATATCCTCCACCGGGTTGCGGCCCACGCGGACGTAGGCGCACTTCCCGTCTTGAAGCAGGGCCTGAATGAGCTTTCTGGTCTGGTGCCGGTCGGAGGGCAGATAGACGCGCATATTGGGGATGGCGGAGAGGGCCGCAATGTCCTGGGCGCTGTGGTGGCTCATGCCCAGCGCGCCGTAGCTGACGCCGCCGGAGATGCCGATGAGCTTCACGTTGGTGTCGGAGTAGGCGCAGTCGATCTTGGCCTGCTCGTAGCTGCGGGTAGAGAGAAAACAGGCGGGCGAGAACGCGTAGGGCTTTTTGCCGCAGCTGGCAAGGCCCGCGGAGATGCTCACCAGGTTTTGCTCCGCGATGCCCACTTCGATGCTCTGTTCGGGGTAGGCGTTGAAAAAGGGCGTCATGGAGGCGGAGCCTCTGGAGTCGCTGCACAGGGCGACGACGCTGGGGTCAGCGGAAGCGGCCTCCATCAGCGTGTCGCAGATGGCCTGCCGGTTGGGGATCTTATTGCCCACGGTGCTCAGTTCAGGCAGCTTATGCATTCTCAATCGCCTCCTTCCGACTGGTCAGATCCGCCTGGATCCGGGCATACTCTTCCGCGTTCGGGACCTTGTGGTGCCAGGGGGCCTGGTTCTCCATGACGGAGGAGCCGCGGCCCTTGATGGTGTGGGCGATGACCACGCTGGGCTGTCCCCTGGTCTCTTTGGCCTCGGTGAAGGCCGCGTCCAGAGAATTCATATCGTTGCCGTCGCACTCGATCACGTGCCAGCCGAAGGCGGCAAAGCGATCCGCCAGCGGCTCGTGGCTCATCACGTCCTCGGTCTCTCCGGAGATCTGCAGGCTGTTGCGGTCCACCACCGCGCAGAGATTGTCCAGATGATAGTGGCCCGCGGCCATGGCGCCTTCCCAGACGCTGCCCTCGGCCAGCTCCCCGTCGCCCATGACGGTGTAGACCCGGTAAGCCGCGCCGTCCATCTTCCCGGCCAGGGCCATGCCCACGCAGACCGGCAGGCCGTAGCCCAGAGAGCCGGAGTTCATCTCCACCCCGGGAAGCGTGTTGTGGGGGTGTCCGATGAACTCGCTGCCGTAGCGGGAGAAACTGTTCTTGTACGTCTCAAAGTCGAAGAAGCCCTTCTCGGCCAGGACGGTGTAGTAGCTCTCCACGCTGTGGCCCTTGGAGAGAACGAACCTGTCCCGGTTGGGATCGTCCTTGTTCTCCGGAGAAACGTTCATGTGCTTGAAATAGAGCATGACCAGGGTATCCATCACGCTCATGTCGCCGCCGATGTGCCCGGTTTTTGCGCCGACGATCACATCCACGGTCTTTTTGCGCAGCTCATAGGCCAGCGCCGCCAGTTCCCTGTTCGTCATTTCACACCTCGTCGAACACCACGTCTTCGCCGTGGAGATAGGCCTTCACCTTGTCCTCGATGGGATCGTAGAGGTCGGGCTTGACACCGATGTACTTGCAGGCCTCGTAGACCACCGGCACCACGTCGCCGTGGATGGCAGCCACATGGTGGATGTAGGGGCCTTCCACCACCTTGGCCTCCAGACGCTTGAGATTGTTGACCTCCACCCAGACGTAGGTGCCCCGGGTCCAGGGGCCGTCGATGCCTCTGGCATGGCCCAGGAGGATGGAGTACTCGCCCTCGTCGCCGTCAAAGCGCACCAGGCTCATGGGGCCGTGCTTGGCCTCGGCGGAGACCGCGCCGTTTTCCGGGAAGGCCACGGGTACGCAGATGGTGGGTTTTTCCTTGGCAACAGAGATCGGCCAGGGGCCGCAGTGCTGCAGAAGCTCGCCGTTGTCGTTGTCGGGGTGGCGCACCGTCCAGTCGGAGAACATGACCCGCCGCTCGTTCATGGACGCGGCCTCGGCGATCAACTGGGAGATGGCGCCGTGGATATCCGTCTCGCAGACCACGGGGATGCCCTCTTCGTTCAGCAGGGAGTTGGCCGCGCAGGGCATGATGTGGATCTCGTCCTGCAGGGCGTTCCAGCACTGGATGGCAATGGCGTTGCAGCCGTACTTCTCGGCCAGAGCCTTCATGGCCACCTTCAGCTCCGCCACATTGCGCAGATATTCCTCGGAGATGGAGCAGGTCATATTCTCATGACAGTAGGCGACGATCTTGTCCACCTCGGTCTTCTCCTCGCGCCACTTGCGCATTTCACTGTAGAGCTCCGGCAGGGGGATGGGGGCCAGCTGGATGTTGAACTTCTCCAGCAGCTCGCCCTCGTTGCACATGGTGCTCCAGAAATCGAAGGGCCGGGGGCCGATCTGTAGGATGCGGGTGCGGCGGAAGACCTTGACCACGTTGCACACGGCCAGGAAATCCCGGACGCCCCGCTCGAATTCGGGGTCCTCCAGGTTGCAGTTGTTCATATAGGTGAAGGGCACGCGGAAGCGCCGCAGCACCTTGCCGGTGGCGAAAAGGCCACACTGGCTGTCCCGCAGGCGCATGCCCTTTTCATCCGGGCGCTCGTCCCGGGGCCCCCAGAGCAGCACGGGGACGTTCAGCGCCTTGGCAAGCCTCGCGCACTCATACTCGGTGCCGAAGTTGGCGTGGGGCAGGAACAGGCCGTCCACCTTCTCCCGCCGGAACTTCTCGATGATCTTCTCCAGACCCGCGTCGTCATAGAGCAGGCCCTCGTCGTTCACGTCGTCGATGTCCACGAAGTCGATGCCCAGCTCCCGGAGGCGGGCGGCGGTGAGATTGCGGTATTCCACCGCGGCCGGGGCCGAGAAGATGGCCCGGCGGGTGGGGGCAAAGCCAAGCTTGATCGTTGCTTTCATACGGTTCCTCCTCAGAATGATTTCTGCACGGCCTGTTTCCAGCCGTCGTATTTTTTGTTTCTTACGCTCTCATCCATCTGCGGTTCGTAGGCCTTCTTCAGCCGGTCGGCGGTGAGGATGCTCTCGTCGTACAGCCCGACGCCGATGCCGGCCAGGAAGGCCGCGCCCATGGCGGAGAGCTCTTCGGCCTTTTGGACACAGATCCGCGCTCCGGCCATATCGCTCTGAAACTGCATCAGATACGGATTTCCGGTAGGCCCGCCGTCCACACGCAGTTCCTTCAGTCGAACGCCGGAATCGCGGCTCATGGCCTCCAGGATATCCGTCACCTGCCAGGCGATGGACTCCAGACCGGCCTTGACGATCTCGTTCTTGCCGGTGGTGCGGCTCATGCCCACCAGCACCGCTTTCGCGTCGTCCTTCCAGTACGGCGCGCCCAGGCCCGAGAAGGCGGGCACCAGATAAGCCGTGTCCTCGGGATTTGCCGCCTGCGCCATGTCGGCGGTGTCCCCGGCGCTCTCAAACAGGCCCAGATCCTTCTGCATCCAGGTGATGACCGCGCCGGCATAGTTGACGTTGCCCTCCAGCACATAGTCCACCCTGCCGCTCCGGCCCCAGGCCAGAGAGGTGACGAGGCCGCTTCGGCTCTCCCGGAAGTCCGGGCCGATGTTCATCATGATGGAAGAGCCGGTGCCGTAGGTGGCCTTGGCCATCCCGGGCCTGACGCAGCCCTGGCCAAAGAGCGCCGCGTGGGAATCCCCCAGCACCGCGCGGATGGGCACCGGCGTGTCGAAGAAGCCGTTCAGGGTGGTCGTCCCAAAGTCCCCATCGGAGAATTCCACCTGCGGCAGGGCGGCAAGCGGCACGCCCAGCGTCTTGCAGATCTCTTCGTCCCACTGCAGGGAATGGAGGTTGAAGAGCTGGGTACGGGAGGCGTTGGAATGCTCCGTTTTGAACACCGCTCCCTCGGTCAGCTTGTATACCAGCCAGCTGTCGATGGTGCCGAGGCAGAGCTTTCCGGCCCTTTCAAGCTCCTGCGCACGTTCGTTGTGCCGCAGGATCCAGGCCGCCTTGGCTGCCGGGAAGTAGGGCGAAAGCGGGATGCCCGTCTTCTCCCGGACGCTCTTCCGGAATGCCTCGTCTGTTATTTCATCCGTGATCTCCTTCGCCCGGGCGCACTGCCAGACGATGGCGTGCTCCGCCGGCTTTCCCGTCTCCCGATCCCAGGCGACGGTGGTCTCCCGCTGATTGGAGATCCCGATGGCGGCCACGCTGTTCTTGTTGATGGCCGCGTCCTCCACGAGCTGCCGGATGACGTGGACGCTGTTGCGAAAAATCTCTTCCCCGTCGTGGCTGACCCAGCCCTCGGCGGAGATGATCTGCTCATGGGGCAGGAAAGCCTTTGCGATGATCTCGCCCTCCCGGTCCATCAGGATCGCTTTGGTACCCTGGGTGCTCTGATCGAGGCCAATCACGTATCGGTTCAACATTGCCGGTCCTCCATGCTTTTTCTTGCTTTTATTCTATCTGCTGAGGAACTTAATTGATATAGATTCTTCAGTATTTCTTGACTAAATTTACTTAATACTCTATACTGACGCCGAGGTGATTTTCCGTGAAAGTGACCGCGAAGGATTTGGCCCGGGCCCTGGGGCTTTCGGAGGCGGCCGTGTCCATGGCGCTGAACAACAGGCCCGGCGTCAGCACCGCTACCCGCCGGAGGATCCTCGAAGAGGCGGAGCGCCGGGGTTACGACTTTTCCCGCAAAGCCGCGTTTGGCAACGAGCTGAAGGGCAGCTTCTGTCTGGCTGTGTATAAAAAAAGCGGCGCTGTCGTAGGCGACACGCCGTTCTTCGCCGATCTCACCGACGGCATCAGCGCCGCCTGCAAGAAGGCTCATTATGATCTCGTGATCCGCTATCTCTACGAGGACGAGGATCTGGACGACAGACTGTATTCCCTGTCGCGGGCAGATTTCAAGGGCATTCTTCTGCTGGCCACCGAGATGGACGCGGCCTCTCTGGCCCGGTTCTCCCGCTTCAAAACGCCGCTGCTGCTTCTGGACTCCTATTTTGAAACGGCAAGCTACAACTGCGTGCTCATCAACAACGTCCAGGGGGCATATCTCGCGACGAGCTATCTGATCAAAAAGCGCCGGACACAGCCCGGCTATCTGCGCTCCGCCTATCCCATCGGCAACTTTGACGAGCGGGCGGACGGCTTTTACAAGGCGATCCGTGTAAACGGCATGTCCACCGCCAAATCTCTGGTCCATCGGCTCACGCCCTCTCAGGAAGGCGCTTACGCGGACATGAAGGCGCTGCTGGAGGCCGGCGAGAAGCCTGCCGACTGCTATTTTGCCGACAACGACCACATCGCCATCGGGGCCATTACCGCCTTGAAGGAGGCGGGCTACCGGATCCCGGAGGACGTGGCGGTTGTGGGCTTTGACGACATTCCCCTGTGCGAGTACCTGGATCCGCCCCTGACCACCATCGAGGTCCCCCGGCATATCATGGCGCAGACCGCCGTGGGCCGGCTCATTGAGATGGTGGAAAGCAAACAGCTTCACCCGGTGAAGATCCAGATCGGGGTGACGCTGAAAAAGCGAAAAAGCGTATAAACCCGCAGCGGGCAGAAGCGCAGCCCGGTCAGGGCCGGAAGAAGCGGTCCGGCTGCAGGCTGTGACCTTTTTCGATTTCCTGTGTCCGTGTTTTGATAAACCATACAAGGAGGAGTACGCATGACAGAAGCGACGATCCGCGCCGACCGGTTTCGGGTAGAGTATCTGAAGGACCCTATCGGCATCGACTGCCTGCAGCCGGAGATCCAATGGCTCCCGACGGGGGCCGGGGCTCAGACCGCCTTCCGGGTGGTGGAGAGAGATCCGGCGGGGGCCATTCTTTCCGACTCCGGGAAGATTCCGTCCCGGTCCACCGTCTATCGCCCGGCCAACAAGAAGAAATCCCGGGCTCGGGTGACCGTGGAGATCCGGCTCTGGGACGAGCGGGACCGGGAGGGGCCGGTGCAGTGCGCGCGGTATGAGCTGGGACTCACGGAGCCCTCCGATTTCTGCGCCAGGTGGATCGACCCGGAGCTTTCCAAGCGCCGGGGTCTGCGCGCCTCCTATCTGCGAAAGCGCTTCTCTCTGGACAGCACGGAAAACGCCCGGCTGTATATGACCGCCCACGGCCTGTACGCCTTCACCATCAACGGCAGGCCCGTTACCGAACAGCTTCTGACCCCGGGCTACACCCAGTACAACAAGCGCCTGCAGGTGCAGACCTACGACGTTTCCCAGGCCCTGCGGGTGGGTGAAAACGAGATCCTGGTGCAGCTCACCGACGGGATCTGGCGGGGTCCCATGGGCTATATGCGCTCTCGCAACAGCTTCGGCAAGACCGTCGCCCTGCTCTGTCAGCTGGAGGTAAACGGTCAGCCGGTCTGCGTCAGCGACGAGAGCTGGGAGGCCTCCCAGCACGGCCCGGTCACCGGCGAGGATACCATGTGCTTTGAAAAGTACGACGCCCGGCTGGAGGTCCCGGACCGATGGCACAGGGTCCGGGTGGAGGACTTCGGTTATGACACCCTGATCGGCTGCAACGCACCGCCGGTGCTGATGCACGAGAGCTTCCGGCCCCGGGTGCTCACCACGCCAAAGGGCGAGACGGTGCTGGACTTCGGACAGAACCTGGCGGGCTTCGTGTCCTTCCGGCTGCAGGCGAAGATCCCGAACCGGATGGTTTTTCCGGCGTTGAACATATGGCAGATCCGCATCTGATGGAAGTTCTCTCCGTCCTCGGAGTGCTCGACGCAGAAGTCGTCCCCCCGGCGGCTGAAGCGGAACCAGGCGGATTTGACGGAGGCGTCCACATCCACCGAGGCCCAGTCGGAATAGCCGTTGTTGGTGACCACGCTGCCCAGACGCTGGATCCGGTCGTTCTCGTACTCGATGGCCGCCTTGAGCCAGTTGTCGCTGTCCAGGTACATGACGATGCCGCTCTGGTCAAAGCGGACCCGGGAATCAAACTCCGTCCTTACCACGAAGGAAAAGAACTGCTCCTCAGTACTCAGCTGCAGGACGGGGGCATTGTCGTTCCGGAAGTGATAATAGGTCCTCTGCCACAGGTCGGTGCGGGGTTCGGTCATCACGGTGACTCCGTCTTCCCGCAATTCGTACTGCTTCGGCGCTCTGGTCCACTCCATGGTCCTCGGATCGATCTTCACGTTTTTTCTCCTGTTCTCTATTGATGATGGTGGTGCTCGGTGGAACCCTCGCTCATCAGCATGTCCATCCCATGGCCGATGGCCTCAATGACCGCCTCCAGGTTCTCCCGGGCTGCCTTCTCGCTGCCGGGCAGGTTCACGATCAGGGTCTTTCCCCGGATCCCGGCCACCGCCCGGGACAGGCAGCCCCTGGGCGTGATCTGAAGGCTGGCATAGCGCATGGCCTCGGGGATCCCCCGGGTCTCCCGCTGGATGACCGCAAGGGTGGCTTCGGGCGTAATGTCCCGCTGGGAGAAGCCGGTGCCGCCGGTGGTCATCACCAGGCCGATCTTCTTCTCGTCGGCACAGCGGATCAGTTCCTCCTGGATCTGCCCGCTTTCATCGGGCACCAGGCCGGTATATACCACATCGAAGCCCGCCCGCTCCAGGATCTCCCGGACCGCCGGCCCGCTGGTGTCGACCCGCTCCCCCCGGGAGCACTTGTCGCTGACTGTGATCACTGCTGCTGTATATTTCATGCTTAGCCTCCGATCTGATTCATGTTCCGGTTGGCGTGGCTGCGTTCATAATAGGACAGCTCGCCGTGCCATTTGGGCTTGGACAGGATCGCCTGCCGCAGCGTCTCCGTCATTTCTTCCTGGGACTGCCCCTTGATGCTCCGCTCGTCCGGCGAGTGCAGACAGGGCTTGATGCGCCCGTCGGCGGTGATGCGGATGCGGTTGCATTCGGCGCAGAAATGGGCGCTGACCGGACTGATCAGCCCCACATTCCCCTGCGCTCCGGGCAGCCGGTAGAGCTTGGCCACGCCCCCGTCGGAGGGTACCGGCTCCAGCTCGGGCAGCTTTTCCAGCACGGTGGAATACGGGATGAAGGCCTCGGGCCCGAAATCCCCGCTGTCGTACATGGGCATCAACTCGATAAAGCGCAGATCCACCGGCCAGCGCCTGGTGAGCCCGGCCAGGGCCGGGATCTCATCGTCGTTGAAGCCGCCGATCAGCACCGTGTTGAGCTTGACCTTCCGAAAGCCCGCGCTGAGGGCCGCCTCGATGCCCGCCAGGGCATCCTCCAGCCGGCCGCAGCGGGTGATGTAGCGGTACTTTTCGCTGTCCAGGGTGTCCAGGCTGATGTTCAGTCGACTGACGCCGGCTTCCTTCAGAGGTCCCGCCAGAGACCGCAGCCGGATCCCGTTGGTGGTCAGGCAGAGCTCCCGGATCCCGGGGATGGCCGCCGTCTCCTGACACAGCCGGACGATATTGGGTTTGACCAGCGGCTCTCCGCCGGTGATGCGCAGCTTGGTAATGCCCAGGGAGGCCGCGGCCCGCACCGCCATGACCATCTCCTCCTGGCTCAGCATCTCGTCATGCCTCTTTTTACATACGCCATCTGCCGGCATACAATACCGACAGCGAAGATCACACAATTCGGTCACCGACAGGCGCAGATATCGGATCTCCCGTCCATAGGAATCTGTCATGTTGCAGTTCACTCCTCCCGGTCCCAGCCGGATTTCGTTGACTAAAGCACATTATAGCCGTTTTCTTCCGTCCGCACAAGAGCACCGGAGCTATTTCTTTTCCTTATTTCTGTCTCGTCAGATTCCTCACCCATTTATATTTCCGGAAGCGGATCATCACCCAGGGGATCTTCCCCACTTCATCCAGGCAGGTGCAGGCGTAGACCAGCAGCACCGGCCAGTGGAACACAAAGGCCCCCAGCAGGGCCAGAGGAATGGCGATCCCCCACATGCACACCGCCAGGCTGTACATGTCGAAGAGCGTATCTCCCCCGCCGTCCAGCACGCCGTTGATGGTCACGGTGTTCACACAGCGGCCGATCATGTAGATCGCCATAATGATCATCATCCCGGTCAGGTAGCTTCTGGCCGTATCGGTCAGGATCACCATGCGCACCACCAGCGGGGTGACCGCCAGCACCAGAGCGGTAGAACCGAAGCCGATCAGGAAGGACAGATTCCGGAGCTTGATGCCGTAGGCTTTCCCCAGCTCCAGTTTTCCGGCTCCCAGCTCGTTGCCCACCAGGATCCCCGCCGCGGTGCCCACGCCGTTGCAGGCGCAGCAGACCAGGTCCCGGACCACCGCGGCCACGGAGTTGGCGGCAGCGGCGTCCACGCCCATATGGCCCAGGATGGCGGTGTAGGAGGTAAAGCCCACGCCCCAGAACAGGGATCCGCCCATCAACGGCAGGCACTGCTTTCCGAAGTCCCGGTTCAAGTTCCGGTCACCTCGGAAGATCTCTGCCCAGGCGGGCCCGATCATATTCTTTTTCCGTGACAGCACCACGCACAGGCCAAGCTCCAGCACCCGGGATAGAGTGGTGGCCAGGGCGGCGCCCCGGGCCTGCATCCGGGGCATTCCCAGCAGGCCGAAGATGAAAACGGCATTGAGCAGGATATTCGCCACTACCGCGCAGGAACTGATCCAGGCGCTGGGACGCACGTGGTCCGTCACCTTCATCATGCCAAGCACGCTCTGGGACAGGCCGGACAGCAGATAGGACCAGCCGGCAATACGCAGATAGTCGCTCCCGATGGCGACAAGACCTGGATCATTGGTGAACACCTGCATCAGCAGTCCGGGGATCAGCTCGCAGCCGGTGAAAAAGAGCAGGGACAGGAGCCCTGTATAGCGCAGCATCAGGCTGTACAGGCTCTGCAACGTCCTGCGGTCCCCTTTTCCCCAGTACTGGGCGCCCAGGATGGTCCCCGCACTGGTAATGGCGAAGAGGAACATGTTCTGCACGAACTGGACCTGCGTGGCCAGAGAGACCGCCGTCATCTCCTCCTGGGCCACCCGTCCCAGCATCAGCGCGTCGCCGGCCGCCACCAGGGCCAGCATCAGGCTCTGGAAAATGATGGGAAGGGACAGGTCCTTCAGCTTTCCGTAAAACACTCTGTTGTCGACTCTCAGCTCGGGCATGAATCTTTCCTCCTTTTCTCAAGAGGAGCATACCCGCTCCTGGAAAGAAAATCAAGAGTTTCCCTCGCCGGGAAGAGGAAACATGCCTTATCGCAGGGTTCTACCTCCGGTAGATTGCCCGTCCCGGGTCCTACGGGGTATAATCCGGGCAGAACAAAAGGTGAAAGGAGCCGCATCTATGATAGATCTGGAGCAGATCGGACAGCTGATCAAACAAGGTCGGAGGGAAAAGGGTCTGACTCAGCAGCAGCTGGCGGACCGGCTGGGCGTGACGAACAAAGCTGTGAGCAAGTGGGAACTGGGGGATTCATTTAGTTAAGGATACAAAAACTGAAACTCACGCTTACGATACTTCCAAATATGATTTTGGAGGTATAACCCATGAAAATGCAGAAATCCTTATTTGAGCAAAACGGTGGCACCTATACACAGGTTGGTGATGTGTTTCTGCCTAACCTTACTTTAGGGGGAGTTGAGCGGCGGTCTATCGGCAAATATGGCCGGATGCGGAAACGTTATCTGAAAGAGCAGCATCCTGTACTCTATTCAGAACTCTTGCTGTCCGGAAAACTGTATCCGCATCTGCTGGAGATCGACGAAGCCTGCGAGGAGCGCATGGAACTGCTCTCCCAGCAGATAGCCAAGCGCGAAGGTGTAACCGAAGCACTCAAGGCTTCCGATCAGATGGGATGGGTCACACGCATGAACAATATCCGCAACCGCGCAGAAGAGATTGTACTTCACGAGCTCGTTTCCTGCTGAGGAGGCGTCGAGATGCTGATTTTGGAAGACCTGTACCTCGGCGATGTACGCCCCAGTGAGCGCAGCTTCAAGCGCAACAGCCAGTATGCGAAAGCTCTGGATGACCTCGTAAAAGCTGGGATGCTCTGACTGATACCCTCACCGAAAAGCAGAAGGAAACGTTTGAGGACTACATGACCGCCCAGCGGGAGGTCAATGTGCTCACAGATTGTGAGACCTTCCTTTATACCAGTTAAGAAACCGCGTCCTCCGCTCAACTTTTTTCGCGTTTTGCTTTTCAGACGCGATTCAATTTTTGCAAAATTGATAAAAACAAAGGCAGGCATCAAGCCAAAGATCACGCGCAGTTCCTGCTGCTGCGTGATTCTTTTTTGGACTTGATACCTGCCCTTTGCTTCCACATTCACGGGTGGGAGGACGGCTCACCATGCCAAAATATTCAGTTCATTTAGGTGGCGACTCTGCCGTAAAGAGGAAGATTGTAAAACGGAATGATCGGCGATTCTTTGTGCCGGTACAGAACATATTTACTCTTGCACTTCGGGCAGACGACCGCAAAGTCTGCGGGCGTGTTCTCGGAATATATTCCAGTGGGATCAGTTCCGATTCATTCTTCGCTTCCCGGCTGACTGCAAACGCGATATTCTTTGCCGTGCAATTTGGGTTGGGGCAATCGAATGAAGGAAGTCGTAGACGTTTTTCTGTGATAGCGTTCGTAAGATTTCTCCTATGTCCTTCCTCAGTTGCCCATATATTACCTGTCTGCGGTACTTCGGCGTAAACACGATATGGTACTTGCAATTCGCCCTTGTGTGTAATAGGCTTTCTTTGTCCATTTGGATGCCTCCTTGGTTTGATAGTTTTGGTTGGCAGACCTCTCCTATCTTATCTCAGGAGGCTTTCTTTGTATATCTACGTATAGCTTTAAGCTTTTTGTACCACTCGCATAGCGAGTGGCTTGTTAACAGAAAAAGGGAAATGACCGCTTTTAGGGCGTGCAAGATAGGGATCCGACAGTCTGAAAAAGGATCTTTTCCCGTCATGCTTCGTTGAAAATGCTCGAAATACATATCCAGTATTTCTGCGCTTTTCGCCTCGCCTGACAGAAAAATCTCTCTTTTTCAGATGCGAAGCAGTTTTGAGCGAGGAATTTTTCGTTCAGGCAAAATGAAAAATTGCGGGAATACTTGTGTGTATTTCCGCAATTTTTCATGAAGCATGGGCGGAAAAGGCCCGCTCAAAACCTGCCGTCTCCCTACCTTGCACGCCCATTCGGCCATTTCCCTTTTTCATGCAGCGCGTTTTAGTATGAGTCCCTCTGTGCGTGGAATCAGACAGTCGCCGCGCTGCGGCTGTCCGTACCCACATAGACCGTGTATCCTTCGTCCAGTACCCAGCCGTCGGGCGTCCAGAACTTCAGCTCCTCCTTGGGGATGCTAATGGTGACGGTCTTTTCCTCGCCCGCCTTCAGCTCCACACGGGAAAAGCCCTTCAGCAGCTTCACCGGGCGGTCGTCTCCGTCGGCTGCGCCATTGCTGCCCACATAGACCTGCAGCACCTCCGCGCCGTCAAAGGAGCCGGTGTTCTTCACCTTCGCCGTGACGGTCAGCGTATCCTCGCCCCATGCGGCGGTCTTGTCAGAGACTTCAAAGCTCGTATAGCTCAGGCCGTAGCCGAAGGGATAGGCGGGCTCGATGCCCTCCTTGTCCATCTTGGTGTAGCCGTGGTAGTAGCCGTAGGTGATCTCGTAGGGTTTCTGGCCGATGCTGAGGAAGGCGGGATAGTCGCGCTCGTCCTTCGCCACGGTGAAGGGCAGCTTGCCGGAGAAGTTTTTCTCGCCGCAGAGGAGGTTTGCCAGCGCCGTGCCGCCCTCGCAGCCGGAATAATAGTTCATGAGGATCGCGTCGGCGTACTGCTTCCACTCCTCCACGATGATCGCGCAGCCGGAGTAGAGCACCACCACGACCTTCTTGCCCTGGGCCTTGAGGGAGCGGATCAGCTCGACCTCCTCGGCCTCCAGGCGCAGGCTGTCCCGGTCGCCGCCGCAGTCCTTGGGCTTCTTCTTCATCTTCTCGCTGGCGCTGGCGAAGAACTCGCCCTCCTTCTTGCGGTTGGAGCCTACGCAGACCACCGCCACGTCGCCCTCGGTCAGGGAGGCGTTGGGGAAGACCCGGGAGAGACCCGCAAAGGGCGTCACGATGTTCTTGTCCCAGACGCGGCTGGAGCCCTGGTCGCCCACGTTGGCCTCGTCGGCATAGGGGCCGGTGACCAGCACGTGCGCAGCCTTGGACAGCGGCAGCACACCGTTGTTTTCCAGCAGCACCATGCCCTTTTCCGCGATCTCGCGGGCCAGGAGCCGATGCTCCACGGAGCCGATCACGCTCTTGCTGCGGGGCCGGATCTGCGGCACCTGGCGGATCAGCACGCGCAGGATGTTGCGCACGGCGCGGTCGATATGCTCCTGCTGCAGCTTGCCCTTCTTCAGCAGCTTCTTGATGGCAAAGCCGTTGTAGTGCATGGTGGACATCATTTCCACGTCGAGCCCGGCCTTGAGACTGCTCTCGGCGTCATGCACGCCGTTGACAAAGTCGGACATCACAAAGCCGTCAAAGCCCCACTGGTCGCGGAGGATATCGGTGAGCAGCTTCTTCGAAGCGCAGCAGTAGTCGCCGTCAAACTTGTTGTAGGCGCCCATGATGGACTGAGCCCCGGCGTCGATGCACTTTTTGAAGTGGGGCAGATAGACCTCATGGAGCGTGCGGTCGTCGCACTTGGCGTTGACGAAGAAGCGCAGATCCTCGATGGAGTTGAGGGCAAAGTGCTTGGGGCAGGCGATCATGCCCTCCTCCTGCACGGCCCTGGTCAGCGTGGCGCCGTACTCACCCAGCAGGAAGGGATCCTCGCCGTAGGTCTCCTGGGTTCTTCCCCAGCGAGGATTGCGCACCAAGTTGATGCACACGCCCGCGAAGTAGTTGGCGTCCTGGGCGATGGCCTCGTCCGCAATGGCCTTGCCGAAGCGGTATTCCAGCTCCGGATCGAAGGTGGACGCCCGCAGCATGGACACCGGGAAGCAGGTGGAGTTGCCCATCACCACGCCCCGGGGCCCGTCGGTGAAGGCCACGGGCGGTACACCCAGACGCTTGCAGCCGCCCGCCTTCAGCGAGCGCACGTTGTAATTGCGCCCGGTTCTGATCATGTCCACCTGGGTCTGGCCGATGGTGTGGCCGGAGAGCATGTAGATCTTCTCGTTGAGCGTCATCTCGCCGCACAGAGCCTCGACTTGCTTTTCCAGGTTTTCTTTGGATGGGTCTGATTGGGTAGCTTTTACTGCCTCGTTAAAGTTCATTGCTTCCTCCTCCGTTATTTTTTTGCTTGCTTTATTTGACTAATTTCATTATAATAGACACAGAGTTGATTTACAATAAACAAATTTCATTAACTTTGCTTGTTAATGAACAGAAGTTCAAAATCTGTTGATTATCCCGGAGGACGCTATGAACAATCAGGACGCAAGAGTACGTGTCACGAAAGAAATGCTGCATCGCGCACTGCTGCGCATGCTGAAGGAGCGGCCCATCGGGAGCATTTCGGTCAAGGATCTGTGTGCCGAGGCTGGGATCAATCGGGGCACCTTTTACCTCCATTACGGCCAGCCCCAGGACGTGCTCAAGGAGATCGAAAACAATTTCATCGCCGAGAACCTGGAGACCTTCGACCGCTTTTGGGATGACGGAAGAAACCTCAGTTACCTGGCCAAGATCTATTCCTGTGTCCTGCAGAACCGGGATCTCTGCCGCGTGCTGATGGGAGACAACGGCGACCCGCAGTTTCTCAACAGTATGCGGAATCTCGTCAAAGGCGGGATCGTGGACGAGTGGCAAAAAGAATTCCCAGCCTATGACCGGGAACGGCTGGAATTCATCTTTGACTATGTCTTTCTCGGCTCCATGCGGCTGATGCTCAACTGGATCGACGACGATCAGGATCTGTCGCCCAGCCAGTTTGCCCGCCGTCTGGAACGGCTGGGGCATTACAGCCTGATCGCCGCGGGAGAATTCTGAGCCTATCTATGAATACGCGCACAGGCGCGGCCAAAGCGGCCGCGCCTCTGCGCGTTTGCTGCAGGATCATGCTCTTCCGTTCAGATGAAGATAGGAGCCCATGGCGAAGGACAGCCCTTCGATTGCCTGGGGCAGCAGCTCCGCCAGCTTCTCCCGCATGGTGCGCTCGTCGGCGGGCTGGGGCTCGGGCAGGGTCACGATGCCTTCCTCAATCATCCAGTCGATCTCTTCGGCAATGCTCTGGGCCATGGGGCGAGGATTGTAACCCAGCTCGGCGATGGCCTTGGAGGAATCGAACTCGTTGTTGCGCACCAGGTTGTAGACAGCAAAGCTGGTCATGCGCTGCGGCTTGTGGGTCAGCTTCTCGGCCACATCGCTCATGCTGCCCAGCATCTTGCCGACAGAGGCAGGCAGGATGGTCTTGATGGTGGGCAGGCCCGTGTGCTCGGAGAGGATGTCGAAGACCTCCTTCATGTTGATCTGATCGCCGCCGAGGATGTAACTCTCGCCTGTCCGGCCGTCCTTGCAGGCTCGGAGGATGGTCTCGGCCATGTCCCGGTTGTCGGCGCAGTTGAAGGTTCCCTCCACGCCCGCGGGCATCTTGCCCTCGGTGTACTCGCGGATCACGCCAGCCACGTTGCCGAAGGTGTAGTCCATCGGGCCGGAGATGCCGGAGGGCAGGATCAGGCAGCCGTCGATCTCGCCGGCATGGATGGCGTCCAGCACCAGCTGGCATGAGGCCGCCTTGGTCTGATCGTACAGACCGATGACCGCGTTGGGGTCATAGTGGTCGACCTCCTTGATGGCCGTGCCCATGGGCTGCTCGGGAATGGCGCCGGTGGAGCCGATGAAGATGAGGCGCACGCCGTGCTCGCGGCACTTGTCGATGATGTACTGCGTGCCGTCCACATTCACGTGCCAGATCTTCTCGGCCACCAGATTGCTGACGGAGACCATGGCTGCGCAGTGGATGCAGTAGACCTTGGTGTCCTCGGGAATATCCGCGAACAGAGTTTCGAGAGAAGAGATATCTGTCACGTCGCCCTCAATGACCTGTGCCTCCTTGGGAAGATGTCTGGCGGCCTCCTCGCCCCGGAGGACGAAGGCGCGCACGGGCAAGTTCTTGCTGACGAGATTGCGGACGATGGCGCTGCCCAGATTGCCGGCAGCCCCGGTGACGATGTAAAGCTCGTTGGTGTTGGTAGTAGTCATTTTATATTCCTCCGTATCGGTTATTTTTTGTTTCAACCCCTTGGGACGCTCATAAGATACCAGAGGAATGTTTGCGAGGTTTTCACGAAATGTTTGAGAATTGTTAAAATGAAAAAAGTCCCGATTTTTTCGGGACTTTCTCTTATTTCTGGCTCAGTTCCTCTGTCAGTCGGAGGATTTCCGGTGCGATCTCCGCCTTTCGTTTTTCCACCATTTTGCGGTACAGCCAAGGGGCGACAAGCATCCCGATGATACCGGCCACGCACAGCAGCGCGCCCAGCACCCACAGGCTCCACACCAGAAAGCAGCACATGCCAACGCCGAAAATCAGCGCGCTCACGATACCCAGCGCCATGGAGGCGATCAGGGCTCTCGTTCCCACGCTGCCGTCCAGCTTCCGCAGCTGTTCCATCTTGTCCTCCTGCTCATTCTGCGGCAGGTACTTTTTCCGGATCGCGTCGATCTCGCTCTGCCGCTCGGCGGAATAGCTGTATTCAAAATTCTCACTCATGTTTGCTTCCTCCTGTCGTCTTGATCTTCACGGTAAAGGTCGTGCCCTTGCCAAGCTCGCTCTTGACGCCGATCTCGCCGCCGATGATGTCCACGACCCGCTTGACCAGCGCCAGACCCAGACCGTTGCCCTGGGTGGCGTGGGAGGTGTCGCCCTGATAGAACTTCTCGAAGATATGCGCGCCCACCTCCGGGCTGATGCCGCAGCCGGTGTCCGAGACTTCGACGACCGCATGACCGGCGTCCTTGTAAAGCTTCAGGCCGACCATGCCGCCTGGTTCGGTAAACTTGATGGCGTTGGAGAAGAGATTGTTCCAGACTAGGCTCAAAAGCTCCGGGTCGCTCTCTACGGTAACGCCGTCTTCGATCTCCGTTTCGATCTCCAGTTCCTTCGCTTCCCAGGCGTTTTCAAACGTAAGCAGGCATTCGCAGAGCTGTTCGCCCAGATCGAAGCGCTCCTTCTTCGGATAGATCTGCTGGTTTTCCAGCTTGTTGAGCTTGAGGATGTTCGTAATGAGGCTTGCCAGCCGCTGGGACGCGTTCGTCACCGTGCGGGCGTAGTCTTTCCGTTCTTCCTCGGGGAGGTTCGGCTGCTGCAGCAGGGAGCCGTAGTTCTGAATCACCGCCAGCGGGGTTTTCAGTTCGTGGGAGACGTTGGCGATGAAGTCCGTACGCAGGGTCTCCATACCGGAGAGCTCTTCCACCATGCGGTTGAAGTAGTCGATGATGGCATTGAAGCCCGCGTCCACGCCCCGTACCGGCTCGATCCGCGCGCTCAGATCGCCGTCCATGACCTTCTGCGCGCCCTCGATGATGCGCCTCACCGGGCGCTCCACCGTCAGCTTCCGCCGCAGCGTATCCACCGCCGCGCAAATCAGGCTGAGAAAGAACACATTGCCGAAGGTTACGATCGCCGCGATGCGGATGTTGGCGTCATCCCAGCTGATCTCCATGGAGTTTCTGAGATAGGTCATAAACAAGATCATGGAGCTGGTCAGCACAAAGGCGATCAGCAGGAAGAAAATGCAGAACAGCTGCAGAAAGGCGACCTTCTTCTGGTTCTTCTCCGCTTTCATTTGAGCACCGCCTTGTAGCCGAGACCGTGGACGGTAACGATTTCAAAATCGTCGCAGCCGGCAAATTTCTGCCGCAGCTTCGTCATGTACACGTCCACCGTGCGGGGGCCGGAGCCAGTCTCGCCGTCCCAGAATTCGTCCATGAGCTGGCTGCGGGTGAAGGCCTTCTTTGGATAGGAAAGCAGCTTGTAGAGCAGATTGAACTCCCGCACGGTCAGCGGGATCTCCTCGCCCTTCAGCACGGCGCTTCTCTCATCCGCGTCCAGCACGAGGGAACCGACCTCCAGCTTGTGGCTGGTGGTGATCCCGGCTCTTCTGAGCAAGGCTTCCACATGCAGCAGCAGCTCCTCCAAGTCGATGGGCTTGACCATGTAGTCGTCGATCCCCATGCGGAAGCCCCGCTGCTTGGCGGCAAAGTCGTCCCGGGCGGTCATAAAGAGGATGGGGATATTCTTGTCCGTTCCCCGGATCGTGCGGGCAAATTCGAAGCCGTCCACCTCCGGCATCATGATATCCGAGATGATGAGATCGAACACCGTGCCGCCGTACAGGGCGTCATAGGCTTCGTTGGCGCTGAGACATCCCAGCGCGTCGTATCCGTTGCGATTCAAAAACGAGCAGACCGCGCGATTGAGCTCGCGGTCGTCCTCGACAACTAACAGTTTGAACATAGTTGGACCTCCAACAAATGTTTTCGGCCGGAAGTATACCATGTCGATGTTAAAGATATGTTAAAGTTTGAGGCGTTTTTTCAAAAAAGCAAAAGATCTCGGCAAAAGCATTGAAAACGCCGAGAACTGGATCCGCATCATCAAAGAGATCGGGTGTCCCGAAGAACTGACGGCTGAGGTCCTGAATGCTCTGATCGAGAAAATCATTATCCATGAGGCAACGGAAGACGACTTCGGCTTCCGACAGCAGGAAATCGAGATCATCTTCCGTTTCGTTGGCAAAATCGATTAAACTGATAAATGGTTCTTTAACTATGGGAAACGGGAAAGAGTCTGCCGGACGCCGCTCTGTTTGAGCCCCTCTGCCGGGAGTTGGAGCTGAGCCTGACCGAGCTTCTGGCCGGCCGCGAGATCCGGCAGCATTCCCTTCTGGTGAGGCTGATTCATGCAGCAGCGCTGTTTACCACTCTGGCGGTGATCCATTACCCCGCCTCCCGGCGGGAGGAGATCCCGCTCTGGAGCTTTCTGCTGACCTTCGCCGTGCCCTTCCTTGCTTCCGTTTTGATCAACTACTGGCTCTGGCACTACCAGAGAAAGAAAAACAGCAGACGGTGACGTTGGGTCAAGGTCTGCTGTTTGATTTGTCTCCGGCGCGCCGCATTTTCCTTGTTGGATCGGTCCCGCGCCGATGGGCTCAGATCGCCAGCTCCAGATTCGAAGCCACCGGAAATACCAGGGCGGACAGCACCTCATAGACGGTAGAAACCGGCGTGATCTCCAGCGCCTGCTTTACCTCCTCCGCCACATCCTTCAGGTCATCCATGTTGTCCCTCGGGATGAACACCCGCTTCACGCCCGCGCGCTGGGCGGCCATCAGCTTTTCCGGCAGGCCGCCGATGGGATTGACGTCGCCCTGCAGGGACACTTCGCCCGTCATCGCCGTGGAGGGCGGCACGGCACAGCCTGTCAGCTGGGAGGCCAGGGCCGTGGTCAGCGTAATACCGGCGGACGGGCCGTCCTTCGGCGTGGCGCCGTCGGGCACATGGATATGCAGATCGCTCTCCGCCAGCGTCTGCGCCCGTTCGGGAAGCATAGCCTTGACCAGACTGACTGCGATCTGGGCAGATTCCTTCATCACATCCCCCAACTGTCCGGTAACGGTGATCTTCCCGCTGCCTCGAGTCAGCAGGGTCTGAATGTAGAGGATCTCCCCTCCTACCGGCGTCCATGCGAGGCCCGTAACGATACCGGGTCTTGCGCTCTCCGGTACGTGCCTGTGCCGCACCGGGCTCATGTCCATCAGTTCCTGAAGCATGGACGGCACAGCGGTAATGGTTGCGGTTTGTTCGTCTACCAGGGTCACTGCGGCGCTGCGGCAAAGCTGATCCATTCGTTTTTTCAGGCCTCGCACGCCGGCTTCCCGGGTGTAGTCCTCAATAATGGCGTCGATGGTCTCATCCGGTACGACCAGTGCGCCGTCAGGGATCCCGACCGCCTGCATGGCGCGGGGCAGCAGGTGCTCCCGGGCGATGCGGTGCTTCTCGATGGGAGTATAGCCCTGGAAGGGGATCACCTCCATACGGTTGAGCAGCGGTTCCGGGATCGACTCCAGGGTGTTGGCCGTGCAGATAAAAAGCACATCGCTCAGATCAAAGGGCACGTTCAGATAATGATCAGTGAAGGAAAAATTCTGCTCCGGGTCAAGCACCTCCAGCAAGGCGCTGGCAGGATCGCCGTTATAGGACATGGAGAGCTTATCCACCTCGTCGAGCACCATGACCGGATTGGAGGCGCCGCACTTGTGGATGCCGTCGATGATGCGTCCCGGCATGGCGCCTATGTAAGTGCGGCGATGGCCGCGGATATCGGCCTCATCCCGCACGCCGCCCAGGGAAACGCGCACATATTTCCGGCCCAGAGCTTTGGCAATCGACTCGCCGATCGAAGTCTTGCCCGTCCCCGGCGCGCCTACAAAGCAAAGGATGGAGCCGGACTGTCTGCCCTTCAGCCGCATCACGGCGATCTGCTGCAGGATGCGCTTTTTCACCTTCTCCAGGCCCGCGTGCTCCGCGTCCAGCGCCGCCCTTGCCTTGTCCATGGAGATCTCCTCCGCCGGCTCCTTCTTCCAGGGCAGGCTGGTCAGCAGATCCAGCCAGTCGGTGAGCATTCCGGCCTCCGGGCTGTTGGAGCCCTCGCCCTTGAGGCGATTCAGGACCTTGCGCCCTTCCTTCAGCGCAGTCTCGTTCATGCCCGCTTCTTCCAGTTTGAGCTCCAGCCTCCGCACCTCGGACACATTTTCCGGGTGCATGGCGTCCAGCTCCTTCTGCAGATACTCGATCTGCTTTCTGATGGCGGATTCGCGATAGAGCTTCTCGTGATCCTCCTGCTGAGCGGCCTGGGCAGCGTTCTTCACATCCGCCAGTTCCAGGCCCTCCATCAGCACCCGTTCCAGCTTCTCAAAGCGGACGCGCTGGCTGTCCTCCGCCAGCAGCTCATAGCGCTCGGCATTGGAGATCGGAAGCCACGGAGACAGGGCCGCCGCCACCGTCCACAGGGAATCCCAGTAAGCGGCAAACGCACGCAGCCAGCCTTCCCACTGCTGATCTTTGGAGAAAGCCAGGATCCGCTCCTTGACCTCCTTCAGTCTGCGTCCGGCATCCTCCTGATCCAGATCCTCCAGATCCGGCCTGCGTGTCACGGTCATGCTGAAGCTGTGATCCGCCTGAACGGTAACTCCCTCGATGTTGATGCGGTTCTGAATCTCAACAGCGACAAAGCCCGCTTCGTTCACGTCACGGATAACGCCGACTGTGCCGATGGAATGAAAGCTGTCGGCTGTCAATGCCTTGCGTCCCTCGTCCTCCTTCTGCATCAATATGGTGACCTTATCCCCCTCCACAGGAGCCTTTCCGGTCAATTCCCGGTAAACGCCGCTGCGCAGCCAAAGACGTGCGCCGGGCAGCGCAATCATATTGTACAAGGGTATAATAGACATAGTTCTGCCTCCTGTTCTGCCAGGTGTTAGCTTGACAATTGTCAAGTTTTCTGAATTCTACATCAAATCTTGACAGTTGTCAAGTCTATTTGATATAATACCGTCCATCAAGAACCTGGGAGACGGAACCATGTACTGTGGAAGGAATAAAACAGCGCTTCAGTCTCAGCGGCAGATCGCGCAGGCGATGATGGCGCTGCTGCGGGTAAAACCCTATGCGCAGATCACCATCAGTGAGCTGTGCAAGGAAGCCGGTATTTCGAGGCAGACTTTCTATACTCTGTTCACCAGCCGTGAGAACGTGATGGTCTTTACCCTGCAGGCCGGTGAGTGTGAGACGCCGGAGATCTCCCTGCCCGAGCCCGAGCCCTCCCGGCAGGCGGCTCTGGGCTGGCTGTGCCGGGGTTACAGCGAATATATTCTCCAGAACCGGGATCTGATCAAGCTGCTGGTGGACAATCGCATCGACTACCTTCTGTACGACAGTTTTTTTGAGGCTATGTATGACTGCGAGTGTTTTCTGTCCGGAGCGGAGCCCTGCCTGCGCAGTTACGCCGCCAGCTTCTACGCCGGCGGCATAGCCTGCGTGGCGCGGCGCTACGCCCAGGAGGGCTGCACCACTACGATCGACGGTCTTAAGGCCATGCTGTTGACCCTGCTGTCCGGGGAACTGTTCTGTGAACCCGACCGGTAAGAGCACCTCGTCATCAGGTCTCCCAGTTAAGCTTGAGGATTGATCGCCCCTTCAAAGGGCTGTTCATCATGTTCTATTTTTCCTGCGATTAACATGTTGTTCCCGTGAGTAAACCGTGAGGTATTCGTGAGTAAAATCGGTTCTCAGAGTTTACGCTTTTCTCCCAAAGGCTTAACCTCACGCTCAGATTTGGACGCCGGTTTTCCCCGAAATCACGGCAAAAAAAAGAAGAAAACCGCGAGCCTGCAACAGGTTCACGGTTTTCTTCTTTTTGGTACGGCCGACGGGATTCGAACCCACGACCTCCAGAGTCGGAGTCTGGCACTCTATCCAGCTGAGCTACGGCCGCATATGCACTTGCGAACAGGAACTTTACATTATAAAAAGAATTTGCTATAATGTCCCTGTCCCTCATGAGCAAGGGGTATTATACCAAAAGGATCCGAAAAAGGCAAGTCTTATTTTCAATATTTTCCGAAGGAGGAGTTTCCTGTGAAAAGCATCCCCCTGGGGCGGACCGGCCTGATGGTCACCAAGACCTCCATGGGCTGCCTTCCCGTTCAGCGCTGCGGCCTGGATGAGGCTGTGGAGCTTCTGCGGGCCGCCTATGACGGCGGTATCCGCTATTTTGACACCGCCAATCTCTACACCGACAGCGAGAAGAAAATCGGGCTGGCCCTGAGCGATGTACGCGATCAGATCGTGCTCTCCACCAAGAGCACCGCCAAGGACCGGGACGGCGTCCTGGCACATATCGAGAACAGTCTGAAAATGATGCGCACCGACCATATCGATCTGTTCCAATTCCACCAGGTGGCCGAGGTCCCCGATCCGGAGGATCCCAACGGCGCTTACGCCGGAGCCCTGGAGGCCAAACGCCGGGGATGGATCGATCACATCGGCGTCACCTCCCACCGGGTCAATATCGCCGAGGACTGCATCGCCTCTGGCAATTTCGAGACCCTGCAGTTCCCCTTCAGCTACATCTCCAGTCCCCGGGATCTGGATCTGGCCGCCAAATGCAAGGCCGCGGGCATGGGCTTTATCGCCATGAAGGGTCTGGCCGGCGGCATGCTCACCAATGTCCGGGCCTGCCACGCCTTCATGAAGCAGTACGACAACGTGGTGCCCATCTGGGGCATCCAGTCCATGGAGGAACTGCGGCAGTGGCTGGAGGTGGACCGGGAAGACCCGGACATGGACGACGAGCTGCGGTCCTTCATCGACAAGGAGCGCCGGGAGTTGTCCGGCTCCTTCTGCCGCAGCTGCGGCTACTGCATGCCCTGTCCCGTGGGGATCGAGATCCGCAACTGCGCCCGGATGGACCGGCTGCTGCGCCGCTCCCCCTGGCAGCAGTACATGACCGACGAGTGGCGGGCCAAGATGGAAAAGATCGAGGACTGTCTGGAATGCCATCGCTGCTCCAGCCGCTGTCCCTACCAGCTGGATACGCCCAGCCTGCTCAAATATCAGTTAAAGGATTACAGAGAGTTCTATGAAGCACACAAAGATCTGCTATAAATTCATCTGCCTGCTGCTGTGTCTCGGAATGGCCCTGTCCCTGGCCGCCTGCGGGGAGACCCGCATGGTCCAGAGCGAGGTTTTCGCCATGGACACGGTGATGACCCTGACCGCCTATGGCAAGAACGCCGAGGCAGGGCTGCGGGCCGCCGAGGGCGTGATCCAGTCCATGAACGACATGCTGGATCCGGATCTGCCCACCAGCACGGTCTATGCCATCAACCACGCCATGGGCCGGGACGTGGTCGTCTCCGCCCAGGTGGCCAAGATGCTCAGCTGCGCCAAGACAGTGTACGATCAGAGCGGCGGCGCCCTGGATCTGACCACCTATCCCCTGTCGGTGCTGTGGGGCTTCGTGGATCAGAAGTATTACAAGCCGACCCCGGAGGAGATCTCGGAAGCGCTGTCGCGGCTCTGCTTTGACCAGCTGGTGCTGACCAGCTATCCCAGCTCCGGCTCCTATTCCGTGTCCCTGCCCATGTACGGGGAACTGAGCTTTGCCGCCACGGCCAAGGGCTGCGCCTCGGACAGCGCGGTGGACGCCATGCGGCAGGCCGGCGTCACCAGCGGTATCGTCTCTCTGGGCGGCAACGTCCAGACCCTGGGCCTGAAGCCCGACGGGAGCCAGTGGCGGGTGGGGATCGAGGATCCCAATCACTCCGGCACCTGGCTGGGCGTGGTCAACGTGGGTGAGACCGCCGTGGTCACCAGCGGCTCCTATCAGCGCTACTTCCCCAGCGGCAAGACCACCTATCACCACATCATCAACCCCAGCACCGGCTATCCCACCACCAACAATCTGCTGTCCGTGACCGTCATCTGCGAGGACGGCACCATGGCCGACTGCCTGTCCACCGCCATGTTCGTTCTGGGCGAGAGCAAGGCTCTGAACTACTGGCGCACCTACGGCGGCTTTGATATGATCCTGGTCACCGGGGACGACCGGGTGGTCTGCACCAAGGGGCTTATTGAGGAGTTTACCCTGTCCAATGACGGCTACACCCTGAGGTTCTCTGAGTAATGGCTGATCTGAATACCGACGTTCGATACATCAAGGGCATAGGAGAGAAAAAGGCACTGGCGCTGAATAAGCTCGGTGTCTTTACTCTCTATGACCTGATTTCTTTTTTCCCCCGAAAATATGAGGATCGCTCCCGGTTCGTCCCCATCGCCCTGGCCGCTGACGGCGAGAGCGTATGTATCCGCGCCCTGGTGGCCGATACGCCCCGGCTGACCCGGGTCCGACGGGGCCTGGATCTTGTCCGCTTCCGGGCGGTGGATGACAGTGGAATGGTTGACATAACTTATTTTAATCAAAGTTATGTCAAGGACAACATACAGCGCGGCGAGAGCTACGTGTTCTACGGGAAGATGGAGGTCAAGGGCAGCAAACGGGCCATGACCAATCCCGTGTACGAAAAGGAGGACGCGGAGGGCGGCGTCACGGGCCGGATCGTTCCGGTGTACCGCATGACGGCGGGTCTGAATCAGAAAACGCTGATGCAGGCGGTGCGGCGGGGTCTGGACCTGTGCGGCGGGGAACTGCCGGAGATCCTGCCCGAGCCGGTCCGCCGCCGCTGTCAGCTGGCCTCCGCCCACTACGCCTATGAGAACATCCACTTCCCCCGGGACTTTGAGGGTCTGGAGCTGGCCCGGAACCGGCTGATCTTCGAGGAGCTGTTCGTGCTGGCCTGCGCGCTGGGAAAGATCCGGGGCGAGCGGGTGCGGGAGGGCGGCATCCCCATCCCCGGCAGGGACCCGGAGGAGTTCTGGCAGAGTCTGCCCTTCTCCCCTACCGGAGCCCAGCGGCGGGCAGTCCGGCAGGCGCTGGAGGACATGAGCTCCGGCGCGGTGATGAACCGGCTGGTCCAGGGCGACGTAGGCAGCGGCAAGACCCTGGTGGCCGCCGCTCTCATCTGGGCCGTGTGGAAACAGGGCCTGGGCAGCGCCATGATGGCGCCCACCGAGATCCTGGCCGAACAGCATTTTGAGACGCTTTCCGGCTTCCTCGCCCCCTTCGGGATCCGGGTGGGCAAGCTGACCGGCTCCATGGGCGCCAAGGCCAAGCGGGAGGTCAAGGCCGCTCTGAAAAACGGGGAGCTGGACCTGCTCATCGGCACCCACGCCCTGTTCAGCGAGGACGTGGACTATCCCCGGCTGGGCCTGGTGGTCACGGATGAGCAGCACCGCTTCGGCGTGCGCCAGCGTTCTGCCCTGATCGGCAAGGCGGGCAAGCCCCACGTGCTGGTCATGTCCGCCACCCCCATCCCCCGTACCCTGGCCCTGATCATCTACGGGGACCTGGACGTGTCCATCATCGACGAGATGCCTCCCGGCCGCCAGAAGGTGGACACCTTTGCTGTGGACGAGAGCTACCGGACCCGGCTCAACGGCTTCATCCGCAAGCTGGTGACCGAGGGGCGGCAGGTCTTTGTGGTCTGCCCTATGGTGGAGGAGAACGAGGATCTGCCCGTGGCCCTGAAATCCGCGGAGGAGCATGCCAAAGAGCTGGCCGCCGTCTTCCCGGATCTGCGCGTGGCCTGTGTCCACGGAAAGATGAAGCCGAAGGACAAGGACGCGGTGATGGCGGCCTTTGTCCGGGGAGAAGCGGATATCCTGGTGTCCACCACGGTGATCGAGGTGGGCGTGGACGTGCCCAACGCGGCGCTGATGATCGTGGAAAACGCGGACCGCTTCGGCCTGAGCCAGCTCCATCAGCTCCGGGGCCGGGTCGGCCGGGGCAAGCACAAGAGCTGGTGCATCCTGGTCTCCGACAACGACAGCGAGGAGGCCAAGGCCCGGCTCTCCATCCTGTGCAAGACCTCCGACGGCTTCAAGATCTCCGAGGAGGACCTGCGGCTGCGCGGCCCCGGCGACTTCTTCGGCTCCCGGCAGCACGGCCTGCCCGCCACCCATCTGGCGGATCTGGGCGGCAACGCCCAGGTGCTGCAGCAGGCCCAGCAGGAGGCCACGCTTCTGCTGCGTGAAGATCCGGACCTGAACGCCCCGGAGAACCGGGCCCTGCGGGATCGGGTGGAGCTGCTGTTCCGGCAGAACGCCGACAGCTTCAACTGATTTCTTCCGGGAAGAGCCTTGCGATCTCCGCGTCTGTGAATCTGCTCAGGGCGTCGAAGTCCATATAAGGCCGATACACCGCTTCCAGCTGGTCATGCAGCTCCTTGGCCTGCCGGAGATTTTCATACGCCTCGGCATACAGCGCCCGATACCGCCTGGTCAGTTCCCGGATCTTCTCCCGGTCCGCCGCCTCCAGCGGCTGGCGGCAGAAGGCTCCGAGGTTTACATAATCCCCATCCGCGCCGAAATGCCTCGGCTCGGTCACGTGGGGCGCGGTGCCGTCCACCCAAGCTGCGTGCAGCGCCGGGATATACACTCCGTCCAGGGAGTCCGGGTCTCCGGAGCAGAGAACGTAGTGTACCTCCAGGCCCCGTTCCTCCGCGGCCGCGCCGATCCGGCGCATGAAGCCGGATTTGCCTCCGCCGGGACAGCCCTTGATCACATGAAGAAAGGCCCCCTCCTCCGGAGGAAAGCCCTCGTACAGCGACAGGAAACCCTTGCAGGTGTTCCCGCCCAGAAAACAGCGTTGAACCATGGCATTCTCCCCTTTCCCTTCATTCCCCCCTATTTTATGATGGCAGGTGCCGCTTTATGACGATCAAAACCGTACTCTTCGATTTCGACGGTACTCTCTTCGACACCGTGGAGGGGATCACCCGCTCGGTGCGCTATGCCCTGAACAAGATCGGCCTGGACGCCCCGCTGGAGGCTCTGCGCTGCTTTGCCGGGCCTCCCCTGCTGGATATGTTCATGGAGAAGTTCGGTCTCACGGAGGAGCAGGCCGAGCAGGCGGTCCGGGACTATCGGGAACGCTACAAGCCCATCGGGATCTATGAGTCCCGGCCCTTTCCCGGCATGGCGGAGCTTCTCCGGGATCTGCGCCGGGCCGGACTGCGTCTGGGGGTGGCTACCTCCAAGCCCCAGAACATGGCCGAGCAGCTGCTGGAGCAGGAGCACATGACGGATCTGCTGGACGGCATTTTCGGCGCCGATCCCATGGGCGGCGGCAACGCCAAGTGGCAGGTCATCCAACGGGCCATGGAGGCTCTGGGGGCGGAGGCCGACAGCACCGTTCTGGTGGGCGACACCAAATACGACGTCTTTGGCGCACAGCGCTGCGGCATTCCCTGCATCGGAGTCCGTTTCGGCTACGCCGCCGAGGGGGAACTGGAGGCCGCCGGGGCCGCCGCCATCGCGGAGGATCCGGCGGCGTTGAAAGCGCTCCTGTGCGGGGAACTGTCATAAGCAAGCGAATAAAAAATCGGGGCAGCTTCAACATCCGCGAAGCTGTCCCTTACTTTTTCCCTTTTTACTCAACGTCCACCAGCACGCACTTCAGGCCCTGGCGTTTTGCGTAAAGGATGGTATTCATGGTGCCGCCGGGGTGCCCGCTGTAGCAGGCCAGCAGCACCGAGGCGTGGTCCACCATGTACTGGTTGCGCCGCTGCATACAGTCGGGGGTATAATGGATCTGCAGCACCGTCACCTGGTCGCAGGCGTCCAGGATCTGATTGTAGCGCCGGCGCTGGGCTTTCGTCCAGCGGCTGGGCTGATCCCCGCAGGGGATGGCGGCCTCCAGGCTTACGTCCGGATACAGCTTCCGCATGGCCAGCACCGCCTCGGCAAACATGATATCGCAGCCGATGGCCATCCCGCAGAGAAAGTGCCGGTAGCCGGCGGCGTACAATCCCTCCAGCCGGGCGGCCAGCTCCTCCTTCATTTTCAGACAGCGGGGATCCTCCTCCCGGTTCCCCCAGGGCAGCCCGGAAGGCCGGTGCCCGGTGAAGCAGCAGCTCAGTTCTTTCGGATACACGCTCAGCCCTCCCTGCTTTTGATGCGCCTATTGTACTGCATCAGAAACCACTTGTCAAAGCAAAGCGGCGGTGCTATAATGACGCCGTCTTCAGGGCAGGGTGACATACGAAATCCCGGCGAAAGTCCCGGATTCGCAGCGGCCTGCTTTCCACCATGCTTCGTTACCCGTGACGGGAAATACACAAAGTATTCCTCCGCCCCGGCTGCCTCGCCTGGTGAAAAGCATTCTCGTTGCTCGGTCCGATCCTTTCACCAGGCTTCCGTATCATTCCCGACCGGCGGTACAGTCCGCGAGCCTTTTGGCTGACCCGGTGCGATTCCGGGACCGACAGTGAAGGCGGTGCCGCAACGTTCGGCGAGAGCAGATTCCGAGGAAATTTGGGTTCTGATAAAGGTGCTTTTTCGCAGATGCACTTCGTGTACCTCAGGAAAAAGCGACGAGATCAGGGCACAAATTTGCCGGAAGATGCCGAAGGCGAATGCTGTGGTAGCGCCTGTAGTCTGGATGGAAGAAGATAGGCAATACCTATATTCCGTCCTGCCATGATTTTGCCCGGAGACTTCGGTCTTCGGGACATTTTTTTGGAGGAGATCCCCATGAAAAAACAGCAGCTTTCCACCCGTTACCTGGCCGTCGCGGCCATGTTCACCGCTCTGTCCTTCGTGATGGTGCTGGTGAGCAAGGTGATCCCCAATGTGGCCGGCTTCCTGAGCTACGAGCCCAAGGACGCCATCATCGTCATCGCCGGCTTCATTTTCGGGCCCATGACCTGCCTGATCATCTCCCTGCTCTGCTCCTTTATCGAGATGATCAGCATCAGCTCCACCGGCATCTACGGCTTTCTCATGAATGTGGTGTCCACCTGCGCCTTCACCGTTCCCGCCGCCTGGTTCTACTCCCGGCACCGCACCCAGAAGGGCGCTGTGATCGGGCTGGGCATCGGCGTGGCGGTGCTGACTTTGTGCATGGTGCTGTGGAACTACATCATCACCCCCTTCTACATGGGCGTGGACCGCTCCGTGGTGGCGGGGATGCTGATGAGCGTGTTCCTGCCCTTCAATCTCATCAAGGGCGGCATCAACGCGGGTCTGGCTCTGCTGCTGTATAAGCCTTTGGTGACCGCGCTGCGGAAGGCCCACCTGGTGGAGGAATCCTCCAGCGGGAAGAAGGGCAAATTCAGTCTGGGCTTTACCCTGTTTGCTCTGGCCGTGCTGGTGACCTTCGTGCTGCTCCTGCTGGTGATGCTGGGAGTGCTGTAAAAAGGCATCCCAGGCTCAGCGCAAGATTGCTCAGTTCGGTCAGATAAAAGCCGCCCACGTAGGCCCTCAGGCCGTACCGGGGCAGCAGCCAAACGCACAGCCCCAGGCCAAGCAGACCGTCCAGGACGTTAATCCCCATGCTCTCCCGCTGCCTGCCCAGGCCCTTCAGGCAGCCGTCCACCGCGGTGTCCAGATACATCACCGGCACCAGCGGGACCAGGAGTCGGATCCATCGCGCCAGTTCCGGCCTGTGAAAGAGGCGCTCCGCCAGAGGGCCGGACAGAAAAAACAAAACTGCAGAAACCGCCAGGGAATAGGCCAGGCTTCGCCGGGTCAGGGCCCCGGCGGTTTTTTGTATTGCCTCTTTCTCACCCCGGACCTGGGCCCCGGTCAGCACGGGAACCGCAAGCTCCGCCGCCGCGCCCGGGATCATCGCTGGAAACAGCAGCAGCGGCAGGATCATGCCCTGGATACTTCCATAGCCCGCCAGAGCCTGACGCGCGCTGTCTCCCGCAGCTTCCAGGCCCCTGGGCGTCAGAAGCTGCCGGGCGGTGCTGAGTCCGCTGCGGGCATAAGCAGCCAGTGCCAGAGGCAGACTGATCCCCAGCAGTCGCTCATCCAGGTCCGGCGCCGCCGAAGGATCGGGCGGATACCGGCGGCTATCCTGCCAAAAGGCCAGCAGCATCAGGCCGAGGGAGAGCAGATCCGCCTCCGCCCGGCCCCGGCTCACCGCGGCGCAGCATAGGCCCGGCTCAACGCCGCGATACGCGCTGAGATGGGCCATCACCAGGCCGACGCCGGCCAGCTGCTCGATCAGATGGACGAGGGCGGGTTTTCCCAGGCGTCCGACAGCGGTAAAGTATCCGGACAGCGCCGAGGACAGGGCGATACAGGGCATGGAGACAGCGGAGAAGCGCAGCGCCCGGGCACAAGCCGCTTCGCCGATCCACCGGGTTGCGGTCAGATCCGCCAGCAGCCACAGCCCCAGCCCGGCGGTCAGGCCGAAGAGGCTTGCATAGCCCAGGCAGCGGCCCACCGCGGCGGTCACCTGTCCCGTCCGCCCCAGGCCCAGTTCCTCCGCTACCAGGCGGGTAGTCCCGAAGCGAAGACCCGAAATGGCAAGGGTAGCCGCCAGCCCCTCCACGGATAGGCACAGCTGCACAAGTCCCAGGCCGTCTGCTCCGATCCTTCCGGCCAGCCAGGATCGGAGTCCCAGACCGATCAGCTCCGTCAGCAGCGCCGATGCCGTGAGCAGCAGAATGTTCCGCCTGCCCTCTCTGTCCATGGCCGTCCCTCCCCCGGGACAGCCTATGCCCCGCAGGGCCGAAAAATGTATTCCCGCGCTTGCACTTTGGGAAAAATCTGTGTAAAATAGGATCAAAGCCAAAGAGGGGAGCATGTGAATATGGTCATCACCATCGGAAGACAGCATGGAAGCAACGGGCATTTGATCGCCCGCGCCCTTGCCGAGCGCCTGGGCTACGCCTGCTATGACAAAGAGATCGTGGACCGGGCGGCGGAGGATTCGCCCTTCAGCAAGGAGGTCGTGGACTCCTTTGATGAGAAGCGCGTCTCCCCCTACTTTGCCCCCAATCCCCATATTCTGGGCGGCGGGGAAGGTTTTCAGCTGAACATGCAGGTGGCTGCCGCCCAGTTCGACGCCATCCGCAAGCTGGCCGAAGGCGGCAACTGCATTTTCGTCGGGCGCTGCGCCGACTATATTCTGCGCAACCGGCCGGATCTGCTGCGGGTCTTTATCCTGGCGGACATGGATCTTCGGGTCAAAACCATGATGGAGCGCCGGGGCATGACCGAGGAGCGCGCCCGCAAGCTGGTGCGCCAGGTGGACAAGGACCGGAGCAGCTATTACAAATACTACACCGATCAGGTCTGGGGCGACGCCGCCAACTTTGATCTCTGTGTCAACGCCGGGAAGCTGGGGGTGGAGAATACCGCCCGACTGATCGCCGAGCTGGTGCTGAGCATCGAGCCGGCGGGGATCCCGGAGCATCCGCCCGAGCTGCTGCCCGTCAAAGAAGAGACATAAAAAAATCATGGAGAGCCGACCGGCCGGTCGGCTCTCCATGATTTTTCTCCGTTCTGTCCTTACCCGAAGGGAAACATTTTTTTCAGACCCTCCAGCAGCTGATTTACGTCCTCCACAGACTGCTGCCAGGCTCTCAGGCTCTCTTCTCCCAGGCCGCCGAAAAACTGCTGAACCTGCGCGCTCGCCTGGCGCATCTCGTCGGCCGCCTCGTTCATCCTTGACGCCGCCTGATCCAGCCGGTCCATCACCGCCTGAAACTGCCGGACGGTCTGCGCGATCCGCGGTACATAGATGACACAAAGCACCACGATCACCGCCAGCACCGCCAGAGCGACGGCGGTTTTCACCGCCCGCTCCCGATCTGCCCGGCGCTTCTCCCGCACCAGTTCCACCAGAAGCTCGTGATCGCTCATGGTCTCGACAGGTTTTGGCATGATCCTCCGCTCCTCTCTGTCTTCGCCGAATCGTGCCCGCCGACTCAGCAGCACAGGATCCGCCCGCCGCACAGGGTGTTCAGGCAGATATTGGCCGCGCACAGAGTCAGACACATCCGGTTGGCACTGATGCCGCCGGTATAGTTTTCGGTGTAGCGCTCATAGAAATCCCCGCCGGACTGCAGCTGTGCCAGCAGATGCCGGTACTCCATGTTGTCCGGCTCGAACTGGACCGCCCGCTCCGCATCCTCCATGGCCGCCACCTTATTGCCCAGGTACATGTTGGCCACGCCGCTGAGGTAGTACCAGCGGCCGTCCCGCTCGCTGACGGGAACTCCGGACAGGGCGGTCAATGCCTCCCGGTACATGCCGTTCCGGATATAGCTTCTGGCCGCGGTCACCTCGCCCCGCTCGGTGGGGCCGGTCTGCGCCTGCTGCCAGCCGCTCCAGCCGGTCCAGTCATACTGCTGCTGGGCCGCTCCCGGCCCGAAGGGCGACTGCTGGGCGGCGCCGCTTTTGATCTGGTCGTAAGCGGCGTTGATGTCGTTCATCTTCTCCGCGGCCTGGGCGTCTCCCGGATTCAGATCCGGGTGATATTTTTTTGTCAGCTCCCGATAGGCCTTCTTGACCTCTTCATCGCTGGCGTCGGGCGCCACGCCAAGTACTTTATAGGGATCCTGGACCACTCTCGGGTCCCCCCTTCTCGGAGTATTTCTGTTCAAATCGGGCCCAGAGGCCGGCGCACAGCACATTCTGCAGGATCCCAACATCCCGCACCATCGGCAGGCGATCAAAGGCGATCAGGCAGTCAGAGAGGATGGGCTTGAGAAAGCTGCGAAACCTCGGTCCGTTGTCCTGCCGGCCGTAATAACGCCGGAAGGGGTTAAAATGATTGAGCGCGGCGTCCTTGTCCAGATCCACGCAGGCGTCCACCAGGTAGATAAACTGCCCCAGCGCAAAGCCGAACTGCCGAAGGGTGTCGCTCCAGCGATCCTCCTCAAGCACAAAGATCTCCGCCATCATCCTGCCAAAGCAGGCGGCGGCCCCGTCCGGATCTTCGATCCGCTCAGTCTCCAGCCGATCCAGCGCTTCCAGGCTTTCCCGGATCGCCCGGCACTGCCTTGGCCAGCGATCCTCCGCCTTCTTCCAGCCTCTTTTCAAGCTCCCCGCGGCCGCCAGAGCGGCGGGGTTGCCGTCGTCCCGCCAATCATCCAAACATTTCTGATAGGCCAGAGCCATATTCATGTCCGCGGCGTACTCGGTGATCCTGTCCCGCCGCCAGGGATGGGGCTCCCGCGGATGGATCAGGCAGGTCTCCTCCCCTTCCCGCTCCTCCGGTTCGTACAGGGAACCCAGCAGCAGGATCAGGAAGGTCATATCATAATTGAGGGTCAGGCGCGCCGCCTGCCCGTAGTTTTCCTGCAGGCAGCGGCACAGGCCGCAATAGCTGCCCCGGTACCGGCGATACTGCTCCTCGGTCAGATCCCCGGTATTCGCCGTCAGGTATCCGAACATCTCAGGACTTCCCGGTAAAGCTGCTTCCGCACTTGCGGCAGACGATGCGCAGCTTGCCCCGGCCTCTGGGGACCCGCAGGACCGCCTTGCACTCCGGGCAGGTGAAGAACTTATAATTCTTGCGCTGGGTCCAGCGCTCCTTCAGCAGGCGGAAGCGGGAGGCCAGCTTGTCCTTCAGCTGCAGGTAACGGGCATTCTCCCGGCTTCTGCGGTAGACGTCCCGGGACAGCATCCGAAAATAGCTGTACCCCAGCACCGCCAGCACCAGGGGATACAGATAGCTCCCGAAGCCCCTGGAGAAGATGGTGGAGATCACCAGAAGCACCAGCGACACCGCCAGCAGAAACATATTCAGCGGATCGTTGCCGTTGCGCCCGCTCATAAACCGGATGAATCGTTCCCTCATACCCTCACCTGTTTCTTTCGAAATCCGAAGCCGGGTTTTCTCTCAGAAATCCCAAGCCAAAAGGTATTTTATCACAATCGGGCACCAATACATCACCAATTTGTGAACTTAGCGCTCTCTGGCTTTCATGGACAGCTCCACGATCCTCTGGCACAGCTCGGGATACTCGATCCCCGCCTCCCGGGCCGCCTTGGGGATCAGGCTGCTGGGGGTGAGCCCCGGCAGGGTGTTGACCTCCAGGCACCAGGCCCGGCCCTCGCTGTCCAGAATAAAGTCGGACCGGGAATACACCGCCAGGCCCAGGGCCCTGTGGAAACGAAGCGCCGCCTCGGAGAGCTTCGCCCGCTCCTCCGGGGTGATCGGCGCCGGGCACAGCTCCCGGGCGCCCTCATCGCCGGGCTGGTACTTGGCCACATAGTCGAAGGTCATGCCCTCCGGCGGCACGATCTCGATGGGGCACAGCGCCCGGTCTCCCAGGACGGGCACGGTCAGCTCCCGGCCCCGGATCTTCTCCTCCACCACGACCCGATTGCCGTACCGCAGGATCTGGTGCAGCGCGTCCTCCAGCTCCTCCCGGGTCTCGGGCAGGCACACGCCGATGGATGAGCCGCCGCCCACCACCTTCACCGCACAGGGTAAGGGCATAGTCTGAACAAGCTCCGGGATCTGCTCCTCCGTATAGGTCATCTCCGTCCACTTGGGCGTCAGGACCCCGGCGGACTCCATGATGCGCTTGGCAACGGCCTTGTCCATGGCCATGGCGCTTCCCAGCGGGCCGGAGCCGGTATAGGGGACCCCCAGCAGCTCCAGGGCGGCCTGGATCTTTCCGTCCTCCCCGTCGGCCCCGTGCAGGCCCAGGAACACACAATCGGCCAGCCTGCAGACCTCCAGCACGTTCTTTCCGATGCGGCTGGGGCTCTGATCCCGGCGGGAGGCACGGACCGCCTCCAGGTCCGGCGCTTCGTGTCCGATGGCCACGCTGCCGCAGCGCCCGTCCGGCGTGTCAAAGATGGCCTCCAGGTCTCCCTCATAGTCCTCCAGGCCCAGGAACAGGTCCACAAACACTGCTTGATGGCCCAGGCCTCTCAGCGCCTTGCAGACGGAGGTGGCCGTCACCAGGGAGACGTGGCGCTCGGTGCTCAGACCGCCGCCCAAAACAACGATTTTCATAGAATAACCTTCTTTCCGCACTATGCCCACAGGATACCACCCCCGGCCCCAAAGTACAAGAAAAAAATGGAGCCGCAGAAGAACGGCATGTTCTCTGCAGCTCCATTCTGTTTCTCCGTCCCCGCTCAGCCGAACAGACCGAGAAACCCTTTTTTCCGGTACGGGGCCGACTGGATCTCTCCCGCCGTGTAGCCGGTGGCGTCGATCACCCGCCGGAGTTTGTCTTCCTCGATGGGCTCTTCGGTCAGGATCAGCGTCTCCCCCTTGCTGTGGGAGGAGCTGACCTTCTTCACGGGAAAGGCCCGCCGCACCGCGTCGTTGATATGGGTCTCACACATGGAGCACATCATTCCATCCACCTGCACCTTGATCTCTGTCATATTCTCCGCTCCTTTGAAGTAAGAAGTTAGCTTTGTCTAACCTTCGTACAGTTTACTCTTCCGCCCGCATTCTGTCAAGGCTTCGCTCCAGACAAAAAAAGACGGCAGGACTGCTCCTGCCATCTCTTGCGCGTTCCAGATATTCAGCTCTGTTTTGCCGCCAGGGCCTTGTCGATCGCTGCCTGCAATGCCCGCAGTACCTCCTCGTCCGGGTCGGCGGCGGCCAGATAGGCCTGCAGAAGCGCCACGGCGTCGGGCCTTGCCTTGGTGGAATCCAGCGTGCTCACGTAGTATTCCTCACAGCTCACCGCCGCGGCGTACACGCGGCCGCAGGTCTTCCCGCATTTGACGAAGCCGGCCTCCCGGATCGCACCCTTGCGCAGCATGCTGTTGAGAAGAATATGAACCGAGCTGTCCATCCAGGTCTTGTCCTCCGACAAGCTCAGGATCTCGCCCCGGGCCAGAGCCCGGTCCTCCCTCCACAGCACATCCATGATCTCCAGTTCGTTCTTTGTCAGGTACATTGCCAGCCCCCCTGATGTTTCGCAATTTAATAGTATCCAATTGGCGTTACTATATCACAACCTACTTTCTTACTGCAATATGTAAAAGTAACTAATTTTTTCGGCAAAAAACGATCATTTTGTAAAGTCTGCCTACGCCTGGAAAACCACTGGAAATGCTTGATTTTTATCACAGTAATGGTATAATGGGCGGGAACAAAACGAAAGAAAGGAACCCTCTTATGGAAATCACAAAACAGACCACCATGGGTCAGATGCTTGAGTACGACATGGGCATCGCCTATATTCTGATGCAGGCCGGTATGCATTGCGTCGGCTGCCCCTCCTCCATCGGGGAATCTCTTGAAGAAGCCTGCGCTGTCCACGGCTTGGATGCGGACGAGGTCATGGCCGCCATCCAGGAGTATCTGGCCAGCAGAGTCTGAGGACCTGCGCAAGGGGCCGTGACGAGGTCATGGCCCCTTCTTCTTTTATCCTGAGGAAGGGAGACAGCCTGTGAAGCTGCTGTATGCGGAAGATGAACCGGCCATGAGCGAGGCCGTAGTGGACATTCTGGAATACCACAACTACAGCGTGGACGCCGTCTACGACGGGGCCGACGCCCTGGCTTACGCCAGGAGTGAGGATTACGACGGCATCATTCTGGACGTGATGATGCCCAGGCTCTCCGGCCTGGAGGTGCTGCGCACCCTCCGAAGCGAGGGCTGTCGGACGCCGGTGCTGCTGCTGACAGCCAAGGCCGAGGTAGAGGACCGGATCCAGGGGCTGGACCTGGGGGCGGACGACTACCTGCCCAAGCCCTTCGCCATGGGCGAGCTGCTGGCCCGGGTTCGGGCCATGCTGCGGCGGCGGGAGGAATTCACGCCCAATCTGCTCTCCTGCGGAGACCTCCGGCTGAACCAGCAGACCGCGGAGCTGAGCTGCGGGAGCGCCAGCCTTGTCCTGCCCAAGCTGGAATACAAGCTCATGGAGCTGCTGATGCTCAACCAGGGCCGCTGTCTCAGCACAGAGGATATGCTGGTGAAGGTCTGGGGCTATGAGACGGAGGCGGACGTGGGCGTGGTGTGGGTGTATCTGAGCTATCTGCGCAAGCGCCTGAGCGCTTTGGGCTCCCGGGTGGAGATCCGGGCCCGCCGGGGCGTAGGCTACATGCTGGAGGCGCCTCATGATTAAGACGCTGCAGAGGAAATTCATCGTCACCGCCATGATCGCGGTCAGCGTGCTGCTGCTGGCGCTGCTGGGCGCCATCAACGTCTTCAGCGCCGTCTCCTCCGCCGCCGATTCCCAGCGGCTGCTGGGCCAACTGGCCTCCTTCGAGGATTTTGGCCCGGCGATCCGCCCGGAGCTTCGCGAAGATCAGGAAAAAGGTGTGTTTCGCCGCAGCCCGGATGAAAATGACCGGATGAGCGCCCTGACCTTCTCTGTCTGTTTCGACGGAGAGGATCAATTGCGCAGCCTTTCCCTGGATCGCATCGCCACGGTGGACGAGACTCAGGCCGAGGCGCTGGGACGGCAGGCACTGGAGAGCGGTCGGAACGAGGGCCGCCTGGAGAACTACCGCTATCGGATCGTCCAGCCCGCCCCGGATTCCCGTACCGTGGTCTTTCTGGACGTGAGCGGCCAGCAGCGCTCGCTTCTGCGCCTGGCGGTGCTGTCCCTGTTGGGTGGAGTCCTGGCCTGGCTGGCCATGCTGCTTCTGGTGTCCCTGCTCTCCCGCCGGGCCATCCGGCCCATTGCTGAAAACATGCAGCGGCAGCGGCAGTTCGTCACCGACGCCGGACACGAGTTGAAAACGCCCCTGGCCATTATCCTGGCCAATACCGAGGCCCTGGAGCTGCGCCAGGGAGAGAGCAAATACAGCCAAAATATCCGGGCCCAGGTTCAGCGGCTCACGGGCCTGACCCAGAATCTGCTGACCCTGGCCCGGGCTGACGAGGCCTCGGCCCCGTCCTCGGACAGCATCGTGGATCTGAGCGGGCTCTGTTCCGATCAGCTGGAGATGTTCCGGGCCCCGGCAGAGCTGCGGGGTCTGGGTCTGGAGGCACAGATCGCGCCGGAGGTATCCGTCCGCGGTGACGGTGGCCAGCTGGGTCAGCTGCTGAGCATTCTGCTGGATAACGCAGTCAAATACTGCTCCGAGGGCGGCGGGATCGCTCTGGAGCTCTCCGGCGGGGATCGGCCCCTGCTGCGTCTCTCCAACAGCGTCAGCGGCGAGGAGATCGACACCGAGCGCATCTTCGACCGCTTTTACCGCCGGGATGAATCCCGCTCACGCCAGACCGGCGGCTTCGGCATCGGTCTTTCCGCAGCCCGGGCCATCGCCCGCGCCTACGGCGCCGAGCTGACCGCGGAGTGCGCGGAGGGCCGGATCTGTTTCTCACTGCGCTTTCCCATCCGGAAATAAGCTGGAATCAAAGATCTGACAGGAGGTCAAAACATGGTAAACAACAGATTTTTCCCCGAGATCCACGGCAACTTTGGCTTTGGCTGCATGCGTCTGCCCCTCATCGGCGAGGAGGTGGATCTGCCCCAGTTCACGCAGATGGTGGACCGCTTCCTGGAGCAGGGCTTCAACTACTTCGACACGGCCCACGGCTATCTGGGAGGCCGCAGCGAAACGGCCCTGCGCTCCTGCCTGACCAGCCGCTACCCGAGAGAAAAGTTTCTGCTCACCGACAAGCTCACCGGCAACTACTTCGAGAAGGAGGAGGATATCCGGCCCTTCTTCCAGTCCCAGCTGGAGGCCTGCGGGGTGGAATACTTCGACTTCTACCTGATGCACGCCCAGAACCTGAGGATCTTCCAGCACTTCAAAGCCTGCCGGGCCTATGAGACGGCCTTCGAGCTGAAGAAGGAGGGGAAGATCCGCCACGTGGGCATCTCCTTCCACGACTCTCCGGAGGCGCTGGAGCAGATCCTCAGCGAGTACCCCGAGATCGAGGTGGTCCAGATCCAGTTCAACTATCTGGACTACGAGAATCCCAACGTCCAGAGCCGGGCCGTGTATGAGGTTCTGGCCCGGCACAACAAGCCGGTGCTCATTATGGAGCCGGTGAAGGGCGGCACCCTGGTGAATCTGCCCGATTCGGCCAAAGCCCTGCTGGATCCCCTGGGCGGCAGCTATGCCAGCTTTGCCGTGCGCTTTGCCGCCAGCTTCCCCCAGGTCTGCGTGGTGCTCTCCGGCATGAGCACTCTGGATCAGATGGAGGACAACACCGGTTTTATGAAGGACTTCCGCCCCCTGGATGAAAACGAGCAGGCGGCGGTGGCCAAGGTCCGGGAGCTGCTGGTCAGGGAGAATCGGATCCCATGCACCGCCTGCCGCTACTGCGTGGAGGGATGTCCCATGCAGATCCCCATTCCGGATCTGTTCCACTGCATGAACATGAAGAAGGTCTTCCACAACTGGGGCCAGGAGTCCCGGTATCAGGCTCTGACCCAGGATCGGGGCAAGGCCTCCGACTGTGTGCGCTGCGGCCAGTGCGAGAGCGTCTGTCCTCAGCAGCTGGAGATCCGGGAGCTGCTGGTTAAGGTGGCGGAGGAGTTCGAGAAATAAGCGAATACTTGAAAACCATGGGGCGGAGTGTTATACTGAGAGTCGCAATTTTGTGATCTCAGGGGACTCCGTCCCTTCATTTTCGTTCTGGAGGCGTCTCATGCGTAAATTCTGTCTGCTGCTGTCGGTGCTGCTGGCCCTGGTGCTGTGCGCCTGCGGCCAGTCCTCCCCCGCCGCCGAGCCCACACCGGTGCCGGTGATCGAGTCCGCGCCCACTCCCACCCCCGAGCCGGTGACCAGCCTGGATCTCTCCGAGGAGCCGCCCGAGGCCGCGGAGGGCATCCAGTGGACCGAGGATCTGCGCTTTGTGGACCTGGGAGAAGACAGCTACAAGGCCTGGGAAGTGGAGAAAATGTGCAGGGAGCACCCGGAGGTGGAGATCGCCTATGCCTTCCATCTGGACTCCGAGCGCTTCACCCTGGCCGACACCAGCGTGGATCTGTCCCAGCGTCAGGATCTGGCTGGCGCTCTTCTGGAGTGGCTGCCCATGATGAAGAACCTTACCGAGGTGGAGCTGGGCAGCGGCGATTACCGGCAGCGCAACGGGCTGGAGGACAGCCCACTGGACTTCCGCACCATCCGCGCCATGGAGGACGCCGCCCCCCAGGCCCATTTCAGCTACGCCTTCACCTTCTACGGCAAGGACTTCACGCTGGACAGCACCTTCATGGATATGAACCACATCGCCATGGACGATGAGGGCGAGCTGGTCCAGGCCATTGCCCTGTGCATGCCTGAGCTGAGCTATCTGGACATGGACTTCTGCGAGGTCTCTGACGAGCGCATGGCCGAGATCCGGGATTCCCTGCCCAACGCCGATGTGGTCTGGCGCATCTGGTTCGGCAAGGGCCGGGAGGGTGGCTACACCGCCCGGACCGATGTGGAGAAGATCCTGGCCTCCAACCCGGACAAGTGCGGAGAGCTGAACAAGGCCACCACCGAAGCGCTCAAATACTGCACCAAGGTCAAGTATCTGGATCTGGGCCACAACGACCAGCTGGACGACATCTCCTTCTGCGCCTACATGCCGGATCTGGAGGTGCTGGTGCTGGCCATGGGCGGCTTCCACGACCTCAGTCCCCTGGCCAACTGCCCCAAGCTGGAGTATCTAGAGATCCAGACCTCCGGTGTCAGCGATCTGCGGCCTCTGTCCGGGCTGAAGAATCTGCGGCACCTGAACATCTGCTACAACTTCACGCTGATGGACATTACCCCTTTGTACGAGCTGACGGAGCTGGAACGGCTCTACATCGGCATCTACGACCCGGTACCCCCGGAGCAGATTGAGGAGATGCAGCGCCGGGCCCCCCAGTGCAAGATCGTCACCGACATCGAGGATCCGGTGGACGGCGGCTGGCGTTACGTGGCCTACGACGCTCTGGGCGGCGGTATCGCCGATCCCCGCTACGCCCTGCTGCGGGAGCAGTTCGGCTACGGCTCCGCCCCCTACTGCTATGCCTACATTGAAAACGATCCCCTGTACTATCCCCACGGGCAGAATTGAGACAGACAGCAAGCCTCCGAAACCACGGTTTCGGGGGCTTTTTTGCGCACAGGGTGAAAAACGAGGCTGTGACGATCATCACAGCCTCGTTTTCTGTCTTTTGTACGATTTACTTCTTCTTGTTCTTCAGGATGCGGATCTCACGCTTGAGGGCGTAGGGTCCGATAGCCTTCAGCTTGTCCTCGGCCCGGTACATGGTGCTGGCCTCCGGGTGATCGCGGAGCAGGTGGATGGCGTCGAACTCGCACTTGGTGGTGCACAGACCGCAGCCGATGCACTGGTTCTCGTCCACCTCGGTGGCGCCGCAGCCCAGGCAGCGGGCAGCCTCCCGCTTGACCTGCTCCTCGGTGAAGGGCAGACGGTCCTTCTCGAAGGTCTTGGCCTTGGCGGCGTCGTAGCTGGGCACCTGGCGCTGAGCGTGATCGTAGTCGTAGGGGATCATGATGTCGGTCTTGTCCAGCTCGATGAAGTGGCGCAGGTTGCGGTTGATGAGCAGATCCTGGCCGGGCTGCACGAAGCGGTGCAGGCTGATGGCGCCCTCGCGGCCGGCGGCAATGGCGTCGATGGCGAACTTGGGTCCGGTCAGGCAGTCGCCGCCCACGAAGATATCGGGCTCGGCGGTCTGGAAGGTCTGGGCGTCAGCCTCGGCGTTGCCCTTCTGGCCGATCTTGACGCTGCCGAGATCCAGCTTGCCCCAGTCGATGCGCTGGCCGATGGAGCCGATGACGGAGTCTACCTCGATGGTCTCGAACCGGCCGGTGCCAACGGGCTTGCGGCGTCCCTTCTCGTCGGGCTCGCCCAGCTCCATGATCTCCACCTTCAGGCCGCAGACCTTGCCGTCCTTGCCCAGGATCTCCACAGGAGCGTTCAGGAAGCGGAACTGCACGCCTTCGGCCTTGGCCTCCTCCACCTCTTCCCGGTCGGCGGGCATCTCAGCCTCGGACCGGCGGTAGATGATATAGGTCTCCTCCGCGCCCAGACGGACCGCGGTGCGGCACACGTCCATGGCCACGTTGCCCGCGCCGATGACGGCGCAGCGCTTGCCCAGCCGGGGCTTCTCGCCCAGGTTCACCTGACGCATGAAGCCCACGCCGCCGAATACGCCCTCCAGGTCCTCGCCGGGAATGCCGATGGGAGAGGATTTCTGGGCGCCGATGGCCAGATAGAAGCCCTTGTAGCCCTGCTCGCGCAGCTGGGCGATGGTGATATCCTTGCCGATCTCCACGCCCATCTCAAACTTCACGCCCATCTCGCGCAGCACGTCGATCTCGGCGTTGATGACCTCACGGCTCAGCCGGAAGGAGGGGATGCCCAGGGTGAGCATGCCGCCGGGGACCGGGTTGCGGTCAAAGACGGTGACGTTCTCGTAGCCCATATTGGCCAGGTAGAAGGCGCAGCTCAGGCCGGCGGGGCCGGCGCCGATGATGGCGATCTTCTGGGGGTAGCGGAAGTTGGGATCGGGGTTAAAGTTCTTCACCGGCGGGACATAGCGGGTCTCGGCCTTCAGCTCCAGCTCGGAGACGAAGCGCTTGATCTCGTCGATGGCCACGGGCCGGTCGATGGTGCCGCGGGTGCAGGCCTCCTCGCAGCGGCGGTTGCAGACGCTGCCGCAGACGGCGGGGAAGGGATTGTCCTGCTTGATGAGCTTCAGGGCGTCCAGATAACGGCCCTGAGCGGCCATCTTGATGTAGCCCTGAACGGCGATGTGGGCCGGGCAGGCGGTCTTGCAGGGAGAGGTGCCGGTGTCGTAGCAGTTGAGCTGGTTGAGGGCCTTGTAGTCCGGGGACCACTTCTCCGGGCCCCACTTGGTGGCGTCGGGCAGTTCGTGCTTGGGATAGCTGACGGGGCCCTGCTTGGTGCAGAGCTTCTGGCCCAGGCGGGCGGCGCCGGCAGGACAGACCTCCACGCACTTGCCGCAGGCCACGCACTTGTCCTTGTCCACATGAGCCACGTAGGCGCTGCGGGACATGTTGGGGGTATTGAACAGCTGAGAGGTCCGCAGAGCATAGCACACGCCGGGGGCGCAGTTGCACATACCGAAGATCTTGTTCTCGCCGTCGATGTTGGTGACCTGGTGCACGTAGCCCAGATCCTCAGCCCGCTGGAAGATGCGCAGAGCCTCCTCCTTGTCGATGCGGCGGCCCTTGCCGGTCTCCACCAGGTAGTCGGCAAACTCGCCTACGCCGACGCACCAGTCGGACTTGATATCGCCGGAGCCGCGGCCCTGGACGGTCTCAGCCCGACGGCAGGAGCAGACGCCCACGCCGATATGGCCGTCGTACTTCTCCAGCCAGTGGGAGATATGCTCGATGCTCAGGGACTGCTGGTGGGCGGGGATGGCCTTTTCCACGGGAATCACGTGCATACCGATGCCGGCGCCTCCGGGAGGCACCATGGCGGTGACCTTCTCCAGGGGCAGGAAGGTCATGCGCTCGAAGAAGCGGGTGACCTCGGGATGCTCCTCGGCCAGAGTGGGATGCATGTTCAGCATCTCGGCGGAGCCGGGGACGTACATGGACAGGTAGTACAGGCGGTTCTCCCGGGTGTGGGGGATGTCCTGGTCATACTTCTCGCCGTAGTCGTACTCCAGCAGGCCGATGACGGACATCTCCTGGAGCTTCTCGTACAGATGCTCCTCTTCCTTGCCGGTCATCTGCACCAGCTGCTTGAGGCTGTAGCGGACGCGCTTGTCCATGGTCAGCGCGATCTCCACCATCTCGTCGTCAAGCACGTCTTTGAAGCCCCAGTATTCGGGACATTCCTCGTCGATGGGCTTCAGGCCCAGCTTGTAAGGGATCCGGTCCGTGATCTTCTTACCAAGCTTGAACAGATTCTCTTTGTTTGTTACCATTGTTCGCTCCCTCTCCTGTGTATTTATCTAAAATGTCGACACGCTCGGATTATATTATAGAGCATATCATATCGGTCCCGTTTTGTCACGAATTTTCTTGCTTCCTGAGGAAACAGAGAGCCGGGCCCAAGTCGGGTCCGACTCTCTGTTTTGATTGGATGGATAGGAATCTCTCGGCCTTCAGGCTTTGGGAGATTCGCCCTTGGATTTGGGTTTGCGGTGGTGATAATTCCTCCGGCGGCGGGCTTCGTCTTTTGCCTTGCCCTCTTCCCCGCCGGTCTTTCCGCCATCGGCCTTGTCCGCAGCCTTGACCTTCTCTCCGCCGGAAACGGCGTGGGCCTCCACCTTCACGGTCCTGGCGCCCCGGCTGCGATTTCTCCGGTTCTTGCCTTCCTCGGTCTTTTCCGGCTTCTCGGTCTTTTCGGCCTTCTTCGCGTCGCCGTCCTTCCGGGCGTCGCTCCCGCTGTGCGCCTTTCCGGACTCGCCGGGCTTCTGCTTCTCCGGGTCGGTGCGGCTTTCGCTCCTGCGGTTCCGTTTTCTCCGGGACCGCTTCTCCCCTTCGCCGCTTTCCTCTCTCCCGAGGGTCTCCGCCTCAGGAACCACCAGCACCGGCACGGACCAGTTGTCCTCCGGCTCTTCCTCCGGCTCCGGCTCCTCGGGCACATACTCGAGCACATGAGGCGGCTCCATTCCGTCCTTCGGACGGCCGCCGGGCACCTGGGCCAGCTCCCTGGCCTTATACAGATGCAGGCTGTCCTCGCTCTCGCCGTCCAGGCGGACCTTCACGTTCTGGCGCAGGAGATTGACCTGCACAGCGGTACCGTAGCCGTCGATGGTCTCCACAAAGGAGCCCTGCTTGGGCACCCGCTTGAGCAGATCCTCATAGGCCTCCTGTTCATACCGCAGGCAGCACATCAGCCGCCCGCAGCTGCCGGAGATCTTGGTGGGGTTCAGAGACAGGGACTGGACCTTGGCCATCTTGGTGGATACCGGCTGGAAGTCCTCCAGGAACTGATGGCAGCAGTAGGGCCGGCCGCAGATACCGATCCCGCCGATCATCTTGGCCTCGTCCCGGACGCCGATCTGCCGCAGCTCGATCCGGTTGCGGAACACCCCCGCCAGGTCCTTCACCAGTTCCCGGAAATCCACCCGGCCGTCGGCGGTGAAGAAGAAAGTGGTCTTGGTGCCCTCAAAGTTGCACTCCGCGTCCACCAGCTTCATCTCCAGGCCGTGTTCGGCGATCTTCCGGCGGCAGATGACCATGGCCTCCTGCTCTCTCTTTTTGTTGAGCTCCGCCACCCGCAGATCATCGGTGGTGGCCATGCGCACCACCGGGCGCAGGGGCTGGATCACGGCGGTGTCCTCCACCATGTGGTTGCCCTGACTGGCCTCGGCGATCTCCAGGCCCTTGGCCGTCTCCACGATCACCTTGTCGCCGGAGCGGACCTGCAGGCCGTTGGGGGCGAAATAATAGCTCTTGCCCCGGTTTTTAAAACGAATACTGACGATTTCAATCAATGGTTTTTCCTCTGTTTCCCGTCCCCAGCGATGGCCTCCACCGCCAGCAGGGCGAATATCTGTTTGCAGCTTACGTTGACCCGAAGGTATTTCATACATTTCTGACACAGTTCGGTGACCATGATCAGGGCTTCCCGATCCAGACCGGGCTCCCGATCCCTGCCGCAGAGCAGATCCGCGGCCCGGGACTGCAGCTGGGCAAAGAAATCCGGCGCCAGGCGGTTGTCCATGGTCTCGTTGGCCGAGCACCAGCTCATCAGCTCCAGCGCATCCCCCTTGGCCAGGGCCCGGAGGAACTCATCCGCTTTTTTCCGCAGCTCCGGATCCTCCTGATCGCCGCTGTTTCGGGAGAACACGGCGCAGCGGGACCGGACGGTGGGCAGCAGTGAGCCGGGATTGGGCGTGCAGAGGAGAAAGTAGACCCCTCTCGGCGGCTCCTCCAGCAGCTTCAGCGCCGCGTTCTGAGCGCTGAAATTCATCTTCTCCGCTTCGTCCACGATATAGACCTTTCTGGGGCTCTCGTTGGGCAGCACGTAGGCGTCGGCGGCCATGGCGCGGATCTGGTCCACGCTGATCTCCGTCTTCTTCCGGCCGTCCCGGGAGGTATCCCGGCGGATGGTGATCACATCCGGGTGGATCTGTTCCCGGACCTTCCGGCAGGCGGCGCAGACGCCGCAGGGCACCGGCCCGTCAGACGAGCACACCAGCGCGGCAGCCAGCTCCCGGGCCAGCTCCAGGCATTTCTCCCCGTCCGGTTCAGAGACGATATAGGCGTGATGCAGCCGCTCTGCGTCCGCAAATTGCATCTGTGCCATAAGCGCCTCCTGTCAAGAAATCATAACAAATCAATGTATTTTACATCCGCAGTCCCCTGTAGTCAATGGTTTTTTCTCCCTTCCGAAAACAGCAGCACCCGCAGAGCCCAGGCCCTGCGGGTGCTGCTGTCGGATCAGCAAAAAGAACCGATCACTTGATGCCGTACTTGCGGTTGAACTTATCCACGCGGCCGCTGGTGTCGACCAGCTTCTGCTTGCCGGTGTAGAAGGGGTGGCACTTGGAGCAGATCTCAACGGTGATGTTCTGCTTGGTGGACCCGGTCTCGATCACGGCGCCGCAGGCGCAGCGGATGGTGGTCGGCTTATAGTTGGGATGGATACCTGCCTTCATAGGTGTTACGCTCCTCGTCCAAGGCTGCCATGATTGTGCCCGCAACAGGGCATAGTTACATGGCGCAAGGGGGATTGTATCACAGCTCTCCGGTAAATGCAAGAGAAATTCCAGCATTTTTTGCCTCTTTCGCGATTTTGGATTGTGCCCCCGCGGTTTCTGTGATACACTGGCAAGGCCATCTGAAAGAAAGGCAGGTACCTGAAATGAAAGCGCTTCGGCTTTTTGTTCCGATCCTTCTCCTGGCGCTGTTGCTCTGCGCCTGCGGCTCCCCTGCCGCTCCCGCTCAGCCGGTCGAGGCGGCCACGCCGGAACCGCTTGCCACACCGGAGCCCACCCCGGAGATTCTCTCCACCATCACGCTGAAGAACGACGGGCTGCCCGAGGGCTATCAGCTGACGGACTATACCCTGGCCCGCAACTCCACCGCCTACACCGAAACCTACATCGACACCGGGGTCTTCCCCACCAACCAGACCGGCTTCTGGGTGGATTTCGAATGCGTGGAGGGATACCACAACGTGGAATCCTGGTTCTTCGGCTGCTTTGAGCGAAAGTGCGAGCTGTTCATGGAGGTGGGCTACCACCTGGGGCAGAACAACGAGGCCCATTTCTACACCGCCACCGGCACCCAGTATTCCCAGCTTGAGGACCCCTCCGCCCGGACTGTGGCCTGGCTCCATCCGGAGGATTACTTCTATCCCAACGTGACGGTAGGCATGACCTTCTATGACTTCACCGAGCCGGTGAGCCGGAGCTTCTACCTGTTCTCCCGGGACAACGGAGACCGTAACGGCATGGCCGGAGACGTGGAATATCTTGGCGACTACGCGCTGCGGGTCTACGGCTGTAAGATCTGGGACGAGCAGGAGCCGGTCCGCGACTACCTGCCCTGCGTCCGCCTCAGCGACGGCACGGCGGGCATGTATGATCTTGTTGAGGGGCGCTTCTGTTCAAGTGACGGCGACGGCCAGTTTGAGGCCGGGCCCGAGCTTCTGAGCGAGACCCAGGTCCCGGCCGTCAACGGCATGGTGACGGAAACCCTCCCGGTGGCAGAGCGGCCCGGCTTTGTGTTCCGGGGCTGGTACACCGAGCCGGAGGGCGCCGGCCTGTGCTGCATCGACGCCCAGGGTCAGCCCTGCGGCGACGCCGGCACCGAAGACCGAACGCTCTACGCCTTCTGGGAACGGGACGAGGCTTGGTTTGATCAATATTGACGTCATAAAGGGCTGCGGCAAAACCGCAGCCCTTTATGCGTCCGCCATCCGGATCTCGCTCTTGAAATACCGTTCCTGGAACCAGGTCTTCTCCCGGATCTCCTCCTCGGACAGGCGCAGATTCAGGGGCGTCACCACCCACTTGTCCTCCGCGTCGTCCAGCCGGTGGATCACCGCGGCCAGTCTGCCGGTGAACTCCTCCACCGGCTCCTCCACGCCCAGGAGATAGGCGTCCTGCTCCTCCCCGTCCGGGGCCATCCGTCCGGGCACATAACCATAGTTCACCGGGTAGATCAGGTCCGGCCATTCCGGGTGGGCGCTGCCCATGGGCCGATCCACCTTTACCGTCACCTTGCAGCCGGGCAGCCATCTCTCGTCTGTGACCAGATGGCGGATCTCCTGCCTCGGTTTCTTCAGCTCCGTCCGGAAAAAGCCGGGATACATGGGCCGGGGATCGTCGGCGCTGGCCCAGGTCAGATGCTCCCGGAAGCCATCCTCGGTGAAGCTGTCGCAGCGAAGCTGCAGGTCCTCGGGCGTCTTCATGTAGAAGAGGAAGGACAGCTCGTAGATCACCTTCCCCAGCTTGGAGGGAGAATCGCCGATAAAGTAGTTCTCATGGACAAAGCCCAGCCGGTCGATCTCCAGCGCCAGTCCGGTCTCCTCCCGGACCTCCCGGACCACGGCCTGCTCCGCCGTCTCGCCGAACTGGATCCTCCCGCCCACGGTATACAGATAGGGGGAGTCCTCGTTCCCCACCATGAGGAATCTGTCTCCCTTTTGGATGATGGCTCCCACTCGCAGGTTCAGGTAGCCCTCCCCGCAGGGGACGGTCATATCCGCCGCCATTTGCAGTCTCCCTTCGTCTTTGTCCAAGAAAAATCTCCCCGGAAAGCTCCGGGGAGATTTTCGATTGTACCGATTCTCAGTTGCCGGTGTAGATCGTAACCTTGGTCTCCACGCCGTTGCAGGAGCAGGTCAGGGTCACGCCGCCGGGCTTGTGGGACACGAACTCACAGGTGCACTCCTTGGTGTCATCGCTGACGGAGATCTTGATCACGCTGTCGTCGCTGATGGTCCACTTGAAGGTCGCGTCGGGGAAGTTGCCCACAGGGTAGGCCTGGGCAGTCAGCTTGACCGGCTCCCAACCGGCGCGGAGGGTAAACTCCTGGGTCTCCTTCTCGAAGAAGAACACCTTGACGGAATCCGGCTTGGGGGTAGGCGTGGGCGTGGGCGTAGGCGCGGTCTCGATCACCTGGCTGATCTCAGGTGTGATCTCGGGAGCCGCCGTGGTGGCGGGCGTCCGGCCGGCGGAACCGCCGGAGGGATTGCCGTCCAGCCCGTTCAGGCTGGTGGAGACCATCACGATCACCGCAAGAACAACGGCCACCACAAGGATGAGGCCAAAAATCATCTGCCACTTGGTATTGGACTCCGCCCGCTCAGCAGCCGGAGTTCCCTTGACGGTGCTGGGTGAGGCGGCGGGGACCCGTCCGCTCTGGTTCACCCTGCGCGTACCGCAATTGGGGCAGGAGCCGCGCAGCGCCGAAAACGTCTGTCCGCAGCGGCGGCATTTCACTTCAGGTAAAACGCTCATATTTGATCCTCCAATCATCAAGGAATCGGGTAGGGTACTGATAGCATAATACAACTTTATTGGGATTTCGTCAAGAGTAAGCCGCCCCAAAGGCGGTTTTTTTGCGTGTTTTTCGGGCAAAATCCCCCACTTTAGCGTCGAAATTAAGGAAATTTAATAAACAATTCGGCTCAATCCCGCTCCCAGGTCCGCTCGCTGATGATATAACGGGGACGGGCCTTGGTCTCCATATAGATCTTCCCGATATACTCCCCGATGATGCCCAGGCAGATCAGCTGCACCCCGCTGACAAAACAGACGATGCAGGTCATGCTGGCCCAGCCGGTCACGGCTTTCCCGCACAGGGCGGTGATCAGGGCCCAGAGTACGCCGATGAAGCTGATGAGCGCCACCACCAGGCCGAAGCCGGTGATGAGCCGCAGGGGCTTTACCGACAGGCTGGTGATACCGTCCACCGCCAGGCCGATCATTTTCTTCAGAGGATAGTGGCTCTCGCCGGCGATGCGTTCGGCCCGGGAATAGCTGACCGTGGTGCTCTTGAAGCCCACCAGGGGGATCAGACCCCGGAGGAACAGATTGACCTCCTTGAAGTTGGCAAACTCCTGCAGGACCCGGCTGCTGATGAGCCGGTAGTCGGCGTGGTTATAGACGACCTCGGCGCCCATGGCCGCCAGGAACTTGTAAAAGCTCTGGGCGGTGAAGCGCTTGAAGAAGGTGTCGGTCCGGCGGCTGGAGCGCACGCCGTAGACCACGTCGCAGCCCTTGAGATACTCGTCCACCATCTGATCCATGGCGTCGATGTCGTCCTGACCGTCGCAATCGATGGAGATAGTGATGTCGCAGCGGTCCTTGGCCTCCATGAGGCCCGCGAGGACGGCGTTCTGATGGCCCCGGTTCCGGCTCTGGCAGATGCCGATGTAGTGGGGATCCTGCCGGGAGAGCTCCTTGATGATCTCCCAGGTCCGGTCCTTGCTGCCGTCGTTGACGAACAGGACCCGGCTCTCGTCGCTGATCTTGCCAACCGCGGCCAGATTCCGGATCTTCTCCAGGAACATGGGCGCCGTGATGGGCAGAACCTCCTGTTCGTTGTAGCAGGGGATCACGATGTACAGTACTGGCGTCATGGTCTTCCTCCTTTAGCTTTCCGAAGTTATTTCTGTTTTTCTGCCGGCGCAGGCGGCCAGCAGGACGAATACAGGGATGATGGAATAGTGGTAGCGGGCGGCGACCTCCACCAGCATCTGGCTCAGGATCAGGCCGATGGCATAGAGGGGGGCCAGCAGGAAGGTCCCCTGCTCCCGCCGCTTCCACAGTCGGAAGGCGCCCAGCAGAGCAAGCCCCGCCAGGAAATAGTAATACACATTGCTGATCATGCAGGCCAGGCGATAGGCGGTATCGCCCAGGGCCGGCGCGTCATAGTAGGCTCCCGCCTCGTCGTTGCCCAGCAGCGTGGCCAGCTTTCTCGGCAGCAGCCGTCCCAGATCCGCCTGCCGCACCCGCTCCGCCGCCTGGTCCAGCATCTGCTGCTGGGCCTGCTCGGCGCTGAGCGTGTCCCAGTAGATCCCATGGAGCCGGGCGATATCCTCCTCGCTGTAGGAGCCCATGGTGTCCATATTGAAGCCCACGCAGATGCTGTAGCCGGGGACCGAGGCCGTCTCCTGCCCGATCCTGTCCTCCAGGTACCCGTTCCAAAGGCCGCCCAGAGGCAGATACACCGCCAGCACCAGGGCCAGATAAGCGCCCCAGCGCAGCCAGCCGGACGGCTCCTTCGCTTTCTTTCCCCGCAGCAGCAGGATCCAGATCCCCAGGGCGATCATAGGGATCACGCCGATGGGCCGGGCGGTGTTCATCAGCCGCAGGGCCAGTCCGCCCAGAGCCCCCATCCCGAGCATCAGCGGGAGCCGGACCCGGTCGGCATAGGCCGTCAGGGTCAGAAACAGCAGCAGCAGGCAGGTATAGTACGCGTCGGCATAGACTCCCTCGCAGAACAGCAGCCGGGAGGGGCAGCAGATCCAGAACAGGCAGCCGAGAGCGGCGGTCCTCAGATCCCGCCATCGCAGCAGCAGGCAGAAGATGCAGAGGCCGCTGAGGCAGCCCAGCACGGCGTTGGCTGCCGCCGGCACCGCCAGGCTCTCCCCGAACAGGCGCAGCAGCGGCGCCAGGAAGGCGGCGTAGCCCATGATGTGGGGAAACATCGCCACGAACTCCGGGTTGGGAATCGGCTCGCCCCGGCTCAGGGCCAAGGCGGTGATCCAATAGGTATAGGCGTCCACTTCCGGCTCCAGACGCAGGGGCAGGGCCGCCGCCAGACTCAGCACCAGACACAGCGCCGTCAGGGCAAGGCAGGTCTTCCCCGCTCCCACACGCTCCGCAAGAGAGGGCACTGCGGGCTTCCTCTTTCCCAACAGCAGCCACAGGCCCAGTGGGAGCGCGGACAGGACCAGCGCCGCCAAATAGGACTTATGCGCAAGATTTCCCACGGTGCCCAGCAGGATCGCCAGGCCCGTCAGCAGCGCGAAAATTGCCAGCATCAGACCGGTCAGGCTCCGGGACAGCTTCTCCATCCTCAGCCCTCCCCCGTCTCAGATCTGAGCTCCGCTCCGCCGGCACAGGCGGCCAGGAGCACCAGCATGGGAAGTGCGGAATAGTGGTAGCGTCCGGAGACCTCCACCAGCATCTGGGCCAGACTCAGGCCCAGAACGAACAGCGGCGCGGTCAGAACCGTCCCCTGCTCCCGTCTCCGCCAGAGGCGCCAGGCCCCGGCCAGCGCCAGCAGGATCACGGTATAGTACCAGGTATTGCAGATCAGATTTCCAAGGCCCCGCAGGCCCTCGGGGATGGAACTTCCGTAATAGAACACAGCGGCCTGATCGTCGGCCAGGAACACCTTCCATTTGCTCAGAAGCAGCCGCGGGAGCCTGCTGCCCAGGGAGCGGATTCTCTCCGCAGCCAGAGCGAACATGGCCTGCTGGCCCGCCTTGGGCTGGCCGCCGGCCTCTTCGTTCAGGACCCGGCCGAAGGTCTCCATATCCTCCTCCGAGTACATGCCCCGGGTGTCCTCATTGAAGCCCACGTAGAAATTGTAACCCGGGATCCCGGCGGGCTCATAGCCGGTGACCTGCTGCACATGGGCGTCCCAAAGCGTTCCTGTGGGCCGGTAAACCGCCAGCAGCAGCACCAGAAACAGCCCCCAGCGCAGCCAGTCCCGGCCCTTTTTCAGATCCCGGCCCCGGAGGAACAGGATCCAGATCCCCAGGGCGATCAGGCACACGGCGGCGATGGGCCGGGCTACATTCACGCCCCGCAGGATCAGGCCGGCCAGTGCGCCCAGCAGCGCCATGGCCCAGAGTCGGTCCACCCTCTCGCTGAAGCCGAGCAGCAGCGTGTAGGCCAGCAGCAGGCAGGTGTACAGCGGCTCGGACAAAACCAGGGCGTTGTAGAGCGTCTTGGAGGGGCACAGGGTCCACAGCAGGAAGGCGGCGCAGGCGGCCCGCAGGCCGAAGAGCCGCAGGCAGACGCCGTACAGGGCCAGGCCGATCCCCAGACTCAGCAAGAGGTTGGCCCACTCGGCCACCGCTACCTGCTCTCCGAACAGCCGCAGCAGCAGACCCAGGAAGCTGGCGTAGCCCAGGATATGGGGATAGAGGGCGTCGTACAGGGCGGCGTCCCCCTCCAGGCGTCCGAACCGGGACAGGCTCACCGCGTCGCTCCAGAAGCGGCCGTAGTCCCCCTCCGGCAATAGATCGAAGCAGAGCAGCCAGGCCCCGTTCAGGGCCAGAAAAACAAGGCTCAGAACCAGGGCGGTCTTTCCCGGCCCCAGGCGCTCCGCCAATTCGGAGCCCGGCCTGCGGCGAAGAAACAGGATGAGCGCCGTCAGGCAGCCCGCCGCCAGCAGCGCACCGATCAACCCATGTCGGCTCAATCCCTCCTGGGCGGCCAGGGCCAGGGTCAGAGCAAGAGCCAGAGCAAACAGAGCCAGCATCAGGCCGGTCAGCGCTCTTGACAGTTTCTCCATGCTCTTCCTCCCCTCAGGCCAGATAATCGGCCAGTTCTCCCACGGTCTTGAAATACAGGCCGCAGTTGCGGCGCATGAAAGCCTCGATCTGAGGGATATCGTTGGACCAACCCACAGCGGCGAAATCCACGCCGCAGCGCAGGGCCATGTCGTAGCCGGGCTTCAGATCGTCGATCATCAGCAGATCCGAGGGCTGCAGGCCGTAGGTCCGCATGATCTCCTCCAGCGGCCAGGGCTCCGGCTTCCGGCGCTCCAGCGGCTGCTCCCAGCCGAAGACCAGATCCGGCTCCGGCAGGCCGTTATGACGGTAATCCCGGCGAATATTGTCTTCAAAGGAATGGGAGACCACGCACACAAGCCCGCCCTGGGCCTTCTGCCGCTCCATGATCTCCCGGATGCCGGGATAGGCCGCGGGGATGCGGGTGCGCACGTAACTGCGCCAGAATTGTCCCTCCACCTCCAGGTCGGCGTCGGTCATGCCGTAGTCCTGGCGGCACATCTCCACGAAACCCGGGGTGAAGTTCTTCCAGAAATACTCCTCAAGAGAGCAACTGCGCCCGGGATAATACAGGCGCAGATACTCCTCAAAACAGGGGTGATGAATGGTGGCGGTGCTGTTGACCACCGTATCGTCGTGGTCAAAGACAAGGCATTTGTATTTCATAGGGTACCAGGTGCGTCATGGCGCGCCGCGTCAAACCCTTGCGAAGCGACGCCATAACGATTCACGATTCCGTTTTTACGATTCACTCAATAGAAGGTCGCCACGTCCTGCTTGGGGGCCTCACAGGGCTCAGAGTCGATGTAGCTGAGCACCGGGCCCTTCTTGCCGTAGGCGCGGTTGAACTTGAAGTGGATGGTGGCGGTCAGGATCATCCAGCTGTCGTCCCGGACGGTCTCCGCCTTCTCCCACTGGCACACCATGCCGGCGAACTGGATATCCTCCACGCAGCAGGTCATCACGTGGCGGCCCACCACAAAGGTCTGGTTGGGCAGCTTCCGGCGCACCAGGGCCCGGCACTTGAAGCGCACGGTCTTGCCCTCGTACTTCTTGGGTTCCTCGGACATATCCCGGTACCACAGAGCGTAGTCCTCGTCGCCGATCTGGACGATGGGGGCCTCCAGGTCGAAGGGCAGGGGGTCCTGAATGTCGTCATACTCCACCTTGCCGCCGGGATACTCGTAGGCGATATCCGCCCGGCGGGAGGCGCCGCGGACGATCTTGTGGAACTCCATCTTGTCCATGGAGCTCTGGAAGCGGTTGAACACCACCAGCTCCGCGCTCTTGAGCTTGTCGTAGACCAGCTGGCGCATATTGGCGTTGTAGCTCAGGAAGCTGCCCGCGTCGGCGAACATGAATTCCTGGTACACCACCCAGTTTTCCGGCATGGCCTGGTACAGCGTATCCAGCAGCCACATGCCGTTATACTCGATGACCACCCGCTCGGCCCGGCAGTTATGAACGATGGCCTTCAGGTTCTCCTCGTTCAGCTCGCTCTGGTCCCGGATGGTGGAGAAAAACACGTTGGGATCGGCGAACTGATCCGGCTCGTACTCCTCCTCGCCCTCCTCGCAGATGAGCAGCAGGGTCCGCTCTCCGTTGCAGAAGCGCTTGTCCTCCAGGGTCTCCTGGATGAATTTGGTCTTTCCCGCCTCCAGGAAACCGGTAAACAGGTAGACAGGCAGATCTCTATTCTCAGGCAATGTTAAACAGCTCCTTCAAAGCGTCCTCACGGATGTGGGAACCGATCACGCAGAAGCGGCCGGTGACAGCGGGGCTGCCGCGGCGGATCTGGATCTCGCCGGGCACGTAGTCGAAGTACAGCCACTGGCCGTCTTTGGCGTCCAGGATGCCCTTGGCCCGCAGGATGATGCCGAACTGCACGGCGTCGCCCAGCTGCTCCAGGATCTGGCGCAGCTCGTCCTCGGTGTACTTGCGCGGGGTCTCCATGCCCCAGCTGGCAAAGACCTCGTCGGCGTGGTGGTGATGATGGTGATGGTGCTCCCCGTCCTCGTCGTGGTCGTGGTGATGATGGCACTCGCACTCGGGGTCGTCGCACTCCTCGCCGTCGTGGTGATGATGGTGATGCTCGTGCTCCTCGTCCTCGTCGTGGTCGTGGTGATGATGGCACTCGCACTCGGGATCGTCGCACTCCTCGCCGTCGTGGTGATGATGGTGATGCTCGTGCTCCTCGTCCTCGTCGTGATCGTGGTGATGGTGGCACTCGCACTCGGGATCGTCGCACTCCTCGTCATCGTGGTGATGATGGTGATGCTCGTGCTGCTCGCGCTCCAGGCGCTCCATCTCCGCCTTCAGCCCGTTCTCGTCCATGGCCTGGCGGATCAGCTCGCCGTTCAGCTCGGCCCAGGGGGTGGTGATGAGACCCGCGTGGTCGTTCAGACTCTTGAGCAGCTCGGCCGCAGTCTGGATCTTGCTCTCGGAAGCGGTATCGGTACGGCTGAGAACGATCAGATCGGCGTTGGCCACCTGGTCGTTGAAGAACTCGCCGAAGTTGCGCATATACATCTTGGCCTTGCCCGCGTCCACCACGGTGACCTTGGCGCCGATGTGGGCGCCCTCCACCCGTTCCACGGCGGCAGCCACGTCGCTGAGCTTGCCCACGCCGGAGGGCTCGATGAGGATCCGGTCAGGGGCGAAATCATCCATGACCTTCTTCAGAGCCTTCGTGAAGTCACCTACCAGGGTGCAGCAGATGCAGCCGGAATTCATCTCGGTGATCTGCACGCCGGCGTCCTTCAGAAAGCCGCCGTCGATGGCGATCTCACCGAACTCGTTCTCAATGAGCACCAGCTTCTCGCCTTTATAGCCCTCGGCGATCAGCTTGCGGATCAGCGTCGTCTTCCCCGCGCCCAGAAAGCCGGAGAAAATATCGATTTTAGTCATAAAACAGCCTCCAAATTGATGATTTATCCAACAAGTGATTATATCACGCTTTTTCCTATCTTACAAGTGGGCAAAAAGGCCCGCCCCGCCGGCCGGCAGGGCAAGCCTTTTTTTGATCTCAGCAGAGCCGGGAGCCGGCGGGAACAGAATCGTCCAGCATCAGCAGATGCAGCTCCTCCTTGCCGTCCACCTCGCGCACGGCGGACAGCAGCATGCCGCAGGATTCCAGGCCCATCATCTTCCGGGGCGGCAGATTCAGGATCGCCACCACGGTCTTGCCCAAAAGCTCGTCGGGCTCATAAAACTCATGGATACCCGAGAGGATCTGGCGGGTGACGCCGCTGCCATCGTCCAGCTCAAAGCGCAGCAGCTTCTTGGACTTCTTCACAGCCTCACACTTGAGGACCTTGCACACCCGCATATCGCATTTGGCGAACTCGTCGATCGTCACATCGGGCAGCACGGGCTCCACTTTAACTTGGGGGCCTCTGGCCTTCTTCTCGGCCTCCTCCAGCTCCTGGAGCATCTTGGCCGCGTCGACGCGGGGGAACAGGGTCTCGCCCTTGCGGACGGTGACGGTCTCGGGCAGCACGCCATAGGCGCAGGCGCTCTCCCAGGTCCGGGCGCTCTCGTCGGCGCCGATCTGCTCGAAGGCCTTCTCGCAGGTCTGAGGGATGAAGGGCGTGAGCAGCGTGAGTGCCACCCGCAGGGCCTCCAGCAGATTGTACATGACGCTGGCCAGCCGGGGTTTGTTGGTCTCATCCTTGGCCAGGACCCAGGGCGCGGTCTCGTCGATGTATTTGTTGGCCCGCTGGATCAGCCGGAAGGTCTCCTCCAGAGCCAGGTGCAGCTGGAACTTGTCCATCTGGGCGGCATAGCGCTCGGGGGTCTGGCGGATCAGGGAAATGAGCTCCTCGTCCACAGGCTCCTCCCGGCGCTCCGGGATCAGGCTGCCGCCGAAGTACTTCTCCACCATGGCGGTGATGCGGGAAACCAGATTGCCCAGATCGTTGGCCAGGTCGGTATTGATGGTGGAGATCAGCAGTTCGTTGGAGAAGTTGCCGTCAGAGCCGAAGGGGAAGGTGCGCAGCAGGAAGAAGCGCAGGGCGTCTACCCCGAATTTCTCCGCCAGCACATAGGGATCCACCACGTTGCCCTTGGACTTGGACATCTTGCCGCCGTCGATCACCAGCCAGCCGTGGCCGTAGACCTTCTTGGGCAGAGGCAGCCCCATGCTCATGAGCATGGCCGGCCAGATGATGGAGTGGAAACGGACGATCTCCTTGCCCACGATATGCACGTCGGCGGGCCAGAACTTGTCAAAATCGTCGTAGCGGTCATTGAGAAGGCCCAGAGCGGTGCAATAGTTGAACAGGGCGTCCACCCAGACGTAGACCACATGGCCCGGGTCGAAGTCCACCGGAATACCCCAGGTAAAGCTGGTGCGGCTGACACACAGATCCTCCAGGCCGGGCTTGATGAAATTGTTGATCATCTCATTGACCCGGGATGCGGGCTCCAGGAAGGTGCCGGTCTCCAGCAGCTCCTGCACGGGCTTGGCGTACTTGCTCAGCCGGAAGAAATAGGCCTCCTCCTCGGCGTCGTGGACCTCCCGGCCGCAGTCGGGGCACTTGCCGTCCTTCAGCTGGCTCTCGGTCCAGAAGCTCTCGCAGGGCGTGCAGTACTTGCCCTTGTAAGCGCCCTTGTAGATATCGCCCTTCTCATACATCTTCTTGAAGATGCGCTGGATGGCGGCCACATGGTAGTCGTCGGTGGTGCGGATGAAGCGGTCGTTGGAGATGTTCATCAGCTTCCACAGATCCAGGATGCCGTTGGGGCCGGCCACGATCTTGTCCACAAACTGCTGGGGGGTGACGCCGGCGGCCTTGGCCTTCTCCTCGATCTTCTGGCCGTGCTCGTCGGTGCCGGTGAGGAACATGACCTCATAGCCCCGCAGCCGTTTGTACCGGGCGATGGCGTCGGTGGCCACAGTGCAGTAGGTGTGGCCGATGTGCAGCTTGTCAGAGGGGTAGTAGATCGGGGTGGTGATATAAAAACGCTTCGTATCCATTCTCTTTTCTCCTGTTATCCATTCTTAAACGCGCCGGGGATCAGGGATCTTCGCCGATGATCACGGCCTCTTCGCCGCCGCCTTCACCGCCGCCTTCGCCGCCTTCACCGCCGCCCTCGGGGGGCTTCTCCGGCCACTCGATCTCGTAGTCGTGCTTGAAGTAGGTGCTGGCGGGCAGCTCATAGGTGCGCAGGTAGTTGCCGTCGGCGTCGTAGACATTGGCCCAGGAATACACGTTCCAGCCGATGACCACGCCGGTATAGGTGCTGTCGCTGACGGAATAGCGTTCGTAGGTTATCTCCACGTAGGTGCCGTCCACGTCGGTGCCCCAGATCTCCACCGTCAGGGCCCGCTCGTTGTTATCGCAGTAGGCCACAATCTTGATGGGATAGTCCCGGGTGTTCTTGAACTTGAAGTCCGGCTCTGGCCAGCTGACTGTGGCGTCCATGCCCCAGTCCAGATAGGTCACCCGGAAGTAGTGGGAATCCCGGCTCACCAGACCAAGCTGCGCATACAGGGTGGCGCAGTACAGGGTGGAGGACACCTGGCAGATACCGCCGCCGATCTCCTGGACCACCTCGCCGTTGAGGTAGGCGCCGGCTTCCTGGAACCCGGCCTCTGTGGTACGCTGACCCACCGTCTGGTTATAGGAGAAAATTTCTCCGGGCATCAGGACCACGTCGTTGATGCGGGAAACCGCCAGATTGATGTTGTTGACACGGGCTTCGGTGGAGCCGCCGAAATAGGTGGTCTGCGCGCCCAGGCAGTCCCGGAACAGGACGCTTCGCAGGCTCTCTGCAGTAACCTCCGGCTCCAAAACGGTAATCGGCACAGAGACCATTTCGCCGGGTTTTCCTTTCTCCCAGAGCTTTTTGGCCTCTTCCACGTCAAAGGTGCAGCCGACCACCTCTTCCACGATATCGAAGCTGTCCTCTTTCCAGTGGGCGTCCACCGGCTCCACGGCCAGCTCCTCCAGGATCGCGTCAAAATCGGGCATGGTCAGCTCGTTGTCGATGTGCTTGTGATCCACCAGGGTCTGATGGGCGGCGAAGGCCTCCTCGATCTCCCGGCAGAGAGCGTCCAGATCGATTTTCATCTCACCGGCGCCCTTGATGATCTCCAGGGCGTTCTTCTCCCGATCCACCACAAAGGGCTCTTCGGTTTTGAGGGCGGTCTTCTGCTCGAAGCTCTGCACCGCCTTCTGGGCTTCGGCCCGGATATACTCCCGGTCCAGGGTCAGATTTCCCTGCCCCAGATCCGTGGGCATGATATGGCCCCGGAGATAGCAGAACAGATCCTCGAACCAGTTATCGGTGTGACCGTAGCCAAAGGCGATCTGAGCCGCCTGCTCCTTGGTCAGCATGGCGCCGGCCTGGACCCGATCCAATTCAAAGGAAACATTTTCCGGCAGTTCCACCTTGATTTTGGTGCCGGCTTCCTTGTCCCAGCCCTCGTCGCTGAGGCGCTGCAAGGTCTCTTCCATGGTCAGTCCGCCCACCGGAATGCCCTCCATATACACGTTGGGCAGGTTGGTGCTGCTGTTGCTGACCCGGTACCCGGCATAGGTGGCGCCGCCGATGATCACGGCGGCCAGGATCACGATGACCAGCAGGGCCACCCGGATGGATCGCCACGCCTTTCTGCGGCGGGCGGCGGCCTTCTGGGCCCGGCGGCGCTTTTCCTCCGCCCTGGCCAGCTTTTCTTCCTCGGCCCGTTGGGCGGCGGCCCGCTTTTCTTCCTCAGCCCGCTCCCTGGCGGCCTGCTTTTCGGCGATGGCCCGTTCCTTGGCCTCCTGCCGGTCTCTTCTCTCTTTTGCTCTTGCGTCGTGGGCGGAGCGGTCCACATGAGCCCCGCCGCGGCTGTTATTGATCGCCACTATTCTCCTCTACTTTCTCTCTTGTCCCTCGAATCATTTCCACAAACAGCTCATCCTGCCCCTTGGGCAGCTTCAGTTCCTTCTCAGGCCGGTCTTTCTCCGCATCCCAGGGTCTGCCCTCGGTGCGGCTCTCGGCCTGGACCTCCAGCAGGATCCCGATCAGGGTGTTGGAGATCAGGAAACCCGGCACCGTGAAGTGCCACCTTCCCTCGGTCTGCTCGGCCCAGCCCTTCTCGGCAAAGGCCCGCAGCACCCGGCTGATGGGCTTCCAGTCGCACTGGCAGCGGGTCCGGTAATCATACTCGGAGATGCCCCTGCTGGTGCGCATGCCCAGCATCAGGTACTCCACCGCCCGCTCCAGCGTGTCGATCTGCTCGTATTCATCCACCAGGCTGGCGTTGCGCTTGACCCCGGAGATGTATTTTTTCAGATCCTTGATAAAGCTGTAGCGCAGGTTGCCCACACAGGAGTGAGCGCCCGGGCCAAAGCCCATATAGTCGTCCAGATTCCAGTATTTCAGGTTGTGCTTCGATTCAAAGCCCGGAGCCGCGAAATTGGAGATCTCGTACTGCCGATAGCCGAAGCGCTCCAGCATGGCGGCGGCGTAGGCGTACATATCCGCCTGTTCGTCCTCGTCCGGCAGGATGGGGGACCCAAAGTACTCCTTGTACATGGGCGTCCCCTCCTCCAGCTTCAGGCCGTAGCAGGAGATGTGCTCCGGATGCAGCTCCACCACCCGGGCCAGGCTCTCGGCCCAGTCGCCCTTGGTCTGGCTGGGCAGACCGTACATCAGATCCACGCTCAGGTTGTCGAATCCGGCCTTCCGGGCGTCCTCAAAGGCCCGTTTGGCCTGCTGCCAGTTGTGCCGGCGGCCGATGATCTTCAGCAGATCGTTGTTGGTGGCCTGGATGCCCATGGACAGGCGGGTCACTCCCTCTTTCCGCAGCAGCTTCAGATCGGCCAGGTTCATGGAATCCGGGTTGCACTCCACGGTTACCTCCGCGTCCAGGCGCAGGTTTCCGTTGAGCTTGAGCACGTCCAGCAGCTCCACGATCCGCTTGGCGCCGTAGAAGCTGGGGGTGCCGCCGCCGAAGTACACCGTGTCCACCTCGTAGTTCTCGATGGCGGAGGCGGATTCCTCCATGTGCGCGATCAGCGCTTGATGGTAGTCGGGCATCAGATGGCTGCAGCCGGCCAGGGAGTAGAAATCACAATAGCTGCACTTGCTGGCGCAGAAGGGTATATGAATGTAAATACCAAGGCGTGGTCTGGCCATAGTCTCTCTCCAAATCAGTCTTGTCGGGGCGACCCTCGCGGTCGCCCGCCCGGCTTGCTTGATTTTTCCGAACCGGGCGACCACAAGGGTCGCCCCTACAGGGTAACTTAAAACAGCTCCGCGACCAGGCCGGCGAACTCCGCGGGATCGTCCACATCCACACCGGCGGTCATTTCCGCCAGGGTCAGCAGGATCCGGGAGAGCTTGGCGGCCTTGTCCTTGTCGTTGGCAAAGGCGTCCTTCAGGACCGCAAAGGCGTGATGTTCGGCATTGAGCTCCAGGACACGATTGGCCCGGATCTTCCGCATCTCCTCGCTGGGGCCGTGGCGGAAGTAACGCTCCATCTCCAGAGTGACGCCGCCCTCGGTGGTCAGGCAGCAGGGCTGGGTAGAGAGCTTGCGGCTCAAACGCACCGCAGTGAGGCTGTCGCCGGTGGACTCTTTCACGAAGTCCAGCAGCTCCTTGTTCTCGATATCCCGCTCCTCGGCGGCCTTTTTCTCCTCGTCGGTGTCGAAGCCCAGGTCCTGGGTGACCACATTGCAGAAGGTCTTGCCGTCCTGCTCCCGCAGGTTGTCCAGCACCACCTCGTCCAGAGGCCCGGTGAGATAGATGAGCTCATAGCCCCGGCGGCGGACCTCCTCGCACTGGGGCAGGGCGACCGCCTGCTTCACGGTGGGGGCGGAGGCGTAGTAAATGAACTTCTGGCTCTCGGGCATGTTCTCCACATATTCCTTGAGGGTGATCTGACGGTCCTCGGAGGTGTAGAAGATCAGCAGATCCCGCAGAAAGTCCTTGTAGCGGCCGTACTCGTCGCAGATGCCGGCCTTCAGATGGACGCCGAAGTTGCGGAAAAACTCCTCGTACTTGGGCCGATCGTCCCGCATGAGCTTCTCCAGCTCGCCCTTGATGCGCTTCTCCAGGTTCTGGCCGATCACGCGCAGCTGCCGGTCGTGCTGCAGGATCTCCCGGGAGATGTTCAGGCTCAGGTCGGGGGAATCCACCACGCCCTTGACAAACTCGAAGTACTCGTGCACCAGCTTGTCACATTTTTCCATGATCATCACGCCGTTGGAGTACAGAGTGATGCCGCCTTTATTGTCGCCGGTGAAGGCGTTTTCATTCTCCTCCCCGGGGATGAAGAGCATAGCCTTGTAGCTGACCAGACCCTCGGCGCTGACCCGGATCAGCGCGCAGGGATCCTTCCGGTCCCGATGCTTCTCCTTGTACCAGGCGATGCAGTCGTCGTCCGTGACCTCGCTCTTGGAGCGCTGCCAGATGGGAACCATGCTGTTGATGATCTCATTCTCAGTGACCATGCGGTAGGCGTACTTGGGGCTGCCGTCGTCGTTCTGCTCGCCGGTCTCATAGCGCTCCTGATGGTCCACGTCCATGTGGATGGGCCAGCGGACATAATCCGAGTACTTCTTCACCAGGGCCTTCAGCTTCCAGACCTCCAGATAGGAGCCGTAGACTTCCTCCTCAGAGTCGGCCTTCAGGTGCATGATGACATCGGTACCCACGGTCTCCTTCTCGGCCGGGGTGACGGTATATCCGTCAGCTCCCTTGCTCTGCCACATGACGCCCTGTTCCTCGCCGTACTTTCTGGTGAGGACGGTGACCTCGTCAGCCACCATGAACGCAGAGTAGAAGCCCACACCGAACTGACCGATGATGCTCAGATCCTCAGCCTTTTCGGAATCCATCTCGCCCTTGAACTGGCGGGAGCCGGACTTGGCGATCACGCCCAGGTTGTTCTCGGCCTCCTCGGCGCTCATGCCGATGCCGTTATCCCGCACGGTGATGGTCCGGGCCTCTTTGTCCACGATGATATCAATGCGGTAATCCTCCCGGTTGAGTCCCACCTTCTCATCCGTCAGCGACAGATAGCACAGCTTGTCGATGGCGTCGGACGCGTTGGAGATGATCTCACGCAGGAAGATCTCCTTGTTGGTGTAGATGGAATTGATCATCAGGTCAAGCAGACGCTTGGACTCTGCCTTAAACTGTTTCTTTCCCATAGTGTTTCCGAAAACCTCCATATATAAATAAGAAAAGACTCTGACACGAACATACAGTATAACACAATTCTGGCAAATTTCAACTGACAGAAGGCCGCTTAAGAAAGTTTCACAATTTGTTTTCAGACCGCGCCTCCGCCCCGGTCGAAGCCGTTGACTTGATCGCTTTCGGGTGCTAAACTGAAAGCATCAAAGAAAAAAGGAAGTGGTTTCTATGATCCTCACTCCTGAGCAGCAGGCCCTTCTGGACGGCAGCGAAGGCGAGATCATGGCAAAGATCGTCAAGACCCTGGTCATGTACGGCGACGCCTTCGGCGCCGAGCGAATGGCCAAGGTCACCAGCAAGTACGGACACACGGTCATCTCCTTCGGTCTGGAGGTCATGAAGCCGGTGTACGACCTGTACGACACCATCATCGCGGCGGGTCTGCCCGAGGGGCAGAAATTCACCGCCGACCCCAAGCCCCTGGACCCCAAGGTCCCCTCTTCCCTTCTGGACGACCTGGTGTTCAAGAAGATCATGTACACCCAGCAGAAGCGCTACGAGGAGCAGATGCGCAAGCTGGGCGTGACCAACGACGAGGACTACACCTGCGCCTGTTACCTGGATCAGGTGGGCAACGTCCCCCAGAAGGGCGACGTGCTCAGCTGGGCCGAATCCTCCGCCGTGGTCTACGCCAATTCTGTTCTTGGAGCCCGCTGCAACCGCAACTCTGGCATGCTGGAGCTGATGGGCTCCATCGCGGGCTTCGTGCCCGAGTTCGGCCTGCTCACCGACGACGGGAGAAAGGCCGACTGGGTCGTGGAGGTCCGCTGTGAGAAGAAGCCGGAGGCCCAGCTTCTGGGCTCGGCCATCGGCATGAAGGTCATGGAGCAGGTGCCCTATGTGAAGGGCATGGAGAAATGGCTGGGCACGGAACTGAACGACGAGGCCAAGGCCTATCTGAAGGATTTCGGCGCGGCCACCGCTTCCAACGGCGCGGTGGGCCTGTACCACATCGCGGGCCTGACTCCGGAGGCCGTGGAGCAGGGCGAGAGTCTGATCCGGGAGGGCGCCCAGGTCTATGTGATCGACGACGCGGAGCTCCAGCGGGTGAAGGACAGCTACCCTGTCATCTGGAAGAAGCCCGAAGCCAAGCCCGAGCTGTGCTTTGTGGGCTGCCCCCACATGAGTCTGCAGCAGTTGAAGGACTGGACCCGGGACGTGACCGAGGGGCTCCGGAAGAACGGCCGCCAGAAGGTGGCAGTGCCCACGGTGTTCACCGCTCCCGTGCCGGTCATCAAGGAGTTCGAGCAGACCATGGACGCCTATTATCTCAAGCAGAGCGGCGTGGTGCTCAGCTACATCTGTCCTCTGATGTACATGAACAATCCCCTGTGCAAGAAGAAAAACGTCATCACCTCCTCCAACAAGCTGCGGACCTATACCAGCGCCCGCTACTACACCGAGGCGGAGATCCTGGAGATCATTACGGGAGGTGCCAAATGAAGCAGTTCAAAGGCCGGGTCGTGGTGCCCGGGACCTGTCAGGCCCAGGCTCTGGTGAGCCACGGCGGTTTCAATACCCTGGCCAGTTATCAGATGGCCCTGATGTTCGGCGACAAGGAGGTCAAGTGCGGGGACCAGAACAACGCCGATCTGTACAAGAAGTCCCTGCTGGGCAAAGCCCTGTGCCTGCCCCAGACCATCGGCTCCACCACCGGAGGCATGGTGCTGTTTACCGTCTGCTCCTATAACAAGCAGCCGGCCTGCATGCTTTTCTCCAAGCCCATCGACTCTCTGGCCGCCTCCGGCGCCATTCTGGCGGACGTGTGGACCGAGGCCAAGATGCCCGTGGTGGACAATCTGGGTCAGGAATTCCTGGACTATGTGAAGGACGGCATGAGCATTTCTGTCGGCGAGGACGGTCTGGTCACGGTGGACTGACCCGCGCTCTGTGGATCAGCAAATGATTTCGGGGATGTGAGGGGAACTCCTTCACATCCCCGATTTTTTACCGTCTCCGGGGATTCTCGGCACTCACCCGCACACCCCGGATCCAGACGGTGCCCTGGCGCACCGACAGGTAGATCCAGGCCTCTCCGCCGGGCAGCGCCAGCGCCTTTGCGCTGGTATGGATTCGGCGGCGGAGGGGCTTGGCCTCCCGTCCGGAGCTCTTCCCCAGCCGGACCGCCTCGCCGATGAGCCGGTCCCGCAGCCGGGGCATGTGCCGGATCAGCCGGCAGGCCGCGTAGGCCGCGGTCTCGGCGTCGTAGCCGCTTGGCGCCGCGCTGCGATACCAGCTGTCCTTGTCATAGCCCATGCGGCAGCCCATCCGATTCTCGCTGTTTCTGATTTTGATCTGCATACGAAAGCCTCCTTATGAAATTTGAAGATCTCATCCGGCGCCGCGCCCTGAAAAAAGGCGCAAAAAAACACCGAACTCTTGTGTCTGTCAACGGGCGCACTCCGCCTATGGACAGTGCATTCACAAGATTCGATGGAATCTTCCTATTTCATTGGACGCTCTCACTGCGAGCTTGCACAGGATACCACAGGCACGGTCCTCTGTCAAGACTTTTTCCGCTGTTTTCTCCCGGTTTTATCCGGGTTGCCCCTTTTTTTTCCGCCCGGCCGGGCTTGACACCCTTCCCCCGCCGTGATATTGTGTTAGAGCCGTGCCGGTGTGGTGGAATGGTAGACACCAGGGACTTAAAATCCCTTGCGGGCAACCGCGTACCGGTTCGAGTCCGGTCACCGGCACTGAAGACAGCACCCCCACCCGGGGGTGCTGTTTTCAGTCCTGCGATCCCAACCTCAAACCGGCCCCCGGCGACGGGAGCGCAGCGACCTTGGGCAAGTCCGGTCCCCGAAGGGGATTCGAGTCCGCTCGCTTCCCCGGCTGGGATGCGCTGGTTTATCTATTTCCGCTGCCTTAATAATAATGCTGTTTGATTATCGAACCAACATGTGATAAGATATAATTAGATATCGTGAAAACCATTACCACTCTTTGATTGAGGTGATTACCGTGGAAAAGAAAAAGCTTGATCTCGGAAACGCTGCTGCCGCAGCCGGAAAAGCCGCTTCAGGACTGTTTTCCAGAGCTAAAGAAGCTGTCGTCAGCGCCGTTGACCAAAATGGGGATGGAAAGCTGGGAATCGACGACGTTTCCATCGTGACCGACACCATGAAGGCGGCCATCAAAGACAGCGGTGAGAAATGGAACGAACGGCAAATTCAAATCAAGCGCGACAAGGAACTAAAAGCTCTCCGTCCTATATTTGAGGCAGATATTGAGAACCCCGACTTTTCCCTTCCGAAGCTCATTCGAATCGCCAAGATAGATGAAAAACACGCCCAAAGCGAAGTCTGCACAGGTTCTATCGGATTTGTCTTTTCTGGGAAAGAGCTTGATGTTATCACGATTTATCCGGAGCAGATCGGCTATTTTGATCTGCGGTTTTATCCCGATATGGACAGTGAGATGTATTACGTAGATCCCGCTGATCGCGATTTCTATATCGCGCTGGACAATTACTTTAGCTATTTGAAAGTTGCCCGCATCAGCGAACTGCAGAAGATTGCTCAGGATCTTGGTGCCAAGCATTTCCGTGTCACATATAAAGAGCAGCAAAAAACCATGGTTGCCAAAGATGTCTCCGGGAAAGCCCGAATTCCCGGAAAAGTTGGCGGGAGCATGGAAGCAGAACACCATAATCGGGAAACCGATTTTTCCAAGATCGAGATTGCAGCGGAGATGGAATGCCTCGGCCATAAGCCTGTAGAGCCTACCCTTGTCTACTTCAGAAGGGACCCTCAAATTCAAAGCTTAGTATCCCTGCGGATGTCTGATAACGCAATGACCCATCAGGTTTATACTCTGGATCTCAGCAATTCTTCCGGTATCAAGGTAAAAGATGCTCTCAAGATTGACGCTGCGCTGAGTTCTATGAAGATTGCCGGAAATGCTTCTGTTACCAGCGAAGCCCAGAGCGAGACACGAAGGATCTTCGAATACGAGATTGACTTTTGATCTCCGACATACCAGTCCTTCTGTATTGTTTTTTTGCTGTCATCCCAATGAAGATACACTCGCTCCGGCAAATCCACACAGAACCACACCGGAATACACCCCAGGCGTGACCGCAGATCACAGCGGTCACGCCTGGTTTTGTTCCCGCTCTCAGATCCGTCTCCCGCTGTGTCGGCGGGCGCCTTTATTTCGCAGCAGGGTCACATGATTCGGGTCGGGCGAACGGGCCACAGAGTGTCAGGAGATTGGGTGAAGCGGAAAATCAAAAATATTTTCCCGATCTCATTGACAGCAACACATGAGCGTGTTATCATATGAGCGTAGAAGCATATGAAAGGAGGCGCATATGATGGCAGAGCACAATCACGACGCCATTTTGGAGAAGGTGCGCAAGGATCTGCCCACGGATGAGCTGCTGTGCGATCTGGCGGATCTGTTCAAGCTCTTCGGGGACACCACCCGCATCAAGATCCTCTACGCCCTGCTGGAATCGGAGATGTGCGTGTGCGCCATCGCGGACCTGCTGGGCATGACTCAGTCGGCCATCTCCCATCAGCTGCGCATCCTGAAGGACGCCAATCTGGTGGGCAACCGCCGGGAGGGCAAGACCATCTACTATTTCCTGTCGGACGACCACGTGCGCACTATCATCGCCCAGGGCTTCGATCATCTGATCGAAGAACACCTGGAGCAGAACGAAGAAAAGGAGAGCTAAGCCATGAAGAAGACCTTTAAGCTGGAGGACCTGGATTGCGCCAACTGCGCGGCGAAGATGGAGGCCGCCATCAAAAAGCTGGACGGCGTGCAGAACGCTACCGTGAGCTTCATGACCCAGAAGATGACCATTGAGGCCGACGAGGCCGTGTTCGACCAGGTGGTCAAGGCCGCGGTGAAGTGCATCGCCAAGGTGGAGCCCGACTGCCGGGTGATCCTCTAAGGCCATGACCCGGCGGCAGAAGAAAACCCTCTGGAGGATCGTCGCGGCGGCGCTGCTCACCCTGGTGGCGGCGCTGCTGCCTTTGGAGGGGATTGGGAAAGCCCTGGCCTTCGCGGTGCCCTATCTGGTCATCGGTTACGACGTGCTGTGGAGCGCGGCCCGGAACATCGCCCACGGCCAGGTCTTTGACGAAAAATTCCTGATGGCGCTGGCCACCCTGGGCGCCTTCGGCACCGGGGAGTACCCGGAGGCCGCGGCGGTCATGCTCTTCTACCAGATCGGCGAGTGGTTCCAGTCCATCGCCGTGGGCAGAAGCCGCAAGTCCATTGCCGCACTGATGGACATTCGCCCCGAATTCGCCACCGTCCTCCGGGACGGCGAGGAGTCTGAGGTGGATCCGGAGGAGGTGGCCCTGGGCGAGACCATCCTGATCCGTCCCGGCGAGCGGGTGCCTCTGGACGGCACCGTGTTGGAGGGCAGCAGCTCCCTGGACACCGCCGCCCTCACCGGCGAAAGCCTGCCGGTGGACGTGACGGAGGGGGCCCGGGTCATCAGCGGCTCCATCAATCTGACCGGGCTTCTCCGGGTCCGCACCGAGAGCGTCTATCAGGACAGCACGGTGGCCCGGATCCTGGAGCTGGTGGAAAACTCCGCCGAGAAAAAGGCCCGGGTGGAGAACTACATCACCCGCTTTGCCCGCTGGTACACCCCCTGTGTGGTCATCGGCGCGGTTCTGCTGGCCCTGATCCCGCCCCTGTTTGACGGCAACTGGGCCATGTGGATTAACCGGGCGCTGATCTTCCTGGTGGTCTCCTGCCCCTGCGCGCTGGTGGTTTCGGTGCCGCTGAGCTTCTTCGGCGGGATCGGGGCAGCCTCCCGGGAGGGTATCCTGGTGAAGGGCGCCAACTATCTGGAGGCCCTGGCCACTGTGGACACCGTGGCCTTTGACAAGACCGGCACCCTGACCCAGGGTGAGTTCGCCGTGGACGCCATCCATCCCCGGGAGATCCCGGAGGATGAGCTGCTGGATATCGCCGCTGTGGCCGAAAGCCACTCCAGCCACCCGGTGGCGGAGTCCATCGTGGCGGCCCACAAGGGGCACATTGACAAGAGCCGGGTCTCCAAAGTGGAGGAGCTGGCCGGCCGCGGTATCCGTGCCGTGGTAGACGGTCAGACCTTCTACGTGGGCAACGGCAAGCTGATGGAGGAGGTCGGTGCAGACTATCACGACTGCCACCTGAGCGGCACCGTGATCCATGTAGCCAAAGAGGCGGAATACCTGGGCCACATCGTCATCAACGATCAGCTCAAGCCCGACGCCAAAGAGAGCATCGCGGCCCTCAAGGCCCTGGGCGTGAAGCAGACGGTCATGCTCACCGGCGACCGCCAGCAGGTGGCGGAGAACGCCGCCCGGGCCCTGGGTGTGGATCGGGTTTACGCCCAGCTTCTGCCCGCCGAGAAGGTGGAAAAAGTGGAGCAGATGCTCCGGGACGGCGCCAGGCTGGCCTTTGTGGGCGACGGCATCAACGACGCGCCGGTGCTTTCTCGGGCGGACGTGGGCGTTGCCATGGGCGCCATGGGCAGCGACGCGGCCATCGAGTCGGCGGATATCGTGCTGATGGACGACAAGCCCTCCCGGCTGCCGCTGGCGGTGAAGCTGGCCCGGAAAACCATGCGGATCGTCCGGGAGAATATCGTCTTCGCCCTGGGAGTGAAGCTGCTGATCCTGGCCCTTGGCGCGCTGGGCTTTGCCAATATGTGGTGGGCCGTGTTCGGCGACGTGGGCGTGCTGATCCTGGCGATCCTCAACGCCATGCGCTGCATGCTCCCCATCCGGAATTGAGAAAAACATCCCTCACACAGACAGAGGAGGTCGCTCGCCTCCTCTGTCTTTTCTTGCCTGATTCCCGGGAAAGCGGCGCGTCTCTCCGCTAATTTGTGTTCGGAGGGCTTGTTTTCCCTGTTCAATGAAGGTATAATAAACTTACCGAATCAAAAATACTCGCTGATATCATACAGGAGGTTTCATCATGGAGATTAAAATCACCCGTACTACTCACCCCAAGGCCAAACCGTCCATGGACGGCATCCCCTTCGGTACCTACTTCTCCGACCATATGTTCCTCATGAACTATGATCCGGAGCATGGTTGGCATGACGCCAGGATCGTCCCCTATGGTCCCCTGGAGCTGGAGCCCTCCTGCATGACCCTGCATTATGCCCAAGAGGTCTTCGAGGGCATGAAGGCCTACCGCCGGGCCGACGGTCATATCCAGATGTTCCGCCCCCTGGAGAACATCCGCCGGATGAACAACTCCTCTGTGAAGCTTTGCATCCCCCATATTCCCGAGGAGGACTTTCTGCAGGCTCTGAAGGCCCTGGTGGAGGTGGACCAGGATTGGGTCCCCTCTGAGCCGGACACCAGCCTGTACATCCGCCCCTTCGCCATCGCTTTGGACGCTCATCTGGGCGTACATGTGGCCCACACCTATCTGTTCTGCATCATCACCTGCCCGGTGGGCTGCTACTACCCCGAGGGTCTGAACCCGGTGAAGATCGCTGTGGAGCCCCGTGAGGTCCGCGCCGTCCGGGGCGGCACCGGCTTTGCCAAATGTGGCGGCAACTACGCCGCTTCCCTCCACGCCAGCGATAAGGCTCTGAAGAAGGGCTTCAGTCAGGTCCTGTGGCTGGATGGCGTGGAGCAGAAGTACATCGAAGAAGTCGGCTCCATGAACGTCATGTTCAAGATTGCCGGCAAGATCGTCACTCCCTCCCTGGAGAAGGGCTCCGTGCTGCCCGGCGTAACCCGCCGCTCCGCTCTGGAGATCCTGCGCAACTGGGGCTATGAGATCGAGGAGCGGGATCTGTCCATCGACGAGCTGATCGCCGCCGCCAAGGACGGCACGCTGGAGGAAGCCTGGGGCACCGGCACCGCCGCCGTCATCTCCCCCATCGGCGAGATCTCCTTCGAGGGTGAGGACTACATTATCGGCGGCTTCCAGATCGGCGAGCTGACCCAGAAGCTGTACGACGCCATCACCGAGATCCAGTGGGGCAAGGTCGAGGATCCCTACGGCTGGATCACTCCCGTCTGCTGAGAGATAGAGCGTTTTCTGTTAGCTTGCATAGTTATGGGTATATGCTCATAAATAACCCCTGGCGAAATCGCGTAATGCCACGAGTTCGCCAGGGGCTTTCCTTTTTTAATCTGCAACGCCTGAACTGCCAGGATTTCTGTATTGTACTGTTGGAGCCGATACAAGTCCAGCAATTTATAATAGAAGCGTTTTCTACTAGAGTATTATTCGATTACCTTAAACATATCGCCAGTATAGGATGAAGAAAGCGAGCAATGCAAAAAAGATGACTCCAAAGAAGATAAGCAGTGCACGATGTGAGTTTGTATCTTTCTGCTCATGAATTTGAGGAGAGAATTCTATTTTATCGGGCTTCTGAGGAGGAAAATGTTCTTCTTTGATTTTATCTGCCTTTCTGCTTACACTGCCAGCCTTTCTCAGCAAAGATAGTGGATCCTGGCCGGAGAGTATGCGATCGTAAAAATCCTGGATGAATGACAGATCTGATATTTCACTTGTTGGCCCGTTTTCCAATTCATGTGCTATCCGATTTCTGACCCAACGTACATGCTTAAGCATTCTGAAATCAGACTCCCAAGAAGGAATTCGAATTATACCATAGGCGGCTTTGCTCTCCATATCTGCTATGTATTGGCTGACCCCATTTGGGCAGGAATAGATATCGGAACAGAGCCTGTCCAGTCGCTTGTATTCCTCAAAAAATAGATTGTCGTTCGATATCAAAGGAATCCCCTCTCAGCAAATATTCCTGTCCCGTAACAACTATCAATCTAAAAAAACTACATCATTTCCATATCACGGGCAGCGCCTTCGTAGTCATAGGTCCAGCCCTTGTCCAGCAGCCAGTAGCTGGCGGGATCCTCCTCGATGGGCTCGTCCTCGTCCATTTCCTTGTCCGGTCTGGCGTTTTTCAGCTTCTGCCGGGTCTCATAGGCCCGCAGATCCGCCAGAGTAAAGGGCAGGCCCAGCTCCGCCGCCACCGGCAGCAGCACGTCCTCCACCACAGCCTCCCGGATCTCCAGACTGCCGGGATAACTGGCCTCGGCATCCAGCAGCCGCTGACGCAGGGCCGCGTCGCCAGCGTACAGAGCAAAGAATTTCTCCACGTTTTCCATATGAGCGCCTCCTCGGTGATTCAATCGTGTATATTATATCCGATCCCTCGCCTGTTTGCAACGAGCAGGGACGTCTCCGGCATATAAAAAACTCCCGAGAAAAGATCCCGGGAGTTTTTCGTTTCAGTTGGATCAGACCAGCTCGATGACGGCCATCTCGGCGGCGTCGCCGCGACGGGTACCGATGCGGGTGATACGGGTGTAACCACCGCTGCGGTCGGCGTACTTGGGAGCGATCTCGTCCTTGATCTTCTTGGCCACATCTTCACGAGTGATGAAGCTGAGCATCTGACGGTAAGAAGCCAGATCCGCAGCCTTGCCAAGGGTGATCATCTTCTCAGCCATGGGGCCGATCTCTTTGGCGCGGGACAGAGTGGTCTCCATCCGGCCTTTATCCAGCAGATCGGTGGTCTGCTGACGCAGCATGGCCATACGCGCGGCAGTATCCTTGCCGAGCTTTCTAGTACCAGGCATAGTGCAATTTCCTCCTATTACTGATTATCCTCGCTGGCCAGAGACAGGCCCAGCATCTGGAGCTTCTGCTCCACTTCTTCCAGAGACTTGCGTCCCAGGTTCCGGACCTTGATCATCTCGTCCTGCGTCTTGCTGACCAAATCCTCAACCGTGTTGATGTTGGCCCGCTTCAGGCAGTTGAAGCTTCTGACGGAGAGATCCAGCTCCTCGATAGTCATCTTGAGAACGGTGTTCGGCTCCTTCTCGACCTTCTCCACCACGACGCTGTTGGCGCCGATGGTCTCGGACAGATCGGTGAAGAGCGTGAAGTGGTCGCAGAGTATCTTTGCGCCCAGGCTCAGCGCATCCCGCGCAGACATGGTCTTGTCGGTCCAAACCTCGATGGTCAGCTTGTCAAAGTCGGTCTGATTGCCCACGCGGGTATTCTCGACCGTATAATTGACCTTGAGCACGGGGGTGTAGATGGAGTCGACGGGGATGGTGCCGATGGGGGTCTGGGGCGTCTTGTTCTTGTCGGCGGAAACGTAGCCTCTGCCGTGGTCCAGGACCAGCTCCATGTTCAGAGCGCCGTCGGGGCCCAGGGTGGCGATCGGCTGTTCGGGATTCAGAATTTCCACCTCGGCGTCGGCTTTGATGTCGCCGGCGGTGACAACGCCCTCGCCGGAGGCCTCAATGTAAACGGTCTTGGGACCGGTGGAATGGAGACGGGCGATGATGCTCTTGACATTCAGAACGATCTCGGTCACGTCTTCCTTGACGCCGGGGATGGTAGAAAACTCATGCTGAACGCCTGCGATCTTGATGGAGGTGCAGGCCGTGCCGGGAAGAGAAGAAAGGAGTACCCTGCGAAGAGAGTTACCAAGTGTAGTGCCATAGCCGCGCTCCAGGGGCTCCACGACGTATCTGCCATAGGAGCTGTCGCCCGGGGTTTCGATGCACTCGATACGCGGCTTTTTAATTTCGATCATATAGTTATATAACCCTCCTTGTTCATTATGCGCTGCTTATCGCGCCTTGCGGTGTTTCAGCTTACCAATTTGAGGGTGTCTTTATTACTTGGAGTACAACTCGACGATGAGGCGCTCTTCCACGGGGAAGTCGATATCCTCTCTCACAGGAGCAGCAACGACCTTGCCGATCATGTTGGCAGAGTCAAACTCCAGCCACTTGGGGACCACATGGTAAGCGTTGGCTTCCAGATTGGTCTTGAAGCGCTCGATCCCGCGGCTGGACTCCTTGATGGCGATGACCATGCCGGGCTTGACCTGGTAGCTGGGGATGTTGACCTTCTTGCCGTTGACGGTGAAGTGGCCGTGGTTGACCATCTGACGAGCCTCGCGCCGGGTGGCGGCGTAGCCCAGACGGAAGATCACGTTGTCCAGACGGCTCTCCAGCTGGATCAGCAGGTTGTCGCCGGTCTTGCCGGACATACGCTCGGCCTTCTCATAGTAGCCGCGGAACTGCTTCTCCAGAACGCCATAGATGAACTTGACCTTCTGCTTCTCCTGCAGCTGAGTGGCATACTCGGACTTCTTCTTGCGGGACTGGTTGTTGCTGTTGCGGGTGGTTTCCTTCTTGTAGTAGCCCATAGCAGCCGGGCTGATGCCCAGAGACTTGGCATGCTTGGCAATGGGCTGTCTGTTCTTAGCCATTACGATGTCCTCCTTTCCTTAGACACGACGACGTTTCGGAGGACGGCAGCCATTGTGAGGAATGGGGGTAACGTCCTTGATCATCGTCACTTCGAGACCCGCGGTCTGCAGAGCACGGATCGCAGCCTCACGGCCGGAACCGGGACCCTTGACAAAGACCTCGACGGTCTTCAGGCCGTGCTCCATGGCTGCCTTGGCGGCAGTCTCAGCGGCGGTCTGAGCGGCAAAGGGGGTGGACTTTTTGCTTCCGCGGAAGCCCAGGCCACCGGCGGAGGCCCAGGAAATGGCGTTGCCCTGGGTATCGGTAATGGTGACCATAGTATTGTTGAAGGAAGAGCTGATATGAACCTGGCCCTTTTCAATGTTCTTGCGCTCTCTTCTGCGGGTCCTGACGACCTTCTTCTTAGCGTTCGCTGCCATAATTCATATCCCTCCCTTACTTCTTCTTGTTCGCGATGGTGCGTTTCGGACCCTTGCGGGTACGAGCGTTGGTCTTGCTTCTCTGGCCGCGCACGGGCAGGCCACGACGATGGCGCAGACCACGGTAGCAGCCGATCTCGGTCAGGCGCTTGATGTCCAGCGCAGTCTGGCGGCGCAGATCGCCCTCAACGATGTAGTTGTGGTCGATGCACTCACGCAGCTTGGCCTCGTCCTCGTCGGAGAGGTCTTTCACTCTGGTGTCGGGATTGACACCGGTCATTTCCAGGATCTTTTTTGCGCTGGTTCTGCCAATACCGTAGACGTAGGTGAGACCGATCTCAATTCTCTTGTCTTTGGGCAGGTCAACGCCGGCTATACGTGCCATACTTTTCAATCATCCTTTCGATAATTTTTCCGCATTTTGCGGTGACAAAGGCTTATTCCCGCCGGAGGGAGCCTTTGCCCCATGCGGGATATTTATATTTGGACAGGGCCCGAAGGCCCGGATCCACAGTTTCAGAGTGCTGCGTTCTCCACGCAAAACTCCTCTAAGAACACGCAAGGAGCCGATCAATTCCGGAGGAGCGCAGAGAAATTTAACTGCCGCAGCGAAGAATTATTTTACCAGACAGAACCCAGCTCTGTCAAGCTTTTCTTCTGACTTTTCAGCGGTTTTTTCTCTGTTTTCTCCCGGCTGACCGACCCTTTGCGGATCTTTATCAACCCTGGCGCTGTTTGTGCTTCGGGTTCTCGCAGATAACCATGACTTTGCCCTTGCGCTTGATGATCTTGCACTTCTCGCACATGGGCTTCACGGAAGGTCTAACTTTCATTTGTATTCCTCCTACTTGCTTCTCCAGGTGATGCGGCCGCGGGTCAGATCATAGGGAGACATCTGCACCGTTACCTTGTCGCCGGGAAGGATCCTGATAAAGTTCATCCGGAGTTTGCCGGAAATGTGCGCCAGGATGATATGGCCGTTGCCGATATCTACCTGGAACATGGTGTTGGGCAGAGACTCTACCACAGTACCCTCGAGTTCGATTACGTCGTCTTTCGCCAAAGCTCTATTCCTCCCGTCTTAGATGTCCTCAGCCATTGTGAGGATCTCCGCTTCGCCGTCGGTGATCAGAATGGTATTTTCATAATGCGCAGCCAGGGAATGGTCTGCCGTGACCACGGTCCATCCGTCTCTCAGGACTTTCACCTTGTAGTCGCCGGCGCAGACCATCGGCTCGATGCAGATGGTCATGCCCTTCACCAGCCTTGGGTTTGGCATATAGCCCCGCTGGGGCCGGTAGTTGGGGACCTCCGGCGCCTCATGCATTCCCCGGCCGATCCCGTGACCCACATAGTCACGGACCACGGAGAACCCGTGAGACTCCACGTAGTCCTGCACCGCTTCGCCGATATCATGTACACGATATCCGACTTTTGCAAACTTGATGCCTTCGAAAAATGCCTGTCGAGTGACCTCGATCAGTTTCTTCGCTTCCTCGCTGACCTCCCCTACCGGGTAGGTTCCCGCACAGTCGCCCACGAAACCGTGGATATCGGAGCACAGGTCGATGGAAACGATATCACCGCTGCGAACGATTCTCTTTCCGGGTATGCCGTGAATGACCTCATCGTTGACGGACACACAGGTGGCCGCCGGGAAGCCCTCATACCCCAGGCAACTGGGATGGGCTCCGGACTTGACGATGAACTCATGCACCGCTCTGTCGATCTGCCGGGTGGTCATGCCGTCCTTCACGGCCTGACGCCCGATGGATCTGGCTGCCGCTGTGATCTTACAGGTCTCGCGCATCCGTTCAATCTCCCGGGGAGATTTAATGGTAATGCTTTCGGACATGATCAGATCTCCAGAGCCTTGCGGATCTCGGCGGTAGTCGCCTCGATGCTGGGCTGATTGTCAACGGTCCTCAGCTTGCCACGCTCAGCGTAGAAAGCCTTCAGAGGCTCCGTATCTCTGTGATAGGTGACGAGCCTGGCCTTCACGGTCTCCGGAGCGTCATCCTTGCGGATGGTCAGCTCTCCGCCGCAGAAGTCGCAGATGCCCTCCTGCTTGGGCGGGTTGAAGACGATGTGGAAGGTGCTGCTGCAGTCTTTGCAGGTCCTGCGGCCGCTCATGCGGTCCACAATGACCTGGTCCTCCACCTCGATGGACAGGGCGTAATCCACACCGATGCCCATATCCTCCATGGCCTGAGCCTGGGGAATGGTCCGGGGTACGCCGTCCAGGATATAGCCCTTGGCGCAGTCGGGCTCGGCCAGGCGCTCCCGGATGATGCCGATGATGACTTCATCAGGGACCAGCTTGCCGGCCTCGACATAGGCCTTGGCCTCCAGGCCCACCTTCGTGCCGTTTTTCATGGCGGCACGAAGGATGTTGCCGGTGGAGATGGTGGGGATATTCAGCTCACGACTCAGGATCTCAGCCTGAGTGCCTTTCCCGGCGCCGGGGGCGCCCAAAAGGATAAGCTTCATATTCTCAACCTCCGTTTCAGGACAGGAAGCCCTTATAGTTGCGCATGAGCATCTGAGCCTCAAGGGCACGGATGGTCTCAAGCGCCACGCCAACTGCGATCATGATGGAGGTGCCGCCGATGCTCAGACCGGTCAGAGCAGCCGTGTTGCTGAAGTGAGCGATCAGGATCGGGACGATGGCGATCACGCCAAGGTACAGAGCACCGAACAGAGTGATCTTGTTCAGAACCTTCTGAATGAAGGCGCTGGTGGGCTTGCCGGGACGGAAGCCGGGGATATATCCGCCGTTCTTCTTCAGGTTATTGGCCACTTCCACGGGGTTGAACTGGATGGTGGAGTAGAAGTAAGCAAAGAAGATGATCAGCAGGAAGTAGACGATCGCGTAGGGGATGGAGTTGTTGCCGAACCAGGTGTTCACCCAGCTGTCCTGGCTGGCGCCGGCAAGACCGGCGATCGTGGCAGGCAGGGTGGCAATGGAGGAGGCGAAGATGATGGGCATAACGCCGGACATATTCACCTTCATCGGCAGGAAGGTGCTCTGGCCGCCGTACATCTTGTTGCCGACCACGCGCTTGGCGTACTGCACCGGGATCCGGCGCTCGGCGTCGTTGACGTACACGATCAGAACGATGATGGCCAGGGCGCCCAGGTACATGAGCACGGCCACCCACCAGGGCAGGGACCCGGAGGCCACGTTGCCGATGGTCTGGATGATGCTGTTGGGCAGGCGGGACACGATGCTGGCAAACAGGATGATGGAGATACCATTTCCGATGCCGTGCTCGGTGATCTGCTCGCCCAGCCACATGATCAGAGCGGAGCCGGAGGTGAAGGTCAGGATGATGACGATCGCCGCCAGGATGTTGCCCTGAGCCTCGGTCTGCAGCAGACCGTAGTTGCGCATCAGCATGTAGTAGGCAAAGCCCATCAGCAGGCCGATGCCGACAGTGGCGTAACGGGTGATGGAAGCGATTTTCTTCCGGCCCTCTTCGCCCTCGTCCTTGCTCAGCCGCTCCAGAGCCGGGATGGCAATGCACAGCAGCTGAATAATGATGGAGGCGTTGATGTAGGGCTGGATGGACAGAGCAAAGATCGTTGCCTGAGAGAAGGCGCCACCGGACATGACGTTGTACAGGCCCAGGACGGTGTTCGCCATGCTCTGGAAGTAGTTCTGCAGCAGCTCTACGTTGACGTAGGGCACGGGGATGGCGTTGCCGATCCGGTACAGCAGAATAATGACCAGGGTGAAGAGGATCTTGCGACGCAGCTCTTCAATCTTCCAGGCGTTGCGCAGAGTCTGGATCACTTAGATCACCTCTGCCTTTCCGCCAGCCGCCTCGATCTTCTGTTTTGCGGTCTCGGAGAAAGCAGAAGCCTTGACAGTCAGCTTCTTGGTAACCTCGCCGTTACCAAGGAACTTTACGCCATATCTGCACTTGGAGATGATGCCGGCGCACAGCAGGGCCTGGGCATCGACCTCAGCACCATCTTCGAACTTGTTCAGCTCGGAGACACTTACAGCCTCCAGGGGCTTGGCAAAGATGTTGTTGAAGCCTCTCTTGGGGATGCGGCGAGCCAGAGGCATCTGGCCGCCTTCGAAGCCGATACGGACACCGCCGCCGCTGCGGGCCTTCTGGCCCTTGTGACCACGGCCGGCAGTCTTGCCGTTGCCGGTGGCATGGCCGCGGCCTTTTCTCTTGTCCACATGAGTGGAGCCGGCTACGGGAGACAGTTCGTGAATAAACATATTCTCTTGCCCTCCTTATTCTTCGGTCACCTGCAGCAGATAGCCGATCTTGGCGATCTTGCCGCGGGTCTGGGGATTGTCGGGCTGTACGGTCTCGTTGCCGATCTTGTGCAGGCCGAGGGACTGAGCAGTCGCAATGTGATTGTCCAGTCTGCCGTTAAGGCTCTTGACGAGCTTGATTCTCAGTTTAGCCATGTTGCCCTCCTTAACCCTGAATCTCTTCAGCAGTCTTGCCCCGGACAGCGGCGACCTGAGAGGCGTCGCGCAGGGACTTCAGGCCTTCCATCGTAGCGGCAACCACGTTGGCGGGATTGTTGGTACGCAGGCACTTGGTACGGATATTGGAGATACCCGCGGCCTCAACCACGGCACGCACAGCGCCGCCGGCGATCACGCCGGTGCCTTCGGGAGCGGGCTTGAGCAGCACGCGGCCGGCACCGAAGCAGCCGATCACTTCGTGGGGAATGGTGGTCCCACTCAGGGTCACGGTAACGATGTTCTTCTTGGCGTCTTCCAGGCCCTTGCGGATGGCCTCGGAGACTTCGTTGGCCTTGCCCATGCCGAAACCGACGCGGCCCTTGCCGTCGCCGACAACGCACAGAGCGGAGAACTTGGCCACGCGGCCGCCCTTAACGGTCTTGCTGACGCGGTTGAGGGAAACGACCTTCTCGATGAATTCGGAGGGAGCCTCTTCTCTGCGGCGATCCCGTCTGTCATTATTATAAGCCATGATTCGTTTTCCCCCTTCCTTAGAACTTCAGGCCGCCCTCGCGGGCGCCTTCGGCCAGAGCCTTGACACGGCCGTGATAGATATAACCGCCACGGTCGAACACGACGTTCTCAATGCCCTTCTGCAGAGCACGCTCGGCGATGGTAGCGCCGATCTTCTTGGCAGCGTCGCAGTTGCCGCCGTTGCCCTCAAAGCCCTTCTCCACAGTGGAGGCGGACACGAGAGTGGTGCCGGCAACGTCGTCAATGATCTGGGCATAGATGTTGGATTCGCTGCGGAAAACGCTCAGGCGGGGTCTCTCGGCGGTGCCGGAGATCTTGCCGCGAACGCGGTTGTGGCGCTTGATGCGCTGTCCTCTGGTATCAGGTCTCTTAATCATTCAGGCACACCTCCGTTTACTTAGCGCCGGTCTTGCCTTCTTTGCGGCGGATGACTTCGTAGTCGTACTTGATGCCCTTGCCCTTGTAAGGCTCGGGAGGACGCTTGCCACGAACTTCTGCTGCAAACTGGCCGACCTTCTGCTTGTCGATACCCTTAACAACGATGTGGTTGGCATCGGGGACGTCGATCTGGATGTCCTCGGTCTCGGGCATGATCACCTGATGGGAGTAACCCAGGTTCATGACCAGGTTCTTGCCCTCTTTGGCGGCACGGTAGCCGACGCCGTTGATCTCCAGCTTCTTCTCGAAGCCACGGGTCACGCCGATCACCATGTTGTCCACCAGAGTTCTGGTCAGACCATGCAGGGAGCGGCATTCCTTGCTGTCGTTGGGACGGGTAACATGGACGATGCCATTGTCAACGGAGACCTTGATCTGGGGGACCAGATCACGCTCCAGGGTGCCCTTGGGCCCCTTGACGGTGATGTGATTGCCCTCGGTGACGTTGATCTCAACGCCGGCGGGGATGGTGATGGGAGCTCTACCGATTCTAGACATTCTGCAGCCTCCTTACCAAACAAATGCGAGCACTTCGCCGCCAACATGCTCTTTGCGAGCCTGCTTGTCGGTCATGATGCCCTTGGAAGTGGAGATGATGGCGATGCCCAGGCCCTTCAGGACGTAGGGGAGCTCGTCAGCACCGGCGTACACCCGGAGACCGGGCTTGCTGACACGGCGAAGACCCTGGATGGCCTTCTCCTTGCCGGGGAGGTACTTGAGGGTTAGTTCTTGATGTAACCTTCGGTGAGCAGGATCTCGGCGATCGCCTTCTTCATCTTGGAGGCGGGGACATCGACGCTTTCATGCTTGGCGCTTCCGGCGTTGCGGACGCGGGTCAGCATATCAGCAATGGGGTCAGTGATCTGCATTGAGTATTCCTCCTAAATTAGAGTTACCGCCGGCTTTGCCGGTCGGTTTCAGTGACGAGGTCCCATGCCAATGCATGATTGGCCATGGCCTTTCGCCATCTGTATCTTTATTCGCCCGGGCGATCATCCCCCGGCGGATAAATACGAGTGAAAAGTGAAAAATGAAAAGTGAAAAATTATGGTACTTTCCTTCGGAAAATGAATTGGAATCCGTCGCCGAAGGCGACACCGAAACGATTCACTATTCACTCTTCACTATTCTCTTTCCGATCTCGCTGCGCGAGATCAGACGCTGGCGCCGGCGCGCTGATTTTTCGTCAGGCAATCTCGAGGAGGCGACGCTGTACCAAGGTACTGCGAGCCGACGAGAGGCCGCATGGCGGAAAATCAGAAGCTGGCCTTGCGGACTCCGGGGATCTGGCCCTTATAAGCCAGCTCACGGAAGCAGATACGGCAGATGCCGTAGTTGCGCAGGTAGGCGTGGGGACGGCCGCAGAGCTTGCAGCGGTTGTACTTGCGAGTGGAGAACTTCGCAGGAGCCTGCTGCTTGAGAATCATGGATTTCTTAGCCATTTTGTCGTCCTCCTTAGTTCATGAAGGGAGCGCCCATGAGCCGCAGGAGCTCGCGAGCCTCTTCATCGGTCTGAGCGGTGGTGGTGATGGCGATGTTCATACCGCGCAGCTTCTCGATCTTATCGTACTCGATCTCGGGGAAGATGATCTGCTCCTTCAGGCCCAGGCTGTAGTTGCCGCGGCCGTCAAAGGCGTCAGCGCTGATGCCGCGGAAGTCGCGGACACGGGGCAGAGCCACGTTGAACAGACGATCCATGAACTCCCACATACGGTCCTGGCGCAGGGTGACCTTCACGCCGACCTTCATGCCCTCACGGAGCTTGAAGTTAGCAACGGACTTCTTGGCCACGGTAGCAACGGCGTGCTGACCGGTGATGGCGCTGATGTCCTTGATGACGGCCTCGAGAGCCTTGGCGTTGTCCTTGCAGTCGCCGCAGCCGACAGACACAACGATCTTGTCGATCTTGGGGATCTGCATGGGGGACTTGTACTGGAACTTCTCCATCAGAGCAGGAGCAACTTCCTTCAGGTACTTTTCCTTCATACGAGTCATAAGTCAGTTATCTCCTTTCTCTCAGATTCAGATTTCAGCGCCGCACTTCTTGCAGACGCGGGTCTTCTTGCCGTCGGCGATCTTGTGGCCAACGCGGGTGTTCTTGCCGCACTTGGGGCAGACCAGCTGAACCTTGCTGGCATAGATCGGAGTCTCGACCTTGATGATGCCGCCCTCCTGACCCTGCTGACGGGCCTTCTGGTGCTTGGTAGCCACGTTCACGCCTTCGACGATGACCTTGCCGGCCTTGGGATTGACAACCAGGACCTTGCCCTGCTTGCCCTTGTCCTTGCCGGACAGAACAACGACTTTGTCGTCTTTCTTAATGTTCATTCTGTTGCCCTCCATCAAATCACTTCGGGAGCCAGGGACAGGATCTTCATGTATTCCTTGTCGCGGAGCTCACGGGCGACGGGCCCAAAGATACGGGTGCCGCGGGGGTTCTTATCGCCGGTGTTGATAAGCACGGCAGCGTTCTCATCGAAGCGGACATAGGTGCCGTCGGCGCGGCGGACGGGCTTGACAGTGCGGACCACAACGGCCTTCACGACGTCACCCTTCTTGACGGAACCGCCGGGAGCCGCCTTGCGGACGGAGCAGACGATCACGTCGCCGATGCTGGCGTACTTGCGCTTGGAGCCGCCAAGCACGCGGATGCACTTGAGTTCTTTCGCGCCGGTATTGTCGGCGACCTTCAGATAAGTTTCCTGCTGAATCATAATGTCGCCTCCTTACTTGGCCTTCTCAACGATCTCGACCACGCGCCAGCGCTTGTCCTTGGACAGGGGGCGGGTCTCCATCACGCGGACGATATCGCCCACACCGCACTCGTTGTTCTCATCGTGGGCCTTCAGACGATAGGTGCGTCCGATGATCTTCTTATAGGTCTTGTGGGCAACCCGGTCCTCAACGATGACGACCACGGTCTTGTCCATCTTGTCGGAAACGACCTTACCCACGCGGACCTTACGGGAAGTAGTTCTCTCAGTATTCATTCCTTAAACCCTCCTCAGTTCTGCTTCTCACGAAGCACGGTCTTGACGCGAGCAATGTCACGACGGGCCTCAGAGATCTTGGTGGGGTTGTCAAGATGATTGGTGGCATGCTGCATGCGGAGCATGAACAGATCCTTCTTCAGGTCAACCAGCTTCGCTTCCAGCTCGCTGACGCTCATGTTGCGAATTTCACTTGCCTTCATCTTATTCACCACCGTTCTCAGACTCATCGCCCTTCGCAACGACCTTGGTCTTGATGGGCAGTTTGTGGCTGGCCAGACGCAGAGCCTCGCGGGCGACATCCTCGGGGACGCCGGCGATCTCAAACATCACGCGGCCGGGCTTGACGACAGCAACCCAGTACTCGGGAGCGCCTTTACCGGAACCCATACGGGTCTCGGCGGGCTTGGCGGTGACGGGCTTGTCGGGGAAGATCTTGATCCAGACCTGACCACCACGCTTGGTGTAACGGGTCATGGCGATACGAGCAGCCTCGATCTGGTTGGAGGTGATCCAACCGGGCTCCTGCGCGGCCAGACCGAACTCACCGTAGCTGACAGTGTTGCCGCGGAGGGCTTTGCCCTTCATACGGCCGCGCTGCACTCTGCGGTACTTCACTCTCTTAGGCATTAACATTAGTTGTTGCCTCCTTCCTTCGCGGGGGCAGCGGGACGGGGTCCGCGGTTGTAGCCGCCCTGGCCCTGGGGTCTGCTGCCGTAACCGCCCTGACGGTTGTCGCGGTTGTCGCGATTGTAGCCGCCCTGACGATTGTCACGGTTGTCACGGTTGTCACGGTTGAAACCGCCCTGACGGCGATCACCGCCGCGACGGTCGTCTCTGCGCCGACGCTCGCCGGCGGGCTTGGAGGTATCCATCACCCGGGGAGTGGTGCGCAGGGTCTGGGAAAGGACCTCGCCTTTGTAGATCCACACCTTCACGCCGATGCGGCCGTAGGTGGTGTTGGCTTCGGCAAAGCCGTAGTCGATGTCGGCACGAATGGTCTGCAGGGGGATGGTACCCTCGTGGTAGCACTCGCTCCGGGCGATCTCAGCGCCGCCCAGACGGCCGCCGCACTTGACCTTGATGCCCCGGGCGCCCATTCTCATGGCGCGGCCCATGGCGTTCTTCATGGCGCGACGGAAGCCGATGCGCTTCTCCAGCTGCTGAGCGATGTTCTCAGCCACCAGCTGAGCGTTGGTGTCGGGGGTGCGGACCTCGATGATGGACAGAGCCACGGGCTTGCCGATCATCTTGGAGACCTCGCCCTGGAGGCGCTCGATCTCAGCGCCGCCCTTGCCGATGACCACGCCGGGTCTGGCGCAGTGGATATAAATGCGAACCTTGGCGGAATCCCGCTCGATCTCGATGGTGGGAACACCGGCGGAATACAGGGTCTTCTTCAGAAACTCACGGATCTTGTGATCCTCAACGATCAGGTCGCCGACTTTGTCCTCACGGGCATACCAACGGGAATCCCAATCCTTGATAACGCCTACACGCAGGCCATGGGGATTAACTTTCTGTCCCATAATTCTGCCTCCTTCCCTTAGTCTCTCTCAGCCACAGCGATCATGATGTGGCTGGTGCGCTTGTTGATGCGGTACATACGGCCCTGAGCTCTGGGCATGCCCC
>CADAHL010000004.1 GCA_902787755.1 Oscillospiraceae bacterium
TATATCCTTGCCATAATAATTCCCCCTTGATGTAGTACTCCTATTTTCCTACATCAAGGGGGTTCTTGTCTATTGTCCGTTTTTACTGGTTCGGTTCAGTTTCACACCGCGGGAGGGTTTTTCTGTAACAGGGATCCGGTTTTCGTGTATGAAGAGACGAAAGCGCAGACGAATTTTTCAGTAAAGGAGACGAAGGACATGGAAGAACAAATCAAGGAAATTCTGAGCCAGGAGGACTTTACCGAGAAGCTCCTCGCCTGTGAGACGCCGGATCAGGTCCGGGCGCTGTTTGCTTCCCGCGGTCTGGAACTGACCGAGGCGGAGGTTCGCGGGATCGGGATGGGGCTGAAGGACGCCATCAGCGACAGCGACGAACTGGATGAGGAGTCCCTGGACTATGTCGCCGGCGGCGCCGCCAGCTTCCGTCCGGTGGTCTCCAGCGTGGTCCAGGCCACCATCGGCGCCAATCGCTTTAAAACCATCGACAAGTCCCGGCTGTTCCAGGCCTTCCGCCGCTGGTAAAAGTCCCATCAAGCAGAAAAGACCCCCGCTCAGTCGAGCGGGGGTCAATCATTTTGTCTCAGATCAGGTTCAGGATCAGAGTCAGCAGCACGAAAGCCAGCGCGAACCACTTGGTGGCCTTGGCCAGCCAATCATCCAGAGACTTGGCCTTGCCCTTGGACAGGAAGGTCTCGGCACCGCCGGAGATCGCGCCGGACAGACCGGCGCTCTTGCCGCTCTGCATCAGGACGACAACGGTGACAGCAAGTCCGGAGAGGACCTGCAGGATGGTAAAGACAATACGAAGAGCGCTCATGTATTTCAATCCTTTCGATTTTGTGTTCCGTTCATGGGCCTGTCAGAAACAAGCTAAGTGATTGTATCATAGGTCCCCGGCAATTTCAAGTATTTTTTTCTTTTTTCCCGGCTTCCGCTCCGCTTTCCTCCCGGGAACCGGCGCTTTCGAGCCCGGACGCCCGCGGCGGCGTCGATCCGGCGTCGCGGATCGCGATATTCAGAGCCGCCCCGAGATAGATGACCTGGCAGCTGAGGAAGAGCCAGAACATCAGCAGGATCAGGGAGGCCAGAGAACCGTAGACCAGCGGGTACCGGGCGGAAACGGCGATGAACATGGAGAACAGCAGGCTCATGAGCACCATCCCCACCATGGAGAAAACCGCGCCGGGCCAGCAGGCGTAGTGATCGGCCCGCCGCCGGGACACGCAGTAGAGCGCCCAGAACAGGAGAAACTCAATGCCGGCCATCAGAAGGTACCGGATATATCGCCAGGAATTGCTGATATCCACAAAGGGCAGGAAACCGTTGACCAGTTCGATAAAATCCTTCCCCGTGAGCATCACCAGCAGGGCCAGATACATGGCCGCCACGAAGACCAGGGACAGGATCACGCTGAAGATCAGGTCCATCAGTCCCTGAAAGCGCTGGCCTCCCTGCATCTCGCCGATGGTCGCCTGCAGGCTGCGCAGCGCGGCAGAGGCCGAGGTGAGCACCACCGTGATCCCCGCCACCAGCATGGTGGTGGAATAGTGGGTGGAGACGTAGGTCAGAAAGGTGCGCAGATTGCGCACCGTCTCCGAGGAGAGGAACTGCTCGGTAAACTCCACCACCCGGATGGCCCGGGCATAGTTGCTGCCAAGCAGCGTATAAAGGCAAATCACCAGAGGAAACAGCGTAGTCGTCAGATAATAAGACAGAGCTGCCGCCGCCCGGGGGATCTTGGTTTGGGTGTACAGCTGCCCGGTCCGCAGCAGGATCTGACCGGTTTTCTTCATGCTGTTCTCCTTTTTCGATAAAAATCAAAGCTCCTCCGCAGAGGAGCTTTGAGAAGGTCTTACATGCGATCAGTGGGTGTTGAAGATCTTGAAGATGGAATCGAAGGGATCCTCACCGGCGGTGTTGGTCTGCTCGGGAGCGGGCTCCTCCTTGGCGGGAGGAGGCGTCACGGGAGTGCCGGCACGCTCGGCCGCGGTGCTGAACAGGCCCTGGGGCTTGCTGATGGGATTGCTGGAGGCGGCAGCCACGGCGGGCTTCTCCTCTGCGGCGGGCTTGGCCTCAAAGCCGGTGGCAATGACGGTGACCCGGATCTCATCCTGCATGCTCTCGTCGAAGGTGGCGCCGAAGATGATGTTGGCTTCGGGATGGGCGGCCTCCTGCACCAGGTTGGCGGCGGCTTCCACGTCCTCCAGGCCCATGTCCTCGGAACCGGTGATGTTGATCAGAACGCCCCGGGCGCCGTTGATGGAGGTCTCCATCAGAGGGCTGGCCACAGCCTGGCGGGCGGCTTCCTCGGCCTTGCCCTTGCCGGCGGCGCGGCCCACGCCCATGTGGGCAAAGCCGGCGTCCTTCATGATGCAGGTCACATCGGCGAAGTCCAGGTTGATGAAGCCGGTGTTCTTAATGAGGTCGGAGATGCTGGTCACAGCCTGATGAAGCACATCGTCGGCGATCTCGAAGGCATTGGCCAGGGTCACCTTCTGATCGGTGGCGTATTTCAGCCGGTCGTTAGGGATGATCAGCAGAGAGTCCACACGGCCCAGCAGGTCCTTGATGCCCTCGTTGGCCTGATCCATGCGGCGCTTGCCCTCGAACTTGAAGGGCTTGGTCACCACGCCGACGGTCAGAATGCCCGCTTCCCGGGCGATCTCCGCCACCGTGGGGGCCGCTCCGGTGCCGGTGCCGCCGCCCATACCGGCGGTGATGAACACCATGTCCGCGTCCTCAATGGTCTTGGCGATATTGTTGCGGCTCTCCTCCGCGGCGCGCTTGCCCACCTCGGGGTCGGAGCCTGCGCCCTGACCGCGGGTGACCTTCTCGCCGATCTGCACCTTCTGGTCGGCGCTGGAGATGGCCAGAGCCTGCTTGTCGGTATTGACTGCGATAAACTCCACGCCCTGGGTCCCGGCTCTCACCATACGGTTGACGACGTTGTTGCCCGCGCCGCCGACGCCGACGACCTTAATGGTCACAACATTTTCGGGGCCGGATTCCACTCTGTAATCCATTGTACTTCCTCCCTATATCTTCAGAAAAAGCTTCTATTTGGCTAAATTTTGCATAGCCTATATTAAACCTTTTTTCACCGGTGGTCAATAGCTTTTTTTCGTTTTGTAAACATTTTGTCATTTTGCTCAGACTCAGTTGGGGATGAAATGGACGGTGGCCCCATCGGAAACGTCCAGAAGGCCCACATCCCCTTCCTTCAGCAGACCCATGGCGGTCACCAGCATGCCGAATTTGTATTCGGTGTTGGTATGCCGCCCCAGGACGAAGGTATACTTGCCGTCATAGACCACCTGGGGACTGTCGGGGTCGGAGAAATCCACCCGGTTGATCTTTGAGTCCAGCCCCCGGGCCTGGATCTGATAGAGGACCTCGGCCAGGTATTCCACCGTCTCCAGGTCCTGATCCTCGGTCTGCATCTGTTCGCCGATGAGCAGCGTACCGGGATGGATACCCACCACCGGGATCAGAAACTGCAGCTCGCTGTCGATGGCCTTGCCCAGGACCTTGCAGCCGTGATCCAGGGTCCATTGCTCGTCGCCCAGCTCCAGATAGGCCAGGGCGGTGCTCTCCTCCACGGTGATGACCACCTTGTTGGGCAGAGAGCGCTCCACCGTCACGGTCTCAATATAGGGCAGCTTGGAGAAGGCCCTGCCGATGGCGGCAAAACGGTCAAAGAAGAACAGATTATCCCCTTCCTCAATATCGATGGCCCGGATGATCTCCTGATCGGTGTAGTGGACGTTCCCCTCCACCTGGATATCCTCAATGCGGAAAAACACGCTCATCACAAAGATGACCGCCACGATCACCACAAAAAACACCAGAGGTCCGCTGAAATTGCGCCAGCGCAGCGTACTCTGCTGCGGCTTCTGCCTCGCCGCGCCGGTCCGTTCTCTCTTCTCCGGCTCCGCCATTGTCATCTCTCCTTTGTATCCGGCCGCTTCAGCCGTCGTTTTCCACCCGGATCTCCGCGCCGAGCCGAGCCAGCGCTCCATCCAGGTTCTCATAGCCTCTTGTGATATGGCCCTCGTCGGCCACCACGGTCTCCCCGTCCGCAGAAAGCGCGGCCACCACCATACTGGCCCCGCCCCGCAGATCCGTAGCCCGGAGCCTGCCCGCGTGGAGCCGTTCCACACCGTGGATCAACGCCCGGCGGCCCTGCAGTTCGATCTGCGCGCCCAGGCGCCTGAGCTCCTCCACCTGCCGATAGCGGTTCTCGAAGATCGTCTCCGTTATGGTGCTGTCGCCCTCTGCTCTCAAAAGAGCCGCCATCAGCACCGGCTGGGCGTCGGTGGGAAAGCCGGGATAGGGCGCGGTAACCACCGGCCCCACGGCTCTCAGCCTTCCGGGCGCACAGACGGTTACAGCGCGCTGTTTTGTTATTATATCACAGCCCGCCTGATTTAGGAAGTGGAGAACAGTAGAAAAATGCGCCGGATCCACATTCTTCAGCTCCGCAGAGCCTCCGGCGGAGCCCACCGCGCAGGCAAGCGTGGCCGCCGCGATCCGGTCGCTGGGGATCCGGAAGGGCGCGCTTGCCGTTTTTCGCACAGCCCCCACCGTGATGCAGTCCGTACCCGCCCCGGAGACCTCCGCCCCCAGCGCGCATAAGTAATCCTGCAGCGCCACGATCTCCGGCTCCCGGGCCGCGCCGAAGATCCGTGTCTCACCCTGGGCGCCGCAGGCCGCCAGCATGGCGTTTTCCGTTGCGCCGACGCTGGGAAAGGGAAAGCGGATCTGCGCCCCGCGCAGGCCCCGGCTGCGGCATTCGATCCGGTCGCCTTCCTCCCGGATCTCCGCGCCCAGGGCTCTGAGCGCCATCAGATGCAGATCTATGGGCCTCTTTCCCAGGCGGCAGCCGCCGGGCAGGCTCAGTCTGGCCTCGCCGCAGCGGGCCAGCAGCGCGCCCATAAAGATCACCGATGACCGCATCTTCAGCATCAGTTCCCGGGGCACCTCCCGTCCGGAGAGACCGCCGGAGTCGATCTGTACGCTGTCGCCCTCCCGGCAGATCCGGCAGCCCAGCAGGCGAAGGATCTCCAGCGCCGCGTCCACGTCCCGGAGCCCGGGCACACCCTCCAGCTCGCTGCGCCGCGGAAGCGCCAGGCTTGCCGCCAGGATGGGGAGCGTTGCGTTTTTGGAGCCCTGGACCCGACAACTGCCGCTCAGGCGTCTGCCTCCCCGGATATGCCATAATTCCATAACAATACCCCCTGTGCATCGATGATCACATCATCCTATGCCCAGGGGGTATTTTGTGTGAGTACGGGGATTTCTATTACTTTTTCGTCAGTTCAAGGATCAGATCGACGATGCGATCCGTGGCGTCCGGTACAGCCAGGGAAGCCATGGCCCGGCTCATTTCCGCCAGCCGCTCAGGAGCCCGGAGCAGCCCTCTGATCTCGGACAAAAGCGAGTCAGCGTCGAACTCGCCCTCCAGCAGTACCTTAGCGCCGCCGGCTTTTTCCAGGACTCGGGCGTTCTTCTCCTGATGGTTGTTGGTCACATTGGGACTGGGTACGATCAGCACCGGTTTTCCCATATAGCTCAGTTCCGCCAAAGTGGAGGCCCCGGCCCGGCACAGGATCAGATCCGCCGCCGCCATGACCCGGGGCATATCGTAGATATACTCCCTGGTGTCGGCGTTGCAGCCGGCCGGATCCAGGCCTTTTTCCCGCAGCGCAGCCCGAAACTGCTCCAGATCCCGGGAGCCGACGGAGTGGATCAGGCGGAACTCCCTCTGTCCCTCCAGCAGGGGCAGAAGCTGAACCATGATCCCGTTCATGTGGCCCGAGCCCAGGCTGCCCCAGACCGAGACCACCAGCGGCTCCCCGGGCTCCAGCCCCAGATCCCGCTTGGCGCTCTCTTTGGTGTAAGCGGCAAACTCCCCTCTCACCGGAGTACCGGTCACCCGGACCTTCTCCGGCTGCGGATAGTGCTCCCGGCTCTCGGGAAAGCCCACCATGATGGCATCCACCTGTCTGGCCAGCATCCGGGTGGTCAGGCCCGGTACGGCGTTGCTCTCGTGGACCAGGGTGGGAATGCCGAGCCGGTGGGCTTCGGTCAGCACCGGGTAACACACGTAGCCGCCGGTGCCGATCACCGCGTCGGGCCGGAACTCCTTCAGGATCCGCCGGGCCTCCCGCTCGGATTCCAGCACATTCTTCACCGTGTCCAGGTTGTGCCGGATGGCCTCCAGGCTCCTGCCCCGGCTGATGTTGGTGATCTTCAGGCCCCGGATCTCATAGCCGGCTCTGGGGACCAGGTCCATCTCCATCTTCCCCTCGGCGCCCAGGAACAGAAACTTGCTGTCCGGCAGCAGCTCCTTCAGTCTCCCGGCTACGGCCAGGGCGGGGTTGATATGTCCGGCGGTACCGCCGCAGGTCAATACAAATCTCATCTTTCTATCCTTTCTATGCTTCCAGGATCTCCCGGGAAGCCGACAGCACGATCCCCATTTCGCCCAGCTGGATCAGCAGCGCCGTGCCGCCGTAGCTGAAGAAAGGCAGGGAAATGCCGGTACAGGGCAGCAGATTGGTCACCACCGCCACATTCAGAAACACCTGCAGCGCCAGAAGCGTGGTGATGCCCGCCACCACCAGAAAATCAAAGCGGCGGGAGCAGTGCAGGGCGATCCAGTAGCCCCGGAGGATCAGCAGGGCGAACAGCGTCAGGATCAGCGCCGCCCCGATAAAGCCCAGCTCCTCGCAGGCCACGGAAAAGATAAAATCGTTGTGCTCCTCCGGCAGATACAGATACTTCTGCCGGCTCTCTCCCAGACCCAGACCGCTGAGGCCGCCGGAGCCGATGGACACCAGAGACTGGACGATCTGATAGCCCTCGTCGGAGGAGCTGGAAAAAGGATCCCGCCAGGTGCTGATTCGGGAGGAGGCGTAGGGAAAAAAGGTCAGCAGCACCAGAAGTCCCCCGCCCAGGCCGCCCAGGGCCGCCAGGAACCAGCCCACGCCCACGCCGCCCAGGAACATCATCACCCCGCCGATGGCCAGAATGATGATGGAGGCGGAGAAGTGGGGCTCCAGGATCAGCAGTCCCACGATCAGGCCGAGGATCCCCAGGAAGGGCAGAATCCCATACCGAAGCGTGTGCATCTTCTCCCGGTACCGACAGATGAGCGCGGCAAAGGACAGGATCACCGCCAGCTTTGCCAGCTCAGAGGGCTGCAGAGTCAGTCCCCCCACCCCCAGCCATCGCCGGGCGCCGTTGGCCCGCACCCCGATAAAGGGAACCAGCGCCAGCAGCCCCAGGGTCAGCAGCAGGAAGATCGGGGCGCAGCGACGATAGAAATCCATGGGCAGCCGGGAGGCCAGCAGCATGGCTCCCAGGCCCAGCAGGGCGAAGATCAGTTGCCGGATGAAGTAGTAGGCGGCCTGTCCTCCCGTCACCTTCCCCGGGTCGTAATAGGCCCTGGGAAAGCTGGAGGACAGGACCATCACCACGCCCATCACCAGCAGCAGAAGCACCAGAAGGAAAAAATCCCAGTCAAAGCTCCTGCGGAGCTCTTTGCCGTCCCATACGGAAAAACCGGTGAGGCGGGCGCTGTCATAGCGCATAAATCCACCTCCCCGGTTTTGTCCGTCACAGATAGCGCTGGACCACTCCGATAAAGGATATGATGGCAAAGACCAGAGATATGCCTGTAAACAGAACAAAAATTTCCCGTTCTGTCCACTTTTTACCCGTCCATCCGCCCATTTCCAGATGGTGATGGATAGGCGCCATGCGGAAAACCCGCTTGCCGTGGCTGAGCTTGAAGTAAACGACCTGTATGATATCCGACAGCGTCTCGATAATGTAGACGATGCCCAGGGTCACCAGGATCAGGGGAATGTCGTAGGCGAAGGCCAGCGCGGCGATGGCGCCGCCCAGAAACAGGGAGCCGGTATCGCCCATGAAGACCTTGGCGGGGTTAAAGTTATAGACCAGAAAGCCCATCATGCCGCCCAGAAGACCGGAGGCAAACAGGCCCAGTTCCAAATACTGCTCCCCCCAGGCCATGGTCAGGATCACAAAAAACAGGACCACGGGGATGGAGGTACCGGTAGCCAGGCCGTCCAGGCCATCGGTGATGTTCACAGCGTTGACCGTGCCTACAATGACAAAAGAGGCGAAGACGAAATACAGCCACTCGGGCATGTGGATGGTGGCGTGGAAGAAGGGCACGTAAAGGTTGGGGCGCAGGTAGCCCATCTGCCGCATCAGCAGCACGAACACCAGGGCCGCGGCCAGCTGCAGCAGGAACTTCATCTTGGCGGTCAGGCCCAGATTCTGTTTCTTTTTGACCTTCTCCCAGTCATCCAGAAAACCGATGGCTCCGAAAACCAGGGCAAAGAGGAACACAAAGATGTGGACGAAATTGCCCTTCAGCATTCCGGGAAAGCCCAGCGTCAGGCAGATCAGAGCCGTGGCCAGAATGAACATGACCCCGCCCATGGTGGGCGTGCCGCTCTTATTCATGTGCCAGGTGGGGCCATCCTCCCGGATGGACTGTCTGGCCTTCTCTTTTTTCAGCCAGGGAATATATACTTTTCCGAATGCCGTGGCGAAGAGAAAGGCCAGGGCAAAGGCGCACATCAGCTTTATCGTCATAGAATCAATCCCTAATTGTTATTTCTATTACACAAAGGAGCCGTTCAGTTCTTCAGGCAGTCGGCCACGATCTCCCGCTCGTCCATGTGGTGCTTTACGTGGTTGACTTCCTGATAATCCTCATGGCCCTTGCCGGCAAGCAATATTACATCACCCGGGCGGGCGTTGTCAATAGCCCAGGCGATGGCCTTTGGCCGATCCACGATCACTTTCGTGGGAGTCCGGCTGTTTTTCATCCCCGCCAGAATATCGTCTATGATGGCCTGGGGATCTTCCGTCCTGGGGTTGTCGCTGGTCACCACGCATAGGTCCGCGTTCTCCGCGGCGATCCTGCCCATGATCGGCCGCTTCAGGGCATCCCGATCTCCGCCGCAGCCGAAGAGCACGATCAGTCTGCCCCTGGTCACGTCCCGCAGAGTGACCAGAACATTCTCCAGCGCGTCGGGCGTGTGGGCATAGTCGATGAGCACCGAGAAGTCCCTTCCGGTGGGCACCACCTCTACCCGGCCCTTCACACCTTTTGCGGTGTCCATGGCCCGGCAGCAGTCCTCCAGGGAGATCCCCAGCGCGATCCCGGCGGTCAGCACCCCCAGGGCGTTGTGCACCGAGAACATTCCCGGGATGCCCAGCCTGGTCAGGCACAGTCCCTCTCCGGTCACCGCCGCGAAGCGTACCCCGTCGGCAGACAGCCGTACGTCCTTGGCCACCAGGTCCGCGTCGTTGCTCTGGGCGGAATAGCCCAGGCAGCGGCAGGCGGCGCCCTCCATCATATACGGAGCCCAGGGGTCGTCCAGATTGAAGCAGCCCACCCGGCACTGTCCGAAAAGCTTCCGCTTGGCGGCGGCGTATTCCTCCATGCTCCCATGGAAGTCCAGATGGTCCTGGGTCAGATTGGTAAACAGCCCCACGTCAAAGGTGATGCCCGCCACCCGCTCCAGGCTCAGGGAGTGGGAGGAGACCTCCATCACCACATGCGTGCAGCCCGCGTCCAGCATCCGCCGGAAAAGGCTGTGCAGCTCATAGCTTTCGGGGGTGGTGCGCTCGGAGGGCAGAAACTCCTGTCCGATCATAATGCCGTTTGTGCCGATGAGGCCCACCCTGGCCCCCAGGGCCTCCTCCAGCAGATGCTTCATCAGGTAGCTGGAGGTGGTTTTCCCGTTGGTTCCCGTAAACCCGATCATGCACATCTTCGAGGCCGGATTGCCAAAGAAGGCCCGGCTCACCAGGGCAAGGCCCAGGCGGGTATCCGCAACGCGCAGGAAGGGCACCCCCTCCCCCGGCGCATCCTGGCACAGGATGGCGGCGGCGCCCTTCTCCAGGGCCTTGGGGATGAAGCGGTGGCCGTCGGAGGCGAAGCCCTTTACCGCCACGAACAGGTTCCCTTTTTCCACCAGCCGGGAATCGTAGGCCACGCCCGTGATCTCCTGTTCGGGATCGGCAGTGGTCTCCAGTATGGTCAGATCTCGGATCAATTCTTTCAGTTTCATTGGTTCCTCCGGGCTCTCGCCCCTTAGTAGATGCCCAGCATCTCCTGATCGGTGCTCAGCAGGCTCACCGTCACAACCGTGCCGTGGCGCAGCAGCGTCCCCGCCGGGATGCTCTGGCTTCCGATTCGCTGGTTTCCGTCCGGCTGTACCGGGCTCAGGCTTCTGAGATACAGCCCATAGGCCGCCATCAGATCCCGGGCGTCCTCATAACTCAGATTCTGCAGCGCGGGCATGCTCTCCAGTTCTGGGGACACCTCCGCGCCCCGGTACAGGATGATCTCGGTCCCGGCGCCGATCCGGGCTCCCGCGGGAGGCAGCTGGTCGGTAACGGTATCCCCGTCTCCGATGCTCCGGTACCGCAGCCCCGCCTCGTCCAGACTTAGGGCCGCCTCCTTCAGGCTCAGGCCCAGGCAGTCCGGCACCCGCACGTCGCTGAGCTTCTCCCGGTCCGGCTCCACTCCGAGATAGGGCAGGATATCGGCCATCATGGCTCCCACCACCGGGGCCGCCATCTGACCGCCGCTGACGTAGACGCCGGACGCGTCGGACGGGGTGTCCAGGAAACAGAGGATGGCGATCCGCGGCGCGTCTGCCGGAGCAAAGCCCACGAAGGAGACGATGTATTGCTTCTGGCCGGTCCGGGCCTCCAGGCTGACCTTCTCGCTGGTGCCGGTCTTGCCCCCGATGCGGTAGCCCGCGACGGCGGCGTTCCGGCCGGTGCCGTCCTTGGGATCCCCCACCACCTGCTCCAGGATGCTGCGCACCCTGGCGCTGGTCTCGGCGCTGATGACCTGGCGCACCACCGTGGGCTCCCGCTCGTAGGCCACGCTCCCATCCGGCCTCAGCAGCTGCCGGACCACATAGGGCTGCATGAGTTTTCCGCCATTGACGCAGGCGGACACCGCGGTAATAAGCTGCAGCGGCGTGATCGTAAAGGTCTGGCCGAAGGAGGCCGCCGCCAGCTGGGACAGATTTTTCGGCGAGCAGAAGGTATTCTCGCTCCACCAGATGCTGCCGCTCTCTCCGGCAATGTCGATGCCGGTGGTGGCGGTGAGATTCTCATCCGGGTCTCCGGTTTTGTTCAGAAAGCCGAAGGCCTCGCAGTAATCATAGAAGGTCTCGGCCCCGACCCGCTGGCCGATGTTCACAAAGGCGGCGTTGCAGGAGTGCTGCACCGCCTGGGTCAGGGTCTGGGAGCCGTGTCCCTGGGTCTTCCAGCAGCGGATTGGCGTGGTGCGGCCCTTCACTGTCACGCTGCCGCCGCAGTAGAAGCTGTCGTTTAGGGAAACGGCCCCTTCCTCCAATGCCATGGAGAGGGTGATGATCTTGAAGGTGGAGCCGGGCTCATAGGTATCCGACAGCGCCTTGTTCCGCCACTGTCGGGCCCGGGCCTCCTGCAGCAGTCCCTCCCGCTCCGCCTCCGGCGCCTGCTCGATCTGCGCCAGGACCTCGGGATCCACAGCCAGAAAGTCGTTGAGGTCATAGTTTCCCAGGGAGGCCATGGCCAGGATCTCCCCTGTGTTCACATCCATGGCGATGGCGCCGGCCCCGTTTTGGATATCATAATCGGCCACGGCCTGGCTCAGGTGCTTCTCCACATAGTACTGGATGGTGGTGTCGATGCTGGTCACCAGATCCAGTCCGTCCTGTCCGGGATAGTAGTCCTCGTACTGCCAGAACAGCAACTGGGTCCCGAAGGCGTTGGTGGCCCGGACGGTTTTTCCCGCCGAGCCGGAGAGCTCCTCGTCATACCTGGCCTCGATCCCCTCCAGCCCGTTGTTGTCCAGGCCCACGAAACCGATGAGATGGCAGGCCAGAGACCCGTTGGGGTAATAGCGCTTGCTGTCGGTCTCCAGGCGAAGGCCCCGGAGCCCGTATTCGTTTTTGAACTGCCGCACCTGATCCGCGGTCTCCCGCTCCAGCTTCCGGGCTACGGTCACATACCAGGAGCCGGTGCGGCCGGCCTTTTCCAGGACTTCTTCATAGTCCAGACCCAGGATCTCCGACAGGCCCCGGGCGATCAGCTCCGGGTCTTCACCGTTGGCCTGGATCTCCGCGGGACTCAGATATACATTCTCCACCGAAGCGCTCACCGCAAGCGGACGGCCGTTACGGTCATAGATATCGCCCCGGGAAACGGAGGACGGCGTCTGCCGCAGTTGCTGCTGCAGCGCCATCTGCTCGAACCGGTCGTGCTCCGCGATCTGGAGCTGAGCAAGCCTCCCCAGCAGCAGGGCAAACAGCCCCACGCCGAACAGCGCGGCCAGCACCAGCGCGCGGCGAAGCATCTGCCTGCCGGGCTCGGTCCGAAGCACCTGTGCCTGTCCCCGATCATTTGTCATAGCGCACCTCGAAAAAGAGAATCCTCGGGCGATATGCCCCTTCTTATCCTATTCTCTCGAGGCGCGAAACATGCTCTGTTTTTTACGCTGTCGGGCTCTCGACCCACACGATCTGGTCCGGGGCCGGGATCTGCATCCCGTACTGCCGGATCGCCAGCTCCTCCAGCTGCTCCAGAGGCAGCGTTTCGGCGCTCCTGACCCGCAGGATCCGATTCTCCTCCTCCAGCGCTTCGATCTCCCGCTCCAGCTCCGCCGCCCGGTCATTGAGGCCGGTCAGGCCCACGCCCTTCATCAGCGACAGCATCAGCAGCAATACCGAGGCGGTCAGACACACCGCCCGGAACAGGCGTTCTCTCATTCCGCTCATACCCGCTCGGCTACCCGCAGCTTGGCGCTCCGGGACCGGGGGTTAGCCGCCAGCTCCTCCGGGGAAGGCAGGATCGGCTTCCTGGTCACGCTCCTGAGGGTCTGTACGAAGCCGCAGGTGCAGATGGGAGCCTCTCTCGGGCAGGTGCAGCCCTTCTCCCGGGAGGCGATCCCGTTCTTCACGATCCGGTCCTCCAGCGAGTGGAAGCTGATCACGCACAGTCTCCCGCCGGGATTGAGCTTGTCCGGCGCGGTGCGCATCATGGTCTCCACCTCGCCCAGCTCGTCGTTCACGGCGATGCGGATGGCCTGGAAGCTGCGCTTGGCCGGGTGCTGCTTCTCCCGCAGCGCCGGCGCCGGCATGGCCGAGCGGATGATCTCCGCCAGCTCCAGCGTGGTCTCGATGGGCTTCTGCTCCCGGGCCTTGAGAATGGCCCCGCTGATCCGGCGGGCATAGCGCTCCTCGCCGTAATCCCACAGGATCCGGTTGAGCTCGTCCGCCGACCAGCCGTTGACCAGCTCATAGGCGCTGAAGGGGGCGGTGCTGTCCATGCGCATGTCCAGCGGCGCATCCAGCATATAGGAGAAGCCCCTCTCGGCCTCGTCCAGCTGGGGTGAGGACACGCCCAGATCAAAGAGCATCCCATCCACGCCTTCGATGCCCAGTTCGTCCAGGATCGAGGACACCTCGCTGAAATTGCCGTGGACCAAAGTAACACGGCCGCCGAAGGGAGCGAGGCGACGGGCGGAGCGTTCGATCGCGCTCTCGTCCCGGTCCACGCCGATCAGGCGGCCGGTGGTGAGCCGGGAGGCGATCTCGAAGGAATGCCCTCCCAGGCCCAGTGTGCCGTCCAGATAGATCCCGTCCGGCTTGATATTCAGATTTTCAATACACTCGTGCAGCAGTACGGATACGTGTCTGGGTTCAGTCATCAGAAATCCAGTTCCTCCATCACGGCGGCGATATTCTCCGGCGTGGTCTCGGCCTCGAACACCGCGCTCCAGGCCTCGCTGTCCCATAGCTCGGCATGGTTGTTGCAGCCCACCACGGTGACGTTTTTGGTAAAGCCCGCATAGTCCCGCAGGCTCTGGGGGATCAGCACTCTCCCCTGGGCGTCCAGCTCGCATCGGGCGGCATGGGCAAACAGCGGCCTCATTTTCCGCTGTTTGACGTAGGGCATGGCCGCCACCTTCTCGGAAAAGGCGGCCCAAGCCTCGCCGCTGTAAGCGCTCAGGCAGCGATCCATGGAGAGTGTGATGAAAAAGACCTCGCCAAGCTCGTCTCTGAGCTTTGCGGGGATAAATAAACGGCCCTTATTGTCCAGGGAATGTTGATATTCGCCAGTCACTGCTCTCGCCCTCCCGGATGGAGAATCCTCTCACCATTTTCCACCACTTTCAACCACTTCGCTCTACCATTATAGGGGAGCCCCCCGTAAAAATCAAGAGCAAATCCCTGTTACTTTTTGTCTTTTTTCCCGGACCGTTCTTTCCCTCTCCGGGTCGTCGGGCATGAAAAAACCGCGCCGGTTTTCCGACGCGGTGTTGGTATTCTCCCTGGGATTACAGATCGCTCTTCTTTTCGGCACTGGTGGTCTTGAAGGCCTCCCGGGTGCTCTGCAGCTCCTGCAGGGCGCTGGACACGCTGTCCTGGGTGCGGCGCATCAGATCGTCCACATAATTGCTGGCCAATCTGCGCAGCTCCTTGCTCTTGGCCTCGGCGGAAGCCATCATCTCGGCACTGCGGGCACGGGCCACACGCATGACCTCCTGCTCCTCCACCATGAGACGGGCCTTCTCCTCGGCGCTCTTGCGCATGGCCTCGGCGTCCTTCTTGGCGTTGTCGATAAACTCATCCCTGGCGGCCACCAGGCGCTTGGCCTCGGCGATGGAGGTGGGCAGACCGGCTTTGATGTTGCTGATGAGCTCCAGCGCTTTCTCCCGCTCGATGATGCACTTGTCGTTGCCCAGGGGCACGCCCCAAGCCTCGCTGATCATGCCGTAGAGATCATCCAGCATCTCAATCACATTGTGTTGATCCATTACTTTTTCCTCCATTGCCTGGCTTTTTCTTCGATTTCCTCGATCAGCTCGCTGGGGACAAGTCCGGTCAGATCCGCCCCGTACATGGCCATCTCCCGGACCACCGAGGAGCTGAGGAAGGTGTACTTCCCGCTGGCGGTCAGAAACATGGTCTCCAGGTCGGGGTTGATCTTCTTGTTGATCAGGTTCATCTGGAACTCGTACTCGAAGTCGGACGCCGCCCGCAGGCCCTTGACGATCACCGCGCCGGGATACTGCCTGGCATACTCGGCCAGAAGGCCGGAGGAGGAGTCCACCTCCACGTTGGGATACCGGCTCACCGCCCGGCGGACCATATCCACCTTCTCCCCCACGGTAAACATGGGAGAGGGCTTCATGGCGTTATTCATGATGCAGACGATCACTTTGTCAAAGATGCGGGAGGTGCGGCGGATGATGTTCAGGTGTCCCAGAGTGATGGGATCAAAGCTGCCCGGGCAGATGGCGATACTCATACTTCAACTTCCTTCGTATAGAGACACAGCTTTACCTTCCCGTAGGTATATTCCTTTGTCATCCGGTAAGGGGCGGCCATTGACGGGAGGGGATTTTCCCGCCGTGCCTCACAGACGATTATACCACCATCCGACAGCTTGTCAACCAAATTGATGGTTTTCAGCACTTCTCCGTACAATCCGGCGTCGTAAGGGGGATCCACAAAGATCAGATCGAACTGGCCGGGGCGGCGCAGGAACTCCAGGGCATCGGCCTGGATGACCGTCCCCTCCAGCGAGCAGGTCTTCAGGTTCTCCTTCACGATCTTCACCGCGGCCCGGTCCCGGTCCACAAAGACGCAGCTTTTGGCGCCCCGGCTCAGGGCCTCGATGCCCAGCTGGCCGGTGCCGGCGAACAGATCCAGCACCCGCCGGCCCTCGACGTCGAACTGGATGATGTTGAACAGGGCCTCCTTCACATTGTCGGTGGTGGGGCGGATCTCATAGTTTTCCGGGGTCTTCAGTTTTCTTCCCCGGGCGGAACCGGTGATGACTCGCATGGGCTCTCCTCCTTGTTCTGCGGATGAAAATAATCATAGACGGCCTGGGCGGTATTCTTCGGCACCACCAGCCGAAGCTGCTCCGGCTGAGCTTCCCGGATGGCCTTCACGCTGCCGAAGGCCTTGAGCAGATCGGCCCGCCTCTTGGGGCCGACGCCCTCGATCTTGTCCAGCGTGGAGCGCAGTCCCTCCTTGCGCAGGGAGCGCTGGTACTCGATGGCGGTGTTGTGGGTCTCCTCCTGGATGTTGCCGATGAGGGCGAACACCGCCTGGTTGGTCTGGATGCCGATCTCCCTCCCCTGAGGCGTGATCAGAGCCCGGGTGCGGTGCCGGTCGTCCTTGACCATGCCGAAGGTGGGCACGAAGATCCCCAGATCCTCCTGGGCCTTCACAGCGGTGGCGGCGTGGACCTCGCCGCCGTCGATGAGCAGCAGATCCGGCAGGGGCGAGAAGTGCTCGTCCCCGTCCTGATAGCGCTTCAGGCGTCGGTACACCGCCTGGTACATGCTGGCGTAGTCGTCCTGGCCCTCCAGATCCCGGATCCGGAACTTTTTGTACTCTCCCCTTCTGGGCTTGCCGTCCACGTGGACGGTCATGCCCGCCACGATCCCCGTATCTCCCAGGTTGGAGATATCGAAGGCTTCGATCCGGCGGGGAAATTCCTCCAGCTCCAGGGCCTTCTGGAGCCACTCCAGCGTCTTGCTCCGGCGCTGCTCCCCGGTGGTGCGGCGCAGGATCTCCTCCCGGGCGTTGAGCCGGGCGCTCTCGATGAGGCGCATCCGCTCTCCCCGCCTGGGGGTCTCCAGGTAGACCTTATGGCCCGCGGTCTGGCTCAGCAGCTCCTCCAGATCCTCCCGGTCCTCCAGCTCGCAGGGCAGCAGGATCGACCGGGGATAGCCGCCCCGGCGCTGGGTATAGTACTGCTGCACCAGGCCGGCGATGGCCTCGGGATCCTCCTCCAGGGGTTCGTCCATCATCTCCACGTCCTTGCCGGCCAGATCGCCGTTGAGGAAATGGATCACCACAAAGCAGGTTTTGGCGCCCCGGACAAAGCCCACGGCGTCGGTGTCGGCAAAGGTGGTGGCGATGACCCGCTGCTTGTTGGCCACGCTCTCGATGGCCCGCATCCGGTCCCGCAGGTCGGCGGCCTTCTCAAAGCGCAGCTCCCCGGCGGCCTGTTCCATGCTCTCCCGGATCTGATCCACAAGCTCGGCGCTCCTGCCGTCCAGGATCAGCACCGCCTGGGTCATCCGCTGGCGGTAGTCCTCGGCGCTGGCGTCCTGCAGGCACCAGCCGGCGCAGGAGCCCATGTGATAGTTGAGGCAGGGCCGCTCCTTGCCGATATCCCGGGGGAATTTCCGGGAGCAGTCCGGCAGCAGCAGGGCCTTGCAGATCGTATTGATGATCTCCCGGGTCTGACTTCTCCCGCCGAAGGGGCCGAAGTACCGGGCGCCGTCCTTGGCGGCCCGGGAGGCGATGGTCATCGCGGGATACTCCTCCCGCATGTCCACCCGGATGAAGGGATAGCCCTTGTCATCCTTGAGCAGGATGTTGTAGTGGGGCTTGTGGCGCTTGATGAGGGAGTTCTCCAGCACCAGCGCCTCGAACTCGCTGGCCGCGACGATGACGTTGAAATCCGCCACCTTCTCCACCATGGCCGCCACCTTGGGCAGATGCTCGCCGTGGAAATAGCTGCTGACCCGGTTTTTCAGTTTTTTCGCCTTGCCTACGTAGATGACTTCACCATGCTCATCCAGCATGATGTACACCCCCGGCAGCAGCGGCAGCCGATTGGCCTTATCCAATAGTGTGTCCAGCATGGCGCCTCTTGCCTCTCCGATCCTGTGATATTTTCATTTTACCACATTTTGTGCCGTCTGAAAAGACAAAAAGAGGGCCGCGCCCAAGGACGCGGCCCAGGTTATGTTCGCTTTTGATATTACTCGGAGAAGTCCGAATCGATGAGCTGGGACAGGGTATCGATGGCGGCTTCCTCGTCGGTGCCGTCGGCAATGATGGTGATGCTGGTGCCCTTCACAATGCCCAGGGACAGCACGCCCAGAAGGCTCTTGGCGTTGACACGCCGTTCATCCTTCTCAACCCAGATGCTGCTCTTGAATTCGTTGGCTTTCTGAATGAAGAACGTTGCGGGTCTGGCATGGAGACCAACCTGATTGTTGATGACTACTTCCTTAGTGATCATACTCGCCTCTCCTTTTATACGAAACGATGAATCTTATTAGCCTGTGTGTGGGATTACTTTATCAAATTTTCCCGCAATCGTCAACCGTTCCCAAGCGCTTTCGTTGTTTTCACCATTTATTTCGCCCGGTCGACCCACAGTTTTATACGCTTTTTCTACGAATCCTGCAAGCTTTTCCCACCGTTCTCCGGAAGGCCGGACTTTCACTTCAGTTCCACCACCGTGACGCCCGCCTCGCCTTCGCCGAATCGGCCCAGGCGGAAGCTCTTGACGCACTTGTTGTGCCGCAGCATGTCCTGGATCGCGGTGCGCAGAGCGCCGGTTCCCTTGCCGTGGATGATGGTCACGGTCTTGAGCCGGGCCATCACCGCCGAGTCCAGATAGCGCTCCGCCGCCAGCACCGCCTCGATGGCCTCCATGCCCCTGAGGTCGATCTGGGGCTGGATCTGGTAGCTGCGCAGAGAGGAGCCGGTGGATACCGCCTGCTTTTTGGCCTTTACGGTCTCCCCCTCCAGCAGAAGGACCTCGTCCTCCCGGGCGGTGACGTTCATGATGCCCGCCTTCAGGGACAGCACCCGGTCCGGCGACACGCTCAGGACCTCCGCCTTTACGCCCATGGACTTGATCTGTACCAGATCTCCCACCTTTACCGGGCGGCTGGAGACCTGTTCTGCCTGCTCGCTCTGGGGTTCGGGACGCCGCAGCTCCTCTTCGGAGAGATTGAGCCGCCGACGCAGGGCGTTTCTGGCCTCGTTGATGCGCTGGGCCTCGTCCTCCTCGTCCCGGCGCTTCTTCATCTCGTCCAGCTCCCGGAAGGTCTCCTCCGCGGTCTGCCGGGCGTCCTGGATGATCCGCTCCGCCTCCCGGCGGGCCCGGGATTCGGCCTTCTCCTGCCGGGCCTCCAGCTCCTTGCGGATCTGGGCGGACTTCCGGGCGTTCTCCTCCGTCTCCCGCAGCTTCCGGGAGATCTCGTCCCGCTCCTTCTCCATCAGCGTCCGGGTCAGTTCCAGCTTCTCGATGGTTGTTTCAAAGGTGGCGCTGTCGGAGCTGACGCGGCTTCTGGCGTCCTCGATGATGTCCTCCCCCAGACCCAGGCGCTTGGAGATGGCAAAGGCGTTGGACTTGCCGGGGATGCCCACCAGCAGCCGGTAGGTGGGCCGCAGGGTCTCCACGTCGAACTCGCAGGAGGCGTTCTGGACCCGGGGCTCGTTGGTGGCGTAGACCTTCAGTTCGGCGTAGTGGGTGGTGGCGGCGATGATGGCGCCCTTCTGCCGGGCGTACTCGATGATGGCGATGGCCAGGGCCGCGCCCTCGGTGGGGTCGGTACCGGCGCCCAGCTCGTCAAAGAGCAGCAGGGAATTTTCGTCGCACTCGGCCAGGATGCGCACGATATTGGTCATGTGAGCCGAAAAGGTGGACAGGGACTGCTCGATGCTCTGCTCGTCGCCGATATCCGCCAGGATGTGCCCGAACACCGGCAGATTGCTGCCGTCAGCGGCGGGGATGTGCAGGCCGCACTGATGCATGGCCGCCAGCAGGCCGATGGTTTTCAGGGAGACGGTCTTGCCGCCGGTATTGGGGCCGGTGATGACCAGCGTGTCGAAGCTGTCGCCCAGCTCCAGGTCGATGGGCACCGCCTTGGCCTGATCCAGCAGCGGATGCCTGGCATGGCGCAGCACCACGCCCCGGCCCTCCATGGAGGCCTCCTGGCAGTTGAGCTTATAGCTGAGCTTGGCCTTGGCAAAGATCAGGTCCAGCCGGGTGAGAATGTCGAAATCCGAGTCGATATCCTGCCGATGCTCGGCGCAGTCCGCGGAGAGCTCGGCCAGGATCCGCTCGATCTCCAGCTTCTCCTTGGCGGCCAGCTCCCGCAGCTCGTTATTGGCCTTTACCGCGGCCATGGGCTCCACGAACAGGGTCATGCCCGAGGCGGAGATATCGTGCACCAGGCCCGGTACCGCCCCCTTGTGGTCGGCCTTCACCGGCACCACGTAGCGGTCCGAGCGCTGGGTGATGATGGGCTCCTGCAGGGCCTTGGCATAGGAGGGAGAAGAGATGATCTTCTGCAGCGCGTCCCGGGCCCGGGCCGCCGCCGCCCGCATCTGCCGGCGGATATTGGCCAGCTCCGGCGAGGCCGCATCGGCGATCTCGTCCGGGGCCGGAATGGAGGTGAAGATCTTCTCCTCCAGGAATCTGTTGGCCCGCAGGGCGTAAAAGAGGCTGTCAATGGCGGTCTTGCCCACGGAATCGTCGGCGATGTAGCCCCGGACCAGCCGGGCCGCCTGCAGGACCCGGGCGATATCCAGCAGCTCCCGGGTGTTCAGCGCGCCGCCCAGATCCGCCCGGGCCAGGGAGGAGCGCACGTCCTTCACGCCGGAGAAGGAGGGACTGCCCCGGACCGTCATCATGGTCTTGGCCGCCGAGGTTTCGGTCAGCCGCCGGGAGACCTCATGGGGATCGGTGGCCGGACCGAGGGTCAGCGCCGCCTCCTTGGCCGCCTCGCCCACCGCCTGCTCGGCCAGCATACCCAGCACCGCGGGCAGCTCCAGGGTGGTCAATGATTTTTCAAAAAAGCTCATGGCAATTCTCCGAATCTTGTTATATGGTCAGAACTGCTTGTAGTACGACAGGGTGCCGAAGCTCCGCCCGGCCTGGGACTGTAAATACTTTTCCGCGGCCATGGCCAGCAGCTTTCCGCTCTCCTCTCCCAGGCGAAACGAGAACAGGCGTTTGGCGGGCGCGGAGACGATATAGCGCATGGCCTCCAGACTCTCGGCGTCCAGCCGGGCCGCGTTGCCGAACTCCGCCTTCCTGCAGGCACGGCAGCATACGCCGCCGGTATCCAGGCCCAGGATCGGATCCTCCGGCTGCTCCTTTCCGCAGAAGGCGCAGGCGTCCAGCGCCGGGCTGTAGCCGGACAGCACCGCCAGGCGCAGTTCGAAGGCGGCCTTCACCTTCTCCGCAGGGTACAGCCGCTGGCTGACCGCGTACAGGGAGTTGAGGCCCAGCTGCAGCAGCTCCGGGTCCGGCTGGTCCTCCACGGCGAAGGCCTCCAGGCACTCAGCGAAATAACTGCCCAGGGCGAAGGAGGCGATATCCTCCCGCAGGCCCTGGAAGCCCTCCAGGACGCTGGCCTCGTTCACCGTCCATTTGCCCCGGTTGCCGAACAGCGTCATTTCCGCCCAGGTCAGCTGCTGGGTGGCCGCGGCGGTACGGCTGGATTTGCGCAGAGCGCCCCTGGCCTTGGCCGTGATCTTCCCCTCATCCTGGGTCAGCACGGTCAGGATCCGGTCCGCTTCCTTGTATCGGACCTCCCGCAGTACGAGGCCCTTGGTGGTTTTGAACATCTATGTACCTCTGCACAGTCCGGGCGGAGCATCCGCCCGTCAGCTCTTCTCCCTCCTGCTCGCGGCCCGGTAGAGCACGTAAGCCAGAGGATCGCCGGTGTCGGTAAAGCAAAGCCAGAATGCCTGATTCATACGATCACCTCTGGCTTTAGTATGAGCAGAGGTGAGGAAACTCATGTTGGAAATTATTGCTCGGTAAAGCCGAAGTTCCGAAGCTGGGCCATGGAATCCCGCCAGTTTTCCTTCACCTTCACCCAGGTCTGCAGATTGACTCTGGTGCCCAGGAACTCTTCGATGGAGGCTCTGGCCTGTTCTCCGATTTTCTTCAGCATCGAGCCTTTTTTGCCGATAATAATCCCTTTGTGGCTGTCTTTCTCGCAGTAAATGGTCACTTCCAGATCCACAAGGCCGTTGTCCCGCTCGCTGAAGCGGGTGACCTCCACGGCGGTGCCGTGGGGGATCTCCTTGTCCAGGCACTGGAGCAGCTGTTCCCGTACCAGCTCGGCGCAGATCTGCCGCTCGGGCTGGTCGGTGATCATGTCCTCCGGAAAGAAATGGGGGCCCTCCACGGCATACTTGTCCAGCTCCGCCATCAGCTCCTCCAGGCCCTCTCCGGTCTTGGCGGAGACGGGCAGGATGGCGTCAAAGTCGAAAGCGCCCGCGTACAGCGCCATGACCTCCAGCAGCCGGGTCTTCTCCACGGTGTCGATCTTGTTGATGACCAGCAGCGCGGGAACGCCGGCCTGGCGGATGCGCTCGATCAGCGCTTCCTCCTGGGGTCCGATGGCGGCCACCGGTTCCACCAGCAGCAGCACGCAGTCCACGTCCGCCACGCTCTCCCGGACCACGTTCACCATGTAATCGCCCAGACGGGTCCGGGGCTTGTGGAAGCCCGGAGTATCCATCAGCACGAACTGGGTCTCCCCCCGGCTGACGATGGCGTTGATGCGGTTGCGGGTGGTCTGGGGCTTGTTGGACACGATGGCGACCTTCTCGCCCACCAGGGCGTTGGTCAGAGTGGACTTGCCCACGTTGGGCCGCCCGCAAAGGGTGATCATAGCGGATTTTGTCATTTCAGTATCTCCCGTATTCAATATTGGCTCCCCCTCCGGGGGAGCTGGCGCGCAGCGCCTGAAGGGCTTATCGTATTCCATATAGGCTCCCCTGTGCAAGGGGAACTGTCACGCAAGCGGCTGAGGGCTTGCGGCGGTCGATGGGACTGTGCCTGCGGCTTCGACCCACCGGACGCTACTCGTCCCCCATAATGGCCTTCTCCCGGGCGCGCATCTGCGCCTTCATCGGCCCCTCGTCCAGATGATCGTAGCCCAGCAGATGCAGGGTGGAGTGGACCGCCAGATACTGGATCTCCCGATCGAAGCCGTGTCCGTACTCCTCCCCCTGGGCCTCACAGCGGGGCAGAGAGATCATCATATCCCCCAGCATCACCGCGCCGGATTCCGGGTCTATCTCGCAGTCCTCCGGGTCAAATTCCCCGGGAACCAGCTCATTGAGCGGGAAGGACAGCACGTCCGTGGGCCTGTCCACCCCTCGGAAGTCCCGGTTCACCTGATGGATTCCCTCATCATCGGTTAACATAACGCTTATAATACAGCTTATGTTAACTTTCTCTGCCTCCAGTGCGGCAGTGATGGCCTTTTTCACCAGCCGGGCCGCGTTGTTGTGGCCCAGTCCGGGCTTTTCCCGGGAAACGTAGATCTCATGCTTCATATCCAGGCGACCTCCCGCCGTCACAGTTTTCTGTACCGGCCCCGATTCTGAGGCGCGGGCTTCTTCGCCGTCTCCGGCGGATTCTTCTTGTCATAGACCTCGTAGGCCTCGATGATCTTCTGCACCAGCCGGTGGCGCACAACGTCCGCGCCGGTGAGCCTGCAGATGGCGATGTCTTCGATCCCGTCCAGCACACGCATGGCCACCTTCAGGCCGCTGACCTTGTCCTCGGGCAGGTCGATCTGGGTGATGTCGCCGGTAATGACCACCTTGGAGCCGAAGCCGATCCGGGTCAGGAACATCTTCATCTGCTCCCGGGAGGTGTTCTGGGCCTCGTCCAGGATGATGAAGCTGTCGTCCAGGGTGCGGCCGCGCATATAGGCCAGCGGGGCCACTTCAATGTTTCCCCGCTCCAGATACTTCTGGTAGGTCTCCGGCCCCAGCATATCGAACAGCGCGTCGTAGAGCGGGCGCAGATACGGATCCACCTTGCTCTGCAGATCTCCGGGCAGAAAGCCCAGCCGCTCTCCCGCTTCCACCGCCGGACGGGTCAGGATGATGCGGTTGACCTCCTCGGCCCGGAAGGCCGCCACCGCGGCCGCCACAGCCAGATAGGTCTTGCCGGTGCCCGCCGGGCCGATGCCCAGCGTGACGGTGTTTTTGGCGATGGCATCGCAGTACTCCCGCTGGCCCAGGGTCTTGGCCTTGATGGGCTTGCCCTTGGCGGTGACGCAGATCACGTCCCCGGCCAGCTCCTCGATCTGCTTCTCCTTGCCCTCGGCGGTGAGCTTCAGGATGTAGCGCACATTCTGGGCGTCGATATTCTCCCCCCTGGCCGCCAGGGTCAGCAGGCCGCCGATGGCCTTCTCCGCCAGCATCACCGCTTCCGGCTCGCCGCTGATATGCAGCGCGTCGTCCCGATCCTGGACCTTTACGCCCAGTTCAGTCTCGATGATGCGCAGATTCTGGTCAAAGGAGCCGAACACCCGCATGACGTGCTCCATCCGCTCCACTTCCATGGTTTTTTCTATCATAGTCTTCCCTCATTTGTATGCAAAGGCTCAGGCTCCGCCGGTCACGGTCACGGCGATATCCTCCAGGCAGTGGGCGCGCAGAGCGACAAACAGCAGTCCGTCCCGCTCCCCTGCGGAGCAGTCGCAGGAGAGCACCCGGCCCTCCAAGTGCTCCTTCAGATGCGCTTCCATTTCGCCCCGGAGATCTGCGGAAACGACGCTCTCCTCCCACCGGATCCGATCTTCCCGGATCAGAGATACCGGCAGGGAAAACAGACCCTCCACGCCCAGTTTATATTCATGCACGATTGTATCACATTCGTCAAGGGTGTTTCCAGTATACAGGGGAAAATTCCAGCGGTTTTTTCCGATTTTCAGTGCAAAAGAGACGTTGTGGGCCCGGACCGTCTCCTTTCCCCGCTGCTGCGCCGGGCAGACCGCGATCAGCTCCGGCCAGGTCTCGGCCCATACGCTGCCCAGCGCGTACACCTCCCGGGGCGGCGCGGTGATGCTCTCCACCCGCCCGGAGACCAGCAGCTCCCCCTTCGTCACCATCTGTCCGGGGCTCACCTGCTCCCGGCCCCTCAGGACCGACAGCGAGGCGATCTGGCCGCTCTTCCCCGCCACCAGATCCGCTCTCCCCTCCCCGGGCAGTCCGGGGGTCTCTCCCCGTTCGACCACCAGGACCGTGGCCCGGGAGCCGGTACAGCGCAGGGTCATCCACTTCAGCTCCGGCAGCTTCAGAAGCATCCGGCTGCGCAGCAGATCCACGTCCACGCCGGGCCAGAAGCAGCCCTGATCCACGCCGCAGTCGCTGAGAGCCCGGAGCACCTGCCCCTTGGTCAGGGTTTCGCAGCCCAGCACCCGGAAATCCCAGAGAAACAGGGAGGAGCCCCAGAACAGACTCAGTGCCGCCGCAAGGCAAACAAGCAGCCCGATCCGACGGCGCAGGAGACCGCGCAGCCTGCTGCCGCCCCGGCGGGAGAGGATCCGCAGCTCCCCGCCGCCCCGGGCCGCTGCCTCCCGGATCCGGTCCAGCTGGTCCTCCGGCAGAAAAAAGCGCAGCGTCACCCTGTCGACCCTGCGGGGGCGGCGCAGGCGCAGGCCCATCCCGGCGGCCCGGTTCAGCAGCTGCTCCGGCTCGGCGCTTCCATACTCCAGTTCCGCCAGGCCGAAGAGCAGATCCTTCCATTCCCTCATGCCATCCTCCTATCCGTCCCATTCCACCGATCGGATCTGCCCGGTGATCAGCAGCTCCCGCCGGTTCATGGCCTCCAGGCCCAGCCCGGCGCCCAGGATCGACACGCTGCCCCCCACCGCCGCCAGGCGGATGCAGCTGTCTCCGTAGTCCAGGATCCCCCGGTGGTTTTCCGCCAGAAGCCGGCTCTTCCCCACCAATGTCAGCCGCAGCTGCCCCAGAGCCTCCGCCGGCAGGCATAGCCGCTCCGCCAGCTCCAGGGCGGGTCTGTCCCCTCTCTTCACCCCGGCCACCTCCTTGTCCGTATATCTCTATGTCCGGGCACATAGCTTTAGAAGAACGAGAACGGTCCCGGGCTCCGGGATAGGAGAGGAGATCTGTATGAAGGAAAAGCTGTCTGTCCTTGTCAGCGTCAGTGCGATCTGCCTGATGTGTCTGGCTTCTCCGGCGGTGATCGAGGGCTGCCGCCGCGGGCTTCTGATCTGCTGGGAGCTGATCCTGCCCTCGCTGTTTCCCTTCTTTCTGCTGTCCATCCTGCTGGGCAAGAGCGGCTTTGCCTCCGCCGCAGGCGCCGGGCTGGAGCGCTGGAGCCGCAGGCTGTTCGGGGTGGGTGGCGAGGGCGCCACGGCCTTGCTGCTGGGCCTGACGGGTGGCTATCCCATGGGGGCGGCTTATCTTCGGGAGCTGGAAAAGCGCGGAGCCGTCCGCCCGGAGGAGGGCGGACGGCTTCTCCGCTTCTGCAACAACTCAGGCCCCGCCTTTCTGGTGGGCGCGCTGGGGATCGGGGTCTTCGGCAGCCGCCGGGCGGGATTTCTGCTGTGGCTCAGTCACGCTCTGGCGGCCGTGACCGTGGGTCTTCTGTTTCGCCGGCGGGAAGGGGCGGCGGCTTCGGTCCCCTCTCGCAGCGGGCAGCCTCCCTTCTCCTTTCGGGCCGCCTTTCCCGAGGCGGTCCGGGAGGCCGTGACCTCCTGTCTGACGGTCTGCGGCTTTGTGGTCTGCTTCTCCGCCTTCACCGGTCTTCTGCGCTCCGGCGGCTGGCTGGAGGCCGGTCTGGGCCTTCTGTCGTCCCGTCTGCCCCTGGAACAGAAGCAGCTGGAGGCCCTGTTTCTGGGCTTCTTCGAGCTGGGCGGCGGCGTGGGCGCCATGCAGGGTCTGCCCCTCCGCCCCGAAAATCTGGCGCTGGGCGCTCTGCTGGTGGGCTGGGGCGGGGTCTCGGTCCAGTTTCAGACGCTCTCCCTCCTGGCCGACAGCGAAATGAAAAGCGCCCCGCATCTGACGGGGCGCCTGTTAAGCGCGATATTGGGGGCCTTCTGGGCCTATCTTCTCTCTGTTCTGCTGCTTTAGAAGGAGAACAGCGCCCCGGCCAGGGCGGACAGGCCGATGAAGACGATGGGATGGAGCTTTTTGGTCTGCTTGACGGCCCGGGTCAGCACCAGCAGGACCGCGGCCAGGGCGATCGCCTTCCAGTTGAACAGGTCCAGGACGGCGCCGGAGGCCTTGAAGGCGTCCACCCGCAGGAGGGCCAGACGCACCACCAGCAGACCCGCCGCGGCGATCAGGCCAACGGAACAGGGCCGCAGGCCGTAGAAGGCCGCGTCCACATACTTGTTGTCCCGGAACTGCTTCATCACCCGGGCGATGAGCAGAATGATGATGACCGAGGGAGTCACCAGGCCGAGGGTGGCGGCCAGAACGCCCGGGACCCCGGCGGTGGTAAAGCCCACGTAGGTGGCCATGTTCACGCCGATGGGTCCCGGCGTGGACTCGGACACAGCAATCATATCCGCCAGCTGGGAGGCGGTAAACCAGCCGGTTTTTTCGGACATGTCGTACAGGAACGGGAGCGTGGCCATGCCGCCGCCCACGGCGAAAAGCCCTGTCTTGAAGAACTCCCAGAACAGGCGCAGATACAGCATCATTTGCCCCGCACCCCCCATCTGGTGAGCAGGATCCCGGCCGCGGCGCAGAAGAGCACATAAACGATGGGGCTCAGGTCCAGAAACAGGCTCAGCCCGAACACGATCAGGAACAGGACCAGGGCCGCCTTATCCTTCACAGCGCTCTTCCAGAGTTTCAGCACCGCGTTGAAGATCAGTACGCATACGCATACCCGCACCGCGGCAAAGGCGCTCTGCACCGCGGGAACGTCCGCGAAGTGGGTCAGGACGCCGGCGATAAGGGTGATGATGACCATGGAGGGGAAGATCACTCCCAGGGTCGCCACGATCCCGCCGATCGTGCCCGCCACCTGATAGCCCACAAAGGTCGCCGTGTTCACGGCGATGATCCCCGGGGTGCACTGGCCCACAGCATAGTAGTCCATCAGCTGCTCGGAGCTGGCCCAATGGCGTTTTTCCACCACTTCCCGCTCCAGGATGGGGATCATGGCATAACCGCCGCCGAAGGTCATGACTCCGACGGCGGCAAATGCCCGAAACAATTCGAACAGCAGTTTCATGTAAAACAGTCCCTTTAATGGTAAAGTCCCCTTGACGGGGACTTTACCATTCTTTTCATTTTTTATTTGCCGATGGTCTCGGCGTAGGCGACGTACTTGTCGATCCTGGCCTTGCAGTCGGCCTCATCCTTGCCGCGCACCAGCAGGTACACCTTGATCTTGGGCTCGGTACCGGAGGGACGGACGATGAAGCTGGAGCCGTCAGCCAGTTCGAAATACAGCACGTTGGAGCCGAAGTAGGCGGTACGGTCCACCTTGCCCAGGCCCTTGACGGTGATGCTGCCATCGGCGTAATCCCGCAGGCGGATGACTTCCTCGCCGCCGATGGCCTCGGGGGGATTGGCGCGCATGTCGTCCATGATGGCCTTCATCTTGCGCATGCCGTCCAGGCCGGGCATCACCAGGTTCAGGGTCTTCTCCATGGACCAGCCGTACTTGGCGTACAGGGCCTTCAGCGCATCCAGCAGGGTCATGCCCTTCAGGTGATAGTGGGCGGCCATCTCGGCGATCATCATGGAGGCGGAGACCGCGTCCTTATCCCGGACGTAGTCGCCCATCATGTAGCCGTAGCTCTCCTCAAAGGCGAAGATGTACTCGTAGCTGCCGGCAGCCTCCCAGGCGGCCACGCGCTCGGCCATGAACTTGAAGCCGGTGAAGGTGTCCTCATAGTGGACGCCGTTGGCCTCGCTGATGACTCTGGCCATGCCGGTCGTGACCAGGCTGGTCAGAGAGCCGGGGTTCTTGGGCATGGTGCCGGTGGATTTCTTGGCCTGGATGATGTAGTCCAGCAGCAGGCAGCCCATCTGGTTGCCGGTAATGGTGACGTAGTTGTCGCCGTCGCGGACCATGGTGCCCACGCGGTCGGAGTCGGGGTCGGTGCCGATGATCAGGTCGCTGCCAACCTTCTTGGCCAGGTCCACGGCCAGGTAGAAGCCCTCGGGATTCTCAGGGTTGGGAGAGACCACGGTGGGGAAGTTGCCGTCGATGACCATCTGCTCGGGCACGGGATAGACGTGCTTGATGCCCAGGCGGCGGAAGGCTTCGGGAACCAGCTTGTGGCCGCAGCCGTGGAAGGGGGTGTAGACGATCTTCAGATCGTCCGCGGCGGCCTTGACCGCCTCGGTGTCAATGGCCATGGCCAGGGTCTTCTTCAGGAAGGCCTCGTCGGTCTCCTCGCCGATCCACTCAATAAGGCCGGCCTTCACGGCTTCGTCGAAATCAATGGTCTTGAAGCCGGTGAAGATGTCGATCTCCTCCATCTGTTTGGCGATGGCGTCGGCGTGGTCGGGGGGCAGCTGAGCGCCGTCGGACCAGTAGACCTTATAGCCGTTGTACTCCTTGGGGTTGTGGCTGGCGGTGACGTTCAGGCCCGCAGTGCAGCCGTAGTAGCGCACGGCGAAGCTCAGCTCCGGGGTGGGGCGCAGCTCGTCGAAAATACGGACATGGATGCCGTTGGCGGCCATGACGCAGGCGGCCTCTCTGGCAAACTCCACACCGTTGAGGCGGCAGTCGTGCGCGATGGCGATGCCCTTCCGCTTGGCCTCTTCGCCCTCGGCGGCAATGACGTTGGCGAAGGCCTGGGTGGCATGGCGGATCACGTGGACGTTCATATGATGCAGGCCCAGCTTCATGGTACCGCGCAGGCCGGCCGTGCCGAACTCCAGGGGAGCGAAGAAGCGGCTTTCGATCTCCTTCGGGTCGTCCTTGATGGCGTCAAGCTCTGCCCACTCCCGCTCGCTGAGGGCGGGGTTGTCCAGCCAGCGCTGGTATTCTTCCATAAAGTTTCTCATACAAAAATCTCCTTAATTAAAAATTTTTGACGAATCACTACTGCTCATTATCTTATATCCGAGTCAAAAAGTCAACCGCTTTCTTTTGCGATCCCCTCCCCCCTCATACCGCATCGGGATTTCCCCGTTCCCTCTTCTCCCCCCCGGGCTTTCCCATTCCGGTGAAAAAAGCCGGCGTTTCCTATTGAACTGAGCGAGGAAATTTGGTATCATGTTTTAATATAGAAAAAGAAAAAGCATAAGGGGAAGGCATGAATCAGAAAGAATGGAGAATCCCATACCGCAGGCCGGAGCTGCCGGAGGAGCTGCTCCAGGCCGGGTATGGTCCCCTCCTCAGCGCGGTGTTGGCGCTGCGAGGGGTGAAGAGCGCCCAGCAGGCCGCGTCGCTGCTGGACGGCGGCCCCGAGCTGCTGCATGATCCCATGGGGATGCTGGGGATGGACAAGGCGGTCGCGCGCCTGCGCCGGGCCATCCGGGGCAGAGAGCCCGTGGCCGTTTACGGCGACTATGACGTGGACGGCATCACCGCCACCTGCCTGGTGACGGATTATCTGCGCAGCAAGGGTCTGTCCTGCACGCCCTACATTCCCGACCGGAACGAGGAGGGCTACGGGCTCAACTGCGGCGCTCTGGATACCCTGGTCCGGGAGGGTGTGCGGCTGCTCATCACGGTGGACTGCGGCATCACCGCCGCCGAGGAGACCGCCCATGCCAGACAGCTGGGCCTGGACGTGATCATTACGGATCACCATGAATGTAAGAGCGATTCGCTGCCGGAGGCGGTGGCCGTAGTGGACTGCAAGCAGCCCGACGACAGCTATCCCAATCCGGAGCTGGCCGGCGTGGGCGTCGCTCTGAAGCTGGTATGCGCCTGCGAAGGCAGCCCCGATGAAATGCTGGATCGCTACGCCGATCTGGTGGCCCTGGGTACGGTGGCGGACGTGATGCCCCTGGTGGGGGAAAACCGCTTTCTGGTCCGGCGGGGTCTGCAGAAGATGCTGACCGATCCCCGGCCCGGCTTTTCCGCCATGCTCCGGGAGGCCTCCATCGATCCGTCCCGGCTCACGGCCTCCACCATCGGCTTCAGTCTGGCCCCCAGGCTGAACGCGGCGGGCCGTCTGGGCCAGGCCGGGAAAGCCGGCGAGCTTTTGATGGCCACCGAGGAGGACAAGGCCTCAGCGCTGGCAGCCCAGCTGTGCGAGCTGAACCGTCAGCGGCAGAACATTGAGACGGAGATCTGGCAGGAGGCCCAGAAGGCCCTGGCAGGCACCACCCCGACCGGTCCCATCGTGCTGGCCAGCGACAGCTGGCACCAGGGCGTGATCGGCATTGCCGCCTCCCGCCTGGCCGAGCAGTATTCCCTGCCGGCTATCATGATCTGCTTCAACGGCGATCAGGGCAAGGGCTCCTGCCGCAGTTACGGCGGCTTCAATCTGTTCGAGGCTCTGTCCGCCTGCTCGGAGCATCTGATCGGCTTCGGCGGGCACGCGCTGGCTGCCGGACTCAATATCCGCCGGGAAAAGCTGGAGAGTTTCCGGCAGGCTCTGGCGAAATACTACAGGAACAACCGCCCCGCGCCTCAGCCCGAGGTGCAGTGCGATCTGCTGATCACCGACCCCAGGCTGCTGACCATTGAAAACGTCCAGGAGCTGGACCGGCTGGAGCCCTATGGCAGCGGCAACCCCAAGCCGGTGTTCTGCCTGAGCGACGTGGAGCTGGAGCTGGCTTCCACCGTGGGCGGCGGTCGGCATCTGCGCATGCGGGTGCGCCTGGGTCGGAGCCGCTTCGACGGGATCTTTTTCGGCCACACCGCCGAAGGTCTGGATCTGCACGAGGGAGACCGGATCGACCTGGCCTTCACGCCCCAGATCAACGAATTCCGGGGTCATGTTTCGGTACAGCTGCTGGTCAGTGCCGTGCGCAAGCACGATCCCCGGGCGCTTTGCGCCAGGATCCTGGGTGGGGACGAGCAGGCCCTGTGGGCCGCGGCGCCCTACTGTCCGGAGCGCAGCGATTTTGTGCGTCTCTGGCGCAGTCTGGGCGATCACCTTCCGCTGCCCGGGACGGAGAGCGGCCTGACGGCCTGCTGCCCCGAGGGGATGTCCCGGGAGACCTTCTCGCTCTGCCTGATGGCACTGGTGCAGGCGGGTCTGCTTCAGAGTCCCGGCGGCGGCGTCTGCGGCGCGGATCGGGTCTCTCTGTCCGGCAAGGCCGATCTGGAGGCCACGCCGATCATGCGGCAGCTGCGCCGGGAAAAGGCCCGGTCCTGATCTGAGCATCTGTTTCGAATCTTCTCCCGGAGCTCCGGGAGGAATATGGAGAAGCAAGCCATGAATGAAAGTACGCCCAAACAGCTGAACAGTCCCTTGGATCCGGACGTCATGTACCAGGCTCTGGAGGAGAAGATCCGCAACTGCGGACACCCCATGGATCTGGGCCGGATCCGTGCCGCCTACGATATGGCGGTGCTGGCCCACTCCGGCCAGAAGCGGAAGGACGGCTCGCCCTATGTGACTCACTGTGTGGCCGCGGCGGACATTTCGGTGGATCTGGGTCTGGATGAGGACTCCATCATCGCCGCCCTGCTGCACGATGTGATCGAGGATACGCCCCTGACGCATGCGGATATCGCCAAGCAGTTCGGATCTGCGGTGGCGGACATCGTGGAGGGCGTCACCAAGCTGACCCGGGTCCAGTACACCAGCAAGGAAGAGGAGCAGATGGAAAATCTGCGCAAGATGCTCATGGCCATGGCCAAGGACATCCGCGTGATCCTCATCAAGCTGGCCGACCGGATGCACAACATGCGCACCATGGCCTACCAGACCCCGGAAAAGCAGCGAGCCAAGTCCCTGGAGACCATGGAGGTCTATGCCCCCATCGCCCACCGGCTGGGCATGCAGCAGGCCAAGTGGGAGCTGGAGGATCTGTCTCTGCAGTATCTGGATCCCGCGGGCTACAAGGACATCACCGACTGGCTCAGCGCCCGGATGCCGGAGCTGGAGTCCTTCATGTCCGCCATGGAGCAGAAGATCCAGGCCAGGCTCAAGGCCGAGCGGATCGACGCCTCCATCTTCTGCCGCATCAAGCACGTCTACAGCATCTACCGAAAGATGTACTCCCAGAAGCTGCCTCTCAACGGCATCTTTGACCTGTGCGCCTTCCGGGTGATCGTAGACTCCATTCCCGACTGCTATAACGTCCTGGGTGTGATCCATGACATGTTCAAGCCCGTGCCCGGACGCTTTAAGGACTATATCTCCACCCCCAAGCCCAATATGTACCAGAGCCTGCACACCACGGTCATCGGCACCGAGGGCATCCCCTTTGAGGTGCAGATCCGCACCTGGGAGATGCACCGCACCGCCGAGTACGGCGTGGCGGCACACTGGAAATACAAGATGGGCGACGGGGCCGGCGCGGTCCGTCAGGGCGACGAGGACAAGTTCGCCTGGGTCCGCCGTCTGCTGGAGAGCCAGCAGGAGTCCGACGCCTCGGACTTCTTCCACGATCTGAAGATCGATATGTTCGCCGACGAGGTCTTTGTGTTCTCCCCCAAGGGTGACGTCATCAATCTTCCCGCCGGCGCCACGCCCATCGACTTTGCCTACAACATCCACTCGGACGTGGGCAACCGGATGGTGGGTGCCAAGGTCAACGGCAGGATCGTGACCTTCGACTATACCCTGCAGAACGGCGATATCGTGGAGATCCGCACCTCCAAATCCGCCCCCGGCCCCAGCCGGGACTGGCTGAACATCGTCAAGAGCGGCTCAGCCAGGACCAAGATCAAGCAGTGGTTCAAGAAAGAAAAGCGCGAGGAAAACGTGATCCGCGGCCGGGAGATGCTGGAGGACGAGCTCAAGCACAACGAGCTTGCGCTGGAGGACGTGCTCATCGACGAGATCACCGCGCCCATTCTGAAGCGTCTGTCCTTTGCCCACGTGGACGACCTGTACGCCGCCATCGGCTACGGGGGCGTCACCGCCTCCCGGGTGGCCAACCGGATGCGGGATGAGCTGAAGGCTCTGAACGCGGAGAAAAAGTCGGTGCTGGACAAGGTCTCCGCCGCGGCGGAACGCCGGGAGGAGAAGGCCAAGAAGGAGGGCAAGGCCGTCCACGGGATCCTGGTGGAGGGTCTGGACAACTGTCTGGTCAAGTTTTCCCGCTGCTGCACCCCGGTGCCCGGGGACAGCATCATCGGCTTCATTACCCGGGGACAGGGCGTATCCATTCACCGGACCGACTGTCCCAACTACCTGCAGCGCAGCCACGATCCGGAGAGCGAGGGGCGCTGGATCCACGTGGGCTGGGCCCGGGAGATCACCGACGTCTATGTGACCAGCATCACCATCGCCTCCAAGGATCGGACCGGTCTGGTCATGGATATCGCCTCGGCTCTCAATTCCCTCAACGCCAAGGTCCGCTCCCTCTCCGCCCGGGAGATCAGCGGTCTTGCGCTGACGGTGGTGAGTCTGGAGGTCCATGACCTGAGCGAGCTGCGGGTGATCATGAACAAGCTCTCCTCCATCCCCAGCGTCACCTCGGTCACCCGAAACGGAAACTGACCGGCCCGCCGCGCCATCTCTTTTACTTTTATTTCTTCACTTTTCATATGGAGGAACTATGCGCGCTGTAGTTACAAGAGTTCAATCCGCCTCTGTCACCATCGACGGCCAGGTCCACGGCGCCATCGGCAAGGGCTTTCTGGTCCTGCTGGGGGTCCACGAGGAGGATACCGAGGCCCAGGCCAGGAAGATCGCCGACAAGATCTGCGGGCTGCGGGTCTTTGTGGATGAAAACGACAAAATGAACGTGGGGCCCAAGGACGCCGGGGCGGAGCTGCTGATCATCAGCCAGTTTACCCTCTTCGCCGACTGTCGGTCCCGCCGCCCGGGCTTTTCTCACGCCGCCCGGCCGGATACCGCCATTCCCCTCTATGAGATGGTGATTGAGGAATGCCGGGCCCGGGGCTTCCATGTGGAGGCCGGTGAATTCGGCGCCAAGATGGCCGTGGCCTCCGTCAACGACGGGCCCGTGACCATCCTGCTGGACACCCGGGAGCTGTAATGATGTACAATCCGCGGCTCTGAGCCGCTTTCACGAACAGGAGAACACACTATGCTCATTAAAACCATCCCCGTGGGGCAGATGGAGACCAACTGCTATGTGGTCACCGACGAAGCCAGCCTGGACTGCGCCGTCATCGATCCGGGTGACGAGAGCAACACCATACTGGACTATCTGGAGGACAATCACCTGCACTGCCGGGCCATTTTTCTGACCCACGGCCACTATGACCACGTGGGCGCGGTGGAGGCCGTGTCGGAGGAGACCGGAGCCCCGGTGTACATGAACCAGCGGGACGACGTGAAAAACGGCGGAAACCCCCGCTATTTCTTCGCCCTGCCCGAAAACGGGCACTATTACGACGAGGGGGACGTGATCGAGGTCGGCGCCCTTCGCTTCGAAGTCTTCGCCACCCCCGGGCACACCCCGGGCAGTGTGACGCTGCGCTGTGAAAACGCCCTCTTCACCGGGGACACTCTGTTCCGGGGCAGCTGCGGGCGGGTAGATCTGCCCGGCGGCGACATGGAGCAGGAGCTGGACTCTCTGAAGAAGCTCTGCACCCTGCTGGGCGATTACGAGGTCTATCCCGGCCACATGGATTCCAGCACTCTGACCCGGGAGAGGATGTTCAACTACTATTGCCGTCAGGCTATGGCAAGATAAATAAAGGAGATCCCTGAGAATGAAAGAACCAACGCTTGTGATCCTGGCTGCCGGCATGGGCAGCCGCTTCGGCGGACTCAAGCAGATCACCGCCGTGGACCCCTTCGGTCACGCCATCATCGACTTTTCCCTGTACGACGCCTACCGGGCCGGCTTCCGCAAGGTGGCCTTCATCATCAAGCATGAGATCGAAGAGGACTTCAAGGCCGCCGTGGGCCGCCGGATGGAGAAGTACTTCGACGTCCGCTACGTCTATCAGCAGATCGACATGCTGCCCGAGGGCTATTCCGTTCCCGACTGCCGCAAAAAGCCCTGGGGCACCGCCCACGCGGTGCTGTGCGCCAAGGGGATCGTGGACGGTCCCTTCGCCGTCATCAACGCCGACGACTTCTACGGCCGGGGCGCCTACGAGACCATCTACCGCTTTCTGAGCCAGGACCGCCCGGAGAATGAGAACGCCATGGTGGCCTACCTGCTTCGGAACACCGTCACCGAGAACGGGACCGTGGCCCGGGGCATCTGCACCGTGGAGGACGGCCTGCTCACCGACGTGGTGGAGCGTACCAAGATCGCCAAGCGGGGCGAGGACGGCGCCTATACCGAGGATGGCGAGACCTGGTTCCCCCTGTCCGGGGACTGCCAGGTGTCCATGAACTTCTGGGGCTTCGGCCCGGCCTTCATGGAGGAGCTCAGCGCCCGGTTCCCCGCCTGGCTGGATGAGAACCTGCCGAAGAACCCGGAGAAGGCGGAGTACTTCCTGCCCTTCGTGGTCAACGCTCTCATCCAGGAGGGCCGGGGCAGCGTGCGGGTCCTCCCTTGCCGGGAGAGCTGGCACGGGATCACCTATCGGGAGGATATGCCCGGTCTGGTCAGCGCCATCGAGGCGCTGCGGGCTCAGGGCCTGTATCCGGACACTTTGTTGGATTAATTTTATTTGGAGGATAAATGCATGAATGTACTTGTCACCGGCGGCGCCGGCTATATCGGCAGCCACACCTGCGTGGAGCTTCTGGACCAGGGCTTCGGCGTAGTAGTCATTGACAACCTGGTCAACTCCAGCGCCAAGGCCATTGAGCGCATCGAGCAGATCACCGGCAAGCACGTGGACTTCTATCAGGAAGACGTGCGCAACCGGGCCGCGCTGGACCGCATCTTCGAAAAGCACGACATCGGCTGTGTGATCCACTTCGCCGGTCTGAAGGCCGTGGGCGAATCGGTGCACATGCCCCTGGAGTACTACGACAACAACCTGTTCTCCACCGTGCGTCTGTGCGAGGCCATGCGGGACCACGGGGTGCGGGACATCGTGTTCTCCTCTTCCGCCACCGTCTATTCCAGCGAGAACCCCATCCCCTGGAAGGAGACCTACATCACCGGCAACTGCACCAGCCCCTACGGTTGGACCAAGTACATGTCCGAGCAGATCCTGCGGGACACCACCAAGGCCGTGGACGACTTCTCCGTCAGCCTGCTGCGCTACTTTAACCCCATCGGGGCCCACAGCAGCGGTCTGATCGGCGAGGATCCCCGGGGCATCCCCAACAACCTGATGCCCTTCATCTCCCAGGTGGCCATCGGCCGCCGGGATCATCTGAACATCTTCGGCAACGACTACGACACCCCCGACGGCACCTGCGTCCGGGACTACATCCACGTGGTGGACCTGGCCCGGGGCCATGTGGCCGCCATCGACTACATGAAGAAGCACCGGGGCGAGAGTGTATTCAACCTGGGCACCGGCATGGGCTACAGTGTTCTGGATATGGTCAAGGCCTTCGAACGGGTCACCGGCGTGAAGATCCCCTACGAGATCGCGCCCCGGCGCCCCGGCGACCTGCCCGCCTTTTATGCCAACCCCGACAAGAGCGCCAAGCTTCTGAATTGGCACGCCCAGTACAACCTGGACGACATGTGCCGCGACACCTGGGCCTGGCAGTCCAAGAACCCCATGGGCTACGGCGAGGAGTAAGCGCAGTTCTCAGTTTTCAGGAAAAGAAACCCCACCCGGGCGGATCCGTCGGACCCGCTCAGGTGGGGTTTTTCTCGATATTCAGCAATACTCTCTTGGCCTCCGGACCGGCGGCAAAGCCGGTGAGGGAGCCGTCGGAGCCCAGGACCCGGTGGCAGGGGATCAGGATCAGGATGGGATTCTTCCCCACCGCCCCGCCTACGGCCCGGGCGGAGGTGCCGAGGGCTCGGGCCAGCTGCCCGTAGCTCGTCGTCTCTCCGTAGGGGATCTGACGGAGGGCGGCCCAGACCCGTTTCTGGTATGCCGTCCCCTCCGGCTTCAGAGGCAGCCCCGGCGTTCCGGGATCCTCTCCCGCGAAATACCTTGCGAGCCAGTCCGCAGCGCGCCGCAGCGTCCGGGTCTCCCCCTCCGGTACCGCGCTCAGCAGCCTTGTCGGAAAGCCCTTCTGTCCCTCCAGCCACAGACCCCGCAGGCTCTCTTCGTCGCCCAGGAGCCACAGCGTCCCGATCGGGGAGGCATACCGCAGCTTTCTCAGCTTCCCGGGCTCAGTATCCATTTTTCTCGATTTTCTTTTTGCCCAGGAACATGCTCACCGCCGCATAGCCCATCAGGGCCAGCGCACCGATGCCGGCCATGGTGGCGGTAGAGCGGTCGGACGGTCCGTTCAGCTTGTCGTAAGCCGAATCCACCAGCATGCCCGCCAGCCCTTTGACGATCTTCTTTCCCTGTTTTTTCATGTGCTCGGCCCCCTTTATCTGATTGCAGTATACCCCAGTTTCTCTCCGGTTTCAATGCCGTCGTTTACAAATTTGGAGTTTTGCCGTATACTGTTCCCGGGTGATCGACTTGAAAAAACATCTGTTTCTCACCGGCCCCGACCGCTGGGTGCTTTCCGAACTGATCCGCAGCGAGCTGGGCGACCGGCTCAGCGAGGCCGGAGGCTACATGAGTCTCCGACAGCGGGACGAGCGGGGCGAGGTATCCGCCCTGGCGCTTCTGCCCGCCGCTGCCTTTGGCGGCGTTGAGGGCTTCGAGGCGGAGCGCTATTTGTTCCTCTCCTCCCCCGCCAGATCCGATAACGAGGTCATCCGTCAGACCGGGACCCGGCTGCTGCAGGAGGCGCTCTGGTATCCCTACGCCGTGCTGGACTCCGTCGGCGGCTTCGAGTTGGTGATCCCCCAGTTCCGGGAGGCCCTGACGGAGCTTCTCAACGGCGGCAAGCCCCTTCTGGGCGTTCTCCTCTCCCCGGGAGAGGCGGAGGCCCAGCGCCGTCTGCTGCGCCTGGGGTCCCGGGAATCCCTGAACACCCAGCAGCTTCACCGGGCCCTCCGGGCCGATCCGGATACGGAGATCCTGGACTTCGGCGGTTTGGGCGCGCTCACCTCCAAAGGGAAGCTGCGCCGCTGGATCGGAGAATACCTGCCATGATCTACGAACGGATCTCCCCCGCCGTCTTTCTCTCCCGGCCCAATCGCTTCATCGCCAGGGTGCTGCTGGAAGGACAGGAGACGGTGGTCCACGTCAAAAACACCGGACGCTGCCGGGAGCTGCTGCTGCCCGGGACCACAGTCTATGTGCAGGACAACCGCCGCCCGGATCGGAAGACCGCCTACGATCTGATCGCCGTACAGAAGGGAGAGCGCCTGATCAACATGGACGCCAACGCTCCCAACGCCGTCTTCGGCGAATGGCTGCGCGCCGGCGGGCCGGGCTTCGTCCCGGATCTGGTCCGTCCGGAAACCGTCCACGGCGACTCCCGCTTCGATTTCTACTACGAGTACCGCCTCCGCCGCTGCTTTGTCGAGGTCAAGGGCGTGACCCTGGAGGAGAACGGCGTGGTCCGCTTTCCCGACGCGCCTACCGAACGGGGTGTCAAGCACCTGCGCGGCCTGATCCGCTGCGTTCGGGAGGGATATGACGCCGCCGCTGTTTTTGTGATCCAGACGAAGGACGTGTCCTGCTTTGAGCCCAACCGCCGGACCCATCCGGCCTTTGCCGACGCGCTGGCCGAGGCATCTGAGGCCGGCGTCCGTCTGCTGGCCCTGGACTGTCAGGTGACGCCGGACTCGCTGTGCATTGCCGATCCGGTGCCGATCCATCTGGTCTGAGTTTCCGTCAGCCGATTCTCATTCTGATCAAGGAAAGAAGGAACTGTTCATGCGCACATTACAGGATACTTTGCAGTCCATCATCAACCTCCCCCAGGAGAAGAAGGTCCGTCTGGCCGCCGACTCCTATCTGAAGATTCTGCCCCTGCTCAGGCGCATTGACGCAGACTCCCACGGCATCTGGCTGCTCTGCGCCATTCTGGGCTCCGCCGCCGGTGCGGACAGCGCCATCAGTCCCGCGGAAACCGCCCTGGTGCGGGCCATTCTGCAGGCCGAGGGCCTGGCGGCCGACGATGAGGCCGTGGAGGATATCGTCAGCCGCTCCTCCGGCATGAAGGCCCATGAGATGATCCGGAAGCTGGCGGGGATCATGAACCCGGAAGAACGCGCCGCTCTGGTCACGCTGATCGGGGCCGTCTGTGCCATCGACGACAGCATCTCCCTGGAGGAGTTCGAATACATCGACAGCGTTCTGAAGGCCTGACCGGCTTCTGACCGCGCTTGACCGGGAGCCCCGGAGAACCGGGGCTCTCCTTTTTTGCGCTTGTCATCCCGGGTGGACTGTGTTAAAATATAATGAAGTATTATTGAGGAGGGACCGCCCATGTCCATAGGCAACGCCATCATCCTCGGTCTGATCGATGGTCTGACCGAGTTTCTGCCTGTGTCCCGGACCGGGCATATGTCTATCTTGCAGCATCTGTTCTCCATGACCATGCCGGAGGACGGGCACATGCTGTTCGACGCGCTGCTGCGTCTGGCGGCGCTGATCGCGGTATGTCTGATCTGCTGGGGCGACCTGGGTAAAATGCTCCGGGAGACCGGTTCCCTTTTCCGCCCCGATCCCGAAGGACAGCGCAGCCGCCGTCCCTGGGCGCGGCTCCTCATCATGGTTCTGGTGGCCACTCTTCCCCTGCTGCTGAAGATCCCCTTCCTGTCCGGCATGCGCGCCCTGTCCTCCAACAGCTACTACATCGGCGCGGCCATGGTGCTGTCCGGTTGTCTGCTGTATGTGACGGATAAGATGCTTCCGGGAAAGAAGGGCCTGACCGGCATCACCCTGAGCGATTCTCTGCTCATCGGCCTGTGCCATCTGGTGGGCTCCTTCCCCGGCTTCTCCCGCAGCGGCGCCGCCATCTCCGGCGGCGTGGCCCTGGGTCTGGACCGTGATTTCGCGGTGCGCTTCTCCCTGCTCATCGCCATCCCCAGTCTGTTTATCTCCTTTATCTCCAGTCTGATCGAAGCCTTCAGCTACCGGATCGACTGGACCTCCCTGCCGGCCTACCTGGTCGGCATGGTGGCGGCCCTTCTGGCTGCGCTTCTGGCCGTCGGGCTTCTCCGGCTGGCCGCCCGGAAGGGCAAGTTCGGCGGTTACGCCTATTACTGCTGGGTTGCGGGCGTGTTGTCCGTGATCCTGACATTGATCTTCTAATCGGAAAGGATCGACCATGGCACAAAAGAAATCTACCACAGCAAAAAGCACTCCCTCCAAATCCAAGACCGCTTCCAAGCCCAAGAATCCCAAGGAGGCCACCGCCGTACCCCAGGATGCTCCCCAGCCCATTCGCCGGGAGGTGGGCGGCGTCCTCTTTCTTCTGCTGGCTCTGTTCGTCGCGGTGGGCTATTTCAATACCGAAGGCAGCGTCATTGCCTTCTGTTCCCGGCTGCTGAAGGGGCTTCTGGGCTGGGGCTACTGGCTCACCGCCCCGGCCTTCATTCTGGCCGCCTTTATTCTGTTCTTTCATCACAACCGTCCGGTGGAATACCGGGTCGTCTCGGCGGTGCTGCTGCCCATCCTCTTCTCCGCGCTGGTCGATCTGCTTCTGGCTCCGCTTCCGGAGGCCGGGACCGATCTGCGGGTGCTGGTGAACGATCTGTTCGTCTCCGGTCAGGAGCTCGGCTGCGGCGGCGTACTGGGCGGTCTGATCTCCGTGGGCCTGCGCCGAACGCTGAGCGTGTACGGCGCCCTGCCCCTGCTGCTGATCGCGCTTGCCGTCTTCGGCATCCTTGCCGTACGGGGCGGCTTCAAGGGGCTGTTCCAAGGCTTCCACCTTCCCGAGCATCGGGAATACCCCGCTCCTGCGCCCGCACCGGTAAAGGAGCCCGCGGCCGCCGAGGCCTTTCATCCTCTGGAGGAGCTGACCCGCTCCGTCAACGAGCCTGAACCCCGGCACGTCCAGCAGACCCGCCCGGCCCAGGACGCCGCCTCCCAGCTTCTGGATATCCCCTTCCAGCGCAAGACGAAACCCGCTCCGGCCCCGGTGGAGTTTTCCCCCGAGGAGGAGCTGCAGCCCAAGCGCGCAAAGGTCCGGCGGCGGAAGGATCCCGAAGCCCAGCCCGAGCTGCCGGAGCTTGTCACCGAATCCGCTCCGGACCCCGCTCCCGTCCTCGCCGACAAGGAAGAGGAGATCGTGGACGGCTTCCGGACCCTGAACCCTCTGAGCCGCGGCAAGACCGCCGGCGCTCCGGCCCGTCCAGTGGCCGTCAGCGCCGAGATCTCCGATCCCCCCAAAGGCAAGAAGGCCCGGAAGGAGGAGGTGGCGGCGGAGGCCAAAGCCGTGGCCGAGGCCATCACCCTGTCCCCCGCCCAATCGGATTACCAGTTCCCTCCCACCAGTCTTCTGCGCACCGGCACCGGCGCCGCGATCGACGCCCGGGAGGAGATCGCCGTCAACCGGGAGCGGCTGGAAGCCGCCATCCGCAGCTTCGGCATCAACACCTCTGTGGTGAACGTCACCCGGGGCCCCACGGTCACCCGCTATGACATTGAGCTGGAGCAGGGCGTAAAGCTCTCCCGGGTCACCAACCTGGCGGAGGATCTGGCTCTGGCTCTGGGCGTGATCAACGTGCGCATCGCCCCGATCCCCGATAAGATCTCCACCGTGGGCATCGAAGTGCCCAACAAGATCGTCAGCACCGTCTACCTGCGGGACATCATCGAATCCCCCCGCTTCACCGGCGCCAAGAGCAAGCTCAGCTTCGCCCTGGGCCGGGACATCGGCGGCGAGTGCATCGTGGGCAACATCTCCAAGCTGCCTCACCTTCTCATTGCCGGTACCACCGGCTCCGGCAAGTCGGTCTGCATGAACTCTCTGATCCTGTCTCTGCTCTTCAAGGCCCGTCCCGATGAGGTTCGCCTCATTATGATCGACCCCAAGATGGTGGAACTGGGCATCTACAACGGCATTCCCCACCTGTACGTACCCGTGGTCACCGACCCGAAGAAGGCCGCCGGCGCCCTGCAGTGGTCCGTGGTGGAGATGCTCAAGCGCTACCGGGCCTTCTCCGAGGTGGGCGTCCGGGATCTGGAGAACTACAACAAGCACTGCATCGCCAACGGGGAAGAACCGATGCCCCAGGTGGTGATCGTCATCGACGAGCTGGCCGACCTGATGCTGGTGGCCTCCAAGGAGGTCGAGGAGAGCATCTGCCGGGTGGCTCAGATGGGCCGCGCGGCGGGTATGCACCTGGTCATTGCTACCCAGCGTCCCTCCGCGGACGTGATCACCGGCCTGATGAAGGCCAATATCCCCAGCCGCATCGCCTTTGCGGTCTCCTCCGCCATGGAAAGCCGGATCATTCTGGACCAGGGCGGCGCGGAGAAGCTGGTGGGTATGGGCGACATGCTCTTCTCCCCTGTGGGCAGCGGCAAGCCCACCCGTATCCAGGGCGCCTTCGTTTCCGACGAAGAGCGGGAAGACGTGATCCAGTTCATCAAGGAGAGCGCCGGCGCCAGCCAGCAGCCCCAGGCCAACAGCGAGATCCTGGAGTTCATGGACAGGGCCATCGAAGAAAAGGCCGGCTCCGACAGCGCCAAGGGCGGCGCCAAGGAGGACTCCGGCGAGGTGGGCGGCTATGACGAGATGCTGCCCCAGGCGGTCGAAGTGGTCCTGGAGACCGGCTCCTGCTCCGTATCCATGCTGCAGCGCCGGGTAAAGCTGGGCTATTCCCGGGCCGCCCGGATCGTGGACCAGATGGAGGAGCTGGGCGTGGTGGGTCCCTACGAGGGGGCCAAGCCCAGGGCCGTGGTCATCGACCGTCAGGGCTGGCACGATCTGCAGGTCCAGCTGGGCCTGATTCAGGACGATATGGCCCTGGCCGCGGAGATGAGCAAGGCCGCGGATCAGCAAAACGGATAAAGGAAGAGAGGGCGCGGTTTCCACGCCCTCTCTTGGTGTTGAAATATGAAGTATCTGGAACCGAACATGAATCTGCAGGAGGTCAACCGGCTGAGTATGCTGGGTCTGGCCCACGTGGGCGACGGCGTTTTCGAGCTGATGACCCGGTCCATGCTCTGTCAGCAGGGCCATACCGCCGTAGGTCAGCTGCACCGCATGACGGTGGAGCGGGTCAAGGCCCAGGCCCAGGCCCGGGCGGCGGAAAAGCTGCTGCCGCTGCTCACGGAGGAGGAGCTGGCCCTCTATAAGCGGGGCCGGAACACCCACGTCCACGGGGTGCCCCACAACGCCGATGTGGGCGATTACCACGCCGCCACCGGGCTGGAGGCGCTCTTCGGCTGGCTGTTTCTCCAGGGGAAGCTCGCCCGGATCGAGGAGCTGTTCGCCGCCATCGAGGCGGGCTGAGTCAGAAGTTGAAGTAAAGGAAAATGTGCACGCCGCTGAGGGCCAGGATCGAGCAGCTGAGTAGCGCCAGAGTCGCCAGACCCCGACCGGCGCTGAGCTTCTCCGCCATCTGCCAGGTGTTCTTCCCGAACATGACGATGAGGAAGGAGCCGATCAGGAACAGGAACAGATGCAGGCCCGGGATCTGGGCAGGCAGGCGGGAGAGCGCCGGGAACAGGTATTCCAGAAACTGCAGCTCCGCCGTGTCGAAGAAGGCCAGGATCTGCCGGTCCAGCGTAAAGGACTCCAGACGCATCATCCGCACCAGATAGCGCACCGCTGTCATGACCGAGTCGGCCCGGAACAGCACGAACAGGCCGTTGATGGTCAGGAAGGTCAGGATCCGGCGGACCCAGTCGTTCCACCGGCTCCACCAGCGGTCCACGGCCCGGGTCAGGCAGCTGAGCAGCCCATGCAGCGCGCCCCAGAGGATGAAGGTCCAGTTGGCGCCGTGCCAGATGCCGCTGACCAGGAAGATGGCCATGGTGTTCAGATAGGTCCGGACGGTCCCCTTCCGGCTTCCGCCCAGGGGGAAATAGATGTACGTTCTGAGGAAGCGCCCCAGGGACATGTGCCAGCGCCGCCAGTAGTCGCTGATGGACACCGCCCGGTAGGGGGAGTCGAAGTTCTGAGGCAGGCGCATGTGGAACATCCGGCAGATCCCGGTGGCCATATCGCAGTAGCCGCTGAAGTCGAAGTAGATCTGGAAGGTATAGCACAGGCTCACCAGGATCACGTCCAGAGAGCTGAGGGCGTAGAGCCGATCCAGGCCCGCATAGCCGTAATCCACCGCCTGTCCCAGCACGTCCGCCAGCAGGACCTTCTTGCCCAGACCCACGGAGAACAGAAACAGGCCGTGAGCGAAGCTCCCCCAATCGAAGCGCCGCAGCTCAGGGTCCCGGAACTGGGGGATCATCTCACTGTGCAGCACAATGGGTCCGGCCACCAGCTGGGGGAAGAAGCTGACGAACAGGGCGTATTCCAGGAAGCCGTAGTCCCCGGTCTCCCCGCGATAGCTGTCCACCAGGTAGGAGATCTGCTGGAAGGTAAAGAAGCTGATGCCCAGAGGCAGCACGATGTGCCGCAGGGAGAAGTCGGCATGAAACAGGGCGTTCAGGTTGGACAGGAAGAAATCGAAGTACTTGTAATAGCCGATGGCCGCCACATTCGCCAGGATGCCCAGCGCCAGCAGCAGCTTCCGCCATTTCTGCTCCAGGCCCTGTCGGTTCAGCAGCCGGGAGATCAGATAGTTGCCCAGGATGCTCAGGCAGATAATGGGCAGATAGCTGAGATTGAAGTAGGCATAGAACCACAGGCTCATACCGATCAGGAAGGCCTGTGCCAGCTTGTTCCGGCCCAGCCGGTTCAGCAGAAAGTATCCCGCCAGAGCCAGGGGCAGAAACAGGAAGATGAAGATGTAGGAATTAAAAAGCATCGTTCCCCTCCTGTCCGCCGTTGGCCTGATAGTCATAGGAGAGGTAGAAGGCCGAGATCGTCTCGAAATACGCCTCCAGGGTCTCCGGACGCAGCTCATACTCCCCCGCTTTCATGCATTGGAGCATCCTGCTGTTGATCCAGGGTCCGTAGTGCACCGCGTCGATGTAGTTGTCCAGATCGCAGATCGTCGCAAAGTCCGACAGGAAGGAAAAATAACGGATGTTGGGCTGTGTCAGCAGAAGCTGCGCCGCCTCCCTCTCCGCCTCCATATCCTTGAGCAGATTCCCCTCGACGCCGATCATGTACAGCTTGGCGATGCTGTAGGGGGTCACAAACACATAAAACTCTGTCTCCGGGTGCTCCCGGGCCAGGCTCAGAATATTCTGGTCGATATTCTCCCGTACCGTCTGCCGTTCCTGCTCGGTCAGGCCCTTCTGCTCCGGCAGCGGCTCGGTCATGGCGTAACGATACGCCGATGCGCCGAAGCTGTCGTCGTCACTCCACACCAGGTAATCGTCCCAGTCCGGCTCTCCCCGGCCCCGTGCGGTGTCGATGAGAGTGGGCAGAGTATAGTTGAGCAGCACGTCCCGATTGAGCAGATAGTTGATATCGTTCAGCGCCCTGTCGTCCCGCAGATAGTCCGGCGCCACCGATGCGGCCAGCATCAGGTCCTTGTCGGTGAGCAGGTTGTCATAGTCCAGGCCGAAGAACACCGCCTTCAGCTCCCCATGGGTCCGAAAGCCCGCCTGCAGATCGTCGTAAATCTCCCGGTTTCTGGCGTTGGCGTGGGGCACCTTCAGCACCCGGTATCCAAACAGCGCCTCGCATTCGGAGGCCCGGAAATTCATGGTCTCCGAGGAGCCGATGAGCACCGCGTCGTACTCGGTATTGCGGAGCAGACCGTCGTTCATATACACATCGCTGTCATTGTGATAGCTCAGTCCGGGCCGGGGCGCCCGGTAATGGAAGAAGGGGTCTGTCCAGGCGTTGAGCCCGGCCACGATCGCCAGCAGCGCCAGCGTCACAGCCAGCACCCAGGCGCACCAGCGTTTTGCATTGTCCATCAAATCACCCCAGGCGATTATAACAGGCCCGTCCTGCTATCGCAAGAACATTTTGCCTGGGGAATCCCCCATCATCTTTGATTCAAAACGAGGAGGAAGCCCTATGCCTCTTGACTCTGTCTGCATCTCCGGCCTTCAGAAGGAGCTCTCCGGCCGGATCCTGGGCGGCCGGATCGACAAAGTCCAGCAGCCCGAGCGGGACATGATCCTGCTCAGCCTCCGGGCGGAGAGAGAGAACCTGAAGCTGCTCCTGGCCGCCGGCACCGGCAACGCCAGGATCCATGTGACCGGGGCGTCCTTTGAAAATCCCCCGGAGCCGCCCATGTTCTGCATGCTGCTGCGCAAGCACCTGGTTGGCGCCCGGATTCTGGAGATCCGGCAGCCCGACTGGGAACGGATGCTGATCCTGGAGCTGGACACCCGCAACGAGCTGGGCGTGTCCGCCCGAAAGCAGCTGGTGGTGGAGATGATCGGCCGCAGCGCCAACATCATCCTGGTGGGCGAGGACGGGCGGATCATCGACTGTCTGCGCCGCACCGACTTTGCAGGGGACGCCCTGCGGCGGATGCAGCCGGGGATGATCTATCGCCTGCCGCCCAAGCAGGAGAAGGCCCTGTTTTTCGCCACGAGCTCCGAGGAGCGCCGGGAGATGCTGGCCGGCGTCGATCGGGACACGCCGATCGACAAGTGGCTGATGGACCGCTTCTCCGGTCTGTCTCCCCTGATCTGCCGGGAGATGGCCGCCCGCTGCGGCGGGGACTGGGACCTGCTTCCCCTGCAGCTGGACGCCCTGGCCGATACCGTAGCGGCCGGTGAGCTGAGCCCGACTCTGCTCAGCCGGAACGGAAAGCCCGCGGATTACAGCTTCCTGCCCCTGCGGCAGTACGGTCCCGAGGCGGAAAACGAGAGCTTCGCCTCCTTCTCCGCCCTGCTGGACGCCTTCTACACCCGCCGGGACAAGCAGGAGCAGCAGCGCCGCCGGGCCCACGATCTGGCGCGGAGCGTGAAAACCGCCAGAGACCGGATGGCACGAAAGCTGCAGAACCAGTACGAGGAGTACAAGCGCACCGACACCCGGGATCAGGTGCTGCGCAAAGCCGAGCTGGTCACCGCCAATCTCTACCGCATCCGGCGGGGCGACCGGGAGCTGCGCTGCCAGGACTACTACGAGCCTGACTGCCCGGAGATCACGATCCCCCTGGACGGGCTGAAAACTCCCCAGCAGAACGCCGCCGCCATGTTTAAGGAATACCGGAAGCTGAAGGGCGCCAGGGAGCATCTGTCGGTGCTGATCGGGGAGAACGAGCAGCAGCTGGACTATCTCAACAGCGTGCTGCGGCTCCTGGAGCAGGCCGAGAGCGAGAAGGACCTGTCGGACCTGCGGCGGGAACTGATCCAGACCGGGATCCTCCGGCCGGGAAAGAGCGCCAAAGCGGACAGAAGCAAGCCCCAGGCCCCGCTGCGCTTTATCTCTGACGAGGGCTTCGAGATCCTGGTGGGCCGCAGCAACGTGCAGAACGATGAGCTGACTACAAAGCTGGCCCTGCGCAGCGATCTCTGGCTCCACGTCCAGAAGATCCACGGCAGCCATGTGATCCTTCGCTGCGACGGAGAGCAGCCCGGAGAGCAGTCCATCCTCCAGGCCGCCGCCATCGCCGCCTATTACTCCCAGGCCCGGGAAGGCGGAAAGGTCCCGGTGGATTACACACAGATCCGTTACGTGAAAAAGCCCTCCGGGTCTCTGCCCGGGAAGGTGATCTATACCAATTACCGCAGTGTGGTGGTCCAGGCTGACGAGGCTCTGGTCCAGCGCCTGAGGAAATAAGAAAAGACCGCGCCTGCGGAGTTTTGCGGCTCCACAGGCGCGGTCTTATTTTTTTCAGCCCAGTTGGGCTTCCCATTCCTTCTCCCGGAAGCCCACCAGCACCCGGTCGCCGTCCAACAGGATCGGACGCTTGACCAGCATCCCATCCGTGGCCAGCAGCTCCAGCTGCTCCTGCTCGCTCATGGCGGGGAGCCTGTCCTTCAGGCCCAGTTCCTTGTACTTCAGGCCGCTGGTATTGAAGAACTTCTTCAGCGGCAGGCCGCTGCGGCGATGCCAGTCCCCCAGCTCCTGAGCCGTGGGATTCTGCAGCTTGATGTCCCGGATCTCATAGTCGGTGCCCTTTGCCTCCAGAAAGCGCTGCGCCTTCTGGCAGGTGCTGCATTTGGGATAGCACACAAAGGTCATGTTTTCTCCTCCTCACAATTCCCGGAGCACCAGCTCCGTGTCTCCCTGGTTCAGGCCCAGCTCGATCCGCAGGACCTGGGGATGATTCCTGTAATGGGCCCTCACCGCGTCCCGCAGCACCGTACCGCCGTGGAAGCCGTGGATCACCCGCAGGCGGTACACGTCTCCCTTGCAGCGCCGCAGCCGGGCGTCGATGGCGGCGATGGCCTGCTGCCGGGTCATATTGTGCACGTCGATCTGTTCAAATGCCGCCATGCTCCCCCCCGCTCTCTTTGTTCTGCCAATGAAAAAGCTCCGGTCGAACCGGAGCTTTTCATGTCATTAATAGTAACGCTTGTTCTTGTTCTTGCGTGCCGCTTCGGATTTCTTGCGACGCTTCACGCTGGGGCTCTGATAGTACTCTTTCTTTCTCAGATCCGCCAGGACGCCGGACTTGGCGCAGCTGCGCTTAAATCTCTTCAGAGCATTGTCCAGAGATTCATTCTCCTTGACGTAGATTTCAGACACGAATTTCCCTCCCTCCAATACGCCTTGCGGCGCTTCAAGGGCCAACTCAGCAATTGGCTTTGTAACAGCGGTATTATACCGGGTTTCGAGTGATTTGTCAATAAGGACTTTGCCGTTCCGGCACAGTTTCCTTTACTTTGCCGGTTTGACCACCAGATTCACCAGCTTGTTCTGACGGACGATGGTCTTGATGATCTGCATGCCCTCCAGCTGGCGCTTCACCTTCTCCTCGGCGCAGGCGGCGTCGATCACCGTCTGCTCGTCGGAATCGGTGGGGACCTGGATGGTGCCGCGGAGCTTGCCGTTGACCTGTACGGCCATCTCCACCATGGCGTCCACGGTCTTTTTCTCGTCGTACTCCGGCCAGGACATCTGCATGGCCATCCGGCCTTCCTTCTCCGCAAAGCCCAGCAGCTCCCACATTTCCTCGGAAATATGGGGGGCAAAGGGGCTGAGCAGACGGCAGAGAACGCCCAGATCGCCCTTGCTGACGCCGTTTGCGTAGAACTCGTTGACCATGGTCATCAGCGCGGCGATGGCGGTGTTCATCTTCAGGCTGTCGATGTCCTCGCCCACCTTCTTGATGGTCTTGTGGATGATCGCCTCGTTCTTCTTGGAGACCTCCATGGAGTCCTCGGCCTGCTCCATCAGGTTCCAGCAGCGGTCCAGGAAGCGCTTGGAGCCCTTGACCGCCTCGTCAGACCAGGTGGCGGTCTTCTCAAAGTCGCCGATGAACATGATGTAGACCCGCATGGTGTCGGCGCCGTAGGCCTTCACCACGTCGTCCGGGTTCACCACGTTCCCCAGGGACTTGGACATCTTCACCGCCGGGCGCTGGGCCTGGCTGCCATATTTGGCGATCAGGGCCTGCTTCTCCTCCTCGGTCTCGGCAAAGCCCACGTAATGGGGGTTCCGGCCCAGGATCATGCCGTGGGAAGTGCGCTTGGCGTAGGGCTCCTTGGTGTGCACCACGCCGATATCGTACAGGAACTTGTGCCAGAAGCGGCTGTAGAGCAGATGCAGGGTGGTGTGCTCCATACCGCCGTTGTACCAGTCCACCGGGCCCCAGTACTCCTCGGCCTCCTTGGAGACCAGCGCGGAGTCGTTGTGGGGATCCATATAACGCAGGAAGTACCAGCTGGAGCCGGCCCACTGGGGCATGGTATCGGTCTCCCGCTTGGCGGGGCCGCCGCAGCAGGGGCAGGTGGTGTTGACCCAGTCGGTCATCTTGCTGAGGGGGGACTCGCCGTCGTCGGTGAGCTCATAGGAGTCCACCTGGGGCAGCAGAACGGGCAGCTCCTCTTCGGGAACCGGGACCCATCCGCACTTGGGGCAGCTGACCAGGGGGATCGGCTCGCCCCAGTAGCGCTGACGGGAGAAGACCCAGTCGCGCAGCTTGAAGTTCACCTTCTCCACGCCGATGCCCTGTTCGGCCACCCACTTCTTCATGGCGGGGATGGCCTGGGCCACGGTCAGGCCGTCCAGGAAGCCGGAGTTGACCATGATGCCGGTGTCGTCCTTCAGGGTAAAGGCGCCCTCTTCGATGTTGCCGCCCTTGACCACCTCGATGATCTCGCAGCCGAACTTTTTGGCGAAGGCCCAGTCGCGGTCATCGTGGGCAGGCACGGCCATGATGGCGCCAGTGCCGTAGGTGACCAGCACATAGTCGGAGATGAAGATGGGGATCTCCTTCCCGTTCACGGGATTGATGGCCCGCACGCCCTCCAGGCGCACGCCGGTCTTCTCCTTGTTGAGCTCCGCGCGCTCGAAATCGGACTTCCGGGCGGCCTCCTCCACGTAGGCGCTGACCGCATCCCAGTTCTCGATCCGATCCTGCCACTTCTTCACATAGGGGTGCTCCGGAGACAGGACCATGTAGGTGGCACCGAACAGGGTGTCGGGCCGGGTGGTGTAGACGATCACATCGTCTCCCAGGGTGGTGGGGAAGGTGATCTCCGCGCCGGTGGAACGACCGATCCAGTTCTTCTGCTGGGTCTTGACCCGCTCGATAAAGTCCAGATCGTCGATATCGTCGATGAGGCGCTGGGCGTACTTGGTGATGGCCAGCATCCACTGGCTCTTCTCCTTGCGCACCACGGGGCTGCCGCAGCGCTCGCACACGCCCTCCACCACTTCCTCATTGGCCAGCACGCACTTGCAGCCGGTGCACCAGTTCACGGGCATGGTAGTCTTGTAGGCCAGGCCCTTCTTGAACATCTGCAGGAAGATCCACTGGGTCCACTTGTAGTACTTGGGGTCGGTAGTGTCCACCACCCGGTCCCAGTCAAAGCCGTAGCCCAGCATCTTCAGCTGACGGGTGAAGTTCTGGATATTCTGGCGTGTGACGATGGCGGGGTGGATATGGTTCTTGATGGCAAAGTTTTCCGTGGGCAGGCCAAAGGCGTCGTAGCCGATGGGGAAGAGAACGTTGTAGCCCTCCATCCTCTTCTTTCGGGTGACGATATCCATCGCCGTGAAGGGCCGGGGATGGCCCACGTGAAGGCCCGCGGCACTGGGGTACGGGAACTCAATGAGTCCGTAGAACTTGGGCTTGTCACTTCCGGTCACAGCGGCGTAGGGCTTGCACTCTTCCCAGCGCGCCTGCCATTTTTTCTCGATTTCTGCAAAGTCGTATTTCATCGCTCAGGTTCCCTTCTGTCAGTCTTCTTCCTTTTTCAGCTCCGGCATGGGCAGGGTGGCGGGATCCACCAGTTCGGAATCGCTCCACAGCCGCTCCAGGTTGTAGAACTTCCGGGCCTCGTCGGTAAAAACATGGACGATCACGCTGCCGAAGTCCATCAGCACCCAGATATCCGAGCGAAGGCCCTCCCGGCGGATGGGAGGCTCCCCGGCTTCGGACAGTTCCTTGTCCACCTCGTCCACCAGGGCCTTGATGTGGGGGGTGGAGCTGCCGTTGCAGATGACGAAATAGTCCGCCAGAACGGTCTGCTCCGCAGTCTTCAGGATCTTGACGTCCTTGGCCTTCTTCTCTTCCAGAGCCTTTGCCGCAACAGCGGCGATCTCAGCGGGCGTTAACATGTTGATTCCTCCTTATTCTCATCCCCGGCGTACCAGCGGTATGCCCTGATCGTATCCGGGTGTATATACGTCTGTTTCCGTTCCAGCTCCTCCACACAGGAGCGGGCGGCCATGGCCATGGCCTTCTCAATGTTTCGCAGGCTCTCCCTGCGCAGATCCTCTACACCGGGAAAATCCCGGGTCTCCTCGGTCACGTCCGCCAGATACACGATCTGCTCCAGCAGACTCATCTCCGGCTTGCCGGTGGTGTGCCAGCGGATGGCGGAGCACACCTCGTCGGACGCGCCGAACAATCGTTTGGCCTCGGCGGCTCCCGTAATGGCGTGGAGCACCTGAGGGCTGCGCTCTTCGGCCTCGCCCAGAGGGATGCCCTGGCTTCGGCAGTATTCGATCTGCTCCTCCGGGCCCCAGCGCTTGGTCATGTCGTGCATGATGGCCGCCTCCATGGCCGTCTCCGGGTCTTCCCCCCAGACCTCGGCCAGTCTGGCCGCCGCCTTCTCACAGCCTTTTACATGGGCGATCCGGCTGCGCTTGAGCATGGTCTCCACCCGGCTGCGCAGCCAGGGCAGCGAGACCTGGGTCTCATACCAGCGGTGCTGCACGATCCGGGCGTAAACCTCCCCGTCCAGCAGCTCCCAGCCCTGGCGATGGGGCAGCAGACAGCGGAGCCGGGCGGAGCTCACCGCCACCGGGGGATTGGGCAGAAAGCGGACCCGGGTCCCATATTTCTGACGCAGGAGTCGGGCCTGGGGCTCCAGTTCCCGCTCGCCGACGCCGTCCCGGGTCAGGATGGCGAGACTGCAGCGGTGCAGAACCTCCTCCGCCTCATGCCAGCGCTCGATTCCCGGGAGCATGTCCGCCCCAAGGATCAGGATCAGCTCCTGTCCGGGGTACTGCTCCTGCAGCAGGCGCAGGGTATCGGACATGTAGCTGGGACCCGGTCTGCGAAGACTCAGATCCGAGACCTCCACCCCTTCCAGGCCCTGGAAGGTCAGCCGACACAGCTCCAGGCGCTCTTCCGGCGTGGGTTCTCCCTTGGCCTGGGCCTTGTGGGGCGGCTCCCGGTCCGGCAGGACCAGCAGCTTTTCCGGCTTCAGCGTCTCCCGGGCGGACCCGGCCGCGGCCCGGTGTCCCAGATGGGGCGGGTTAAAGCAGCCACCGTAAACCGCGATGCTCATTTTTTCTTCTTATCCTTCACCAGCTCGATCTTCGGATCGCCGTGGTTGCGCTTGAAGATCACGAACTTGGTGCCGATGACCTGGACAGGATCGGCCTGGCAGGCCTGGCACAGCGCGTCGCAGGCCTCACGGGCAGTCAGCATGGAAGCCTCCAGCACCCGGCCCTTCACCAGCTCCCGGGCGGTCAGGGCCGCATTCACCGAGGCGATCAGGCTGTCGGTGATGCCCGCCTTGCCCACCTGGACGATGGTATCCTCATTCATGGCCAGCCCTCTGAGCTGAGCCCTCTGTTTACTCGAAATGGACATTCTGTGTATCTCCTCTATTGGGCTTACTTAAACAGCGCGGTGACGAAATTGGTGGCGTCGAAGGGAATGAGATCGTCGATCCCCTCGCCCACGCCCACGTACTTCACCGGCAGCTTCAATTCGTTGGCGATGGCGAAGACGATGCCGCCCTTGGCGGTGCCGTCCAGCTTGGTCAGGACGATACCCGTAAGACCCGAGGTCTCCAGGAACTGCTTGGCCTGGATCAGGCCGTTCTGGCCGGTGGTAGCGTCCAGGACCATCAGCGTCTCCACGTCCGCCTCGGGCAGCTCCCGGTCAATGACGCGGCGGATCTTCGCCAGCTCGTTCATCAGGTTCTGCTTGTTGTGCAGGCGCCCGGCGGTATCCACGATGATCACGTCGCTGCCCCGGGCCTTGGCCGCGCAGATCCCGTCGTAAACCACGGCGGCAGGGTCGCTGCCCTCCTCATGCCGGACAAACTCGGTCCCGGCCCGCTGGGCCCAGATGCCCAGCTGCTCGGCGGCGGCGGCACGGAAGGTGTCCCCCGCTACCAGCAGGACCTTCTTGCCCTGGTCCTTCAGCTGATGGGCCAGCTTGCCGATGGTGGTGGTCTTGCCCACACCGTTGACGCCCACCATCAGGATTACGGAGGGCCTGGTATCCAGCTTCAGCTCCGTGCTGCCCACGTCCAGCAGCTTGGTCAGGACCTTGATGAGTCCCGCCCGGGCCTCCTCGCCCTTGCGGTAGCGCTCCACCCAGGTGGCCTTGTGCATCAGGTAGTCCACCTGCTGGGCGGTAGCGGCACCCACGTCGGCCATCACCAGCAGCTCCTCCAGGTCCTCGTAGAAGCTCTCGTCGTCGGGAGCATAGTCCTGGAACAGAGCCTCCAGCTCCACCATATTCTTGCGGGTCTTGCTCAGGCCCGAAAACAGCTTATCAAACAAACCCATGGCCGTCTCCTTATTCTTCGATGGTCTTTTTGGCGGTATCCAGGTCCAGCTCGATGACCGTGGACACGCCCTTCTCCTGCATGGTCACGCCATACAGCACGTCCGCCTCTTCCATGGTGCCCCGGCGGTGGGTGATGACCAGAAACTGGGTCTTGTCCGCCATCCGGCGCATGTACTCGGCATAGCGGCTCACGTTGGCCTCGTCCAGAGCGGCCTCGATCTCGTCCATGACGCAGAAGGGCGTGGGCCGCACCTTCAGAATGGCAAAATACAGGGCGATGGCCACGAAGGCCATCTCGCCGCCGGACAGCAGCGTGATGCTGGAGAGCGCCTTGCCCGGGGGCTGGACCTTGATCTCGATGCCGCAGTCCAGCACGTGATCCTCGTCCTCCAGCTTCAGGGCGGCTTTGCCGCCGCCGAAGAGCTCCAGGAAGGTCTCCCGGAAGCAGGCGTCGATCTGCTTGAAGCGCTCCACGAAGACCGTCTCCATCTCTCCGGTAATATCCGAGATGATGTCCAGCAGCTCCTTCTTGGCCTTCTCCACGTCGTCCCGCTGTTCCGAAAGGAACTGATAGCGGCTGTTGACCCGCTCGAATTCCTCGATGGCGCCCAGGTTGGGCGTGCCCAGCGCATTGATCTGACGGCGCAGATCGGTGATCTCCTTGTTGGCTTTCTGCAGGTTCTCCACCGGCTGCCGCAGGTTCTGGGCTGCGCTGTGGCTCAGCTCGTAGTTCTCCCAGAGCTTGTCCAGTAGCTGCTTCTCCTCCATATCGGCGGCCAGCTTGCGCTGCTCGATCCGGGCGGTCTGCCGCTCCAGATCCAGAATATCGCTGTTGCGGGCCTGGGCGTCCTTCTCGGTCTTGGTGCGCCTGCCCTCCAGCTCCAGCTTCTCCTTGCTGATCCGGGCGATCTCCTGGCGGATCTGTTCGCTGCGGGCCCGGATCTGCTCCAGGTGCTTTTCCTTCTCCGCGAGCTGGTTCCGGATGCTCTCCTCCTGGCGGTGGGTCGCCTCCACGGCGTCCCGGCGCTGCTGGCTATCCCCGCTCAAGGACTGGAGCAGTACCTCCAGCTGCCGCAGAGAGTTCTCGGTGGTCCGCTGCTCGGCCTGGGCGGAGGAAGCGTCGCTGCGCAGCCCGGCCTGGTCCTCCAGGGCCATGTCCAGATCATAGCGCGTGGAGGCCAGTCTGGACTGGGCGGCCGAAAGAGCGTCCCGACAGGTCTTCTCCTCCGCGGCCAGCTTCTGGCGCTGTTTTTTCAGCTTCTCCAGCTCGTTGGCCCGGGAGATCACGCCCGTGCCCTTGGCTGCGCTGCCGCCGGTCATGGAGCCGCCGGCGTTGATGAGCTGTCCGTCCAGGGTGACGATCCTGAGGCGGTTGCCCGCCCGCTTGCTCATGCGCACCGCGTCGGCCAGCGATTCGGCCACCACGGTCCTGCCCAGCAGGTTCAGGAAAATCTCTTCATATTGTTTATCGAAGCGGACCAGATCGGAGGCCACGCCCACGAACCCGGGGTCCGTCTCCGGCGCGTCCTGCATCCGGTGACCCCGGATGGTGTCGATGGGCAGGAAGGTGGCCCGGCCGGCGTCCTGCCGCTTCAGCATTTCAATGGCAAGGCGGCCGTCGTTCTGGTTGTCGATCACGATATTCTGGGCTGCGCCGCCCAGGGCGGTCTCGATAGCCAGGGCCAGATCCTCGTCGGTACGCACCAGATTGGCCACCGGCCCGTGTACACCGCGGATCGTGCCGCGCTCGGATTCCCGCATCACGGTCTTGACCGCCCGGGAATAGCCCTCGTAGTCCCGCTCCATATCGCTGAGCATCCGGATCCTTCCGTCCATGCTGCGGCCGTCCACCTCCAGGGCGGTGGCCTTCCGGCTCAGCTCGCTCAGAGCGTCCTCCCGGTTTTTCAGCTTCATCCGGCAGCCTTCCACGATATTGCTGTTCTGCCGGAGCTTTTCGTCCAGCTCCTTGAGCTGCTGTTTCAGCGTGTCGATCCGGCGCTGCCCGTCCTCGATGCCGGCTCTGACCTCCTCGGACCGGGATTCCTGGTCCGAGATATCCTGCAGCATCCGTTCCCGGGTGGCCTTCATGCTCTCCAGATTGGCCCGGAGCACCGCTGCGGCGGCTTCGCATTCGGAGGCGGCGGCTTCGCTGTCCGCCAGGCGCTCCCTGGCCTGCTCACTCTCCACGTCCTTGCGGTGCATGCGATCGGTGATCGACTCGGAGGAGGCATACAGGGCCTCCAGCTCGCTCTTGGCCTTCTCCAGGCTGGCGCTGGCCTGCTCATACTCCAGGCGGATGCTCTCGGCCTGGCTTCTCAGCTTGTCCAGCGTGGCCATCCAGGCGGAAATCTCCCGGACCTTCAGATCGTCCCGCAGTGCCAGATACTTTTTGGCGACCTCGGACTGCTTCTTCAACGGGCCCACCTGGCCCTCCAGCTCCTCGATCTTGTCCCGGATGCGGACCAGGTTTTCCTCGGTCTTCTCCAGCTTTCGCTCGGCCTCCTCCTTCCGGTAACGGAAACGGGAGATCCCGGCGGCCTCCTCAAAGACCTCCCGGCGATCGGTGCTCTTGGTGGAGATGATCTCGGCGATCCGGCCCTGGCCGATGATGGAGTAGCCGTCCCGACCCAGACCGGTGTCCATCAGAAGGCTGTTGATATCCTTCAGACGCACCTGCTCGCGGTTGATGTAGTATTCGCTCTCGCCGCTGCGGTAGTACCGGCGGGTCAGCATCACTTCGCTGCTGTCCGAGTCAAAGATATGGGCGGAGTTGTCGATGATCAGTGAGACCTGGGCAAAGCCCAGAGGGCTTCGCTTCTCCGTGCCGCCGAAGATCACGTCCTCCATCTTGCTGCCCCGCAGAGCCCGGCTGCGCTGTTCTCCCATGACCCAGAGGATGGCGTCGGAGATATTGGACTTGCCGGAGCCGTTGGGGCCCACGATGGCGGTGATATCTTTTTCAAATTCCAGGCGGGTCTTGTCCGGGAAGGACTTGAAGCCCTGGATCTCAAGCGCTTTCAGATACATGGATTCCCTCGAATGATTGATGAACTAAAGTATTTTAACTGATTTCTCCGGATTTTTCAACGGAAATCAGAGAGATCTCACTGCTAAGGTTCTTTTCCGGCCGGATCCGCAGTTTCTGGAGGGAAAACTCCTCCTCCAGGCTCCGGAGATTGCAGCGCCGCTGGCCGATGGCCTGGGACAGCTTTTTCTCCGGTACGGCCAGGACCACCCGGCTTCCGGGCGGAACGGCGGCCAGCAGTGATCGGGCTTTCTCCAGCCAGATCCGGCTCAGCACCCGCTCGCCCAGAGCGGGATCATAGGCGCCGCCCACCGCTTCTCCCCCGGACAGGTCCTCCGTGGGGTTCAGCCCCAGACGGATCACCGGGATCCCGGCCTCTTGAAACAGGGGCAGGATCCTGGCGCAGAGCGCCACCGCGTCGTCCACGCTGTGTTCGTGGTATCGGCCCTGATGCCAAAGCTCTTCCAGCGCTGTTCCCCGGAGGATCACCGTGGGATAGATCCGCACGCCGTCGGGCTGCAGTCCGATGAGTTTCCGGGCGGTCTCCAGGCTCTCCGCTCCGGTATCCCCGGGAAGGCCGGTCATCATCTGCAGGATCAGGCGAAAGCCGGATTCCCGGACAAGCCCGGCGGCCTTGCGGGCCTGGGCGGCGGTATGGCCCCGGCCGGAGAGAGCCAGCACCCGGTCGTCCATGGACTGGACGCCCAGCTCGATGGTCTCCACTCCGTACTGCCGCAGCCGATCCAGCACCGTTTTGTCGACGGCGTCGGGCCGGGTGGACAGGCGCAGGGCCTGGATCTGCCCCCGGTCCCGTTCCTGCCGGGCGGCCTCCAGCAGTTCAAGTTGTCGGTCCTCGGGGATGGCGGTGAAGCTGCCGCCGTAGAAGGCCAGTTCCCGGCGCTGTCCCGGCCGGGGAGGACCCGCCTCCCGGACGATCCGGTGCACGTCCTCGGCGCCTGCGGGCCGAAGCTGGCCGGAGATGCGCCTCTGATCGCAGAAGACGCACTGCTGCGGGCAGCCCAGATGGGGCACGAACACTGGGATCACGCTGGCTCTGGCGCTCATGTGGACAGCTTCTCCAGAGCCTGACGGGCGGCCATCTGCTCGGCTTCCTTCTTGGTTCTGCCGCTGCCCTCCCCCACCGGGAGTCCGTTGACGGTGACCCGGAAATAGAAGGTCTTGTTGTGATCGGGACCGCTGTCGCCGGTCATCTCATAGGCGATGACCTGGTTGGGTTTCCGCTGCACCAGCTCCTGGAGCTGGGTCTTGTAATCGGCGGAGCGGTGGTCCGCCGTGATGCTCACCCGGTCCAGCAGCTGCTCATGGATGAAGCGCCGAGCCTCGGGCAGGCCGCTGTCCAGATACAGGGCGGCGATGATGGACTCCACCATGTCCGCCAGGATCGACGGCCGGGTCCGGCCGCCGCTGTGCTCCTCGCCCTTGCCCAGGCGCATATAGCTGCCCAGGTCCAGGCGCAGGGCGATCTGATGGAGGCTTCCCTCGCACACCAACTCCGCCCGGAGCCGCGTCATCTGCCCCTCGGGCAGCCGGGGCTCATGATGGTATAAGAAGTCCGCTGTGACATAGCCCAGAATGGAGTCTCCCAGAAACTCCAGCCGTTCGTAGCAGGCCGACCCTTCTTCCATTCGCTCGTTGGCGTAGGAGGAGTGGGTCAGGGCTGTGAGCAGCAGGGTCTTGTCCTGAAAATGATATCCGATTTTCTCTTCCAGATTCTGCATATTACTCGCTTCTCAACTTCATGTATTCGATGTTCTCCGTAATATCCCGGATGATCCCGGAATCCACGAAAGCCACCGCCTGCCGGATGGCCGCAAAAAAGCTGGAGGCGTTGGAGGAGCCATGGGCCTTGATGACCGGCTTGCTGATGCCCACCAGGGCTGTGCCGCCCACCTCGTTTACGTCCATGGACTTCTTCATGGCGGCCAGGTCTTTCTTCAGGACCAGAGCGGCCAGCTTGTTCATGGTATTGGCATAGAACACGCCCTTGAGGGCCTTCATCATGTACTTGATCACACCCTCCGTGCCCTTGAGCAGCACGTTGCCGGTGAAGCCGTCGGTGACCACCACATCCGCCTCGCCGGAGAACACGCCGGTGCCCTCCACGTTGCCGATGAAATGGATCCGTCCCTCTTCATCCGCCTGCTTCAGCAGCGCGTAGGCCTGGTGCTGAAGCTCGCCGCCCTTGGTCTCCTCGGTGCCCACGTTCAGCAGACCGACCCGGGGATTGTCGCAGCCCATGAGCTTTTTTGCGTAAAAGCTGCCCATATAGGCAAACTGCAGCAGATATTCCGCGGTGCACTCCACGTTGGCGCCGCAGTCGATAAGCATGACCCCATGCTCGCCCGCGGGCAGGACCGGAGCCATGGCGGCCCGGCGGATCCCCCGGATGCGCTTGACGGTAAGGGTCGCTCCCGTGAGCAGAGCGCCGGTGCTGCCGGCGGAGACCACCGCGTCGCCCCGGCCTTCCTTCAAAAGCTCCAGAGCCACAGCCATGGAAGAATCCTTCTTACGTCTGGTTGCGGTACTGGGATCGTCTTCCATTGTGATCACTTCCCTGGCGTCCACGATCTCCACCCCTTTGGGATCTTCGACCAGAGGCTCCACGTCCTCTTTCCGTCCCACCAGGATCAGTTCCACCCCCAGCTCGTCCCGGGCGCGCAGGGCGCCTCTTACGATCTCCTGAGGGGCGTTGTCGCCGCCCATGGCGTCAATGATGATCTTCAATGTGAAAAACCTCCTTCTCCCGCAAGGCGTCCAGGATCTCCAGCGAACGGCGGGAGATCTCGGCGTTTTTATTTCTCTTCCCCTTGACCCGATAGCCCAGGGGGCTGATGATACCGAAGTTGATGTTCATGGGATCAAAGCGGCCCACGCTGCCGCCGGATATGTACAGGCCCAGAGCGCCGATGGCCGTCTCCTGGGGAAAGTCCACCGCCGGAAGGCCCAGAACCTCCGCCGCTGTCTCCACACCCACCAGCAGCCCGGAGGCCGCGGACTCCACATAGCCCTCCACGCCGGTCATCTGTCCGGCAAAGCGGATCCTGGGCTGGGAGCGCAGGCGGTAATAGCGGTCCAGCAGCTGGGGGCTGTTCAGATAGGTGTTGCGGTGCATGACGCCGTAGCGCACGAACTCCGCGTTCTTCAGCGCCGGGATCATGGAAAAGACCCGCCGCTGCTCGCCCCAGGTCAGGTGGGTCTGGAAGCCCACCAGATTGTACAGGGTGCCGTCGGCATTGTCCTTGCGCAGCTGCACCACCGCCCAGCTCTCTTCCCCGGTCCGGGGATCCCGCAGGCCCACCGGCTTCAGCGGGCCGTAGCGCAGGGTATCCACGCCCCGGCGGGCCATGACCTCCACAGGCATGCAGCCCTCAAAGACTCCGGCGTCGTCAAAGCCGTGGACCGGGGCCTCCTTGGCGGAGGCCAGCTCGGTCACAAAGGCCAGATACTCGTCCTTCGTCATAGGGCAGTTTACATAATCCGCCGTTCCCTTGTCGTAACGGGAGGCGAAGTAGGCCGATTCCATATCCACGCTCTCCAGGGTCACGATCGGGGCCACGGCGTCGTAAAAATGCAGGTCGCTGTCCGGGCAGAGCTCCGCGATCCTCTCGGCAATGGCGTCGCTGCTCAGAGGGCCGGTGGCCACGACCACAGTCCCCTCCGGGATCTCGGTCGCCTCTTCCCGGAGAATCTCAATGTTGGGATGCTCCTCCAGGGCCCGGGTGATGCTCCGGGCAAAGCCCTCCCGGTCCACGGCCAGGGCTCCGCCTGCTGGGACCCGATTTTCGTCGGCGGCGCGCATGATCAGCGAATCCAGCCGCCGCATCTCCTCCTTGAGAAGCCCCACGGCGTTGCTGAGCTCGTCGCTGCGCAGGGAGTTGGAGCAGACCAATTCCCCGAACCAGGGGGATTTATGGGCGGGCGTCATCTTTTCCGGCTTCATCTCCACCAGACGAACCCGGATCCCCCGCCGGGCCAGCTGCCAGGCGCATTCGCTGCCGGCCAGACCGGCGCCCAATACGGTCACAGTCTCCATGGCTTATTCCTTCGTCTCCGCCTTTTTCGTCCGGGTCCTGCCGGTCGAGGCGGACTTGGCGGTCTTCGCGCTCTTCGACGTGGTCTTTGCGGCGGTCTTCTTCGCCGTGCCGGTCTTGGCGGCCTTGGTGCTTCCCGAGCTGCGGGCGGTCTTCTTCCCGGTATCGGCAGAGGCCGCTGTGTCTTCCCCGTCAGCCTGGGCCGCGGGTTTTCTCTTGTATCCCCGTTTGTCCTCGGGAACGAAGTTTGCGCACTCCGGATTCACGCAGAAGGGCTTGGGCGCACCCCGGCCGGATTTCTTAAACATGGTCTTGCCGCAGGCCGGACAAAAGTCCTTGGTGGGCACGTCCCAGGTGATAAACCCGCAGTCGGTTCCCCGCTCGCAGGCATAGAACACATAGCCCTTCTTGGAGGTGCGCTTCAGGATCCGGCTGCCGCACTTGGGGCATTTACCCGGCATCTCCACCACGATGGGCTTGGTGAAGGTGCACTCCGGGAAGCCGGAGCAGGCCAGGAACTGGCCAAACTTGCCCTTCTTCACCACCAGCTGGCGTCCGCAGACCTCGCAGTATTCATCGCTGAGCACGTCGGGGACCTTGATGCGCACCCCGTCCAGCTCGCTTTCGGCCTGCTCCAGTTCCTTGGAAAAGCCGCCGTAGAACTCGCTCAGGACCTGCTGCCAGGGGGTCTTCCCCTGCTCGATCCCGTCCAGCTCGCTCTCCATATGGTTGGTGAACTTCAGGTCCACGATATCCGCAAAATGTTCCCGCATCAGCTGGGTCACCACCTCGCCCAGAGGCGTGGGCTTCAGATAGCGCCCCTCCTTGACCACATAGTCGTGGGCCGTGATGGTGGTGATGGTGGGGGCGTAAGTGGAGGGACGGCCGATGCCCTTCTCCTCCATGGCCCGGATGAGCGTCGCCTCGGTATAGCGGGCGGGAGGCTGGGTAAACTGCTGATCCGGCTGCATCTTGGTCAGCTCGAGCCGCTCGCCCTCATGCAGGGACGGCAGCGGGTTGGACAGCTCGCTGCTCTCCTCATCCCGGGCCTCCTCATAGACCGCGGTATAGCCGGGGAATTTCAGCTCCGAGTAGTTGGCCCGGAAATTATAGCCCGCGGACTCCACCTCCACAGCCACGTTGTCATAGACGGCGTTGGCCATCTGGCAGGCGGTAAAGCGGCCCCAGATCAGCCGGTACAGGCGGTACTGCTCCTGGGTCAGATCCTTGCGCACCCGCTCGGGCGACAGGGTCACGTCTGTGGGACGAATGGCCTCGTGGGCGTCCTGGGCGCCAGCCTTGGTCTTGAAGCGCCGGGGCTGGCCGGGATAATACTCCGGGCCGTAGTGGCCGACGATGTAGTCCCTGGCCGCGGCCAGCGCCTCGTCGGACAGACGCAGGGAGTCGGTACGCATATAGGTGATGAGGCCGATGGTCCCCTGACCGCTGATCTCCACGCCCTCATAGAGCTGCTGGGCGATGGACATGGTGCGCCGGGGCGTCATGGAAAGGCGGCGGGAGGCCTCCTGCTGCAGGGTGGAGGTGATGAACGGAGGCGCGGGGCTGCGCTGCTTCTCTCCCCGTTTCACGGAGGAGACGGTGAAGGGCGCTTCCTTCGTGGCCTCGATGACCCGATCCACGTCCTCCCGGCTCTTGAGCTCCTGCTTTTTGTCGCCCCGGCCATAGAACCGGGCGGTAAAGCTGCCGCCGTCGTCCCGGGACAGGAAGGCGTCCAGGAGCCAATACTCCTCCTTGACGAAATTCCGGATCTCCTCCTCTCGGTCCACCACCATCCGGGTAGCTACCGACTGGACCCGGCCCGCGGACAGGCCCCGCTTCACCTTGCGCCAAAGCAGAGGCGACAGGGTATAGCCCACGATCCGGTCCAGCACCCGGCGGGCCTGCTGGGCGTCCACCAGGTCCTGATCAATGTCCCGGGGCTTCCGAATGCTCTCGGTGACCACACGCTTGGTGATCTCATTGAAGGTCACCCGGCGGGCCTTTTCGTCCGGCAGCTCCAGCAGCTCCTTCAGGTGCCAGGAGATCGCCTCGCCCTCGCGGTCAGGGTCCGTGGCCAGATAGACGGTCCCGGCGCTCTTGGCGTCCTTCTTCAGCTGGTTGATGAGCTCGGACTTGTCCCGGACAGGGATATACTCCGGCTGAAAGCCGTGCTCTATATCTACACCCAGACGGCTCTTGGGCAGATCCCGCAGGTGGCCCATAGACGCCGTGACCTTATAATCTCCCCCCAGATAGCGCTCGATGGTCTTGGCTTTTGCCGGGGACTCCACGATCACCAGGTCTTTCCGTTTTGCCATTGTTGTTCCTCACTTCAATTTAATATTCAGCACGATGCGCATGCCGGGCTCCCGTCGGATATAGCCCTTGATCTGCAGTACGGTCAGTTGGGCCAGAACCGTGGCGGTAGACAGCCCGGTGGCTTCGATGATATCGTCGATATGGGTGGCGTTCTTCTCGACCGCCGTAAGGATCTTCAGCTGATCCTCGCTGAGAACGGCCAGCTGATCCCGAAGATTTTTGGCCGCCTCCGGCTTCGGATCGGGCTCCGCAGCGGGAGCCGACACAGGCTGCGCCTTCCCGGCGGCTTTTTCGAGCTCCGGGGCCTCTCCGGGCAGCTCCGGCGGCTGCAGATCCGCAGACACCCGCTTCATTCTGCCCGGATACAGGGCTTCAAATTCGCTCATCACGTCCCAGCCGCAGGTGGCCAGGGCCGCTCCGTCCCGAATGAGCGACAGGGTCCCGGCGCTGTTTTCCGCGTCGGCGTTGCCGGGGACGGCGAAGATCTCCTTCCCCTGCTCCAGCGCCTCCTCGGCAAAGAGCAGCGCGCCGCTTTTTGCCGGCGCTTCGACCACCACCACGCCCACGCTGAGCCCTGCGGCGATTCGGTTCCGCTCCCGGAAATGATGCCTCTGGGAAGGGGTTCCCGGCGCATACTCGCTGATGAGCACGCCTCCGGTGGTCACCACATCCCGGGCCAGGGAGCTGTTTTCCCGGTCGATCTCGGTCCCCAGGACCGCCAGCACGGTGCCGTCGGCCTGGAGAGCGCCCCGGGCCGCCATGGCGTCGATGCCCTGGGTCAGGCCGGAAAGGATAAGTCCTCCGCTCCGGGCGATCTGATAGGACAGGGTCCTGGCCATCTTGAGCCCATAGGGGCTGGCCCGGCGGGTACCGATCACCGCGATCGCCGGTTCAGAATCCAGAGAGGGCAGATTTCCTCTGAGATACAGCACCGCAGGCGGGGAGCTGATCTGCCGCAGTCGGGAGGGATAGGCGCTGTCACGATAGGTGACGATACGCAGATCCTGCTCCTGACAGGACCGCAGCGCCTGATAGGCCCGGTCCAGGTCCCGTCTCTCCAGCAGGCTTCGATCTCTCTGACTGAGATTCAGCCCGTCAAAGGCCTCTCTCGGCGCGTGAAAAATCTCCTCCGCGTCGCCGAAGCAGTCCAACAGCTGGGCCTGGGCCGATATACCGAAGCCCGCGGTAGACAGCCAAAGCCAGTATTCCAGGTCCGCCACAGCCCCTCGCCCCCTCTGTTTTTATCTCGCCATCTCCCACATCAGCACGGAAGCCGCCACCGCCGCGTTCAGCGATTCGCTCTCCGGCTGCATGGGAATGATCACACACTGTCTGCACAGTTCCAGCAGCTCCGGGCTCAGGCCATGGCCCTCGCTGCCCACGGCCACAGCCGCGTGTTTCAGATCCAGCGTCCGCAGATCCGCCGCGTTCTGGTGCAGGGCCGCGCCGTACAGGGGCAGTCTCTGATCCCGCAGGAAGTCCGGCAGGGCCTCCCGCCGCAGCCCGAGAACCGTCTGGCGGAAGATTGCGCCCATGGTGGAGCGTACGGTCTTGGGATGATACAGATCCGCACAGTCCTCCAGCAGGATCACGGCGCCGATGCCGAACGCATTGGCGGTGCGGATCACCGTCCCCACGTTCCCCGGGTCCTGAACGCCCTCCAGGATCAGGGCGTTTTTCAGCTTACCCGGCTTGGTGCAGCCCCGGATGGCCACGGTAAACACCGGGCCGGGACTGTTTTTCATGGGGCTGACGTAGTCGAACAGCTCTGCGGGCAAAACATACTGCTCCGCGCCGGGAAGGTCCCGGTCTTCCGGCCGCTCCTTCCAGGCAACGCGCAGGATCTTTGCTCCCGAGGCCAGCGCTTCGTCCAGCATTTTCAGGCCGTCGCAAAGGTATTCCCCGGAAAGGCGCCTGGCTTCGCTGTCGGAGGACAGCTCCCGAAAGTGCCGGATCATAGGATTTTTCCTGGATGTGATCGTCTCCAAACGCTCAGACACTCCTTCCCACAGTAATACAGCGTAATGATACACAGTTTTTTCCGGTTTTTCAAGTCCCTACTTTATAATATTTATTTTCCGGTCCGGCATAAAAAACCGGACCCGAGGCGGCGCTTCACCGCTTCGGATCCGGTTCGGATCTGTTTTGTTCTTCTGTTACATGACCTGCTCGGCCAGGACGGAGGGTTCCACCGCCTCCTGGATGGGAAGCTGGCTGAAGGCAGAGGGCTCCGGCATGGGCAGGGACTGCATATAGGCGTGCATGGCTTCGGCCACGCGCTTGCCGTTGGCCACCGCCTCCACCACGGTCCGTGCGCCGTGGGCCGCGTCTCCGGCGGCGAACACACCGGGCCGGGAGGTCCGGCCGTCCTCATCCGCCACCAGCAGCCCGGAGGGCTTGGTGCCGATATCGGCGGTGCCGCTGACGATGCTGCCTCCCAGCTCCTGACTGACGGCCACGATGACGCCGGTGCAGGGATAGCGCTTCTCGGAGCCGGGTACGGGGCGCAGCTTGCCTTCCTCATCGAACTCGCTGTCGGCGAAGACCACGCTGTCCTCCAGGATCTCCACCGGCACCTTCATCATCTCGAAGGTCACACCCTCCAGCTTGGCATAGCTGGACTCATACTGGCTTGCAGCGATCTTGTCCCGACGGTTGAACACCGTCACATACCGGGCCCCCTGGCGGATCGCCGTGCGGGCGCAGTCCATGGCGGAGTTGCCGGAGCCGATGACGATGACCCGCTCGCCCAGGCGGAAGGCCTCTGGACAGGCCAGGTAGTTGATGGCGAAGGCCACATGGCCCAGGCTCTCGCCCTTGATGTGCAGGCTGCGGGGCTTCCACAGGCCGGCGCCCACGAACACGCTCTGGTAGCCGTCCCGGAACATATCGTCGATGGTAATGGAGCCGCCGATGGTGGTGTTGGAGATCACGAAGCGCAGCTCGGGATTTCTGGCGCAGTCCAGCAGCTTCTCCCAGTCCCGTTTGGGATCCAGGCAGCGGGAAGCGGCGGAGATGGCCCGGGTGTGCTCCACGGGCTGACCGTTCTCCCGGCCCAGGAGGATCAGGGTGTAGAGACCGTCCTGCTCCGAGAAGCGGTCCGCGGCCTCGGGATGACCGCCCCGGGGCTGGACCAGAACGACCTTGGCGTTGAAGCCGGCCTTCTCGTTCATCAAGTCGATGAAATTGTCCGCAAAAGCCCGGAGGAAACTGCCCTCGCCGAACTGCACGATCTTCTCCGGCGCGTCCTTGAGCAGATAGCCCTTGTAGCCCAGCTTTTCCAGCGTCTCAAACGATAATCTTTCCTTAGTGAAAACCTCTTCAGATCTCAAAATAACGCTCTGCGTTCTTGAAGCATACGCCCTCTACGATACGCCGCAGCGCTTTCTCGTCGTTGGGATACTCCCCGTTCTCCACCCAGTTGCCCACCAGGTTGCAGAAGATACGGCGGAAGTAGTCGTGCCGGGCATAGCTGAGGAAGGAGCGGGAGTCGGTGAGCATGCCCACGAAGTTGCCCAGCAGGCCCAGGTTGGCCAGGGACTTCATCTGGGCTTCCATGCCGGACTTGGTGTCGTTGAACCACCAGGCGGAGCCGTGCTGGATCTTGCCCGGCACCTCATCGGACTGGAAGCAGCCGATCAGGGTGCCCAGCTGCTCGTTGTCGGCGGGGTTCAGGGAATAGAGAATGGTCTTGGGGCACTCGCCGGTCTCATCCAGCGCGGACAGCAGGGCCGCGATATCGCCGCCGCAGGTGTTCTGGGCGATCATGTCGAAGCCGGTGTCGGGGCCCAGAAGACGGTACATCCGGGTGTTCATGTTTCTCAGGCAGGAGTAGTGCAGCTGCATGGCGATGCCCAGACGATGGTACGCCCGGCCCAGATGCAGCAGAACGGCGGTCTGGTATTTCTCCGCCTCTTCCACGCTCACGCTCTCGCCCGCCATGGCCTTGCGGAAGGCAGCCTCCACCTCTTCCTCCGGAGCCGGACGGAAGGGGATGTAATCCAGGCCGTGATCGCTGGCCCGGCAGCCCATGGCCTTGAAGAACTCCAGGCGCTCCGTCAGGGCGTCCATGACCTCACGGGCGCTCTCCAGCTTCTCCTTGCCCACGCTCCCGGCCAGCTTGCCGACGTATTCCACAAAGCCGGGCTTGGAGATATTGATGGCCTTGTCCGGGCGGAAGGAGGGGCAGACCTTGACCTTGATGCTGGGATCCTCGGCGATCTTCTTGTGCCACTCCAGGGAGTCGATGGGGTCGTCGGTGGTGCCGATCATGGCGACTCTGGCCTTCTCGATAATGCCCCGCACGGTCAGGTTTGGATCGTTCTGCAGCTTGTCGTTGCAGAAATTCCAGGCCTCCTCGGCATTCTCCAGGGTCAGGGGCTTATCGTAGCCGAAGAACTGGCGCAGCTCCAGGTTGCACCAGTGATACATGGGGTTGCCAATGGCCATCTGCAGAGCCTCCACGAACTTCAGGAAGCGCTCATAGGCGGGCTTGTCTCCGGTGACATACTCCTCCGGCACGCCGTTGGAGCGCATCACGCGCCACTTGTAATGGTCGCCGAAGTAGCTGCCGTCCGGATTCTGGCCGCCCAGCCAGACCTCTACCAGGTTGTTGAAGCGGCGGTTTTCATAGATTTCCCGGGGAGAGATGTGGCAGTGGTAGTCCACCAGGGGCTGCTCCTCGGCGTAGTCGTGGAACAGGTGGCGGGCGGTCTCCGTCTCCAGGATAAAATCGCGGTCCATAAATGCTCTCATAGGAGAATCAATCCTTTCATAGCGATCTGTTCAGCCCCTCGGGGAGCTGAACAGATCAGGTTTTAGCGCTTGATGTCGTAGTCCATATTCATCAGCGCGCGGATGCTCTTGGCATCGTCGGTGATGTTGGCGTCGCCGTGGATGGTGTGCTTGAGTACGCTGCTGGCCACGGCGAAATTGACCATCTCCATGGGCTTGTAGCCGTTCATCATGGCGTAGATCAGGCCGCTGGCAAAGGCGTCGCCTCCACCCACCCGGTCCAGAATATTGAAGGTGAAGAGCTTGCTTTCGAAGGTGTGTCCCTGATACCACATATAGGCCATCAGGCTGTTCTCGCTGCCGGAGTGGGCATAGCGCACGTGGCGGGCGATGCACTTGAGGTTGGGCCAGCGCTCCACGAAAGCCTGGAAGATCTCGTCCTGCTGCTCATAGCTGGGCTGCAGAGGCACGCCGTCCTTCCAATCGCCCTTGCTGTGGTCGTTCTCGTCCCGCCAGAGGTGATAGGGCTCAATGCCGAAGAGCACGTCCACGTAGGGCAGACACTGGGTGCAGAAGTCCCTGGCCTCCTCCCAGGTCCAGAGCCGGGAGCGGAAGTTGCCGTCAAAGCTCACGGTCAGGCCCAGGGCCTTGGCCTGCTTCAGGCAGGCAAGGATGAAATCGGCGCAGCTTGGGGACAGAGCCGGGGTGATGCCGCTCAGATGCAGCCAGTCAAACCCGGACAGGAGCTTTTCCAGATCCACCTTGGAGAAATCGTACTCCGTGATGGCGCTGTGCTTCCGGTCATAGGTCACCTTGCTGGGTCGGATCCCGTAGCCGGTCTCCAGGTAGTAGCTGCCCAGGCGGTGGGTGGGGGTCTCCTCCGGGGTGGAGAGGATCACCGGCGTGCAGTGCACGTCGTTGCTGCGCAGCATGCGCACAGCGCTCTTGCCCAGAGAATTGTTGGGCACCACGCTGAAGAAGGTGCTGTCCACGCCAAGGTTGGCCAGGGCCAGGGCGATGTTGGCCTCGCTGCCGCCGTAGCTGGCCTCGAAGCTGGTGGCTACCCGGATCTTCTCATAGTTGGGCGGGGTCAGCCGGAGCATGATCTCGCCGAAGGTGATGAATTTCTGAGGGCTTTCGCCGCTCAGCAGCGGATTATGGTGTTCCATATCAGCGCTTCACTCTGGCGCCGGCGCCGCCCATGATGGCCTCGACCTCACCCACGGAAGCCATGGAGGTGTCGCCGGGGGTGGTCATCGCCAGGGCGCCGTGGGCCGCGCCGTAGTTGACAGCCTTCAGCGCGTCGCCGGTGGTCATCAGACCGTAAACCAGACCGGAAGCGAAGGAGTCGCCGCCGCCAACACGGTCCATGATCTCCAGGCCGGGGTACTCCTTGGACTGGAAGATCTCGCCGTCGGCCCAGCAGATGGCCTTCCAGTCGTTGACGGTAGCGGTCTTCACGGTGCGCAGGGTGGTGGCCACCACCTTGAAGTTGGGATAGGTCTGGGCGGCCTTGCCGATCATCTTCTTGTAGCCCTCGATGTTCAGCTCCTTGAGGTTGGCGTCGTTGCCCTCGATCTCAAAGCCCAGGCAGGCGGTGAAATCCTCCTCGTTGCCGATCATCACGTCCACATACTTGGCGACCTCCCGGTTGACCTCCCGAGCCTTCTCCAGACCGCCGATGGCGCTCCACATGGAGGGGCGGTAGTTCAGGTCGTAGGACACCAGGGTGCCGTACTTCTTGGCGGCCTTGCAGGCGGCGATGACAGTCTGGCAGCTCTGCTCGCTCAGGGCGGCGTAGATGCCCCCGGTGTGCAGCCAGCGCACGCCCAGAGTACCGAAGATGTAGTCAAAATCGAAGTCCTCGGGGGTAGCCTGGGAAATGGCGGTGTTGGCCCGGTCGGAGCAGCCCACAGCGCCGCGGATGCCGAAGCCCCGCTCGGTGAAGTTGATGCCGTTGCGGCAGATCCGGCCGATGCCGTCGGTCTTCTTCCAGAAGATCAGGTCGGTGCTGACGCCGCCCTGCTCGATGAAGTCCTTCATCAGCTTGCCCACTTCGTTGTCGGCAAAGGCGGTAATGACAGCGGTCTTCATGCCGAAGCACTTGTGCAGGCCGCGGATGACGTTATACTCGCCGCCGCCCTCCCAGGCGCGGAAGGAGCGGGCGGTGCGGATACGGCCCTCGCCGGGATCCAGGCGCAGCATGACTTCGCCCAGGGATACGGCGTCAAACATGCATTCTTCTTTCGGACGCAGGTTCAGTTCCATTTTTCTTTCCTCCTCAAGCTCTGGCTTCTTCCACGATCTCGCGGGACTTCTTGCACAGCTCGGTGATCTCGTCCCACTTCTGGTTGTCGATCAGGTCGGCGGTGACCATGTAGCTGCCGCCGCAGGCCGCGATCACCGGGCAGGAGATGTAATCCTTCAGGTTCTTCAGACCCACGCCGCCGGTGGGCATGACCTTGAACATGGGGAAGGGGGCGGACAGGGCTTTGATCTTGGCCAGGCCGCCGGACTGCTCGGCGGGGAAGAACTTGATGAGCTCCAGGCCGAACTTCAGGGCCTGATGATACTCGGAGGCGGTGGTGCAGCCGGGGAAGATGGGGATCTTCTTCTCCTGGGCATAGGCCACCAGCTCGGGATCGAAGCCCGGGGTAACGATGAACTGACCGCCGGCCTCGATGACAGCGTCGATCTGCTCGGTCCGGGTGACGGTGCCGGCGCCCACGATCATCTCGGGGCAGGCTTCCTTCATGAGCTTGATGGCCTTATCGGCCCCGGCAGCCCGGAAGGTGATCTCCGCCACAGGCACGCCGCCGGCGCACAGGGCCTTGCCCAGGTTGGCCGCGTCCCGCTCGGGGTGGTTGAGCTTGATGACCGGTACGACGCCGATCTTGGAGATGGCAGTATTCATTTCGTTCATGGGGTTGTCCTCCTTATGGAATGTATTCAAATTGTTTGTTCAGCCAGTTTTCGCACAGGGGGATCCAGGCCGCGGCCTGGGGGTTGGGCGTCTCCACCTCCTGATTGCACATGGAGATGCCGTGAGCTCCGCCGGAAAACAGGTGACACTCGTAGTATACACCCGCTTTCTGCATCGCGGAAGCCAAAAATAGAGAATTTTCGACGGGAACGCTCTCGTCCCCCACGCAGTGCCAGAGGAAGGTGGGCGGCATCTGATCGGTGACCCGGTTCTCCAGGCTCAGAAACGCCCGCATCTCGGGGTCGCCGCCGGTGACGTTGTCAGCCGATTCCTGATGGGCAAATTCGCCCATGGTGATCACCGGATAGCAGAGCACCAGCGCGTCCGGGCGGCAGTCCCGGCCCAGCTTCAGTTCCGGCAGATGCCAGAGCGTTCCCAGGCTGGCCGCCAGATGTCCGCCGGCGGAGAAGCCCAGCACCGCGATCTTCCCCGGGTCGATGTGCCACTCCTCCGCTCGCAGGCGCAGGATGCGCACGCACTCCGCCAGTTCCCGCAGGGGTCTCAGGCCGGACGCCCGGGCTTCGGTGGAGTATTCGATGAGGAAGGTCTGATAACCCAGCGCCGCCCAGTGCAGAGCCACCGGATCCTTCTCCCGGGGGGAGAGCCAGCGGTAGCAGCCGCCGGCGCAGATCACCAGGGCGGGGCGGGTCTTATGTGAGACGAGCCGGTCATGGTCGTCGTGTAAATAACCTATGACCGGCGCGTCATGTGCCTGAAACGTACAGATATTCATTTAGGGCTGCTTGCCGATGTAGGCAAGGATGCCGCCGTCCACATACAGGATGTGGCCGTTGACAAAGTTGGAGGCGTCGGAAGCCAGGAACACCGCGGGACCCATCAGATCCTCGGTCTCGCCCCAGCGGGCAGCGGGGGTCTTGGCGATGATGAACTGGTCGAAGGGATGGCGGCTGCCGTCGGGCTGGCGCTCGCGCAGAGGCGCGGTCTGGCTGGTGGCGATATAGCCGGGTCCGATGCCGTTGCACTGGATGTTGTACTCGCCGTACTCGGAGCAGATGTTGCGGGTCAGCATCTTCAGGCCGCCCTTGGCCGCGGCGTAGGCGGAGACCGTCTCACGGCCCAGCTCGCTCATCATGGAGCAGATGTTGATGATCTTGCCGTGGCCCTTCTCGATCATGCCGGGGATGACGGCCTTCGAGACGATGAAGGGAGCGTTCAGGTCCACGTCGATGACCTTGCGGAAATCCTCGGCGCTCATGTCAAGCATCGGGATGCGCTTGATGATGCCGGCGTTGTTCACGAGGATGTCGATGACGCCGACTTCTTCCTTGATCTGGGCTACGAGAGCCTTGACCGCCTCCTCGTCGCAGACGTCGCAGACGTAGCCGTGGGCGTCGACGCCGTTGGCCTTGTAGGCCTCCAGCGCCCGGGCCTTGGAGCCCTCGCTGGAGCAGTTGAAGCAGATCGTCGCGCCGGCGGCGGCAAAAGCGTTGGCGATCGCCATGCCGATACCATGGGACGCACCGGTGATGAGGGCGACCTTGCCCTCCAGGGAAAAGCTCTTCATGATGTCCATTTTGATACAGGTCTTTCTTTACAGCTGGATCACTTCGGCGCTCATCGGAGCGATTCGACCCCAGCGGACACCGCCCACTGGAGAGCAATTCACCGAGTATTCTTTTTCTTCTTCCGAACGATTCACCACCGTCAGGAAGGTACCATTGGCAGCAGGAAGCCCGAAAACATCCTTCTCCCCCCGGATGTAGCGCAGGATCACCAGCACGTCCTGATCGGCGGCCATAAACTCCGCTTCTCCGGTGGACAGTGCGGGATTCTCGTTTCTCCTTCTGGCCAGGGCCGCATAGGAATTGCACAGATCACGGTCGCCCTTGCGGAAGGGCAGGCGGTTAAAGGGATCCCCCACCCCGCACATGCCCTGCTCATCGCCGTAATAGATGCTGGGTACGCCGGGCAGGGAGAACTGGATGGCGGCGCAGAGCTTCTCCAGGCTGGTGGCCCGCTCCAGGGCCTCCGGAGGGAACGCCAGCTTCAACTGGTCCTCCCGGGACAGGGACTTGATATCCACCTGGGTGGCCAGAGCGCTTCTCAGGCGTTCCACGTCATGGGAACCCAGCAGGTTCATCAGAGAGTAGTACATGGGCTTGGGGTAATTCATCTGCTGGGAGATCAGGAAGTCCCGCAGGGCATAGGCGTTGATCCTGCCCAGCGCGAAATCCAGAATGGCCCGACGCAGCGGGTAGTTCATCACCGTGTCCAGGGACCAGCCCAGAGCATAGTTCCGGCGACTGCCGTAGCTCTCCTTGATGACCGCGTCCTCCCAGACCTCACCCAGTACCAGGGCGTCCGGCTTCTCCTCCTTGGCCGCCTTCCGGATCAGGCTCAGCACCTGGTCCGGCAGCTCGTCGGCCACATCCAGGCGCCAGCCGGCAGCTCCCCGGCGCAGCCAGGTCCTCACCACGCTGTTTTCCCCGGTGATCACGAAGTCCTGCCACGAAGGCCGGGTCTCCTCCACCTCCGGCAGGCTGTCAAAGCCCCACCAACAGCGGTACTCGTCCGGAAACCGCCGAAAATCGTACCAATCGTAATAGGGCGAGCTTTCCCCCTGGCAGGCTCCGTCCCCGGGGTAATGACGATACCGGTTAAAGTACACGCTGTCATCCCCGGTGTGGGAAAACACTCCGTCCAGGATCACCCGCATGCCCATGGTCTCCGCCTTCTCGCAGAGTTTGGTCAGATCCCGGTTGGTCCCCAGGATCGGATCCACATTCAGGTAGTCGGAAGTGTCATAGCGGTGATTGGACCGGGCCTCCACGATGGGGTTGAGATAGATCACTCCTACCCCAAGCTCCCGCAGATAGCCCAGCTTCTCTTCGATTCCCCGAAGAGTGCCGCCGTAGAAATCGTCCGGCGTGTAGTTCTCTTCAAATGGCCTGGGCTGCCACCGGGGCGGCTCAGCCACGCTCTTGTGCAGCTCCGGGTTCTGGCTCAGGGCCAGATGATAGGCGATGCCCCGCTCCGCCGTACCATCATTGGTGAAAGCAAAGCGGTCCGGGAAGATCTGATACATCACCCGGCGCTTGAACCAGGCGGGCGTTTCGAAATCTTTCCGGTAGATGGTCAGGCGGAAGCCGCCCTGCTCCTTGCCGCAGAGCTTTCCCCGATAGCCGCTGGAATCCGGGCAAAGCCAGTGGGAACTGTCCGGCGTCTCCAGCCGGAAACAATACCACAGGGCCTGGGCTGTCTCCGGGGCCTGAAAGCTCACAGAGAAGCCATTGTCTGTGCGTTCCATGGGCAGCTCCCGGCGCATCGTGTCACCGTAGAGGATCAGCACGGCATTCTGAGCCCGGCCCGCCAGGTTCCGCAGCCGCAGGGTCAGCTCCTGTCCCTCAGGGACGGCCCCCAGCGGCTGCCGATAGGCCGGATCATTGGCGATATGCTCCACGGCCGGGGTGTTCATCGCGCAGCTGCGCAGAATGCTGATCACATGGGCCGTCCGGGGCTGGATGGCATAAACGCTTTCCACGTCCACCCCATAGGCCCGCAGATCGCCGCAGCAGCGGGAGGCCATCTGGAAGGCCGCGGGCATGGCAAAGCCGCAGTCATCCATCAGAAGGCGCATGAGTTCGGGCGCGGCAAAGGGATTGTCCGCGTCGTAAAAGACCTCGCCCATCTGCTCCAGGCTCATTCCCCGGCTGACGCAGACCCGCAGGGCCGCGTAAACAGAGGCTGCCGCCTGGAAATACTGCCGCAGCAGCAGCGGGCAGGTGGGAGAACGCAGGATTTTGCAAAGCTCCTCATCTCCGCCTACAGGAAGCCAGGCATTGTCGATCCAGCGAGCCTGGACCGGGCGGCGGCCTTCATAGACCACCGCCAGGCTGTAATTGTCCGACCAGTTTTCCCGATACGAACCGCCGAACCAGACGGTGTAGGTATCGGTCCGCGCTCCACCGGCCCTGGAGTCCTGTGTTCTGGAGATCAGAGCATCCATACGTAGAGCTTGGCGTATTCCTCAGCGGAACGGTCAAATCCGAAGTCCTTGGACATGGCGTTGCGGATCAGGCCCTCCATGACTTCAGGCTTGCGGTAGCAGTCCAGCGCCTTGCGCATGGCGTCGCGCAGCTCCCAGGCGTCGTAGTTGGAGAAGGAGAAACCGTCTCCCTCGCCGGTGTACTGGTTATAGGGGATCACCGTATCCCGCAGGCCGCCGGTCTCCCGGACGATGGGCAGAGAACCGTAGCGCATGGCGATCATCTGGCTCAGGCCGCAGGGCTCGAAGCGGGAGGGCATGAGGAAGAAGTCGCTGCCGGCGTAGATCAGGTGGCTCAGAGGCTCGCTGTAGCCGATGTAGGAGCACAGCCGGCCCTTGTAACGGTACTCGGCTGCCCGCATAAAGTTCTCAAAGCGCTCGTCGCCGGTGCCCAGCAGAACAAACTGCATATCCTCCCGGCTCATCAGATCGTCCAGCACGCAGGCTACGAGATCGAAGCCCTTCTGCTCGGTCATGCGGGTGACCATGGCGAACAGAGGCACGTCGGGCCGCTGCTCCAGGCCCAGGCGCTCCTGCAGAGCGGCCTTGCACTGGGCTTTGCCCTTGCGGTGGCCCTTGTCGAAGTGGGCGGGCAGTCCGGCCTCGTGACGGGGGTCGAACACGTCCTTGTCAATGCCGTTGATGATGCCGGAGAGCTGACCGGCCCGGGCGTTCAGGATCCCCTGCAGGCCCTCGGCATAGTAAGGCATCTTGATCTCCTCGGCATAGCTGGGGCTGACGGTGTTGATGCGGTCGGTGAAGACCAGGCCGCCCTTGAGGAAGTTGGCGCAGCCGTCCAGCTCCATGAACTCGGGGGTATAGTACTTGCTGTCCACGCCCAGCAGATCCTGGACGGTGTCGAAGCTGCACTTGCCCTGGAAGGCAATGTTGTGGATGGTCAGCAGGAACTTCAGGCCGGACTGCATGCCGCCGGGGTACTGGGTCTTGGCCAGCATGGGGATCATAGCGGTATGCCAGTCGTTGCAGTGAACGATCTCGGGCTTGAAGTCCAGATTGGGGATGGCGTCCAGCACCGCGCGGGTGAAGAAGGCGTACTGCTCCAGCTCCTCCATGTACTCGCTGCGGTAGATCTTGTCGCCGAAGTAGCGTTCGTTATCCACCAGGTAGACAGTCATGCCGTCCAGCTCCAGCTTCTCGATGCCCACGTACTCCCGGCGCCAGCCCAGCTGGACGTAGAAGTAGAACATGTGCTGCACCTGAGAGGCATACTTGTCCTTGATGCACCGATGGTAAGGGGTAATGACCCGGGCGTCGATCCCCAGCTTGGCCAGGGACTTGGGCAGGGTACCCACCACGTCGGCCAGACCGCCGGTCTTGGACAGAGGGGCGCACTCGGCAGAGGCCAGCAGAACCTTGGGCAGCTCTTTGCGGCCGCGTTCCTTCAGCAGATCACGAAACTCTTTTTTCATAAACACACTCCAAACTATAATGATATTGAATTGACTGGATTTCGGCGGGACCTCCCGCCGGGGGATTTATGTTTTCGGTATATACCGGAAAAACACACAGCTCATGGGCGGGAGCGTAAGCTCCGCGCAGTGATGCATATCCAGGAAGTCCCGCTCCTCGGACAGGATCGGTTCCGGATTACTGACGCCGGTGCCGCCGTATTCCTCATCGTCGCTGTTGAGGACCTCCCGCAGGGTGCCGGGTCCGGGCAGGCCGATCAGGAATTTCCGGTAGCTGACCGGAGTGAAATTGCAGACGCAGACCAGATAACTGTCCTCCTCGGGCGCCGAGCGCAGGAAGGCCACGGAGCTGCGCCCCGCGTCGTCCACGTTCAGCCACTTGAAGCCGTCCCAGGACCGGTCCACCGCATAGAGGGCGGGGTTGGCGGCATAAAGCAGATTCAGCTGCCGCATCCAGCGGCGCAGCTGCTCGTGCCGGACAAAGCCCAACAGCATCCAGTCCAGCCCCTGCCGCCAGTTCCACTCAATAAACTGGCCGAACTCGTTGCCCATGAAGGTCAGCTTTTTGCCGGGGTGCCCGAACTGATAGCCGTACAGGGCCCGGAGGGACGAGAACTTCTGGTCATAGTCCCCGTACATCTTGTTGATCATGGAGCCCTTGCCGTGGACCACCTCGTCATGGGAATAGGCCAGCACGAAGCTCTCCGAGAAGGCGTACATCATGGAGAAGGTCAGCTTGTTGTGATGGAAGGAGCGGAAGAAGGGATCCTGCTGCATGTAGTCGATGGTGTCGTGCATGAAGCCCATATCCCACTTCAGGCTGAAGCCCACGCCGCCCAGCTCCGCCGGCGCCGTGACCAGCGGGAAGGCCGTGGACTCCTCGGCGATGGTGACCACGCCGGGAAAGTCAGTGTGGATCAGGCTGTTGAGCTTTCTCAGAAAGCGCAGCGCGTGGAGGTTGGTGCTGCCGCCCTCCTCGTTGGGCGTATACTCCCCCTCCCTCCGGCCGTAGTTCAGATACAGCATGGAGCTGACCGCGTCCACCCGGATACCGTCCACATGAAAGACGTCAAGGAGCTTGAAGGCGGAAGAGATCAGGAAGCTCTGGACCTGGGTGCTGGCGTAGTCGAAGATCAGGGTCCCCCAATCCGGATGCTCGGCCATGCGCCGCTCCTTGCATTCGAACAGCGCCGTTCCGTCAAACTCGGCCAGGCCGAACTCGTCCTTCGGAAAATGGGCCGGGACCCAGTCCACGATCACTCCGATCCCGGCGGCGTGAAGCCGGTCCACAAAGGCTTTGAAATCGTCCGGATCCCCGTAACGGCTGGTGGGGGCGAAATAACCGGTGACCTGGTAGCCCCAGGATCCGTCGTAGGGATACTCGGTGATCGGCATCAGCTCCACGTGGGTATAGCCCATGTCCGTACAGTACTCCGCCAGGGCGTCAGCCAGGCTGCGGTAATTGGGGCCTCCCTCAAATTCCCGCCAGGAGCCCGGATGGACCTCGTAGATGCTCATGGGGCTGGTCATATAGTCCCGCTCGTCCCGCAGCTTCAGGTACTCCCCGTCGGTCCAGGGGTATTCCTCCCTGCACCATACCCGGGAGGCCGTCTCGCCCCGGGTCTGAGACCAGGCGGCAAAGGGATCGGCCTTGAGTACGCAGCCGCCCCAGGCCTTCTCCACCCGGAACTTGTAGTTCTGGCCTTCCCGAACGCCCTCGACAAAAGCGATCCAAACGCCGCCCTCCAGCCATTCCATGGGGTTGGCGGCAGGATCCCAGTCGTTAAAATCCCCCACCACGCTCACCGCACGGGCATTGGGCGCCCAGACCAGGAAGCGGTGACACTCCAACTCGGAAATGTACCGGCAGCCGAAGCCTGTCCAGGCCTTCCGGGCATTGCCGGTGTTGAACAGGTAGATCTCATCCCGGGGAATATGCTTTTGGAACCGTTCCTCCATCGGGCATATCTCCTTCCGTCAGTCTCTTCCCTTTCCGGGATCGCCATGGTGCGATGCCGAGCGCCTTGCCGCACTCTGCCATCGTAGGCCTATTATAACGCCATTGTCTGCGTTTTCCAAGTATTTTTTTGTCTGCCGTGCTTAGCGCTTCCATATAACAGGAAACCCCCTGCGGCTTTCGCCGCAGGGGGACTATGTTTCCGATGCTTTTCAGGCGCTTACTGTCTCTTCTTCTTGGGGATCAGCACGACCACAGCGGCTCCGGAGAGTGCCAGGACCGTGGCCCAGAGCGCCACGCTGCTCTCGTCGCCGGTCTTGGGGTTGGCGCCGGCAGCACCGGTGGAGAGGATCTTCATCGGGGCGGTGGTGTCATAGGTCTTGCCGTCGGCCGTAACGGTGGCGGTGACGGTGTAGTCCGCCGCAGCCAGGGTGTTCAGGAAGGAGGCGGGGAAGGTGATGGTCTTGCCGTCCTCACTCAGGGTGTAGTGGGTGCCCTTGGTCAGGGTCGTGCCGCCCACCTGCACGGAGGAGACGGGATCGGAGGCCACGTAGACCAGGTTCTTGCTGCCGCCCTTGGTGTGCTGGTTGCCGCTGGCCGCAGTGTAGCCCAGGGAGGGCAGCAGGGTGATCTTGGCAGTCACGTCGCCGTCCTTGGTGTTGACCACCAGGGTGTGATCGCCGTACTTCAGATCCGCTACGGCGGCCGCCTTCAGGGTCAGGGTCTTATCCTTCACGCTGAAGTTGGAGGCGGAGACAGCGGTGCCGTCCAGAGTGACGGAGTTCACATCGGGCTTCACGATGAAGTCCTTGCTTGCGCCGCGCTTCCAGGTGGTGGTATCAGGCTCGATGCTGGGAGGAGGAGCCAGGGTCAGGGTCAGAGTGACCGCCCGGGTCTGTCCCTCATAGTCGAACAGGAAGGCGAAGACCTTGGTCACCTCGCCGTCGGCGCTGCACAGGGTGTCCAGATAGCTGGACTTCAGGTTTACCACGTTGCCGGAGGCCCGGGTGAAATCGGTGCCCTCGCCCAGAGTCACAACGTCCTTCAGAGCGCCGTTCTCAATGCCGGAGCCCATCATCACGCCCTCGTCCAGGTCGGTCAGGGTGACCACGATATCCTTGCCGCTGTTCTTGACATAGCGGGTGCGGTCGGCAGTCAGAGCGGGGTAGACCCACAGGTCCACATAGGCCACGCCGCCGTCCTCCAGCCAGATGTCGAAGTAGCACACACCGGCGGGCATGCTGTTGAGGAAGCTGGCGTCCTTGGGGATGGTCAGCTTCTGGCCGGAGATGGCGTAATCGCCGGCGCTCAGGGTCTTGACCAGATTGTCGTCCTGATCCATGGCGTTGATGACAGCGCCAGTCCAGGTGTTGGAATTATCCAGAACCAGCACGATGTCGGAGTTGCTGCCGTTCTTGGTGTAGTACAGGGCCTTGCCGGCAGTCAGATCGGTGGAGTCGAAGTACACGGTGCTGCCGCCGTCGGTGATCTTCACCACGGCAACCTCCAGCGTGTAGTAATCGCTGTTCTCCTTGGCCTTCAGGCCGATCGCGGCAATGGCGTTGACCGCCTTCCGGGTGGCGTCCTTGGTGGCGGAGGTGAACTTGTACTCGCCGCCGGTGGCGCCCTTGCCCAGCATGGAGCCCTCGGTAACGGTCAGGCCGCCGAAGGTGCCGGCAGAGACGTCCATATCCACGGTGTTCTTGGTCAGGTCAACGCTCATGGTCCCGGTCACGCCGCTCTCAGCGTCGGCAACCTTCAGACCGGCGTCGCCGATGTCGGCGCTGACGCTCAGGTTACCGTCGATCTTGGCCTTGTCCAGAGTCAGGACGCCGGCGCCCAGATCCACGTTGCCCTTGACGGTGCCGTTCTTCAGGGTCACGTCAGCGGCAGCCAGATCCACAGCGGCCGGGAAGGTCAGGGTGTGACCGCCCAGATCGATGGTGACGGGGTTGGAACCGGTGACGAAGGACAGAGCCGCGTCGTCCACGTCCTTCTGTACGGTAATGGTGCTGTTCTCGGCAGTGACCGCGTCCACAGCGTCCTGCAGGGTGTCATAGCCGTTCTCGCCGATCGCGAAGGGCTTGTCGGGAGCCTTGACTTCGGCGTCCGGAGCCTTCTCGGGGACGTCGCTCTCGCCTTCCTTGGGCTCCTCGCCTTCCTTGGGCTCCTCGCCTTCCTTGGGCTCCTCACCCTCCTTGGGCTCCTCGCCATCGGTGGGTTCGCCGGCAGTATCCTCGCCTTCCTTGGGCTCCTCACCCTCAGTAGGCTCGTCCTCGGTCACAGGGGCGCTGCCCTTGCTGACCACGAACATGCCGCCCTTGCCCTCGGCGGAGCCGTAGCCCTTGGCCAGGAAGCCCTCGGGGTTCTGGGCATACTTGCCGCTCATGACGTTGATGCTGCCCTCGCCCTCCAGGAACAGAGAGCCCTCGCCGTCATAGTCGACGTACAGGCCGCCCAGGGACAGGTTGGCGCCGTCCTTGGCCAGGAAGCCGGCGGCAAAGGTGTCGCCGATGTCCAGGGTGCCGTTGGTGATGGTGATCTGGGCGTCGGGAGCCGCGACGACGGCCGCCTTGGCGTCCTTGCCGTCTTTAAAGCGCAGGGTAAAGCCCTTCAGGTCCAGCTTCACGTCCTTCACCAGGTTCAGGCCGCCGGAAATGGTGGTATCCTTCACCAGGGTGATGGTGGCGCCTTCCTTGGCGGCGTCAATGGCCTCCTGCAGACTGGTCTTCTCTACAGGCTCGGCGCTCTTGATATTGATGACAGCAACGGTGTCTGCAGCAGGAGTAAAGCCTTTGTTCTCCTGCGCGGGCTGACCGGCATTCTCCTGGGGAGCAGGCTCCTGAGGTGCAGGTTCCTGCGGTGCGGGCTCGGCCGGAGCCTGCTCTTCGCCCACGATGATCACAACAGGCTCATCGGCAAAGGCGGTGACAGACACGAAGCCGATGCACATGGCCAGAACCAGGAGCATAGACAACAGTTTCACACTTGCTTTCATGATCGTTCTCCTTCATTTCCTCTGCCGCGGACCGGCAGCTTTTCCCCTCCGGGCACAATCCGACCCGGATACACGGATACTGTAACACGCGCGCCCAAGATTTGCAAGGGGTTTTTGAATTATTTTGCGACAACCTTTTACCGAATTGTTACCGCTTCGACCTGATCCTGTTCTTTTTGACAGGTCTCCAAGGGCGTTTTTCCCCTCTTACAAAGCGATTATAGCACAAAAGACGGCAAAGCGGTAACATTCTTAAGAATTCTTATGATTTCCTCCGAGCTTCGCCGAAGCTTCTGTTTTCCTGCGGTTCGGCTTTCCCGATCTCCTTCATTTTGCCCCTTGCTTTCCCAGGGGCTTTTCATTATAATATAGGAACTTCTGAATGAAACGATGCGAGGTCTCAAAATGAAAAAATCCCGAATCATCGTATTTCTGTTCCTGCTGGTGCTGCTGGTCGGCACCTTTGCTCTGCGGCTGTACTACCCCGCTCCCTCCCCCGCGGAACCGGCCGCCGATCCGGCCCCTGTGGAGGCCACGCCGGAGCCTGTTCCCACGGCCACGCCGGAGCCCACCCCGGAGCCGACCCCGGAACCCACGCCTACCCCGGAGCCCACTCCCACGCCTACGCCGGAGCCCACCCCGGAGACCTTCGTCATCTCCGCCATCGGCGACTGCACCCTGACCTCCCATCAGAATCTGTCCGCCGCCGATCCGGCCTCCTATGCCTCCTACATGAACGGGGACTATGCCTATCCCTTCCATAATACCGTACAGTATTTTGATCACGACGAGCTGACCATCGCCAATCTGGAGTGCACCTTCTCCGATGAGTATCTGTACCCCTACGGCGCTAAATTCTACTTCCGCGCGCCTGCGGAATACGCCCGGATCCTGGTGGAGGGCTGCGTGGACTTCGTGAACACCGCCAACAACCACACCACCGACTTCGGCCAGGCCGGGATCGACAGCACCCTGGCGGCTCTGGACACCTACGGCATCCCCCACGGCGTGGAGGGCCAGGCCCAGGTCTTCACCACCCCAAACGGTCTGAATGTGGGTATCTACTGCGATTACAACGGCTACTATCCCGACCGGGACAAGTGCGTTGCCGCGATCCAGCAGATGGCGGCCGACGGCGCGGAGTATATCATCTGTATGTTCCACTGGGGCCAGGACGAGGTGGTCTACCACCCCAAGCAGGTGCAGATCGATCTGGCTCACGCCTGTATCGACGCCGGAGCAGACCTGATCTACGGCAGCCACAGCCACTGCCTGCAGCCTATTGAGGAGTACAACGGCGGCATCATCCTCTACAGCATCGGCAACTGGTCCTTCGGCGGCAACACCACCCCCAAGGACATGGACACCGCCATCTTCCAGGTCACGGTGAAACGGGACCTGGACGGCACCGTATCCAACGACGGCTACACCGTGATCCCCTGCTGCATCTCCTCCCGGCCGGTGCTGGAGTTCTACGACGGCTACGGCTACAACGACTACTGCCCCACCCCCTATGACGAGAACATGGATTTCTACGCCCGGGCCATGAGCAAGCTCAACGGCACCTACGACGGTCCGGACGCCGTTGTGGATTACAGCGACTGGGATACCAGCTTCGGAGGCTGATTCTCACCTTATATCAATTCCCCCTGGAAAGCGGTGTGCTTTTCAGGGGGTCTTTCTTTCTCTTGCCTTTTTTCCGGGGCTTGAGTATAATAGCCCTGTATTCTAATGAAATCAGGTCGGAAACCATGAAGAATTCTCACGCCAGTCCCCGCCGGCGGGCCTCCCAGGCCCCTTCCCTGCCCATGATTCTGCTGCTTCTCGTCCTGCTGATCGCCGTTGGCGTGGCCGTGGGCAAGCGGGTCGGTCAGAAGAACGCGGAAGGCACTCCCATTCCTCCCGCCCCCACCGAGAGCGCCGCGCCCGCCGCCGTTCTCTCTCCGGCGGAGCCCGCGGAAAAGTATGCTCAGGAGCAGGATTTTCTGATCTCCGTCATCGGCGACAACACCCTGGCCTCCCACCAGTTCGCCGGAGCCACGGTGACCTTTGCGGCCCGCATGGGCGACGATTACTCCTATCCCTACTCCAACACGGTGCAGTATTTCGAAAATGACGACTTCACCATTACCAACCTGGAGTGCACGCTTTCCGACGACAAGAACCTGCGCTCCGCTGAGCAGTGGTACTTCAAAAGCCCCTCTGCCTATGCCCAGATCCTCACCGAGGGCGGCGTGGACTTCGTGACCACCGCCAACAACCACATGGGCGACTTCGGCGAGAAGGGCGAGCAGGACACCTACGCCGCCCTGGAGGAATACGGCATCTCCTACGGCAAGGAGGATGACTTCAAGGTCATCACCACCGACAGCGGCCTGGTCATCGGCGTCTACTGCGCCTACAACCACCTGAAGCCGCTTCTTGGCCACGCAGAACATGCAATTCAGATGCTCAAAAACGCCGGCTGTGAGTACATTATCTGTGCCTTCCACTGGGGGCAGGAGCTGTACTACACGCCCAATCAGGATCAGATCGACCTGGCCCACGCCTGCATCGACGCCGGCGCGGATCTTATCTACGGCAGCCACACTCATTGTCTGCAGCCCATTGAACGCTACGGCGACGGATACATCCTCTACAGTATGGGCAACTGGTCCTTTGGCGGCAGCACCGGTCCCACCGATCCGGATACGGCCATCATCCAGGTGAACGTCCACCGGGACAAGGACGGAAAGTGCATCAACAAGGAGCTGAACATCATCCCCTGCTGCGTCTCCTCCAAGCCGGTGCTGGAGGGCTATCGCGGCGATAACTACAACGACTACTGCCCCACCCCTTACACCGAGGGCAGCGAGGCCTATGAGCGGGTGCTGAGCAAGCTGGACGGCAGCTACGAGGCCAAGGTCCAGGGCCGGGATTATTCCGACGTCTACGCCCAGTACGGCTGAGCCGGGAACCCTGTCGATCCTCCTTGACAAGCGGGATCGGCGCTTCTAAAATGGAAGCATCCGAAGCGACAAAACACTCTGGAGGGATACTGAATGATTTCCGCGATCGTTTATAATTCCAAGACCGGCTCCTGTGAGCGCTATGCCAAAGAGCTGTCCCGCAAGCTGGTGATCCCCTGCTATGCCCAGGGCAGCTTCCGTCCCCGGGCGGACGCCAAGGTCATCTACGTCAGCTGGATCATGGCCGGCAAGGTCGTCGGTCTGTCCAAGGCCGTAAAGAAGATGGACGTGGGCGCCGTGGTGGCCGTGGGGATGGCCCCCGCCGGCAAGAAGGCCGCCGAAGCCATGCGCCAGGCCAGCGGACTGCCGGCCCACGTGGGCTTCTTCCTGGTCCAGGGAGGCTTCCACATCGACAAGCTCCCGCTGCCCATGAAGCTGATCATGCGCTGGAAGGTGAAGGACATCGCCGCCAGGCTGGAGGAAAAGAAGCGGACCGCTCCTCTCTCCGCCCAGGAGCAGGCCACCTACGAGATGGCCAAGCGGGGCGACGGAGAGCCCGCCGCCTGGGACGTGGACGAGATCGTCGCCTGGGTCATGGCCGAGTTCGACGACGAAAAGATCCTGCGTCAGCACTGAAAACCGAGGGCCGCAGCTGAAGCCGCGGCCCTTTCCATATCCCTGCGCACTGAGCACTACGCACTACGCACTGAGCACTACGCACTACGCACTACATGCCAAAAGAGCCGTGACCGGGGTCACGGCTCTTTGGCTTATGCAAATTACTTCTTATCCGCGGCGGCTTCGATGACGCCGGTGGCAAGGCCGGCCAGACCCTGGATCTCGCTGGGGATGATGATCTTGGTGGACTGACCGTTGGCGGCGGCGGCAAAGGCCTCCAGCGCCTTGATGCGCAGGACCGCATCGGTGGGAGCGGCCTCGTTGATGAGCTTGATGCCTTCGGCGGTAGCCTGCTGGACCTTCAGGATGGCCGCGGCTTCGCCTTCGGCCTCCAGGATCTGCTGCTGCTTCTTGGCGTCGGCCCGGAGGATGGCGGATTCCTTCTCGCCTTCGGCCTCCAGAATGGCGGCCCGCTTCTCGCCTTCGGCGCGCAGGATGGCCTCACGGCGTTCACGCTCGGCCTTCATCTGCTTCTCCATGGCGTTCTGGATCTCCTTGGGAGGCAGGATGTTCTTCAGCTCCACGCGGTTGACCTTGATGCCCCAGGGGTCGGTGGCCTCGTCCAGGATGGCCCGCATCTTGGTATTGATGATGTCGCGGCTGGTCAGGCACTGGTCCAGCTCCAGGTCGCCGATGATGTTACGCAGGGTGGTGGCGGCCAGGTTCTCGATGGCCACCATGGGCTGCTCGATGCCGTAGGTGTAGAGCTTGGGGTCGGTGATCTGGAAGTAGACCACGGTGTCGATCTGCATGGTGACGTTATCCTTGGTGATCACGGGCTGGGGCGGGAAGTCCGCCACCTGCTCCTTCAGGGAGACGACCTTGGCCACTCTCTCGATGAAGGGGATCTTCAAGTGCATACCGACGTTCCAGGTCTCTTTGTAAGCGCCCAGGCGCTCGATGACATAGGCCTTGGCCTGCTGGACGATGCGGATGTTGCGGATCAGGATGATCGCCAGAAGCACGATCAAAACGATGAGTACATATTCCATTTTGTTTCCTCCTTAGTTGTCCTCAGTTTTTGCTTTTATGGTCAAATTATTTGCTGACGATAAGCTTGACGCCTTCAATGCGCAGGACCTTCACCACCTCGCCGGCCTGGGCCTGCTCATTCTCGTTTTCCATCCGGGCCGTCCAGACCTTGCCGGAGACCGAGACCGCGCCGCTGCCCTTCAGATTGTCGATCTCCTCGGTGACGACGCAATCTTTGCCGATCATCATATCGGCGTTGGTGGGTTTCACACGGCTGTTGACGTATTTCTTCACCAACGGCCGGGTCAGGATCAGGCTCAGAATGCTCAGCAGAATGAACCAGACGATCTGCAGCCACAGCGGCGCGCCCAGCAGCGCGGCGATCAGAGCGCCCAGAGACCCCAGCGCAAACCATATGGAGACCAATCCCGGCACCGCCGCCTCCACGATCAGCAGCACCACCATGGCGATCAGCCAGAACACAGGCATATTCATCGTCATCTTCTCTTCCCGCAGCACTTTTCTGCTGCTCTCCTTTCCTTTTTTATTTTGGAAGCGATGGCCTTGCGGTCCGCCGCTTCTCTTCTGACTTCATTATAGTATAGTGCGCATTTTTCCGCAAGCTGTTTTCGGAAAATCTTGCTTTCAAAGAAATTCCAGTTTCGTCCTTTACTTTTCGTCCGGCTTGGTGTAACATAGTGTTGTACGAAAGATTACGCATTCGGTCTGAAATGATACAACCGAATGAAAAATAAGTGAATTTTGCAGGAGGAACTTTCATGAACAAGCTCCGAAACAAGCCCCGGAACGAGCGACTCTACGAAGCGATTCTCTCCCTCCGGAACGTGGAGGAATGCATGATGTTTTTTGACGATCTCTGCGCAAAATCCGAGCTGGCTGCCATTGAGCAGCGCTTCCAGGTTGCCTCTTACCTGAACGAGGGCATGATCTACACCGATATTCTCAGCAAGACCGGGGCCTCCAGCGCCACCATCAGCCGGGTGAATCGCTCCCTGCAGTATGGCCGCGGCGGGTTCCAGATGGTCTTTGAGCGCATGAAAGACGAGGAAGAATGAGTTCTTACGAATCCCTTGCCCCCTGGTACGACCGGCTGACCCGGGACGTGCCCTACGAAGCCTTCTGTGATTTTTACGAGGAAGCCTTTCGTCAGGACGGCGGCGAATTTCACCTTCTGCTGGATCTGGGCTGCGGGACCGGCACCATGATCTCCCTGATGGGCCGCCGGGGCTACGAGATGATCGGAACCGACGCCTCGGTGGAGATGCTGATGGAAGCAAGCTCCCGCTGTTCGGACCTGCCGGTGCCCCCTGTGCTGCTTCACCAGGCCTCCCAGAGGCTGGACCTGTACGGCACGGTGGACGCGGCCTACTGCTCGCTGGACGGAATGAACTACATTCCCGGCAAAGACCTGCCCGAGGTGTTCCGGCGTCTGCATCTGTTTGTGCGCCCCGGTGGTCTTTTCCTGTTTGACGTTCGTTTACCGGAATGGTTCCATGCTTTGGACGGACAAATCTTTGTGGACGAGGTGGACGAGCCCGGCCGGGAGCTGCTGTGCCTGTGGCGGGCGGATTTTGACGAGGAACGCAAGGCTCTGGTCTACGGCATGGACCTGTTTCAGAGCGTCGGTAAGCTCTGGAAGCGGACCGGTGAAGAGCACGTGGAGTACGCCCACGCTCCGGAATCGCTGAAAAGCATGCTGGAAGCAGCGGGATTCAAGGATGTGCGCCTGCGGCCCGACTGTCCCCAGGGGGACGACGGGCGGCTGTTTATTACGGCAAAACGGGACGGGGCCTGAGGGCCCTGTCTATTTCTCGGCAAAAGGACGGAAAACTATGGACCAGATCATTCACGCCACCGGTGCCGGCGGCTTTCTCAAAATGTCTGTGATCTCCGCCAGAGATACGGTGGAGCGGGCCAGACAGATCCACGATCTGTCCCCCACCGCCTGCGCCGCCCTCGGGCGGACGCTGTGCGGGGCCTCCCTGCTGGGCGAGAGCATGAAGGAGGAGAACGCGGCCCTGACCATCCGCATTCAGGGCGGCGGCCCCATCGGCACGGTTTTGGCCGTGTCCGACAGCCAGGGCTATGTCCGGGGCATGGTGGGCGATCCCCATGTGGATCTCCCCCTGCGCGCCGACGGCAAGCTCAATGTGGGCGGCGCCGTTGGCCGCGACGGCCTTCTCACCGTGCTGCGGGATATCGGTCTGAAGGAACCCTATGTGGGCTCCACCGAGCTTGTCAGCGGCGAGATCGCCGAGGACCTGACCGCTTATCTGCTGGAGAGCGAGCAGGTGCCCTCCGCCTGCGCCCTGGGCGTACTGGTGGATACCGACCGGAGCATCAAGGCCGCCGGCGGCTTTCTGGTGCAGCTGATGCCCGGTGCGGAGGAGAGTCTCATCAACACGCTGGAGGAGAACATCTTCCTCATGGACCAGCTGACCACCGTTCTCAGCGAGGACGGCGCCGAGGCCCTGTTCGGGCAGGTGCTGAAGGGTCTGGAGTACCACATCGTCGGTTCCTCCCCCGTCGGCTACCGCTGTGATTGCAGCCGGGAGCGGGTGGAAGAGGCCATCTCCTGCATCGACAGAAGCGAGCTGGAGGAAATGATCGCCGAGGACAAGGAGATCTCGGTGAGCTGCCAGTTCTGTGACCGTCGCTACGCCTTCACTCCGGTGGATCTGAAAGCTCTTCTGGAGCGGAAAATGGCCGGGTCGGAAAAAGATTAAAAAGTTGAAAATCGCCTCTTGACAAGTGGGAACAAATCGGCTATTATATACAGGCTTCTTGCGGGAGCATAGCTCAGCTGGTTAGAGCACCTGCCTTACAAGCAGGGGGTCACTGGTTCGAGTCCAGTTGTTCCCACCATTTGTTCCCCTGTCGGGAGCGTTGATATGCCTCTGTAGCTCAGTAGGTAGAGCAGCGGACTGAAAATCCGCGTGTCGTTGGTTCAACTCCGACCGGAGGCACCACCCCGTGATTGCACGGGGTCTTTACGCGGGCATAGCTCATCCGGTAGAGCGCCACCTTGCCAAGGTGGAGGTAGCGAGTTCGAGCCTCGTTGCCCGCTCCATAAAAATGCATTTGCGGGCGCGCAAGAGCCCGCAAATGTTATATGGCGCCATAGCCAAGTGGTAAGGCAGCGGACTGCAAATCCGCGACTCCCCGGTCCGAATCCGGGTGGCGCCTCCAAAAAAGCACTGCGTCGGCAGTGCTTTTTTCGTTTTTCTCCGCTCTTCCCTGTTCCCGCACCGGCGACTGCTGTTGGGAAAAATCCCCTGCAATCTTAATAGTTCTTATGTTTCTTTTCCGCCGACCTTGTTGTATAATGAGGCCGTACTCAGAAGAAGGAGGTCCTGTCCCTTGAAGAAGCCCGTTAAAATTCTGCTGATCATTCTGTGTGTGATCTTCCTGTGCATATTTGGCTTCAGCGGCTATAAGCTGTACAGTATCATGCACGAATACAAGGTCGCCGCCGATACCTACAACAATCTGAGCGGCCAGTTTGTCACCGTCGGTCCCTCCGCCGATCGTCCCGCCCAGCAAAAAACGCCCGGCAGCGAGGAGGACGAGGAGGAGATCCTGGACCCGGAGATCTCGCCGATCTCCGTGGATTTCGAGGGACTGCTTCTGACCAGCACCGATGTGATCGGCTGGATCTACGGCCCCGACACCGTCATCAACTACCCGGTGGTCATGGCTGAGGACAATTACTACTACCTCCACCGCTACATCGACGGCGAGTACAGCGGCGGCGGAAGCATTTTTGCCGACTGCCTGTGCGAGCGGGACTTCTCGCTGAGGAACACGATCCTCTACGGCCACCACATGAACGACGGCTCCATGTTCGCAAGCCTCCGCAGCTATCACCAGGAGGGTTACTACGAGGAGCATCCGGTCCTGTATCTGAACACCCCGAAGCGCAACTACCGCATTGAAGTTTTCGCCGGATACATCACCGACGCCGATTCCGACTCCTACAACGTGAGCTTCCCCAGCGATGAGGCATTCCTGAAGTGGATCGAGAAGCTGCGCTCCCAGTCCGACTTTGCCACCGACGTGGAGATCGGCGCCAAGGACCGGATCATCACGCTGTCGACCTGTTCCTATGAGTACTACGACGCCCGCTACGTGGTCCAGGGCAAGCTGGTCCCCATCCACTGAGGGCCGTCGGGGCTTAAGAATTCTTATGAATCTGCCCTCTTGCGGGAAATTTTCTGAGGCCCTATAATGGCCTCGCTGGAAGTTACAATGCGGTAACACAAGTTTGATCGGATTTGATCAGAGGAGAACGACCATGAAGAAGATAATGAAAAATTCCCTGTGTCTGCTTCTGGCCCTGGTACTGGCCCTGCAGTTGGGCGGCCTGGCCATGGCCGAAGGGGACCAGATCACCGGAGACGAAGCGCTGGTCTACGAGCTGCGCGTCCCGGCTGTCCAGCCCGAAGGGAGTGAAGCCCAGGGCCCGGAGGCAGACAGCCGGGTCGTGTCCGCCGATGAAGAAGCCACGCTGTTCGACGCCAAGCCCTACAGCATTCTGATCGGCGAGGATCAGAAAGAAGAGACTCAGGACAGCGAAACCGTTCCCGAGAAGAAGGCCAAGGCCCTGACCCGGGGGATCGGCGAGGCCAGCCTGAAGGACCTGATGGCAGAGGATCTGCACATCACCCCGCCCGAAGGCTTCTTCGTCTCCGCCCTGTACCTGAGAGGCGACGCGCTGGGGGCTGACGCAAAGCTCGTCTCCCTGCCCGCCTCCGCCAAAGCCGGCAGCCCCGCTCTGGATCTGAGCAAAGGCACCTTCACCGCTCTGGAAGAGAACAAGGACGACCCTGACGCCGACGCCAGGACCGTATTCAACAAGAAGCTCCTCAGCAGCCTCTCCACCGCCGAGACCAAGGTCTACACCCTGGTGGTGGTCCTGTCCCCCATCGACAAGGAGAAGGAGCTGACCGTCAGCTATCCGGATCTGACCGACGCAAACCAGACCGGCAAGGCCGGAGACAGCTTCACCGCTCCCGAGGCGCCCACCGCGCCCGAGGGCTCCCGCTTCACCGGCTGGCAGCTCAGCTACCCCAACGGCTCCACGCTGAGCCTGAAGCCCGGCGACAGCTTCAGCCCCTACACCGACTGCACGGTGAAGGCTCAGTTCATCACCGTCATCACCGTCAGCGCCAACGACCTGAGCGCCCAGGCGGGCCAGACTCTGCAGGATCTGTACTTTGGCTTCACGCCGGAGAGCTACGGCGACTACAGCATTGAAAACGTCCGCTTCCAGGTTCAGGACGCCGAGGGCAACTACCTCAGCGGCGAGACCGTGGTCCAGGCGGGCAGCTACAGCGTCACCGTGAATCTGGACGAGGCGCTGCTGAAGGACAGCGACGGAAACAGCCCCGCGGACGTGGAGCTGGCCGCCAGCGAGACTCCCGCCGTGCTCACCGTCTCCCCCGCTCCCGAGCCTTCCCCCGAGCCCAGTCCGGAGCCCTCTCCGGAACCCTCTCCGGAGCCCAGCCCCGAGCCTTCTCCGGAACCCTCTCCCGAGCCCAGCCCCGAGCCTTCTCCGGAGCCTTCTCCGGAACCCGCAGTCACGGAGCTGACCGTGAGGGCCAAGGCGCTCAGCGCCGAGTACGACGGCAAGGAGCATAAGGCCCAGGAGGTGGAGATCGTCTCCGGCGCTCTGGCCGAGGGCGACACCATCGAGGCCAGTTTTGACGGCGGCGCTTCCACCGCCGCAGGCGGCACCAGCCGCATCACCGCCCTGGTCATCAAGGACAAGGACGGCAACGACGTGACCAGCACCAAGTATAAGGTCACCATTGATCCCACCCCCGCCACCGTCACCATCACCAAAAAGGTGCTGACCATCACCGCCATCACCGGCAGCATCAGCACCGACGGCACCCGGGAGATCGTGGCCAAGGAATGCAGCACCAGCGACGGCATGTACAAGAACGGCGCCAAGAGTGAGGGTCTGCTGTCCGGTCACAGCCTCAGCGGCGATTTTGTCCTGGGCCGGGGCAAGGAGACCTTCACCACCAGCATCAACAAGGACGCGGTCAAGGTCCTGGATGAGAACAAGAACGACGTGACCGCCAACTATGATATCCGCACCGTGGACGGCAAGCTGACCATCAAGGTGGCCGCCAAGACCGGCGTTGCGCTGACCGTGAAGGCCAAGGACCAGTCCTGGACCTATGACGGCAAGGCCAACTCCCCCAGCGCCGACGCCTCGAACTACACGGTGGAGGGTCTGGTGGACGGCGATATCGCCACCGTGACCCTGCAGATCAAGCAGGGCGACAGCCTGGTGAGCAGCGTGACCTACGCCGGCACTTACCAGATCGTCCCCTCCGTGTCCGTCAAGAACGCCTCCGGCGGCGCGGTCAACGTGGATAAGTACGCTATCACCGCCCAGAACGGCACTCTGACGGTTAACAAGCGGGACATCACTCTCCAGGCCGTCTCCGATTCCAAGACCTATGACGGCAAGGCGCTGAAGAACGACAACGTGAAGGCCAGCGGTTCTCTCGCCTCCGGCGACAAGTTCCGGGACAAGGACGGCGTCCGCTTCTCCGTACTGGACGCCAAGGGCAACCTGGTCACCAACGGCGCGGTGAACGTAGGCGAATACAGCAAGGTCGTCACCGAGGTCCATATCGTTGACTCCAAGGGCAACGAGGTCACCGACAACTACAACATCAAGAAGGTGGACGGCACCCTGACCATCAAGCAGGGCACCACCTCCCAGAACGATTCCAACAAGCCCCGGACCGGCGACGAGAACAGTCTGGGCCTGTGGATCGGCCTGCTGGCGGTCTCCGCGGTGCTGATTCTGGCCGTGCTGGTGATCCTGATCATCCGCAGCCGGAAGCAGCGTCAGGCGCAGCAGGACCCCGAAGCCCCGTCCGAATCTCAGGATGAATAAGGTCTGAGCATAATATTTGAGCCTCCCCAACCGGGAGGCTCATTTTTGTTTTTATTTCAGTTTAATCCCTGCTGCCCAGCAGGCTGCAGATCCCGAAGCAGATCAGATCCGCCACTACAATGCTGGCGCCGGTGGGAGTCTCCAGGAAGAAGGAGGCCACGGTCCCCAGCACGAAGCAGCCCGCGGAGATCCCGGCGGCACACAGGACCACCGCCTTGAAGCTGCGGCAAATGCGCATGGCCGACAGGGCCGGAAAGATGATCAGGCTGGAGATGAGCAGCGCGCCCATCATCCGCATGCCCAGCACCACCGTCACCGCCGTCAGCACCGCCAGGAGCGTGTTGTACAGCTCGGTCCGGGTGCCGGTGGCTTTGCTGAAGCTCTCGTCAAAGGTCACGGCGAACAGCCGGGGGTAGAACAGCAGGAACAGGGCTAGCACCGCCAGGGACAGGATCACGCTGAGGATGGCGTCGGAGCGGCTGAGGGACAGGATGCTGCCGAACATGTAGCTGGAGACCTCGGTGTTCATCCCCGTGGTCAGGGACACGCAGATCACGCCGATGGCCAGAGCCGAGGAGGAAATAATGGCGATCATGGCGTCGCCCTTCACCCGGCTGGACTGACTCAGCCGCAGCAGAAGCACCGCCGTCACGATCACCACCGGCACCGCCACGGCCAGCGGGGCCAGATGCAGGGCCGAGGCGATGGCCAGGGCGCCGAAGCCCACGTGGCTCAGTCCGTCGCCGATCATGGAATAGCGCTTGAGCACCAGGGACACCCCCAGCAGCGCCGCGCACAGGCTCACCAGCACGCCCACGATCAGGGCCCGCTGCATGAAATGGTAGGAAAGCATCTGAACGATCGTCATATCCGGTTCCCTCCCAAAAAGCGCCGGGCCGCGTCGCTCTCTTTGTATTCTGCCGCCGTGCCGAAGAACAGCTGCTTCTGGCCCAGGTGCAGGATATGGGTGGCGTAGCGCACCGCGGCGTGGATGTCGTGGGAGACCATGATGACGGTGATGTCGTCGCAGAGGTTCACCAGCTTGATGAGATTGTACATCTCCCCGGCGGCCACCGGGTCCAGGCCGGTCACCGGCTCGTCCAGCAGCAGGAGCTTCTTGGTGGCGCACAGAGCCCGGGCCAGCAGGACCCGCTGCTGCTGCCCGCCGGACAGGGCGTGGTAGCTGGTCTTCTCCAGATCCTCGATGCCCATGCGCTCCATATTCTTCCGGGCCCGCTCCCGGTCTTCCCTATTGTAGCGGAATCGGCCTCCCAGGCTGTTCAGGCAGCCGGAGAGCACCACCTCGCCCACGCTGGCGGGGAAATCCCGCTGGAGCTGGGTCTGCTGAGGCAGATAGCCGATCTCTGTGCTCTTCAGGCCGTCGCCGAAGCGCACAGTGCCCCTGTCCGGCTTTTTCAGGCCCAGAAGTCCCTTGATGAGGGTGGACTTGCCGGAGCCGTTCTCCCCCACCACGCACAGGTAATCCCCGGCGTTCAGGGAGAAGTTGACTCCCTCCAGCACGGTCCTACCGTCATAAGCAAAGCCCGCGTTTTCACATTGGATGATTGCCATCAGCCCAGCGCCTCCTTTACCGTCTCCACATTCTGCCACATCAGGTCCAGATAAGTCACGCCCTGTTCCAGATCCTCTGCCGAGACGGTATGGCAGGAATGGAAGCGCAGCTTGCCGCAGCCGGTGTCCTCGCAGATCACGTCGGCCATTTTTTCATTGGAAAACTCGATGGTCAGCACTGCCGGGATCCGCTGCTCCCGTACCCGGTCGATGAGGAAGGCCACGGTCCGGGCCGAGGGCTCGGTATCGTCGGCACAGCCGGGAAAGGCGGCGTAATAATCCAGGCCGTATTCCTCCACGAAGTAGCGCACCGGAAAGCGATCGGCAAAGACCAGAACCTCCCGCTGTCCCTGGGCCACCGCCCGGCGGAAGGCGCTGTCCAGATCAGCAAGCTTTGCTTCATAGGCTGCCAGGTTGGAACGGTATAGGGTCTCCCCTTCCGGGTCGATGCGGCAGAGGTCCTCACACAGGGCGCGGCAGATCTCCATCGCCTTCACCGGGGAGGTCCAGACATGCTCGTCATACTCCGGGCCTTCCTCGCCCTCTTCTCCCTCTGCTTCTTCCTCGAAGATCTGCTGCATGCCCTCCTTGATCTCTTCCTCCAGGGCGTCCACGCAGTCCAGCATGCAGAGGGTCTCCGGCGGGGCGTCCTGCCCCTCCAGCAGTTCCTCCACCCACTCCTCGGACTCGCCGCCGTTGTAGAAGAACAGGCCGCAGTTGCGGATGCGGATCAGATCCTGGGCGGTGGGCTCAAAGCTGTGAGTTTCCGCCCCGGGAGGCAGCAGCAGCCGGGCCCGGACCCGCTCCCCGCCGATCTGCCGGGCGAAGTCGTAGGCTGGGAACACGCTGCAGACGATCTCCAGCTTTCCGTCTTTTATTTCCGTTTCCCGGGTTCCGCAGGCGCTGAGCGAGAGCAGCAGGCCCAGGAGCGCCAGGATGGTCACAAATCGTCTCATAGTCACACTCCAGTCCAAGCGTTTACTATACACAAAAAACCTTGTCGGGTCAAGAATTGCATGATAAAATCAATCAAAAACCGATTTGGGGAGGTTCTCTATGCACATCACGGTTTACGGCGCATCCGGCGCTCATCTGGCAGCGGAATATTACGCGGCAGCCCAGCGTTTTGGCGGACTGCTGGCCAGGGCCGGGCATACTCTGGTCTTCGGCGGCGGTCAGGAGGGACTGATGGGCGCTTGCGCCAGGGGTGCAAGCGCGGAGGGCGGGGAGATCGTCGGCGTGGCGCCCCGGTTCTTCGACGAGCCCGGGATCCTGTATCCCCACTGCAGCCGCTTCGTCTATACCGAGACCATGGCCCAGCGCAAGACGGAGATGGAAGCGCTGGCCGAGGCCTTTGTGGTTCTGCCCGGCGGCATCGGAACCTTCGAGGAATTTTTTGAGACGCTGACCCTGAAGCAGCTGGGGCAGCACCGTAAGCCCATCGTCCTGCTGAACACGCTGGATTACTACGACGATCTGGTCTCCCTGCTCCGAAAAGCCGTTGAGGGGCGTTTTCTCAGCCGGGGCTGCCTGGAGCTGTTCTCCCTGTGCCGGGAGCCGGAGGAGATCCTGCCCGCCATCGAGAACGCCAGGTCTCTCTCCGGCGGGATTCACCGGTTGGAGGACTATCACCGATAAAAGGTCCAGGATCAAATGCTGTGGGTACAGCGAATGAACAACATTCGGAATCGAGCTATGGAGGTTGTGAATAACGATCTGATTTATGCATAATGTACCGGGCGGTAGGGAGAAATCTCCCACCGCCCTATTTTTACCATAATATGATGCATCCGTCATGTTCTGCTTTGGCAGGGGTTTCTTGCATTTCACCTGCAATTATTTACCTCTGAGCGCCAAACAGATGACAAACGATATTTACCCGATTATACTGTTCTCATCTAAGTTGATGTGCACTCAACAAGAAAGGGGATCTCTTATGCAGGTCAAGATTGAAGTCTCGCCGGAGCAC
>CADAHL010000005.1 GCA_902787755.1 Oscillospiraceae bacterium
TTCAGGGCTTGAACAGGCCGCCTTTTTCCACAATCTTTGCCAAATGAAAGAGGCGTTGCCTCTCAATAGCCTCTTTAGCTATTTTGAGACAACGCCTTTATGCTTGATTGTAGAAAAACGAATATTTTGCCCGGAAATAGTTCAATTTTGAATCATAGATCAGAAATCCCCACAGACGGCTTGCCGTTATCTCGGACGGTTTTTCGGGCCCGCGCCGGAGAGCGCCATGCCGGGTCCGGCTTTATCTGCTGTTGTGTCTGGCCAGGGTGTCGAGCAGCCACTGGCCGGTGGCGTTGTAGTCCTCGTCGGCAAAGCCGCTGTATTTCAGCAGCCCGGTGCGCAGAGCGGAACAGGGCTCCGGGGCCGCGGAGAAGGACCACATACAGTAGGAGATCTGCTCCCGCTCCAGCAGCTCGATCCACAGATCGGCGCTCTCCAGATCCCGGGGAAAGCCGCCGCTGGAGGAGGTGACGCCGAATTCGGTGACGAAGATGGGCAGCCCCTCCCGGCTGAGCCGTTCGGTCAGCTCCCGCAGCTCCTGGCCGTGGCTCGCGGCGTAGAAGTGCAGGGTGTACATGACGTTTTCAAAATCCAAAGGATCGGCGGCCACGGCGGCCAGATCCTTCGACCAGTCCGGATTGCCGACGATGATCACCGAATCGGGATCCTTCTCCCGGATCACGGGGATCAGCTGCTCGGCATAGGCCTTGACGGTCGGCCAGTCCACGCCGTTGGGCTCGTTGCAGATCTCGTACAGGACGTTATCATAGTCATGGAAGCGCTCGGCCATGTCCGCAAAAAAGACCTTCGCCTGCTCCAGATACTGGTTGGGATCGCCATCGCTGAGAATGTGCCAGTCGATGATCGCGTACATATCCTGGGCCCTGGCAAGCTCCACGCCTTTGACGATATCCTCCCGGTGGCGCTCCTGATCGCCGCCGGTGCAGTAGCCCACGATCCCGACGCCGTAGGTGTACATGGCCAAGCGGAACAGATTCACGCCTCTGTCGTGGGAGAGCTCATGGAACAGGTCCTCGTTGAGAAAGTCCTCGGCGGTGATGAGCCCGTTGGAGCTGACGCCCCGGAGCATCACCGGCTCGCCGCTTTGAGAACAGAGCTTCCCGTTGAGGACCTGCAGGCTCCCGCTGTTGGAGGGCCTGGCTCTGCCGTCATCAACGGCGGGCGAGGGCGCGGCGGACCCGCAGCCGCTCAGAAGCGTCAGCAGCAGGACCGCGGCCAGAAGAAGAGACAGGAGCTTTCTCATGGGGGATTCCTCCTTTCACCCGAACGAGCGGCTGCTCAGCCCATGCTGACGAGGACCGATACCCGTTTTCCGGCGGGCTGCACGGGCAGAACGTTTCCCTCCACCGGGCAGCCGTCCAGCGTGACGGAGCGGACGCCCTTTTCCACGCCCTCCGGGTTGCTCACCCTGATCTCATAGAGGGCGCCCCGGTAGCGGCGGAGGATGGTGAAGCTGCGCAGGGAGGAGGGGACGCAGGGGTCGAGCTCCAGACCGTCCAGGGTGGGCTTGACGCCCAGAATGGCCTGGGAGATGCTGACGAAGGTCCAGGCGGCGGTACCGGTGAGCCAGCTGTTTTTCGCCTCGCCGAAGCTCACGGCGTCCTTGCCGGCCACCATCTGGCTGTAGACATAGGGCTCGGTGCGGTGGATCTCGCTGATGTCCTCGATATAGGCCGGGGCGGTGCGGCGATAGACCTCAAAGGCCCGGTCGCCGTGGCCCAGTTCGGTCTCCGCGCAGACGATCCAGGGGTTGTTGTGGCAGAAGATGCCGGCGTTTTCCTTGTATCCGGGGGGATAGCTGCTGATCTCGCCCAGCTCCAGGTGGTAGCGGGTATAGGCGGGCTGCAGCAGAACGATGCCGTATTGGGTATCCAGCCGCTCCTCCACGCTCTTCAGGGCCTTTGCCGCCTGGCCGCTCTCTTTGCCGATCCCGGCCATGACGCACATGCCCTGGGGCTCGATGAAGATCTGGCCCTCCTCGCAGGCCGCTCCGCCCACCACGTTCCCGAAGGCGTCATAGGCTCGGCGAAACCAGGCGCCGTCCCAGCCCGCATCCAGCACGGTCTTTTCCATGGCGGCGACCGCCTCGGCCGCCTCCGCCGCCTCGTCCTCCAGGCCCAGGTGCCGGAGGATCCGGCTCCAGGCCCGGCCGTACTTGACGAACATTCCGGCGATAAACACGCTCTCGGCCACGGGGCCCTCGCTGGGGCCGGTGGTCTGGAAGCTCTCGCCCGGGTGGGCGGAGAAGCAGTTGAGGTTCAGGCAGTCGTTCCAGTCGGCCCGGCCGATCAGCGGCAGGCCGTGGGGGCCCAGATGGCTGCGGGTAAAGCCGAAGCTCCGGCGCAGGTGCTCCAGCAGGGGGGCGGCCAGAGCGGGATCGTTGTCAAAATCGCAGGGCTCGTCCAGGATGCTCCAGTCCCCGGTCTCCCGCAGGTAGGCGTCGGTGCCGGCGATGAGCCAGAGCGGATCGTCGTTGAAGCCGCTGCCCACGGCCAGATTGCCCTTCTTGGTCAGGGGCTGATACTGGTGATAGGCGCTGCCGTCCGGGAACTGGGTGGCGGCAATGTCCAGGATGCGCTCCCGGGCGCGCTCCGGGATCATGTGCACGAAGCCCAGCAGATCCTGGCAGGAATCCCGAAAGCCCATTCCCCGGCCCATGCCGGACTCAAAGTAGCTGGCCGAACGGCTCATGTTGAAGGTGACCATGCACTGGTACTGGTTCCAGATGTTGACCATGCGGTCCAGCTTCTCGTCGCCGCTGCTGACCTGATAGCTGCCCAGCAGGCCCTCCCAGTGGCGCTGCAGCGCCTCCAGAGCCTGGTCGAAGGCGCCGGCGTGGGCGAAACGGGCCATCATCGCCTCCGCCCGGGTCTTGTTGATCACGCCCGGAGCCGCCCACTTTTCCTCCTGGGGATTTTCGATATAGCCCAGGCCGAAGAGAATGGCTGTGCTCTCGCCGGGGGCCAGGGAGAGATCGAACTGTTGGGCGGCCACCGGCTGCCAGCCGTGGGCCACGCTGCCGGTGCAGCCGGCGCCGAACACGGCCTCCGGCCGGGCCGGGCTGCCGTAGACGCCCAGGAAGGCCTCCCGAGAGGTATCGAAGCCGTCCGGCTGCCGATCCGCCCAGAACAGGGCGTAGTGGTCCCGGCGCTCCCGGTATTCGGTTTTATGGTAGATCGCGGCGCCCTGGACCTCCACCTCGCCGGTGGAGTAGTTGCGCTGGAAGTTGGAGCTGTCGTCCATGGCGTCCCAGAGGCAGAACTCCAGGTAGGGGAAGACGCGCAGGTCCCGGGACTCACCGCTGCGGTTGGTCAGCGTCAGCCGGATCAGCAGACAGCGGTCGCCCTGGGGGACCAGCATCTCCTGCCGGGCGGCGATGGCACCCTTCTCGCCTTCGATCACCGTGTAGCCCAGGCCGTGACGGCAGCGGTAGGCGTCCAGCTCGGCCTGGACCGGCTGCCAGCCGGGGTTCCAGACGGAGTCCCCGTCCTTAATATAAATGTGGAAGCCCTCCTGATCCAGGGGACAGCCGTTGTAGCGGTAGCGGGTCAGGCGGCGCAGGCGGGCGTCCCGGAAGAAGGCGTAACCGCCGGCGGTGTTGGAGCAGAGAGCGAAGAAGTCCTCGCTGCCCAGATAGTTGATCCAGGGCAGAGGGGTCTTGGGCGTGGTGATGACATATTCTTTTCTGGCATCGTCAAAAAATCCGTATTTCATATCGGACTCCCCCTTGACCGTAATCGATTAAGTATGACCGTCATAGAATAAAGTAACGGATTTCCCTGGAAAAAGCAAGATGTATTTTGAATAAAATCAGCATTTTCACGAAAATTTGAAAAAATAAACACTTTACGAAAAATTTAAGATGACAAAAGGAACAGAATTTCGGAGTGAAACTATCCAGAATTGACAAATTTAATTATTGAACGGATTTTTTAAAAACCTAATCTTGCATTTTTTAGAGAAATGCGCTATTTTGGAGTTGCGAAAACGATTAAGAAGACGAAAGGCGGTCTGCTCAGATGGTGTCCATGAAAGACATTGCGCGCAAGTGCGGCGTATCCGTGGCCACTGTGAGCAAGGCGCTGAACGGGCAGCAGGACATCGGCCGGGAGACCCGGGAGAAGATCCGCCGGACCGCGGACGAGATGGGCTACATGACCAACGCTTCTGCCCGGGCGCTGAAGACCAGCCGCAGCTACAACATCGGCGTTCTCTTTGTGGATCCGATGCACGGGGGCCTGGCGCATGAGTACTTCTCCTCCGTGCTCGACAGCATCCGGGTGGAGAGCGAGCGCTGCGGCTACGACATCACCTTCATCAACTGCAATGTGGGCCGCCGCCGGACCTCATATCTGCAGCACTGTCTGTATCGGGGCATGGACGGCGTGGTGGTGGCTTCGGTGGATTTCACCGATCCCATGGTGCTGGAGCTGATCCACTCCGGGCTTCCCGTGGTGACCATCGACCATATGTTTAACGGACGCATGGCGGTCATCAGTGACAACGTGGCCGGTATGGAGGCGCTGACCCGCTATGTGATCGGGAAGGGGCACCGGGATCTGGCCTTTATCCACGGCGAACGCACCACAGTCACGGAAAGCCGGCTGACCGGTTTTTTCCGGGCCTGCGAGGCGCTGAACGTGCCGGTGCGGGAGGAATGCATCCTCCAGGGCGCCTATCACGACGTGACGGGCTGCTATGAGGCCACCAAACAGCTGCTGGCTCTGCCGCAGCGGCCCAGCTGCATCTTTTTCCCGGACGACTTTTCCTACATCGGCGGCTTTAACGCCATCGCGGAGGCCGGGCTCCGGATCCCCGAAGATATTTCGGCGGTGGGCTATGACGGTATCCGTCTGGCCCGGGTGATCAGTCCCCGGCTGACGACCTGGCAGCAGAACACCACCGATCTGGGCCGGGAGGCGGCCGCCCGGCTGATCGAACTGATCGAGCATCCCAAGACCGCGCTCATCGACCGCTATGTGGTCTCCGGCCATCTGCTGGAGGGCGGCAGCGTGGCCGATCTGTCCAACCGGTGATACGCGGGGAAGACCCGCTAAAATAAATCACAGAACCATATTTTAGGAGGAAGAAAAATGAAAAAGCTTATCGCAATGCTCCTGGCGCTCGTGATGGTCTTTGCGCTGTGTGCCTGCGGAGCCACCCCGTCCGCCGAAGCCCCTGCCGCGGAAGGCAAGGTCTTCAACATCTATGCCTGGAACGAGGAGTTCAAGGGCTTCTTTGAGAAGTACTACACCGTGCCCGAGGGCGTCACCGTCAACTGGATCATCACCCCCAGTGACAACGGCGCCTACCAGCAGAAGCTGGATGAGGCTCTGCTGAACCAGGCCAACGCCGCCGACGACGAGAAGGTCGACCTGTTCCTGGCTGAGGCCGACTACATCCTGAAGTATGTCAACACCGACGCCACCCAGGACATCACCAAGCTGGGCGTGACCGACTTCTCCAACACCTACAAGTACACCGTGCAGGCTGCCACCGATCCCGCCGGCGTTGTGAAGGGCGTTTCCTTCCAGTGCTGCCCCTCCGCCCTGATCTACCGCCGCTCCATCGCCCAGGACGTGCTTGGCGTGTCTGAGCCCGATGAGGTCCAGGCCAAGCTGGACAGCTGGGATAAGTTCAACGCTGTGGCCGCCGACGCCAAGGCCAAGGGCTACTACATGACCGCCTCCTTCGCCGAGACCTACCGCGTCTTCTCCAACAACTGCAGCTCTCCCTGGGTCGACGAGAACAACAACCTGCAGTTTGACCCCCAGATCGAAGCCTGGATTGCCCAGACCGAAGAGTTCGTGAAGAACGGGTACACCCTGACCGCCGGCGTGTGGGATCAGGAGAAGAACGACCAGATGTTCGCCAACGGCAAGACCATGTGCTTCTTCGGACCTGCCTGGTACTTCAACTTCTGCATGGGCAACGCTCAGGATCCTGAGAACGGCTGCTCCGGCGACTGGGCCATCTGCGAAGGCCCCGCGGCCCACTTCTGGGGCGGCACCTGGCTGCTGGCGCCTGCCGGCACCGACAACCCCACCATGGTGGCCGACATCATGAACACCTTCATCAACGATGAGGAAGTCTGCTCCGCACTGGTTGCCAACGAGGCCCAGTTCTCCAACAACATGGCGGTCAACGCCAAGTTCGCCGAGGATCCTGACTACGGCTCCGCCTTCCTGGGCGGCCAGAACGACGTGGCTGTCTTCTCCGCCATGACCGACAACATCGTCTGGGAGAACCACACCATCTACGACCAGCTGCTCAACGAGGGTCTGCAGAATAACCTGCGCGAGTACTTCCAGGGCACCGTTGACAAGGAGACCGCTCTGGCCAACTTCTACGCCTACGTCAACGAGACCTATCCCACCATCGTCACTCCCTGAGCGGCGGTGAGATCCGGGAGAACCTGATCCGGTAACGCAAATGCTTGAGGCAAGGCCTTTTGCCTTGCCTCAAGTTCTCATATCCGGAAGATCCGGCCAAAAGCGCTTCCGAGCGCATCGCGTTTGACGCTGTGCGCTGGGAAGCACCTTTCGCAGACAAGACAGGAGGAATCGCCAATGGATAAAAATGAGAGAACACGCAGGAAAGGCGTGAGCTATGCCAAGTGGGGCTACATTTTCATCCTGCCCTTCTTTATCGCCTATTTCATCTTCACCCTGACGCCCCAGATCATGACCATTTACAACAGCTTCTTCGAAAACTACCGGGACGGTCTGACCCAGGTCGGCCCAAACTTTGTGGGGCTGGAGAACTATGTGAAGCTCTTCACGCCGGACAAGAGTGGCACCATCGGCATGGTCAAATACTTCGGCAACACCCTGGTCCTCTGGATCATGGGCGCTGTGCCCCAGATCGTGGTGGCCCTGCTGCTGGCGGTGTTCTTCACCAGCTACCGGTTGAACATCAAGGGTCAGCAGTTCTTCAAGACGGTCATCTACATGCCGAACCTGATCATGGCCGCCGCCTTCTCCATGCTGTTCTTCACCCTGTTTTCTCCGGTGGGGCCGGTGAACCAGGTGCTGGTTGCCCATGGCGTTCTGGAAAAGAGCATTGACTTTCTGTCTCTGAAGGTACCGGTTCGGGTTCTGATCTCGCTGATGAACTTCCTGATGTGGTTTGGCAACACCACGATCCTGCTGATGGCCGGCATTCAGGGCATCGACCAGAACCTGTTTGAGGCCGCGGAGATCGACGGGGCCAACTCCCTGCAGGTCTTTTTCCGGGTGACGCTGCCGCTGCTGGCACCGATCCTGGTCTACACGGTCATCACCGCCATGATCGGCGGCCTGCAGATGTTCGATGTGCCTCAGGTCCTCACCAACGGCAAGGGCACCCCCGACCGGGCCAATATGACCATGGTCATGTACCTGAACAATTATCTCCAGACCAGCAAGAACTACGGTATGGCCGGAGCGGTGAGTGTGGTGCTGTTCGCGGTCTCCTCGGCGCTGAGTCTCTTCGTCTACAACTCGCTGTCCAGCCAGTACAGGGAAGCGCCCAAAAAGCGCAACCGGATCTGAGAGGAGGGAAGGACTGTGAAAAACGCGGAAAACACCAAGGGCAGGGTCCTGCTGATCCTCTCCCGGATCGTGGTCTACTGCATCCTAATCTTCCTGAGCATTGTGTGTCTGTTCAGCTTCTATATGCTGATCATCAACGCCACCCGCTCCAACGCCCAGCTCCAGGCCGGCTTCACCCTGCTGCCGAAGAACAATTTCTTTGTGAACCTGAAAAACGCTTGGACGGACGCCTCCATCAACATCCCCCGGGGCATGCTCAACAGCTTCTTCATCGCCGCCTGCTCCGCTCTGCTGACCACCTATTTCTCGGCCCTGACCGCCTACGGCATCCACGCCTACCGCTTCAAGCTCAGAAAGGCAGCCTTTTACTTCATCATGGCCGTCATGATGATCCCGCCCCAGGTCTCCGCCGTTGGCTTCATTCAGATGATGTACAAGCTGAAGCTGACCAACAGCTACATCCCGCTGATCCTGCCCAGCATCGCCGCGCCGGTGGTGTTCTTCTACATGAAGCAGTATCTGGAGAGCGTGCTGCCCATGGAGATGGTGGAGGCGGCCCGGATGGACGGCTCCAACGAGTTCATGACCTTCAACCGCATCGTGCTGCCCATCATGAAGCCCGCCCTGGCGGTCCAGATGATCTTCTCCTTCGTCTCCAGCTGGAACAACTACTTCATTCCCGCCCTGCTTCTGGACAAGGCGGAGCTGAAGACCGTGCCCATCATGATCGCCCAGCTGCGCTCGGCGGACTACTCCAAGTTCGACATGGGCAAGGTGTATATGTTCATTCTCCTTGCGATCCTGCCGGTCATGGTGGTGTACATCATCCTCTCCAAGGCCATCATCAAGGGCGTCACCGCCGGCTCTGTCAAGGGCTGAGAAACAAAAAACAGAAAACGGCTCTCCGCCCGGAGGGCCGTTTTTGCACGAAAGGAAGGGTATTATGGGGAAAGAACCGGGATTTTTCAAAGGCGTCAACCTGGGCGGCTGGCTGAGCCAGTGCGATTACAGCCCCGAACGTCTGGACGGCTTCATCACAGAGGCGGATTTTGACCAGATCGCCCGCTGGGGCTTCGATCACGTGCGTCTGCCGGTGGATTATAACGTGATCCAGCGCCGGGACGGGACAATGATCGAAGAGGGCCTGGAGCGGATCGACCGGGCCGTGGCCTGGGCGGAAGCCAAGGGGCTGGGCCTGGTGCTGGATCTGCACAAGACCCAGGGCTTTTCCTTCGACGCCGGGGAGCGGGAGTCCGGCTTTTTTGAAAACGAGGCCTATCAGGAGCTGTTTTATCAGGTCTGGGACTGCTTCGCCGGGCGCTACGGCGCAAAGCCCGGGCGGGTGATGTTCGACCTGCTCAACGAGGTCACCGAGGCGCGGTATCTCCCGGCCTGGAAGCGCATCAGCCGGGAGGCGGTCCGCCGGATCCGGCAGCGGGCGCCGGAGACGAGGATCCTGCTGGGCAGCTATCGCTGGAACAGCGCCCAGACCCTGCCGGAGCTGGACGCGCCCTATGATGAGCACGTGATCTACAACTTCCATTTCTACGAGCCCCATGCCTTTACCCACCAAGGCGCCTACTGGGAGGCGCCGTACCGGGATATCAGCCCCCGCTATACCTACGCCGAGAGCGGCGCCGGAGAGGCGTACTTCGAGGACTTCCTCGCTCCGGCCCTGGAGAAAGCGGAAAAAGAGGGCTGCGGGCTCTACTGCGGCGAGTACGGGGTGATCGACGTGGTGCCGCCCGCGGAGGCGGTCAAATGGTTCCGGGATCTGCACGCTGTTTTTCAGCGGCATGGGATCGCCCGCTGCCTCTGGAGCTACAAGCAGATGGACTTCGGCCTTTCCGACAGCCGGATGGACGGGGTAAGGGAAGAATTGCTGAAGCTGCTGTAAGCAGCGGCACAGAGGAAATGATGCCGGGAACCGCGGCCTGGGTTTTCCGTTCTTCGGGGTGGAAATCGTCGGCGGCCTGGGGTATAATGGTCACAGGATGGGCAAACGCCCCGCGGGGCTCCGTCCCATAAAGAAACAAGAGTTCGCATGAAACGGCGGTTCGGAGAAAAAGCCGGAAGGGTGGCATGGCAGCATGACAAAAGAACAGTGGATCCTCGCGCTGGAGGCGGCGGGCAGCGAAAAGCTCCGCCCCTATGAGCTGAAGCTGACGCAGCTGGCCGTCAGCGGTCCCGCGCAGGAGACGGAGGCTGCGCTCCGGGAGATCCTGAACTCGGACGCCTCCGAGACGGCGCGCTACAACGCCTTTTACTGCCTCAATATCCTCCTGCGCCGTTCCAAGGATTATCCCCGGCTGGACGAGATCATTCGGACCTACGGCCAGAGCTTCCGGCGGCACATCACCTTCAAGCATCTGGTCGCCCTGTATCAGCTCCAGAGCGATTCCTTCTACGACTACGATGAGCTTTTGAATTCTACCTACCGGGACGCGGAGCTGTTTTCCGACAACGCGGGCTTTGTCCACCTTTTTGCGGATGTGTTTGTGACCATCTGCGAGAAATCCGGGCGCAGCGGCATGGAGCCCTATCTGCAGGAGTGGCAGGACGAGGCGATGGAGAAGGTCAACGCCGCCATCGACCTGGATCCGAGCTATGCCAAGTACTACTGCACCAAGGCCCGGATCCTGCTGCTCAGCGGCGACTACAGCCATGCCGAGGCCAACATCAACAAGGCCATCGGCCTGGAGGACTCCCATCGCCAGGACTATTTCCTGCGCATCAGCGGGTATCAGTATTACAAGCTGATGATCCAGATGGAGAGGAGACTCCTTCAGATCCTGGAGGACCGGGAGAAAGGAAAAACCAGGGAAGGGAAGACGGGCAGCGGCTTCGGCGGGCTCCAGCCCTATCGCGGCAGCGAGCCCTATGTGTTCATCAGCTATTCCCACCGGGATATCCCGGCCGTGGCGCGCATTTTGTGGCGACTTCGGGAAAACGGCGTCCGGTTCTGGTTCGACGAGGGGATCGAGCCCAACGCGGAATGGCTGGAGGAGATCGGGAGACGGATCCGGGACTGCGCAGCCTTTGCGCTCTTTATCTCCGGACATTCGGTGGTCTCCCGGAATGTACGCAACGAGATCTATTCCGCCACGGAGGTGCGGGCGCTCCGCCCGGTCTGCTACTATCTGGAGGAGACGGAGCTGTCTCCCGGCATGGAGCTGCAGCTCGGCGCGCACCGCCCGATCCTGGCCTATTTTGACGGCGAGGAAGAGGCCGTGCGAAAGCTGATCGCGGCGCTGCCCGACAGCGTAAAGGAGGCGAGGGGATGAACAGGATCCGTGTGCTGCAGGAGCTTTCTCTCCCCGGCGCTCTGCGGAATGAGGACGCCGTTGCCCACGGGGCCGGCTTTGCCGCGCTGCTGGACGGCGCCACCAGCCTGGTGCGCACCGAACACGACGCGGTGTGGTTCACCCGCTGCTTCCTGGCGCTCTACCGGACGGCGATGGAGGCGGGACTGGACATTCCCGCGGCGGTCAATTCCGTGATCGCCCGGATGCGGGAGGATTATCCCGAGCTGCGGGATCTGGGAAAGGCGGAGTATTATTCCTCCGCCGCGGGGATCCTTGTCCGGCTGAACGGAGAGGAGCTGGAGCTCTTTGCCATCGGGGACTGCACGGCCCTCCTGCAATACCGGGACGGGCGCTGGGAGCGCATCCACAAGGACGATGTGGATCGCTTCGACGATCAGGTGCTGGACCAGATGCGGCAGATCCATCGGACCGAAGGGCTTTCCCTGCCGGAGACGATGGCGCTGCCCGCCGTCCGAGAGCATTTGCTGAAGAACCGGAGCCTGATGAATCAGCCCGGGGGCTACCGGATCCTCTCCTTCAACATGGCCCCGGTCACCCAGGGGGAGATCCTGCGCTTCCCTGTGGGAGAGCTGAAGCGCGTGGTCCTGTTTTCCGACGGCTTTGACAGCATGCAGGAGCGCTTTTATGCCGACGGGATCGATCTGCAGGACCTGTACCAGCAGCTCCGGAGCTTTGAACGGCAGGACAGCGCGCTGGAGGCCTTCCCGCGCTTCAAGCTGCACGACGATGCCAGCGCGATCCTCTTTGATGTCGTGTCGGCGGAAGGAGGATAACGGGCCTGCTTGCCCGGCGGGCTTGGGAGAAGTGGGACAAGAGCATGAAAACGCTGGAATACAAACAGGTAAAGGAGAGGGTGGCGGAGGAGAGCCGCGTCCTCGGAAAGCTCGTGATCGAAATCGGGATCGGGATGCTGGCGGTTCTGCTGATCGTCCTGGCCGTGATCTGCTGAAGGGCAGGCGCGGCACATCGGCGGCGATCGGGACGGCACGGAAGGACAGAAGCGGGAGACAGGCGGCGCTGCTGGTGCTGATGCTGGTGCTGGCCTTCCACAGCGCCACTTTGAAGGGCGCCAAGGAGGGTCTGGCCTTCTACCTGGTGCCGGACTTCTCCAAGATCAACGGCTCCGTGATCGTGGCCGCGATGAACCAGGCCTTCTTTACCCTGTCCATCGGTATCGGCTCCATGGCCATTTTTGGCAGCTATATCGGCAAGGAGCGCAGCCTGATGGGCGAATCGGTGCACGTGATCGTGCTGGACACCTTCGTGGCCCTGGTGGCGGGCTTCATCATCTTCCCGGCCTGCACCACCTACGGCATCGAGGTGGACGCCGGACCGGCGCTGCTGTTCAACACCATGGCCACCGTCTTCAACAGCATGGCCGGCGGCCGGATCTGGGGGAGCCTGTTCTTCCTGTTCATGGTCTTTGCCGCCTTTTCCACCGAGCTTGCGGTATTTGAGGACATCCTGGCCTGTGTGCGGGAACTCACCGGCCTTAACTGGCCCAAGGGCTGCCTGGTCTGCGGGGCGGGCATCTTCCTGCTGGCTCTGACTACCGCCCTGGGCTACAGCGTGTTCCACTTCCAGCCCTTTGCCGACGGCAGTGCCTGGCTGGACCTCTGGGATTTCATCGTGAGCACCAACCTGCTGCCTCTGGGCGCTTTGATCTTCTCCGTTTTCTGCTGCTACAAGGTCGGCTGGGGCTGGGACAAGTTCGTGGCTGAGGCCAACGCCGGCAAGGGCCTGAAGGTACAGAACTGGATGAAGCCCATCTTCAAGTATTTCGTCCCCATCTGCGTGGCGGCGCTGTATCTCTACGGCCTGGCCACCTTCAAGTGGAGATAAGGCGGAAAGCGCCGGGAAAACTGCATACGGAAAACACCGGGGAGATGTGAGGAAAAGTCCTTGCATCTCCCCTTTTTTGCATCGCCCTATGGAATCACAGACGGAGGCATGGTATACTATTTGCATCAACAGGACGGGAGGGAGCCTTGCTATGCTTTTCACCTGTGAACAGCCGGAGGGGCAGGCCCGGGACCCGGGCGAGCTGGAGCGGATCATCGGCCAGGCCTACGAGGCGGGCCGGGCCCGGACCCAGACCGGGACTGTGGCCAGCTATATCCCGGAACTGGCCAAGGCCGACGGACGGGAGTTCGGTATCTGTGCCCGGAACCTGGCAGGTGAGACGATCGCCTTCGGCGACACAGAGAAGAGATTTTCGATCCAGAGCATCAGCAAGGTACTGAATCTTGCGGCGGCTCTGACTTTCCTGGGCGTCCGAGGAACCTTTGCCCATGTCAGGATGGAGCCTACAGGGGATGCGTTCAACTCCATTCTGAAGCTGGACACGGTCAGCGACCTGCCCTTCAACCCCATGATCAACGCCGGCGCCATCCAAGTGATGAGCCTGCTGTCCAACATCATCGACTTTGAGCAGCTGCTGTGCTTCGCCCGGGCCTTCTGCATGGACGAGCAGATCCAGCTCAATGAGGCGGTCTATCACTCCGAGGCGGAGACCGGAGACCGGAACCGGGCAATCGTCTATCTGCTCAAAAGCAAGGGTGTGCTGCAGGGAGATCCGGATAAGACGGTGGATCTGTATTTCCGGATGTGTTCCCTGAACGTCAACGCCCGGTCTCTGGCCAATATGGGCCTGCTGCTGGCCAACGGTGGCGTTAATCCCTTCACCGGCCAGAGAATGATCCAGACCGACCACGTGCGGATCCTTCGCAGTCTGATGCTCACCTGTGGGCTCTATGACGAATCCGGGGCGTATGGCGTATGGGTTGGGATCCCCTCCAAGAGCGGTGTGGGAGGCGGCATTATGGGCAGCGTAACCCGGCAATGGGGGATCGGGACCTATGGCCCGGCCCTGAACGAAAAAGGAAACAGCGCCGGCGGGATCGCGGCATTGCGCTATATGTCGCAGGCCCTTGGGCTGAACATCTTTGCATAAAGCGGGAGAGATCCCGGAGGACCCGGGCGGATCCGCAGACCCTGCGGACCCGCCCAGGTCTTTTTGACGGGTTTGAGTTCGGCAATATTACAAAACGGGAGGCTCCCGCATTGGTGAATCTGCCAGTTCTATAGCGTGACGATGACTTATACTTGAAAATATTGAAATTTTGCTCTTTAATAAATTGACGAATACTTTTTGAAAGCAATTCGCCGGAGGCCGCTTCCGGCCGGAGAGCGGAACCCGGACAGGGGAGGAAAACATATGAAACTGCTGAAAACCGTTGACGCCGTAGGCCAGGTGCTGTGCCATGACATCACCCAGATCATCAAGGACGAGAAAAAGGGACCGGTGTTCCGGAAGGGACATATCATCCGGGAAGAGGACATCCCGGTCCTGCTGAGCGTGGGCAAGGATACGATCTATATCTGGGAGAAGGACGAGCGGATGCTCCATGAGGACGAGGCCGCGGACATCCTGCGGGAGATCTGTCAGAGCGAACATATGCGCGCCACCGAACCAAAGGAGGGCAAGATCGAGCTGATCGCCGAGACCGACGGGCTGTTTCTGGCGGACCTGGAGAAGCTCCGGGCCGTCAACGCCCTGGGCGAGATGATGATCGCTACCCGTCCCGCCGGCTTCATGGTGAAGAAGGGCGACAAGCTCTGCGGCACCCGGGTGGTTCCCCTGGTCATTGAGAAGGAGAAGATGGAGCGGGCCCGGGCGGTGGCCGGAGACAGGCCCATCCTGCGTCTGATCCCGGTCAGGCCGAAGAAATACGGCGTGGTCACCACCGGAAACGAGGTGTTCTACGGCCGGATCCGGGACACCTTCACCCCGGTCATTCAGGAGAAGCTGAACGAGTTTGGCTGCGAGATGACCGAGCACGTGACGCTGAACGACGACCACGCGAAGATCACCGCCGCCATTCGGGAGATGCTGGACAAGGGCTGCGAGATGGTCTTCTGCAGCGGCGGCATGAGCGTGGACCCGGACGACAAGACGCCCCTGGCCATCCGAAATACCGGGGCCCGGATCGTCTCCTACGGCGCGCCGGTGCTGCCCGGGGCCATGTTCCTGGTCTCCTATGCCCCAGATGGGCGGCCCATCTGCGGCCTGCCCGGCTGCGTGATGTACGCCAAACGCACGATCTTCGACCTGGTGCTGCCCTATCTGGTGACCGATACCCCGGTCACCCGGGAATGGCTGGCGGGTCTGGGCAACGGCGGCATGTGCCTGAACTGCCCGGTCTGCCACTTCCCCAACTGCGGCTTCGGCAAGGGCGTGTAAGCGCGCCTGCCGCCCCCCTGCCTTTTCCTCTGAATATGAACACGTAAAATCGTGTTTATATAAAATATTTCCCTGAAACACGGGAAAAGGAGGAAGCAAGATGAAAAAAGCACTATCCCTGCTGCTGGCGCTGTGCCTGGTCCTGGCGCTGGCGGCCTGCGGAGCCTCCGCACCGAAGACTCCGCTGCTGGTCATGGGCAACAGCGACGTGCCTGTGGGCCAGTACACCCAGAAGATCCTGGACTACTATGGCCTGGAGGAAGAGGCTCTGGCCGGTGCCGGCCTCATCACCTACGGCAGCAACGTCAAGGAGGTCACCACCCAGGTCAAGGAGGGCAGCGTCAACGCCGGCGTCATCTACTGCACCGACGCCTTTTCCGCGGGCCTGACCGTGGTTGACAATGCCACCGCCGAGATGTGCGGCCAGGTCATCTACCCCGCCGCCGTTCTCAAGACCAGCCAGCATCCCGCACAGGCCCAGGCCTTCCTGGACTACCTGAGCAGCCCCGAGGCCATGGCTGTTTTTGAGGCCGTGGGCTTCTCCCCCGTGGGAGAGACCATCCCCGCCGCCGAGGCCGCCGAGACCGAGCCGGTGGAGCTGATCGTCTTCGCCGCGGCCTCCATGACCGAGACCCTGACCCAGATCCAGGCGATGTACCAGGCGGCCCATCCCAACGTGACCCTGGTGTACAACTTCGACTCTTCCGGCACCCTGAAGACCCAGATCCAGGAGGGCGCGGCCTGCGACCTGTTCATTTCCGCCGGTCAGAAGCAGATGAACCAGCTGGACATCACCGCCAGCGCCGACGTGAACACCGAGGGTCTGGACTTCGTATTGGAGGGCAGCCGCCTGAACCTGCTGGAGAACAAGGTGGTTCTGGTGGTCCCGGACGGGAACCCGGGCAAGATCAGTTCCTTCGACGCCCTGGCCGAAGCCCTGAAGAACGCAAAGTAAACACTCACAGAACAGGCGGTCCGCCGGCCGGATTCGGACGGCGGACCGCCGCGGAGTCTGCCTATGAACATCGATTGGTTCCCCTTGCTCAATTCCCTGCGCATTGCCGCCATCAGCTGTGTGCTGGTGTTCTTTACGGGGATCTTTTTTGCCTATTATGCCGCCCGGCTGCCCAGGACCGTCAAGGGGATCCTGGACGTGATCCTGACCCTGCCCATGGTGCTCCCGCCCACGGTCTGCGGCTACTTCCTGCTGCTGGCCTTCGGGGTGAAGCGGCCTCTGGGCCTTTTCCTCCAGCAGTTCGGGGTCCAGTTCGTGATGACCTGGTACGGCGGCGTGCTGGCCGCGGCGGTGGTGGCCTTCCCCCTGATGTACCGCACCGCCCGGGGCGCCTTTGAGAGCTTTGACGAGACCCTGGCCTATTCCGGCCAGACCCTGGGCCTGTCCAACGCCTATATCTTCTGGCGCATCCGCATGCCCGCCTGCCGCCAGGGCATTCTGGCCGGGACGGTCCTGGCCTTTGCCCGGGCCCTGGGCGAATACGGCGCCACCAGCATGCTCATCGGCTATACCCCGGGCCGGACCGCCACCATCTCCACCACGGTCTATCAGCTCTGGCGCACCAACGACGAGGCGGGGGCCTTCTTCTGGGTGATGGTGAATCTGGCCATCAGCACGGTGGTGCTGCTGACGGTGAACCTGCTGGAGAACCGGCAGAAAAAGGCGGTGGCGAAATGAGTCTGATCGTGGACATCCGCAGGGACCTGGGCAAATTCCGCCTGGACGTCTCCTTTGAGGCGGAAAACGGCGTCACCTGTCTGCTTGGCGCCTCCGGCTGCGGCAAAAGCATGACTCTCAGGTGCATCGCCGGCATCGAAAAGCCGGACGAAGGCCACATCGAGCTGGACGGGGTGGTCCTCTACGATTCCGAAAAGCACGTTGATCTGCCGCCCCAGCAGCGCAAGGTGGGCTACCTGTTCCAGAACTACGCGCTGTTTCCCAACATGACCGTGCGGCAGAACATCCTCTGCGGCCTGTGCCGGGAGAAGGATTGGGGCGTGAAGGAGACCCGGCTGCGGGAGATGCTGGGACTGATGCAGCTGGAGGGGCTGGAAAATCACAAGCCGCATCAGCTCTCCGGCGGTCAGCAGCAGCGGGTGGCCCTGGCCAGGATCCTGGTGTCGGATCCCCGGCTCCTGCTGCTGGACGAGCCCTTCTCCGCCCTGGACGGTCACCTGCGGGACGCTTTGAAGATCGAGCTGCGGGACCTGCTGCAGCGCTACGGCCGGGAGGTGCTGATGGTGACCCATGACCGCACCGAGGCCTACAACATGAGCCGTCAGATCGCCGTCATGGACAAGGGACGGATCCTCACGCAAAAGCCCACCAAGGCCCTGTTTGCCGATCCGGGCAGCGTGCCCGCCGCCGTCCTCACCGGCTGCAAGAACATCGCCGGAGCCAGACGGATCGACGGGCATACGGTGGAGGTCCCCGACTGGGGCCTGCGCCTGGAGGTGGCCCAGCCGGTGGGGGAGGATCTGAAGGCCGTGGGCATCCGGGCCCATTATTTCAACACCGCCACGTCCCGCAACCGCTTTCCCGTGCGTTTCGTGGAGGAGATGGAGGAACCCTTTGAGACCATCATCCAGTTCCGCTTTGAGGGGCAGGCGCCGGACAGCCCACCCATCTGGTGGCGCATTCCCAAAGAAAAACGGCCGGCCCAACTGCCCCCGGAGATAGGCGTTGCGCCGGTAAACGTCCTTCTTCTGTACGAAATATGAAAAAGCATGAGCGAGCCCACGGCCCGCCCATGCTTTTTTGCGCTCTCTTACTCGCAGCCGTCCTCCACCAGCACCTTCATGGTGCCGCCGCAGACCATGCCGTCGGATTCGGCCACCTCGCCGGTCAGGTCGATGTCCACGAGCTTCCAGCGCCCGGTGCCGATGATGCGCACCGCATCCTGGATCACCGCCGCCTCGCTGCAGCCGCCGCCGATGGAGCCGGTGACTTTGCCCAGAGGGCTGACGGCCATCTTGGCCCCGGTGCCCCGGGGCGTGGAGCCCTTGGTCTCGATGACGGTGACGATGGCCTTGGGATCCCGGTTCTCCGCCAGGTACTGCAGCGTGGACAGCTCCGCGTCCGAGTCGTTGCAGAAGCGGCTGGGGTCCCCGTGCTCGGGCAGGCGTTTGTAGGCGATGACCTCCGAGAGAATGGAGACGGCGATCTCCCCCGGGGTGACGGCTCCGATGTTCAGGCCGATGGGGGTGCAGATCTTCTTCAGCCGGGCTTCGTCATAGCCCTCCTCCTTCAGCATCTCCAGCAGCCCTCTGGTGCGGCGGCGGGAGCCGATCATGCCCAGATAGGCCGGCTCCGCGCCCGGCAGCAGCGCCCGCAGACAGTCGGCGTCGTGCCGGTGGCCCCGGGTGATGACCACCACGTAGTCAAAGGGCGTCACCTCCAGCCGGCGAATCCCGTTTTCAAAGCTGTCGCAGATCACAAGGGCGGCGTCGGGGAAACGGCTGCGGTTGGCAAAGTCCGGCCGATCGTCCACCACACAGACCGTGAAGCCGCACCGGGCGCCGAACTCACAGACCGGCAGGGCGATATGCCCGGCTCCCAGCACGATCAGCCGCTCCTGGGGGAGCATGGGCTCCCGGACCGTGATGGTCTCGCCCTCCCGGTCGCTGGTCACCCGGGCGAAGCTGCGCCCGTGGGCGTCCGTCACCGGAACCACCGGGATCAGGCGGCGCGCCAGGCCGTCCCGGATCTGACCGGCGCTTCCGGAGATCACGGTCTCAAGGGCAACCGGTTGGCTTTCGCGCAGGCTTTTCAGAATCTCTCCGTAAATGTTTTCCATAAGGATCCCCCTTCACTCCAAAACGGTCCGGCCGCAGAGCCGATGGATCTCCTCCCGGATCCGCAGCGCCCGGGCCAGCCGGGCGGCATGGGAGGCTTTGGCTTCGGCGGTCAGGCACTTGCGTTCGCTTTCGGCAAAACGCTCCTGTACAGAGACTCTCCGCTCGCCCTGTACGCACTTGTCCGCGATATACAGAATCGCGGCCTCGTTCAGCTCCTCGCTCTGCAGATCGTGGTGCTGCTCCACCAGACCCGCGGCCTTGTCATAGCCCAGCTCCCGCAGCCAGGCGGCGCCAAGACGGGCATGCTCCGACCGGCTCCTGGCCACGTCGTGCAGCAGGGCGGCGCTGACCAGCAGCTCCCGGTCCAGCGCCAGGGGCAGGGCCCGGGCGATGCGCAGCGCCTCGGCGGCCACCGCCCTGCAGTGGGCGGCGATCTGCTCGCCCGGCGCGGCGGCTTCCAGCAGAGCCTCCGCCAGGTCTGCGGTCAGGGGGAGCTCCGGCAGGATGCCGCCGGACTGCAGGCGCAGGCTCCCGTCATAGTCCAGGATCGCCCAGGAGCCGTAGGGCGGACGCAGGGGCCGGCTCTCCTCCAGCGGGATGGCGCAGACCTCCGCCAGGATTGCCTGGATCACCGAGGCATGGGCCGCCACGGCAATATCGCCTTCGCTGTTCTGCAGACAGCTCTCCAGCGCCGGCATCACCCGCCGCCGCACCTGTTCCAGGGTTTCGGCGCCGGGAGGGACCAGCAGCGGCTCGGAGGACCGCCGGGCGTAGAGCTCCGGCCAGCCCTCCCGGATCCGGGTAAAGTCCAGCCCGTCCCAGGGACCCATGTCCTGCTCGGCCAGGGCGTCCACCGTCACGAGGGGCAGCCCCAGCGGGGCGGCGGTCTGGCGGCAGCGGGTCAGGGGGCTGGAAAACACCGTCCTCAGCCCGGCACCGGACAGGGCCCGGCCCAGCAGGCAGGCCTGCATCCGTCCCAGAGGCCCCAGGGGGGTGTCGGTCCGGCCCAGGCACATGTGGGTGCCCAGCGGGAAATCCGGGTGGGCATGGCGGATCAGATAGAGTTTACGCATCAGAACAGTCCTTCAAAATACTCTGGATAGAGGCGGGCGGCTTCCTCCCGCAGAGCGGCGCTGTAGGCCTCGTACCGGGCCAGCAGACGCTCGCCGTCCTCGGTCAGCTGACTTTTTCCGCCGCCGGCGCCGCCCTGGCTGCGCCGGACCAGCGTCCGGTTCAGCTGGGACTCCAGGGTGCGGATCACGTTCCAGCCGCTGGAATAGCTCATCTGCATGCGCTTGCAGGCGGTGCGGACCGAGGTGGTCTCCTCCACCAGCCGCAGCAGCATGGCGGTCCGGGCGTCGAAGAAGACCTTCTCCCGGGACAGGGAGATGCTGAGCACCGGGCGCACCAGATGTTCGTTGTGATAGGCCAGCAGGGCCCGGTAGTCCTCCGGGGTGTCCGCATCATGCAGAATCCCCCGATCCTCCACCGGGATCCGGCTCATTTCCACCCCGCAGCGCTCCAGCGCGCCGCGCAGCCCGTCCCGGCCGTCGTCGGCCAGAATCCCATCGATCAGCTCGCTTGCGATCAGGGTCGGGTGCCCGGACACGCCCCCGCAGACGGGGCAGGCCAGCTTCGCGGAGCTGTCCAGCAGCGCCTGCACGGTGGCGGCGGTAAACAGCGGGATATCCACCGGCGTGAAGATCACCCGGTCGCATTTGTCCCGCAGATAGCTCAGACCGATCCGGGCCGAGTCGAACATCTGGGTGGTCTCGTAATTTTCGTTGCGCAGGAAAACGATCCCGTTGCCGGCCAGGTGCCGCTCCAGGGTGGTGGCGTTGTAACCCGTGACCATCACGATCCGGTCGATCCCCGCCTGCTGGAAGGTGGCCACCACCCGCTGGGCGATGGAGATGGAGCCGATGTTGAGCATGGGCTTGAAGTCTCCCATCCGGGAAGACATTCCCGCCGCCACGATCAGCGCGCCGGTGGTCATGGCTCCGCCTCCCTTCCCTTCACCGGAAAGAACGGGCAGCCGCGCCCGATGCACTCCCGGTTTTGACCCATATAGGTACAGCGGACCTCCGCCTCCGGCATGTCCACGCCAAAGAGCTCCGCGGTGAACAAAACCGCCTCGTGGATGCACAGGCGGCTGCTGCGCTTGCAGCAGCGGGGGCCGCCCACCTGGGCGATCCGGTTCAGGCATCGGGCCACCAGACGCTGAGGGATAGGCCAGGCATTCTCGTTGACCGGGTCAGAGCCGGTGAGCACGCTCATATAGATCCCCGCCCCGGCGGCTGCGCCGCAGACGCCCCAGTAGCCGCAAGCGCCCCCGGGCACCTGGCGGCCGCGCTTCAGCGCCGCGGACAGATCCTCCTTCAGATCGTTGCCGCCCCCGCAGTTGTGGAAGGCGGTGAGCAGCACGCAGGGTACGATGGCGTGGTGCTCCGGCCCGTGCATGTGGACCTGGGGCAGGGCCATCACCTGTTCCAGCAGCGTCTGGGGGCATTTCTCGCCGCTCTGCAGCAAGAAGGGGATGAAAAAGGCGTCCAGGCCCGCGCTGTGGCAGGCGTCGCAGACAAAGTGCCCGTCCTCGCAGGCGCAGGAGGAGAGCTTCTCCTCCCCGCAGACCGCGCAGCGCCGCGGCCTGGCCGTTTTCTCATAGCGCAGGGGCTTTCCGCAGAGCATGCAGCCGCTGGATTTTCCCACAAAGGGCTGGACCTTTTCGCCTTCACAACAACATTCCGCCAACGTTTGTCACCGGCCTTTCTGTATCATGATCGTCCCATGGCAAAATCAATCGAGGCTTCTTCCGAGCGTTCGCGCGGGGATCATTGTTACTATGGAACCAGTATAGCGGATTTGTTTTTGTTTGTAAATCGGAAAAGGCGTGATTTTGCGTGACCTTTGGGCGGGAGTATGGTAGGATAAAGAAAAAAGGAGGGGCGAGGCATGGAGGTCTATGTCTGGGGCACCGGCTGCGGCGCCGGGGATCTGATGGATCAGGCGCTGCCGGCGAAAAAGGTGGCGGCTTTCGTGGACAGTCGGCCGGTGGGGGAGCTTTTTCTGGGCAGACCGGTGATCCCGCCGGAGGAGCTGGCCCGGCGGGACTATGACCTGGTGATCGTCACCAGCCGGCAGGCGGAGGAGATCGCCGAGCGCTGTCAGACGCTGGGGATCGCCCCGGAAAAGCTGCTGTTTTTGAAAAACCACGCGATACTGCAGGATCGGAACCGCAGCTACGCCCTGGCGGAAGAAGCCCTGGGCGCGCTGTTTGTCGAGAAGCTGCGGCAGTCCCAGCGGCTGATCCGCGCGCCGCGCTGGTCTGAGGCGGAGCGCCTCCCGCCCGCAGAGCTGGACAACGATTATGTCAGGCTGAAGAGCCTGGAGGCGATCTGCCGAAGGCTGGGACCGGTGCCGGGCGCCGCGGCGGAGCTGGGCGTGTACCGGGGGAGCTTTGCCGCCTGCATCAACGCCCTTCTGCCGGACCGGCGGCTCTATCTGTTCGATACTTTCCGGGGCTTCGATCCGAAAGAGGCGGAGGCTTACGGCCGGGGCTTTGTGGACGCCCACCGGAACACAACGGAAGACCGGGTCCGGGCAAGGCTGCCCCATCCGGAAAAGGCGGTATTCCGACCGGGCCTGTTCCCGGACAGCGCGGCGGGCCTGGAGGAGCGCTTTGCGCTGGTGTCCCTGGACGTGGATCTGGAGGAGAGCAGCTATCAGGGGCTGCACTGGTTTCTGCCCCGCCTGAATCCGGGGGGCTTTCTGCTGCTGCACGACTACGGCAATCCGGATCTGCCGGGGGTCAGAGCGGCGCTAGCGCGCTATGAGCGGGAGGCCGGCCTCCGGCTGCCCGCCGTCCCCCTGTGTGACGTGAACGGGACTCTGGTGATCTGCGGATAGGGCGCAGGTTAAACGCTTTTAATTATCAAAAGTATCCAAAAAGCAGTTCGCAGATTCTGCGAATTGCTTTTTGTTATAAGTTGAAACTTCCAATTCTTGAAGCGTAAAATTGAATTGTAAAAGGGGCACTATCGCCTCCGGCACTGGGAGGAAGACAAAATGGATGAGGAACTGTTTGAGATCGTGGCGGACAGCATCACCGTGGAGGTGACCGACCGGAACACCGGGAAGGTCTTTCGCCGGGAGCTGCCCATCGACTTCTATGAGAACGCCAATTTTCTGCGCCTGAGCGGCGAAAATATGGACGGCAGCGTCTCCCAGCTGGTGTTCTACACCCCCCGGGGGATCGAGCGGGTGAAGGATATCACCGGCAAGGGCCCGGACCACGACCGCTGCGGCGGCCACGGACATTCCTGAGCGCAAACCCAAACGAGGGTCGTAACATACACGAATATATAAGAGGAGGAAAAAACATGATCAAAAAGACACTTGTGATCAACGGTGTCAGCCGGAACCTGGTCCTGGACAAGGACGAGACCCTGGCCAAGGTCCTGCGTGAGCATCTGCTGCTGACCGGCTGCAAGATCGGATGCGGCGAGGGCCACTGCGGCGCCTGCAACGTCATCATGAACGGCAAGGTCACCAAGTCCTGCATCGTGAAGATGAGCAGAGTTCCCGACAATGCCGAGATCACCACCATCGAGGGCGTGGGCACCCTCAGCGATATGCATCCCCTGCAGGTGGCCTGGATGGCCCACGGCTGCGCCCAGTGCGGCTTCTGCACCCCGGGCTTCATCATCAGCGCCAAGGTCCTGCTGGAGAACAATCCCAATCCCACCCGGGAAGAGGTCCGCGACTGGTTCAACAAGCAGCGCAACCTGTGCCGCTGCACCGGCTACAAGCCGCTGATCGACGCGGTGATGGACGCCGCCGCGGTGCTGCGGGGTGAGATGACCAAGGAGGACCTGGTCTTCAAGCCCACCGGTGACAGCATCAAGGGCACCAAGTACATCCGTCCCTCCGCCGCCCAGAAGGTCACCGGCACCTGGGACTTCGGCGCCGACGACGCGCTGAAGATGCCCGGCTGCCTGCGCCTGGCCCTGACCCAGGCCAAGGTCTCCCATGCCAACATCAAGTCCATCGACACCTCCGAGGCCGAGAAGATGCCCGGCGTGGTGAAGGTCATCACCTACAAGGACATCCTGGCCGCCGGCGGCACCAACCAGATCAACGGTCTGGTCATGCTGCCCAAGCACAACAAGACCGACGGCTTTGAGCGCCCGGTCCTGTGCTCCGACAAGATCTTCCAGTTCGGCGACGCCATCGCCATCGTGGCCGCCGACACCGAGGAGCATGCCCGGGCCGCCGCCGACGCGGTGAAGGTGGAGATCGAGGAGCTGCCCGCCTACATGAGCGCCCTGGACGCCATGGCCCCCGACGCCATCGAGATCCATCCCGGCATCCCCAACGTGTTCTATGAGACCAACTGCATCAAGGGACCCGACTTCGACTGGGATTCCATCCCCGACGAGCAGCAGGTGGAGATCGAGAGCTACTGTTCCCGTCAGCCCCACCTGCATCTGGAGCCCGACTGCGGCTACGGCTACATCGATGAGGACGGCATGGTCACCGTGCATTCCAAGTCCATCGGCATCCATCTGCACATGCCCATGATCGCCGCCGGTATCGGCGTGCCCATGGAGAAGCTGCGCCTGGTCCAGAACCACGCCGGCGGCACCTTCGGCTACAAGTTCTCTCCCACCAACGAGGCCCTCATCGGCGCCGCCGTCAAGATCCTGGGCGTGCCGGTGTCTCTGAACTTCACCCAGTTCCAGAATATCACCTACACCGGCAAGCGTTCTCCCGCCTTCATGCACATCCGCCTGGCTGCGGACAAGGACGGCAAGCTGCTGGCCATGTGGGGCGACAACTATGTGGACCACGGCCCGTACTCTGAGTTCGGCGATCTGCTGACCATGCGTCTGAGCCAGTTCACCGGCGCCGGCTACGGCATCCCCTCCATCCGCAACAAGAGCCAGACGGTGTTCACCAACCACGCCTGGGGCTCCGCCTTCCGGGCCTACGGCTCTCCCCAGTCCTTCATGGGCTCCGAGATCGCCATCGACTGCCTGGCCGCCAAGATGGGCATCGATCCCTTTGAGATGCGCGCCCGCAACTGCTACAAGGCCGCCGAGCATACCACCATCCCCACCGGCTACGAACCCGACGTGTACTGCGAGGAAGCCCTGTTCGAGAAGGCCCGTCCGCTGTACGAGGCCGGCAAGAAGAGAGTGGCCGAGAAGAACGCCGCCTCCGACGGCCGCTTCAAGTATGGCATCGGCGTGTCCCTGGGCGTTTACGGCTGCGGCCTGGACGGTGTTGACGCCTCCTCCGCCAAGGCCGAGCTGAATCCCGACGGCACCGTTACCATCTACGTCTCCTGGGAGGATCACGGACAGGGCGCCGACATGGGCGCGCTGGTCTCCGCCCATGAGACCCTGCGCCAGGCCGGCATCAAGCCCGAGCAGATCCGCCTGGTGATGAACGACACCAAGTACACGCCCAACTCCGGTCCTGCCGGCGGTTCCCGCAGCCAGGTCATGAGCGGCAACGCCTGCCGCCTGGCAGCCGAGGCTCTGGTGGCCGAGATGAAGAAGGACGACGGGACCTTCCGCACCTACGAGGAAATGGTCGCCGACGGCAAGAAGCTGCTGGTGGAGGGCAACTGGGTCACCACCTACTGCGCCGATCACCCGGTGGATCAGGACACGGCTCAGGGCGAGCCCTTTGCCACCTATATGTACACCATCTTCCTGCCCGAGGTCTGCGTGGACACCAAGACCGGCAAGGTGAAGGTGGAGAAGTTCACCTGCGTGGCCGACGTGGGCACCATCATGAACAAGCTGCTGGTGGACGGCAACTTCTACGGCGGCCTGGTCCAGGGCATCGGCCTGGCCCTCACCGAGGACTTCGAGGATCTGAGCAAGCACACCAGCCTGATGCGCTGCGGCATCCTCTATCCCAACGACGTTCCCGATGACATCGAGCTGCACTTCAACGAGACCTACCGTCCCAACGGCCCCTACGGCGCCGCCGGCTGCGGCGAGGCCCCGCTGGATGCGCCGCACCCGGCTATCCTGAACGCCATCTACAACGCCACCGGCGCCCGCATCACCCGCATCCCGGCCCGTCCGGAGCGCGTGCTGGAGGCCCTGAAGGCTCTGGAGAAATAAGTCCTTTCAAAGTATTTGCACCAATGGTATAATGGGGATGCGGCTGATGCCGCATCCCCAGTTTTTCAAACGGGAGGGAGGAACATGGCGCAGATCCGGGAGCGGGGCTCCACCCATGTGTATAAGGTCAACAAGATCTCCCGGGAGGAGATCGAGGGCATGGTTTCGCTGTGTGTATACGAGCAGCCGCCCTTCTGCAACGCCGCCTGTCCGCTGAAGCTGGACACCCGGGCCTTTCTGGAGGCTGCCGCCGCCGGGAATTTCAAGAAGGCTCTGCAGCTGTACGAGAAGATCGCCCCCTTCCCCCTGGTCCTGGCCCGGGGCTGTGAAGCGCCCTGCGAGGGGAAATGCCGTCTGGGCGAGGTGGGCGACGCGGTGGCGATCCGGGCGGTGGAGGAGGCCGTGGCCCGCTATGGAGAGGCCTCCCGGGGCGGAAGTATCTTCCGCACCAAAAAGAAAAAGACCGTTGCCGTCCTCGGCTCCGATCTGTTCTGCCTGTTTCTGGCCGGAGAGCTGGAGAAGAAGGCCTATCCCGTGACGGTGTTCTGCCCGGAGCCGGACGCGGAGAGCTTTCTGCGCAGCATGGCGGGCTTCCTGGACGATGGGGCCTTCCGGCTGGAGCTCAGGCGCCTGAAGAGCAAGGACATCCAATTCGAATACAACAGCCCGGTCACCCGGGAAAGCTATGAGCGGATCCGGGGCGGGTTCGACGTGGTCTGCGCCTCGGAGCCTGTGGCAAAGAGCCTGTTTCCGGCGGCGGACTGTCTGCCGGAGCTGATGTACTGGGAAGCGGAGAACCTGGTCATGGGCCGGGGCGAGGGCGTGATGGACGCGGCCTTCGGCGCCAAGAAGGCCGCCCTGACCGTGGACCGGCTGGCCCAGGGCCTGGATCCCCGGAACACCCGGGGCCAGGAGGGGCCGGTGGAGACCCGGCTGTACACCGACCTGTCGGCGGCCGTCCGGCTGCAGAGGGAACCCGTTCCCCCGGAGGGCTACACGAAGGAGCAGGCGGTGGGGGAGGCCGGGCGCTGCCTGCGCTGCCGCTGCGAAGAGTGCCTGAAAAGCTGCGCGTATCTGCGGCATTACAAAAAGCATCCCGGCCTGCTGGCCAGGGAGATCTATAACAACACCCAGATCATCATGGGCGACCACCAGCTCAACAAGCCCATGAACAGCTGCTCCCTCTGCGGACAGTGCACTGTGGTCTGCCCCAACGGCTTCGACATGGCCCGTGTGTGCCATCTCGCCCGGCAAAATATGGTCTCTACCGACAAAATGCCCCTGGCGCCTCATGAATTTGCGCTGATGGACATGCTCTTTTCCAACGGCGACGCCTTTCTGTGCCGGCCCCAGCCGGGCTTTGAGACCTGCCGTTACGTCTTCTTCCCCGGCTGCCAGGCCTCGGCCATCGCCCCGGAGACGGTGAAGGCCGCCTATCTGGACCTGTGCCGTCGGCTGGAGGGCGGCGTGGGCCTGATGCTGGGCTGCTGCGGCGCCATCTGCGACTGGGCCGGGCGGACGGAGCTGGAGGAGCAGACCCGGGAATTTCTGGACCGGGAGCTGAGCCGGCTGGGGAATCCCATTGTGATCGCCGGCTGCCCAACCTGTAAAAAGGAACTGAGCCGGCATGAGGGCCTTCGGACCGTCGGGATCTGGGAGCTGCTGCTGCAGCTGGGGCTGCCGGAGGGCGGGCGCGGGCTGGATCGTCCCGCCGCCCTGCACGATTCCTGCGGCGCCCGGGGCGACCCGGAGACACAGAAGGCCATCCGGACCCTGGCGGCCCGACTGGGCTGCGAGCTGGTGGAGACCCCGGATTCCGGGGACCGATCCCCCTGCTGCGGCTACGGCGGCCTTGCCGCCTACGCCAACCCCGAGGTGGCCGGGGAGATGACCGCGTCCTGCCTGGAGCGCTCGGACGCGCCCTATATCTCCTATTGCATGGCCTGTCGGGACCGCTTTGCCCGGCAGGGGCACGAGTCCCGGCACATTCTGGAGCTGGTCTACGGGACCGACGCCGGCGCGCCGCCGGATATCAGCGAAAAGCGCCGGAACCGGCTGAATCTGAAAAATGAACTGCTGTGGGAGCTTTGGCAGGAGGAGACGGCGGAGATGAAGCTGGAGTTTGAACTGAAGTATACCGAGGAAGCCCGGCAGATGATGGACGAGCGGATGATCCTCACCGACGACGTGATCGCCGTGCTGGAGGACTTTCGCCGGACCGGCGAGGCGATCCTGGACGGCGAGGACGGACTGCTGGTGGCCCGCTGCCGGGTGGGCAACGCCACCTTCTGGGTCAAATTCACCCGGGACGGGGAGGACGCCTATACGGTGCACCGGGCCTACAGTCACCGGATGCAGGTGGTAAAACGGGAGGGCTGAACCATGGCTGTGGAGAAAAACTACTATACCATCGATCCCCAGGGCAAGCTCAGCTGCCTGAAATGCGGGGTGCCGCTGGTAAAGGGCAAGGCCAAATTCATGTACCTGGACAACGGTTTTCCCGTGGAACTGCCGGTCTGCCCGGTCTGCGGCTTTGTCTATGTGCCGGAGGAGCTGGCCCTTGGGAAAGTGGCGTCCGTGGAGCGGGCGCTGGAGGACAAGTGAACGGCCATCCCGGCGGCGAGGAGAACACCCGCCGCATGCTCGCCCTGGCCGAATTGCCCGAGGGGGCGCGGCTCCTGGATCTGGGCGCCGGGGCGGGGGAGACGCTGGCCCTTCTGCGGGGGCTGGGCTTCCGGGCGGAGGGTCTGGACCTCAGCCCTCGGTCCCCGCTGGTGGACAAGGGGGATCTGCTGCATACGCCCTACCCCGACGGCAGCTTTGACGGAGTGCTCAGTCAGTGCGCCTTCTTTGCCTCGGGCGACGTGCCCGGCGCGCTGCGGGAGGCCCACCGGCTGCTCCGGCCCGGCGGGAAGCTGCTGCTGTCGGATGTGTTTTTTCAGGCTCCGGAGGCGCTGCTGAACGGGGCCGGCTTCTCGCTTCTCCGGGCCGAGAATATGACGGCGGCCTGGCGGGAGTATATTCTGGAAGCGCTGTGGCGGGAGGATGTGCCGTGCTGCACCATCCCCCGGGGCAGATGCGGCTATTGGCTGCTCATCGGGGAAAGGAGATAGAAATGGATCTGTTTGACAGGATCATGGAGCTGAGCCGCTATGGGTATTTCTGCGGCCAGATCCTGGCGATCCTCATGCTGGAGACCGTGGGGGAGGAGAATCCGGGCCTGGTGAAGGCCATGGGAGGACTGAACGGCGGCGTGGGCTTTTCCCAGAACTGCTGCGGCTGCATGACCGGCGGAGCCTGCGTGATCTCATATTTTACCGGCAAGGGCGAGGACACGGGGATGGACTCCCCGGAGCACAAGCCCGCCCTGGGCGAGTTCACCCGCTGGTTTGAGGATGAGATCACCGCCGATTACGGCGGCATCGACTGCCGGGATATCACCCGGGGCAATCCGGCCAGGCGGGTGGAGTGCTGCCCCCAGATCATTGCCGCCACCTATGAAAAATGCATGGAAATTCTGACGGAGCGTGAACTGCTGTGATCATTGGGAGAACAGAGAGTGTCTGCCCGGTCTGCCTGCGGGTGCTGCCCGCGGAGATCTGCCCGGGAACAGACGGCGTCTATATGGAAAAGTCCTGCCCGGAGCACGGGGACTTCCGTTCCCTGATCTGGGAGGGAGATCTGCGCTCCTATCTCCGGTGGGCCACGAAGAACAGCGCGGCGGAAGCGCCGAAGGACCCCAAGCCCTGCAGCCGGGGCTGCCCCTATGACTGTGGCCTGTGCGGGGAGCACCGGACAAAAGGCTGCTGCGTGCTGCTGGAGCTGACAAAACGCTGCAATCTGCGCTGCCCGGTGTGTTTTGCTTCGGCGGGCGAGACCGGGGACGGCGATCCGAGCCTGGGGCAGATCGCGGCCCAGTACCAATACCTGATGGACCACGGCGGCCCCTTCAACATCCAGCTGTCCGGCGGCGAACCCACCGTCCGGGACGATCTGCCGGAGATCATCGCGCTGGGGCGGGAGAAGGGCTTCTCCTTCTTTCAGCTGAACACCAACGGCCTGCGTCTGGCCTCCGAGCCCGGCTATGCCCGCAGCCTGAAGGAGGCGGGGCTGAGTACGGTGTTTCTCCAGTTTGATGCCGTCAGCGACCCGGTGTACGAGATCCTTCGGGGCCGGCGGCTGCTGGCGGAGAAGGAGCGGGCCATCGAGGCCTGCGCCGAGGCCGGACTGGGGATCGTGCTGGTGCCGGTGATCGCGGCCGGGGTCAATGAGGACCAGGTGGGGCCGATCCTGCGTTACGCGCTGGAGAGGATGCCGGCGGTGCGGGGCGTGCATTTTCAACCGCTGAGCTATTTCGGCCGCTGCGGCCTGGCTCGGCCCGACAGGCCCGTGACCATCCCCAAAATGCTCCGCCTGATCGAGGAGCAGACCGGAGGCCGGATGTGCGCCTCCGATTTTGGCGGCGGCGGGGCGGAGAATCCCTATTGCTCCTTCCATGCTAGTTACCTGAAAAAGACCGACGGCAGCCTGAAAGCGCTCAAGCGCAAGTCCGACAGCGGCTGCTGCTGTGTCAGCTCCGACGACTCCCGCCAGGCCGTCGCCAACCAATGGTCCGGTGAAGCGGAGGAATTTGCCGGTGACGGGGAATTTCTGGAGACCTCCTCCCTGGACGCCTTTCTGGAGCAGGCGAGGAAGAATACCTTTGCCGTATCCGGCATGGTGTTTCAGGACGCCTGGAACCTGGATCTGAAGCGCCTGCGGCGCTGCTATATCTGCGAGATGGACCCGGAGCACGGCATGGTGCCGTTCTGCGCCTACAACTTGACCGATACGGAAGGGAGAGCGCTGTACCGAAGATGAAGATCTCACGCCTGGATGCGCTCATCATGGAGCAGGAGCAGGTCAATACCCTGGACCGGGAAACGATAGAGGCGATTCAGCTGGCAAAGCTGAACCGCCTTCTTGCGCGGGAAAGGGAGCGCGGCGGCTTTTACCGCGGTCTGCCGGAACGGCTGGATTCCCTGGCGGAGCTGGGGAGCCTGCCCTTCACCACAGAGGCGGATCTGGCCCGGTCAGCTCCCGGGATGCTGCTGATCTCCCAGAGCCGGATCCGGCGGATCATTTCCGAGACCACCTCCGGCACCACCGGCACTGCCAAGCGGGTGTTCTATACCGACGGGGATCTGGAAAACACCGTCCGGCTCTATATGGCCGGGCTTGGGGAACTGATCTTCCCCGGCAGCAGAACCATGATCTGCTTTCCCTTTTCCGGCCCCCATGGCCTGGGCGAGCTGATCGCGGAGGCCGTGACACGGCTGGGCGCCCGGCCGCTGAAGCTGGGCCCATCCCTGAGCTATGGGGAATATGCCGCCATCCTGGAGCGGGAGCAGCCGGATACCTTTGTGGGGATGCCGGGGCAGCTGCTGTCTCTGCTTCGGGCCTGCGGCAGGGGAAGCCTCCGCCGGGCGCTGGTCAGCGGCGACGCCTGTCCGGACAGCGTGATATCGGGATGCGAGCGAATCCTGGGCTCCCGGCTGTTCCCCCACTACGGTTCCCGGGAGATGGGCATGGCCGGGGCGGTCACCTGCCCGGCCCATGAGGGGATGCATCTCAGAGAAAACCACGTGATCCCGGAGATTGTGGACGAGACAGGCCAGGTCCTGCCCCGGGGAGAGTGGGGCGAGCTGGTCATCACCACCGTGGGCATGGAGGCCCTGCCGCTGATCCGCTACCGCACCGGTGACGTGACCCGGATCCTGCCGGAGCCCTGCCCCTGCGGGAGTGCGACGATCCGGCTGGACCGTCTCCGCCGCCGGGCGGGAAATCGGATCGAGGAGCTGGACGAAGCCCTGTTTGCCCTGCCGGAGCTGGTGGACTATACCGCTCGGCTGGAGGGCGGTGTGCTGCGGATCCGGGGCCTGACGGCGGGCCCATACCCGACCGAGAAGATCCAAAACCGGGCGGAGGGGATATTCCCCGGCGTTGGGATCCGGGTCGAGCTCTCCCCTGTTCGACCGGAGGACCGGCCGCTGAATCCCGGGAAGAGGATCCTGGGCGGGATGGAGCAGTTTTCCTGATACCCGATTTTATGCCAAACGGAAGAAGGCGCGGCTCCGGCCGCGCCTTCTTCCGTTTGGGAGGGGCATTATCGGTGAAATTCGATGCTGTAGGAGATTGCTTTCGTCTCTCCGGGCTCCAGCCGCTGCTCGCAGACCTTCTCCGAGATCTCGCCGGTGAAGCCCTCGTCGTCTGTGCGGCCGCACCAGGGCTCCAGACATACAAAAGGTCCTTCAGCCTTGGCCCAGACCGCCAGGATGGGGAAGTCCTCACAGCGCAGGGTCACCCAGGGTGTTTTGTCGGGGCGGACCAGCTGCACCGCCGGGACCTGGCGATCCTCGAAGATCCAGGTCTCGGGCAGGGTAGCGCCGTAAGGGGTCAGACCCTCCCGAAGCGCCAGCTCGCGGATCGTGCCCGGAACGGCAAAGCCCGCCGGGTCGGCGCTGATGTAGCGCAGGGTCTGATTTCCGGGAAAGCCCAGGAGCAGCTCTTCCTTTTTCACGCCCTCCGGGGGCAGAAAGCCCGGATGCCCGCCGATGGCATAGAACATGGTCCGGTCCCCGGTATTGGTCACCTCCCAGCCCACGTGCAGCAGCCGGGGGTTCCGGCTGTCCAGCCGGTGGCGCACCAGGAGGCGGAAATCGAAGGGGTAGCGGCGGAGAGTCTCCCCGGTGGACGTGAGCACCTGCGCCACACGGCCGTCGGTCTCCTCGGTGCAGACAAAGTCCAGATCCCGGGCAAAGCCGTGCTGGGTCTTCATCTCATACTCCCGACCCTCCAGCCGGTATTTGCCGTCCAGGACCTTGCCCACGAAGGGGAAAAGAATGGGGGCGTGCCGGTTCCACACCGCGGGATCGGCGCTCCAGAGCCGTTCGCAGCGGGCCTGCTTGTCCCAGACCCGGCTCAGCTCGGCGCCGCGGTCGGCGATCTCCAGGCGCAGGACTTCATTTTCCAGAATATGCATGGCAAGCTCTCCTTGTTCGTTTTTCTTTCCGGGGAGTCCGGCCCTCCGGGCGGGACTTTTCCCCGCCGGCGCCGGACTCCAGCCTCAGTATACCGCAAAAGCCGCCGGAAGGATACAGAAATTTCTGGGGTTTGACGCCCCCAGTCAGTGATCGCTCCGCGCCTCAGCGACCGATCCTGAGAAAAGTGGCGGTTACTCAGAAGGGAGAACCGAGAAAAAACTGGTGTTCCGGCCATGGGTCTGTTATAATGGGCGCCAGTTTCGGACAAAACCGGCAGACGGGGATGCCATGCGGTCCTTTCCCGGCGACCTGTACCTGGACCATGCCAGCGTGACCCGGCATGCCGGCTGCCTTTGACCGGTCCGGGAGTCCCCAGAGCAGTAACAGAAGCTGTCCCGCCCGGTGGGATGGTTTCCATCCCCTCCCGGCCGGGAATCTCCACGGCGTGGCCGGGGATCCCGGGATGAGGACAGAGAAAAGAGAATGGAGAAGAAAAGATGCTCAAAGCGGTATTGTTCGACCTGGACGGGACGCTGCTCCCGATGGATCAGGACGCGTTCGTGGATCGGTATTTCAGCCTTTTGTGCAAAAAAATGGCGCCCTGCGGCTATGAGCCAAAGGCGCTGATCAAGGCTGTCTGGGGCGGCACGAACGCCATGGTGACAAACGACGGCTCCTGCCGGAATGAAGAGGCGTTCTGGCGCTTTTTCCTGGGGGTGTACGGGGAGCAGGCCAGGACTCACATCCCGCTGTTCGAGGAGTTCTATGCCAATGAATTCCAGCAGGCGAAGGCCCTCTGCGGCTTTACCCCGAAGGCGCGGGAGACGGTGCGGCTGGTCAGAGACCTGGGGCTGCGGGCCATCCTGGCCACGAATCCCCTCTTTCCGGCTGTGGCCACCCGGAGCCGCATTCGCTGGGCGGGCCTGGAGCCGGAGGATTTCGAGTTCGTTACCACCTACGAGAACAGCAGCACCTGCAAGCCCAATCCGGACTATTATCGGGAGATCCTGCAAAAGCGGGGCCTGAAGCCGGAGGACTGCCTGATGGTGGGCAACGACACCGGGGAAGACATGATCGCCCAGAGCCTGGGCATGAAGGTCTTTCTTTTGACCGACTGCCTGATCAACAGGGCGGGCGAGGACCTGGAGCGCTGGCCTCACGGCAGCTTTGAGGAGTTGGGAGCGTATCTGAAAACGCTGGTCGAAGCGGAATAATGCAGCACGAGGACTTTCCGACAGTCTGGAAGGCCCTCGTGCTTTTCGTTTATTCATCAAACAGCGACAGCTGCCCGGTGTTTTCCGGCCAGGCGGCAAGGTAGCGAAAGCAGGCCTCCGGGTCGTGGAGAACGCCGTATCGCTCACAGCTGTCGTGAAACAGCCGCAGCAGCGCCGGGGCCCGGGGACTGCTGCACTCATAGGCGTTTGCGTAGGTCCTTCGGTACCGATCGCTGAGCCCGGGGAAGTGCCGGTCCAGCGCCCTGTAAAAATATTCCCGGTTTCCGTCCCGGAGGGTCAGGCCCGCGCCGAAGCAGACGATGCCCTTTACCCCTGCGTCGAAGCACCAGTCCAGGATCTGCCGCACGTTCTCCTCGGTGTCCGTCAGGAAAGGCAGCAGCGGCGTCATCCACACCACGGTCGGGATGTCCCGGCGCTGGAAAGCCTTCAGCACCTCATAGCGTCTGGCGCTGGTGCAGACCCCCGGTTCCAGGATCCGGCTCAGGGCCTCGTCTGAGACGGTCAGGGTCATCTGCAGAACGCTTTTAGCCTTCCGGTTGATGCTGTCGAACAGATCCAGGTCCCGCAGCACCAGGTCGGACTTGGTAATGACCGAAGCGCCGAAGCCATAGCGGTCCAGCAGCTCCAGGCAGCGGCGGGTCAGCAGGAGATCGCGCTCACAGGGCTGGTACGGATCGCTCATGGACCCGGTGGAGATCACGCACTTTTTCCGGCGCTTCCGAAGGATCTCCTCCAGCAGCTCCGGCGCGTTCTGCTTGACCTCGATATCTTCAAAGGCGTGAGTGAACTGATAGCAGGTGCTCCGGCTGTCGCAGTACACGCAGCCGTGGGCGCAGCCCCGGTACAGATTCATGCCGTTGTACCGGGAGAGCAGCGATTTTGCCTCCGTGAAATGCACAGCCTCACCTCCTGTCTCCGGCTCCAGTATAGCCCGCCTGCGGGGAATACGCAAACAGTTTTTCCGGAGATGCGGCAGGGAAAAGCCCAAAACACAGGACGCCGCCGAGGCTTTGCCCTCTGCGGCGTCCTGTTGGAAAGCGATGCTTCCCGCGGTTTACAGTCCGAGGCTGTCGATCCAGCTTTTCAGCTCGGTCTCCGAGGCTCTGGCGGAGAAGCGCCGGCCCCGCAGGACCCTGGCGCCCCGGGCCAGCTTCTCGATGCGGCTCTGGCCCTCGCCCAGATCGCTGCCGCCGGAGGTGAAGAAGGGGACCACGGTCTTGCCGGAGAAGTCATAGGCGTCCAGGAAGCTGTCGATAATGCTGGGCTCCCGGTACCACCAGATGGGGAAGCCCAGGAAGATCACGTCGGCCTCCGCCACCGGGGCGGCGGGTCCGGCCAGCTCCGGGCGGCAGGAGGGATCCTGCATCTCCAGGGTGCTGCGGGATTTCTTGTCCATCCAGTTCAGGTCCCGGCGCTCATAGGCAACGGCGGGCTTGATCTCATACAGTGCGGCCCCGGCGGCTGCGGCCAGGGTCTTGGCCAGCTTGGCGGTGCTGCCGCTGGCGGAAAAACAGGCGACCAGTTTGCTCATGATAGTTGCTCCTTCCGTTATTTCAGCTTGTTGTAATCTTCGTCGGAGACCGGCTCCAGCCACTCGTTGGAGGCGTCCTCGCCGGCTACTTCGATGGCCAGGTGGGAGAACCAGCTGTCGGCGGCGGCTCCGTGCCAGTGCTTGACGTTGGCGGGGATGTTGACCGCCGTGCCGGGAGTCATCTCCACCGCCTCCTTGCCCCACTCCTGATACCAGCCCCGGCCGCCTACGCAGATGAGCATCTGACCGCCGCCGGCGGAGGCGTGATGGATGTGCCAGTTGTTCCGGCAGCCCGGCTCGAAGGTCACGTTGAACACGGGCACCTGCTGCGTGGAGACCGGAGCCAGGTAGCTCTGTCCCACAAAGAACTGGCCGTAGGGGTTGGCCTCCCCGATGGGGAAGAAGATCGTATTCTGATAGGCGTCCTTCTCGGTTTTGGCCGGAGCCTGCTCGTTCCAGATCTCCTTGGCCAGACGGAACACCGCCCAGCCCTTGGGCCAGCCCACGTACATGGTGGCGTGGGTGATGACGGCGGCGATCTCCTCCCGGGTGACGCCGTGATTCCTGGCGTTCTGCAGGTGGTAGCTCAGAGAGGAATCGGTGATCCCCGAGGCCATCAGGGACACCACGGTGATGATGCACTTGGTTTTGACGTCGATGGCCTCTTCGTTCCAGACCTCGCCGAACAGCACATCGTCGTTGAGATGGGCGAACATGGGGGCGAACTCGCCCAGCTGGGCCCGGCCGGCCGTCTGCGTGATTTTCTTGCTCATACGGTATTCTCCTTCAGCGTTTGATAAAGTTCAGATCCTTCTCCGGCAGCTGCTCGTCGGAGAGGAAGCGTTCCACGTTCATGTGCAGATCGAATTTCTCCCGAAGAGCGGCGATCTGCCCCATCATGGGCGAGGCGTGATGGGCGTCGATGGCCGCCTGATCCCGCCACTGGTCGATAAGCAGCACCGTCTCTGGGTCGTCCATGGGGAAAAAGTACTCGTAGCGCAGGTTTCCGGACTCGGCGCGGATCGCCGCCACAAGGCCGCTCCGGAGCATCTCTTCCGCAAAGGCCCGGGCGGCGCCGTTTTCGCCGGTGTAGTAGATGTTGATCGTGATCATAGCAGCCCTCCCAGTAGATTCCGAATAAAGCGGTAAGCCATCTCGTAGGTGCCCATATACACATAGCCGATCCCGGCCTCGTCCATCGCCTGACGCTGTTTCTCCGTCACCACGGTGTAAGGGTACAGGCCGAAAACGAAGGGCAGGAAGGCGTACAGGAAGTCCTGCCGCTGCTGCCCGTCCAGAGCGGGGACGAATTTCCGCAGGCAGCGGTCCACCGCGGCGGTGGATTCCCCGTAGGCGGCCTTGAACTCCACCAGGCGCTCCAGCCGGGAGTTGGCCTCCATGTCATAGAGGTTCATGCTCAGCAGCTTGAGCATCAGGGGCCTGCGCTCCAGCGCGCGGGCGAGCTGCGAGGCCAGCTCATCCGGCGTGAGCGGATCCTCCCGGAGGCAGAGCGCGTCCAGCTCGGCGGCGAAGCGCTGATATTCCTGGGCGAACAGCGCCAGAAAGATCTCTTCCTTGGTCTCGAAATAGTTGTAGATCGAGGTCCGGGTAAAGGAGGTCTGCTGTCCGATCTCCTTGAGCGTGATCTCCTTGAAGCTCCGGGTCTCATACAGGCTCCGGCAGGCGTCGATGATCTCTTCCTTCCGGGCCCGGGTCAGTTCTGGGGATCCCTTTGGCATCTCTCTGTCTCCTCTCGGCATGAACGCATGGGTCGCTGACATCGTGTCAAGACGTAGTATATCACCGTTCTGACACGGCGTCAATACCAAACAGGCCTTTTCCGACAGCGAAAAACCCCTCTCCGATTTCCCGGAGAGGGGTTTTATCAGACCGAAGCGATCTTACAGCTGCTTCTGGGCGTTGATCTTGACGCCGGGGCCCATGGTGGAGGCGGTGACGCAAGAACGGATGTACTGGCCCTTGGCGGAAGCGGGCTTGGCCTTGATGATGGCGGAGACGAGAGCCACGTAGTTCTCGTACAGCTTCTCAGCGCCGAAGCTGACCTTGCCGATGGGGCAGTGGATGATGTTGGTCTTGTCCAGACGGTACTCGACCTTACCGGCTTTGGCTTCCTTGACAGCCTGGGCCACGTTGGGGGTGACGGTACCGGCCTTGGGGGAGGGCATCAGGCCCTTGGGTCCCAGGATCTTACCGAGGCGGCCGACGGTACCCATCATCTTGGGGTTGGCGACCACGGTATCGAACTCAAACCAGTTCTCCTTCTGGATCTTCTCGACGTACTCCATACCGCCGGCGTAATCGGCGCCTGCGGCCAGGGCGTCCTCAACCTGCTCGGGGGGGCAGAACACCAGCACGCGCACGGTCTTGCCGGTGCCGTTGGGCAGCACGATGGCGCCGCGGACCTGCTGGTCGGCGTGACGGCCGTCGACACCGAGCTTCAGGTGCAGCTCGACGGTCTCGTCGAACTTGGCCTTGCTGGCGTTGATGACCAGCTGGAGGGCTTCCTGGGGATCGTACAGGGCCTGCTTATCAATGAGCTTGGCGCTCTCTTTATAATTTTTACCTCTAAACAATGTCGTTTCCTCCTAACAATGTGGTGTAATGGATGGATAAATCCTCCCACGTTGCAAGCAATGCTGGCTTGCTCAGTCGCCTACGATGACGCCCATGGAACGGCAGGTGCCCTTGATCATGCTGACAGCGGACTCGATGTCGGTGCAGTTGAGATCGCGCATCTTCTGCTCGGCGATCTTGCGGACATCTTCCATGCTGATCGTGGCGACCTTGTCCCGCTGGGGGACACCGGAGCCGCTCTCAATGCCGCAGGCCTTCTTGATCAGAAGGGCGGCAGGAGGAGTCTTGGTGATGAAGGTGAAGCTGCGGTCGGAATACACGGTGATGACAACGGGGATCATCAGGCCCATATCGCCCTTGGTGCGCTCGTTGAAATCCTTGGTGAACTGACCGATGTTGACGCCGTACTGGCCCAGGGCGGGACCCACAGGGGGAGCCGGAGTGGCCTTGCCGGCAGGAACCTGGAATCTGACGTATCCTACTACTTTCTGTGCCATGGTAGCACCTCTTTCTCAATTATTTAATGACTTCGACCTGATCGAGCTCCATATCCAGAGGAGTCTCGCGGCCGAACATGGTGATGACGACGCGGACCCGATTGCGCTCGGGCTCCAGCTCGCTCACCACGCCGTTGTGACCGGCAAAGGGGCCTTCCTTGACCCGGACCTCGTCGCCCACAGCATAGTTGACCACGATCTTCAGCAGCTGTTCGCTGGGATCGAAGAACTCCGGTTCGTCCTCCGGGGCGACTTCCACGCCCAGATCGTAGATTTCCTTCTCGGTCAGGGGGATGGCCTTTCCATCGGCCCCGACAAAGCCCGTCGCACCGCGGACATTGTGGATCAGGTGCCAGCTGTCGTCCGTCAGCGTCATCTTCACCAGCACATAGCCGGGGAAGACCTTGCGCTCCACCGTTTTCTTCTCACCGCTGTCGGTGATCTCGGTCACGGTCTCCAGAGGGATCCTGGTCTCCAGGATCAGATCCGTCATCCTGCGGTTCTCCGCCGCCTTCATGATCGCGGCGGAAACGGCGTTTTCATATCCGGAGTACGTGTGTACCACGTACCATTTCGCTTCTTCAGCCATTTCTGCTTACCCCAGAAGAGTGAAGAGCGCGCGAACCAGCAGCTGGGCCAGCTCATCGAAGCCCCACAGCAACACCGCGGAAACCAGCATCATGCCCAGAGAGACGGCGGAATTCTTGACCAGCGCCTTGGGCGTGGGCCAGATGACCTTCTTCAGCTCGCTTCTCATCTCGCGGAACCACTTGGCGATCCGCTGGAAGAAGCCGGGCTTGGCGTCGTCCTTCTTGACGGCGGTGACGGCCTTGGCGGGAGCTGCGTTCGTTTTCTTTTCTTCAGCCATGATAACGCTTCCTTTCCCGCTTACTTGGTCTCAACGTGCTTGGTGTGCTTTCTGCAGAAGGGGCAATATTTGCTCCGCTCCAAACGGTCGGAAGTATTTTTCTTGTTCTTGACCGTGTTGTAGTTTCTCTGCTTGCATTCTTCGCATCTGAGAGTGATTTTAACTCTTGCGCCTGCAGCCATGTTAACGGCACCTCCTATGATTATTTACCCGCGTGGCGGGCATTGCCTCCCTGTGTGGATCGAGAAAAATGCGCACAAAAAGAAAACCTCTCGTCCGACAGGTAAGGCTAACTATAGCACAACCCGAACGAGAGGTCAACACTTTTTTGCGTGAAAAATGAAGAGTGAAGAGTGAAAAGTTATGGTATCTCGCCCTCGGCGTGGCGGATCTTGATCCGTCGCGTCAGCGACACCTGAACTCTTCACTCTTCACTTTTCTCTTTTCTCTTGACTTACAGCCGTCCGATCCGCCGAAGCTCCTTTTCCCGGTCCCAGAGAAAGCTCAGGCGCAGCTCCTCGCCGGTGCGGATCCGGTGGAAGTTCACCAGATGCTTGCAGAAAATGGGAACCGCGGGGATGGCCAGAATGGCGGCGCCCAGCCAGAAGGCGCTGGACAGACCCACGTAAAGCGGGAAAATAACGGACATGCTCACGGTGGCAATGCAGACGTAATTGGTGACCAGGCCGATGAACAGGGCGATGCCCAGCATCAGCAGCAGGACCTTCCAGTCGTAGGCCAGGGCCAGACCGCCCAGACAGGCCAGCCCTCTGCCGCCCCGGAAATGCAGGAACACCGGAAACATGTGTCCCAGCAGGGCGGCCACGCCTCCCAGCATCCCGCTGACCTTCAGCAGGGGGAAGAGCCACCGGCACAGCCACCAGGCGCAGGCGGCCTTGAGAATGTCCGTCAGCGCCACCGCGAATCCCGCCAGCTTGCCGACCAGGATCACGGTGTTGGAGGCTCCGGCATTGCCCGAGCCGTCCCGGCGCACGTCAAAGCCCTTGATCCTGCCGATGAGATAGGAGGGACTGAAGCAGCCCATCAGGTATCCGATGAGCAGGCAGCACAGTATTTGCACGACAGGGTGATCCATTGGCAATTTCCCTCCTCTTGAGTCCGGTCTTGTTTATTCCGTCATCAGCGCCCGGAGCATTTTCCCCAGGCCGCCTTCATTATTATTCCCCGCCACCGCGCCGGCGATCCGCAGCACCGGCTCCTGGGCATTGGACATGGCCACGCCGAGGCCCGCCATCTCCAGCAGCTCCAGATCGTTGCTGCCGTCGCCGAAGGCCACGGTTTCCCTCGGGTCGATTCCCAGGTGGCCGCACAGGGCGTGCAGCGCCTTGCCCTTGCCGGCGTGAACGCTGTTGATCTCAATGTTGTTGGACACGGAGCTGGTGGCGCACAGCTGGGGAAAGCGCTCCGGCAGGGCTCTGAGCTGGTCGGCCCGCTGCTCCATCTGATCCGGGCGGAAGAACATCTGCAGCTTCTGCACCGGCTCTCCCCGGGCTTTCAGCGTCTCATACAGATCCTCCACCGGGGTCCGGGTCTGCCGGATCAGCTCCAGCATCCGGGGCTCGGTGACGAAGAAGGGCTCCAGGTTCTCATAGAAGGCCCGGTTCATCCAGCCCCGCTCGTTCTGATAGCAGTCATAGACAAAGGGGAACCCGGCCATGTACCGGCAGCAGTCCAGAGCAAGCTCCAAAGGGATATCCGCCCGGAGCAGCAGCCTGTCCTCCCGGGCGTCATAGATCGCCGCGCCGTTGGTGACGATAAAGTAGCGCACAAAGGGCAGCTGACGCACCACCGGGGGGATGGCGCTGACGATGCGCCCGGTGGCGGGCACGCATACCACGCCCTGCCCGGCGGCTTCCTGCAGCGCCTCCAGATTCTCCCGGGGCAGCCGCTTCTCGTCGTCCAGCAGGGTTCCGTCCAGATCGAAGGCCACAAGCCGGATCTTCATTGGTACACCTGTCCTTTACTGCGGGATCTCCCGCACGGAGATCTGGAAGCGGTTCCGGGATACCATGGAGTGGCCCAGATCCACCACGTACTCGATGTCCACCCGGCCGCCCTCTGCGCCGATCTGCTGATCGATCCGCCGGGTACGCATGCCCAGAGTGGTCTCCCCGTAGGGCGTCTGATACAGGAAGGAGGTCTGAAGCCCCTCCCGGAAAACCATCCGGCTGGTGACGGTGCCCTCCCGGTCCACCACCACCTGGTCGGGCATGACGAACAGGCTGGTCCGGGTGCCCTCCATGCCGGTGACCTCGGTCTCGAAGTAGCTGATGCAGGCGGTGTCGCCCTCCAGCAGATAGAAGCCGTCGGTGGTAAACTGCAGCTGATCCTCTTCCTCCTCTTCCAGGTTGAAGCGGCTGTTGATATCGATGATCACGTCTTTCATGGTTCTCCTGCCTCCATGGGGGGAATGTGCCGGGCGGCAATGGCCCGCCCGCGTCCCAGAAACAGGGAGGCGGCGGCCTGAAATTCCTCGGCCGGGCCGCTGGTGAGAAACAGCTCCTGCCCCTGGCCGCCGGTGAGATCGCGGCGGACCAGATAGTCCCGCAGGGCCTCGGCCCCGCAGCCGGAGGCCTCCAGCAGCCGGGTGTGCGGCCCCAGGGCCTGGCGGATCGCCTCCGCTACGATGCCGTAGTGGGTGCAGCCCAGCAGCAGCGCGTCCGCGCCCCGGAGGGGGGCCAGGTCGTCCATGGCCTCCTGCAGCAGGGGATCGTCGGGACGGATGTGACCGAATTCAATAAGCGGCACCAGCTTGGGACAGGGCAGCGCGATGATCGGCCTGTCCGGGCAGAGCTCCCGCAGGGCGGCTTCAAAAGCGCCGGAGCGGATGGTGGCCTCGGTGGCGATGATGCCCAGAGGGCCCGTCCCCGGCATCCGGGCCATGGCCTCCACGCTGGCCTTCATCACGCCGAAGGTGGGGATGGCGTTTTCCTCCAGCAGGTCCGGGGCGTTGCTGGAGACGGTCCCGCAGGCGACCAGAACCGCTTTCACTCCGTGAGAAGCCATCAGGTCCAGGTCCTGCCGGGCCATGCGCCGCAGCTGGCTTCTGCTTCTGCCCCCGTAGGGCAGGCGGCCGCTGTCGGCAAAATATATGAGATTCTCCTCCGGGAGCAGCTGCCGCAGGGCTTTTACCGCGGTGAGGCCGCCCAGACCGGAGTCAAAGATCCCGATGGGTCTGTTATCCATATCGTATCCTTCCTTAGTCCCTTGAAGACTCAATATACAACAAAAGGCCCGGTATGACAAGAAAAATTTGCAACCCGGCCCTCTCTGGAGTATAATGCCCTGAGATTGAACTTCGGAGGGCAGATCTATGGATGTAAGCAAGATCCTGGCGGAGATGCAAAAGGCCATGCGACGGGCGGGGGAGCGGATCCTTCAGGCCCACGACGTGCTGGCGGAGGCCAAGACCGATCGGCGCAATGTGGTCACCGAGTACGACCGGGCGGTGCAGGAGCTGCTGATCCGGCTGCTGGGGGAGGCCGTGCCCGGCGCGCGGTTTTTCTGCGAGGAAAACGACCGGCACGACGACCTGGGGGCTGAGGACCTGTTTATCATCGACCCCATCGACGGCACCATGAACTTTGTCCACGGCTTCCACCACAGCTGCGTGTCTGTGGCTTACAGCCGCCGGGGCCGCATCGAGGCCGGCGCGGTGTACAACCCCTATGTGAACGAGATGTTCACCGCCATCCGGGGCGGCGGCGCCTTCCTGAACGGCCGTCCCATCCATGTCACCGACGCGCCGCTGAGCGAGACGGTGATCTGCTTCGGCTCCGCGCCCTACAACCCGGAGCTGACCGGCGAGACCTTCCGCCTGGCTCAGCGGGCCTATGAGACGGGCCTGGACGTGCGCCGGGAGGGCTCCGCGGCCCTGGATCTGTGCAGCGTGGCCGCGGGCCGGGCGGGGATCTATTTCGAGCTGCGGCTGTCCCTGTGGGACTACGCGGCCGGGAGCCTGATCGTGGAGGAGGCCGGCGGCCGCTGCCTGCGGGTGGACGGCTCAGCCCTGCCCTTCGACGCCGGTCGCCCCTCGGTGCTGGCCGGCTCGAAGTCCTGCGTGGAGGCCTTCCTGGAGCTGGCCGGGAAGAGCTGAGCCCGGCCCTTGCGCTTCCTTTTACTCGAAAAACCTCTTCTGGGGTCGCTTCCGCCGGGGCAGCTCCTGCTTGGGATCAATGAGGATGATATCCTGCCCGATCCGGGCGATGCAGTCCCAGGGCAGCACGTAGTCGTCCTCCCGGCCCAGCAGGCCGAACCATTTGGCCCGGCCTGGGGTGATCAGGGAGAGGATGCGCCCCTCGGTCTGGTCGTATTCGGCGTCGCATACATAGCCCAGGCGAAAGCCGGAGCGGACGTCGATGACCTCCTTGTATCGGAGATCGGAGAAAAAGCTGATCATGGAAAAACCCCCTTCATGTCCTGTCAACAGGATATGAAGGGGTTTCTGTGTTTATGTGGGTTTTCGCGGCGCTTTTTCTCCCGCCTTTCACTGCCCCTCTTCCGCGGACCGCCGCACAGCCGACGGATCACCATTCACGCCGCGAAGCGGCATACCATAACTCTTCCCTTTTCATTCTTCGCTCTTCGCTTTTCCTTTGGGAATGGAGATGGTCAGGATCAGAGAGTCCTCGGTCTCCTCCTTTGTAAAGCCCGCGTCGATGCCGCCCTGCTTCATCAGATCGATGTTCCGGGTCAGGCTGTTGAGAAAGATGCGCACGTCCTTCAGGACCAGGCTGCGCCGGGGCTCCCGCTTCTCCTCCGGGGCCTCCCCGGGCGGGCTGAGAAGGGTATCCACGTAGCTCTCCGTGGCCGCGACCGTCAGATCGTTTTCCAGCACGTACGCCAGGGCCAGCTTCTGGGCGGCCGCATCCGGCAGCCGCAGCAGGGCCCGGCCGTGGCGCTCGCTGAGACCGTGCTCCCGCAGGGATTCCAGCACCTCCCGGGGCAGCTTCAGCAGCCGCAGCTTGTTGGCCACGGCGGACTGGGACTTGCCGATCCGCCGGGCCGCCTCCTCCTGGCTCATGCCGAACATGCGGATGAGCCGCTGCAGACCCTCCGCCTCCTCCAGAAAATCCAGATCCTTCCGCTGGAGATTTTCGATCAGGGCCAGGAGACTGGCGTCCTCCATGTTCACGTCCACCAGGATGCAGGGCACCTCCCGCAGCCCGGCCATCCTGGCGGCCCGAAGACGCCGTTCTCCGGCTACCAGCTCGTATTTGCCGCAGCGCAGCCGGACGGTCAGCGGGTTCAGGATCCCGTAGCTCTGGATGCTCTCGCTCAGCTCCCGCAGGGCCTGCTCGTCAAAATGTTTTCGCGGCTGGACCGGATTGGGAGACAGATCCTCCACCCGCAGCGAGACGATCCCGCCCCGCCGGATGCCGGGGCGCGTGCGATAAGTCTGCATATCGAGACCTCACTTTCGTATGAATCTTCGCCCACAAGCATACTCGCCCGCCCGAAAAAACCGGAGGGAAGGCTGTCGAGCAAAAAACCGGCGGCCCGGGCTTTTTTTCGGCCCGGGAGGGGTATACTTCCCTGTGAAAAAACTGCGGACAAAGGGAGGAGAGAAGATGGAGGAACGGCTGCGCCGGGGACTGCGGCTGCTGATAAGCCTGGGAGGCTTAGTGGGCTTTCTGTGGCTGCTGATTCATTTTCTGCTGCCCTGGGGAGCCCCCTTTCTGCTGGCCTTCGCCCTGGCCGGACTGATGGAGCCGGCGGTGCGCTGGCTGGCATCCCACGGCTGGCCCAGAGGCGCGGCCGCGGGTCTGGGCACCCTGACGCTGACGGCGCTGCTGCTGCGGGGGCTGGCGGCGCTGATCGGCTGGCTGGGCTCTTTAGGCGCGGAGCTTGCCGATGAGGTTCCGGCCCTGGTCCGGGCCCTGGGCAGCTGGCTGCAGGAGCTGGAGGCCTGGGCCGAGCGGGCCGTCCGCTACGCCCCGGAGGGCAGCACCGGCCTGCTGAACGCCGTCCTGAAGTCGGCGGGCCAGGCGCTGTCCGGGATCCCGGGGAGCCTGTCCCGGGCGGCGCTGGAGGGGATGACGGGTCTTGCCCAGGCCGGGCCGGATCTGCTCCTTTTTGCCGCCACGGCCGGGATCGGGACCTATTTTCTCTCCGCCGGCTTTCCCCGGGTCCTCCGCTTCCTGGGCGCGCAGCTGCCGGAGAGGACCCGGGAAAAGCTCCGGGAGCTGTGGCAGGATCTGCGTCTGAGCTTCGGAGGCTTCCTGCGGGCCCAGCTGATCCTGATGGCCATGACCTTCTTCGAGCTGCTGCTGGCGTTTCTTCTGCTGGGCGTCAGGGGGGCCGCCGGGCTGGCGGCGGTCACCGCCCTGGTGGACGCCCTGCCGGTGTTCGGAACGGGTACGGTGCTGCTGCCCTGGGCGCTGGCGGCGGCCCTGCTGGGGCAGTCCGGCCTGGGTCTGGGCCTGGTGATCACCTGGCTGGTGGTGAACCTGGTGCGCTCCTGCGTGCAGGCCAAGCTCCTGGGGGACCAAATCGGTCTGGATCCCCTGGCCTCCCTGCTGGCCATCTATGTGGGCTGGCGGGCCATGGGCGTCTGGGGGATGCTGCTGTTCCCGCTGCTGCTGGTGACCCTGGACCAGCTCAACGAAAAGGGGTTGCTGCGGCTTTGGAAGAACGAAGGGAAGGGGGCGTGAAAAATAATAGGGGAAAGGGCGAAAAACCGGACGGTGCTTCTTGCAAATCCAAAAAACGGATGATATACTCAGAAAGAGTTAAAGAATTATTCATAACTGGGATTGTATCCATTTCGGGATTTGGGAGGCTGAGGTATGGGCGCGAAACGTGTCATTACGATCATCTTGGGGCTGGTGTATACGGTTGCCCTGTTCCTGTTCGGCTTTTCGCCGCTGAGCGCGGGACGCGGAGGGGACGCCGGGACCAACGCCGGGACGGAGCGCCGTCCGGCGCTCGCTCTGGTTACGCCTACGCCCGAGCCGGAGATCCCGGACGTGAACTTTGCCGCCGGAGCGGTGCCCGCGGATACCGAAGAGCTGACCCTGGTTCTGGAGCAGGGGGAGACCCGGCTGCTGAACCGGCTGAAGGAGCTCAAGAGCGCGGATCTGAGCGGCAGCACCTGCTATGAGGAGATCGTGAGCTGGGCCCAGGCGCACCCGGAGGTGGCGGTACGCTACACGGTGCAGCTGCCCAACGGCGCTACCCTTCCCAACGACGCCCAGGAGGCGGATCTGACCGGGCTGGCGGCCGAGGACGGAGAGAAGGCGGCGGAGCTGCTGGCCTTCCTGCCCGGACTGAAGAAGGTGGAGCTGGGCGATCCCGCCATCAGCGCGGCCCAGATCCTGGCCCTGCGGGAGAGCTACCCCGAGGTGGAGTTCCACTATGACGTGATGCTTCTGGGCCAGAAGCTGGATCCCCAGGTGGAGGAGCTGGACCTGACGGAGCTGAGCCCGGAGGAGGCCGACAAGGCGGTGCTGGCCCTGGCGGGGCTGGAAAATCTGCAGACCATCTATCTGTCTCCCGATTCCGGACTGAGCTGGGATCAGATCACCGCCATCGGTGACGCCTGCCCCGACACGGTGCTGAATATGCCGGTGACCATGTTCGGCAAGAGCTTCAACCTGGCCGATCCCTGGCTGGACTTCAACCACATTTACATGGACGACAACGGCGAGGCCATCCGGGGCCTGATGCCCTATATGCGCAACTGCACGGTCCTGGATATGGACTCCTGCGGTGTCAGCAATGAGGCCATGGCCCAGATCCGGGATGAAAATCCGGGGATGGACGTGGTCTGGCGCGTGAACTTCGGCGACAACTACTCCGTGCGCACCAATGTGACCAAGATCCTGGCCTCCAAGCCCTCCAAGGGCGGCGCCCTGTATGACAGCGCGGCCGAACAGCTCAAGTACTGCACCAACGTGCGCTATCTGGACGTGGGCCACAACGGCAACCTCTCCGACTTCAGCTTCGTCAGCTATATGCCCAACCTGGAGATCGCTGTGGTCTCCATGACCGGCATCTACGATCTGTCTCCCTTTGCCAACTGCCCGAACCTGCTGTACCTGGAGGCGGGCAACACGCCCATCTACGATCTGAGCCCTCTGGCCAACTGCACGAAGCTGGCCCACCTGAACGTTGGCACCTGCGTGGGCGTCAGCGACATCAGCCCCCTGTACGAGCTGGATATGAAGCGGCTCTGGCTGGGCGTGGTGGACCCGGTGCCTCAGGACCAGATCGACTATATGCGCGAGCTTCATCCCAGCTGTGAGGTCAACACCACCGTGCCCTCCGGTCTGGAGCGCAACGCCGACGGCGGCGCCGCCAACGAGGGCTACGTCATGGGCGACTGGAAGAGCTACCAGAACTACCTGACCGCCGACTGGGAGTCCTACGCCCGGACCGGTTCCTTCCCGGCCCAGCGTCCCATCGGCTACTTCAAGGTGATCTACAAGTGCTTTGACTACAACCTGGCCGACGGCGCCTACGCCTTCTCCTGGAACGATCCCAAGTACAGCGCCCACAGCCCGGACGTGTTCCCGGTGAACACCGCCATCCACAATACCGAGCTTCTGAGTCAGGACTGGGTCAACCCCGAGTCCGTGATCCCCGAGCTGCTCTCCGATCCCCCCGGAGAGGTGCTGTGGACCATCGAATACTGATTTGCGACGTTACGACAACCATCAGCCCTCGTCCCGCCCAACGGCCGGGGCGAGGGACTTTTATCCCGGGAGGGAGTTTTTATGCGCATGAAGATCCTGAAACTGCTGCCGACTCTGCTGCTGGCTCTGCTGCTGGCCGGCTGCGGCATGAGCGGCCTGGAGGGCGAAGCGGCGCCGGAGCCTACCCCGGAGCCCAAGGAGTTCAGCGGTGTGATCACCGCTCAGGGCCTGAAGAAGCTGGAGGAGATGCCGGGCCTGCGCACGGCGGATCTGAGCGGCAGCACCTGTTATGCCGAGATGATGGCCTGGGCCGCGGAGCATCCGGAGGTCAAGGTCATCTATACCGTTCCCCTGCCCGACGGGACCGCGGTGCCCAACGATACCGAGGGCCTGGATCTGAGCGGCTACAGCGCCGCTCAGATGAAGGATACCTGGCAGCTGCTGGGCTATCTGCCCCGGCTGCGGCTGCTGCGCCTGGGGGAGGAACCCCTGGAGCCCGAGACCCTGGCCCTGCTGCGCGAAAGCCTGCCGGAGGCGGAACTTCAGGGCAGCGTCCGCTTTGCCGATCAGAAGCTCACCCTGGGGCGGTCGGGCCTGAGCCTGCCCAATCTGGACGGGGAGCAGCTGCGGGAACTGACAGAGCTTCTGCCGCTGATGGACGGCCTGGAGGAAGTGAACCTGGGCCGGGAGGCGGCGGAGGGCGATACGGACTGGGAGGCCATGGGGGAGCTTTGCTCCGCGCTGCCGGACCTGAAGATCCATTATGTCTTCAGCGTGTACGGCAAGGAGTGCAGCCTGGAGGACACGGATCTGGACCTGAGCTTTATCCGGATCTATGACGAGGGCCAGGCCCTGCGGCCGATCCTGCCCTGCATGAGAGACTTGAAGACCCTGGATATGGAGCACTGCGAGGTCAGCGACGACGCTATGGGCGCTCTGCGGGAGGACTTCCCGGAGATCCAGATCGACTGGCGCATCTATTTCGGCACCTGCTACTCGGTGCGAACCGACGCCATCAAGATCCTGGCCTCCAAGCCCACCGTGGGCGGGGACCTGATGCGGGAGGATCTGGAGGTACTCAAGTACTGCACCAAGCTCAAATACCTGGATCTGGGCCACAATGAGATGCTGACGGACATCTCCTTCATCTCCTATATGCCCGAGCTGGAGGTGGCCATTCTGGCTATGGACAAGTGGACCGACGGCTCCCCGCTGGCCGACTGCCCCAATCTGGAGTTTCTGGAGGTCCAGACCACCAATCTGAAGGATCTGACGCCTCTGTCCGGCCTGACCAAGCTCCGGCACCTGAATATCTGCCGGCTGGAGGAGCTGACGGATCTGAGCCCCATCTACGATCTGGATCTGGAGCGGCTGTGGATCGGCTGCGTCACGCCCATCCCGCCGGAGCAGGTGGAGCACTATCAGCGCTTGCACCCCAACTGCAAGATCAATACCGAGGCCTTCGACCCCCACGACGGCTGGCGCTGGCTGGGCTATGACGACGATCTCAACCCCATCCGGGATCCCCGCTACGATCTGCTGGTGCAGCAGTTCGGCTACGACAAGGGCGACTATTCCTTTGTCTGGTTTACCGATCCCAGCTACGTCTCCGACGTGCTGTGGGAGTACGGCGGCGATTTTGAGTCCACCACGGACGACGACGGCGGCAGCTCCGGCGGCGGAGGCTACATAGACTACGGCGGCTCCGGCAGCAGCGAGGGCGGCTCCGGCGGCGGTGAAACCGGCGGAGGCGGCGGCTCGGGTGACAGCGGCGGGGGAGACTCCGGCGGCGGAGCTCCGGACCCCGGAGACGGCGGCGTGGTCGTCATCGAACCCTGAGGAGGAGCGGTATGGAAGAGCTTCGGCCGGGAAGATACCGGCATTTCAAGGGAAAGGAATACGAATTGCTGTTTGTGGCCACCCATTCGGAGACCATGGAGCCCATGGTGGTCTATCGGGCTCTGTACGGGCAGCGCGGCCTCTGGGTGAGACCCGCCTCCATGTGGACCGAGATCGTGGAGCGGGACGGAAAGCGGCAGCCCCGCTTCACCTACGTAGGAGACTGAGCCATGCTGGAAGTCTGCCTTCTGGGTACCGCCGCCGCCCAGCCCCTGCCGGATCGGGCGCTCTGCTCGGCTACGCTGCGCTGCGCGGGGCGGCGGATCCTCTTCGACTGCGGAGAAGGGACCCAGGTCTCCCTCCGCCGGGAGCATATCAGCCCGGTGAAGATCGATCTGATCGCCCTGACCCATTATCACGGAGATCACATCTTCGGCCTGCCCGGCCTGCTGCAAAGCATGGTTCTGCAGGAGAGGCGGGATCCCCTGTGGATCACGGGCCCTGAGGGACTGGAGGAGGCCATGGCGCCCGTTCTGAGCCTGGCGGGGGAGCTGAGCTTTCCCCTGAAGCTGCTGCCCCTTCCGGCGGAGGGGCTGGCACTGGCCGCTCTGCATCCCGCCTGGCCCGCCGGGGCGAGGCTCCGGGCGATTCCCACCCGGCACCGGGTGCCCAGCCAGGGCTATGTCTTTACCCTGGCCCGGCCCGGCCGCTTTGACGTGGCCGCCGCCCGGGCGCTGGGCGTGCCCCAGACCGACTGGTCCCGGCTCCAGGCCGGAAAACCGGTGTCCCTGGGCGGAGCCTGGATCCTGCCGGAGCAGGTGATAGGCCCGGAACGGCCGGGACTGAAGCTGGTGTTCTCCGGGGACACCGCCGCCTGCCCGGCCTTGGAGGAGGCCGCGGCCGGGGCGGATCTGCTGATCCACGAGGCCACCTATGCCGACGAGGAGGAGAAGGCCGCCCTCTACGGCCACTCCACCTTTGTCCAGGCCGGGCAGCTGGCTGCCCGGGCCGGGGTAAAGCGGCTCTGGCTATGCCATTTTTCCCAGACCATCGGGGAGCCGGAGCAGGCCCTGCCCCTGGCCCAGGCCCGGTTCCCGGCGGCGGAGTGCGGCTTTGACGGTCTGTGCACGACGCTGGTTTTTCGGGATCCGACGGAAAACGACTGAACCGGCTGCTTTTTTACACTAAAGATTGACAGACCCGATCCCCCGTGCTACGATGAAGCTGCGCGGGGGATTTCTGTGGATTCCCGCAGCCTGAACCGGGAGAGATGCTGTATGAAAATTTGTCCGAACTGCGGAACCCAGGTGGAGGACAGCGCCGGCTTCTGCACGGCCTGCGGAGCTTCCCTGATCGGGAACGTGCCGGTATCCTTTGACCCTGCGGACCATACCGCGGAGTTTGCGCCGGAGGATATCCGGGAGAACAAGCTGCTGGCCATGGCGGTCTATCTGCTCAGCGCCGTGGGCGTCATCATTGCCCTGCTGGCCGCGCCTAATTCCGCCTACGTCCGCTTCCACGTGAAGGAAGCCCTGAAGCTGATGATCTGCGAGGTCCTGGTGGGCTTGATCACCGCGGTCCTGGCCTGGACCGTGATCGTGGCCATCCTGGGCGGCATCGCCGTGATCGTCCTGGTGGTGGTGCAGATCATCTGCTTTGTCTGGGTCTGCAAGGGCCAGGCCAAACAGGCGCCGATCCTTGACAAGATCGACTTTCTGAACTGAATATCCGCATAAAAAATATCCGGAAGCGCCGCTTCCGGATATTTTTTATGCCATAACCGCAATGGATTATATCTTTTTCTTCTTTCCGAACAGGCCGCCCCTGCCGCTGTCGCTCTCGCCCATGGCGGCGGCGAACTGCCGCAGGGCCTCCTTCTGGCTGCTGTTCAGGCCCTTGGGGACCTGCAGCTTCACGGAGACGAACTGATCGCCCCGGCCGCCGCCCCGCAGGAAGGGGATGCCCTTGCCACGCAGCCGGAACACAGCGCCGGGCTGGGTGCCCTCGGGGATGTTCAGCTTCACCTTGCCGTCCAGAGTGGGGACCTCGATCTCCGCGCCCAGAACCGCCTGAGCGTAGCTCAGCTCCTGCTCCATGTACACCGAGGTGCCTTCGCGCTCGAAAATGGCATGGGGACGAACGATCACGGAGATGAGCAGGTCGCCGGCGGGACCGCCGTTGAGACCCGTGTTGCCGTAACCGGCCCGGGAGATGGCCTGACCGTCGTCGATGCCGGCGGGGATTTTCACGGTCATCTTATGCTGCCGGCGGATATTGCCCAGACCCCGACAGGTCTTGCAGGGCTGATGGATGATCTTTCCGGTGCCCCGGCACTTGGGACAGGCCTGGGTGGACTGGGCCATGCCGAAGGGGGTGCGCTGAGTGGTGCGCACGGTGCCGCTGCCGTGGCAGTCGGGGCAGATCTCCGGCGTGGTACCGGCGGCGCAGCCGCTGCCGCTGCAGTCCGGGCAGGGCTCGATGCGGCCGTAGGTGATCTCCTTTTCACAGCCGAAGGCCGCTTCCTCAAAGCTGATATTCGCGCTGACACGGATATTGTCGCCCCGGCGCGGCGCGTTGGGATTGCTTCTGGTGCCGCCGCCGAAGCCGAAGATATCGCCGAAGAGGTCGCTCAGATCCCCGAAATCCCCGAAGCCGCCGCCGAAGCCGCCGAATCCGCCGCCGCCGAAGCCCGCGTTGGGGTCGAAGGCCGCGTGACCGAACTGGTCATATTTCTTGCGCTTCTCCTCGTCGGAGAGCACCTCGTAGGCCTCGTTGGCCTCCTTGAAGCGCTCCTCGCATTCCTTGTCGCCGGGGTGCAGGTCGGGATGGTTCTCCCGGGTGATTTTGCGGTAGGCTTTTTTGATCTCATCGGCCGTGGCGCTCTTGTCCACGCCCAGGACCTCATAATAATCTCGCTTCTCTGCCATAAGTAGACTCCAAATATGTGGATGATTTACGCACGATTGAGCTGAGACCGGGGCCTCAGCTCAATCGCGGGTTTTGTGAAAGTGGAACGTAAGGGAGATCGATTACTTCTGATCGTCGTCGACCACGGTGTAATCGGCGTCGTAGTAGTCCTGGCCGCCGGGGGTGCCGCCCTGGGGACCCTGGGGTCCCTGAGGACCGCCCTGGAAGCCCTGAGGACCGCCCTGCTGCTGATACAGCTTCTCGCTGAGCTTGTAGAAGGCCTGGGTCAGTTCTTCGGTGGCGGACTTGATGGCGGCGGAATCGGTGCCCTTCAGGCTCTCCTTCAGAGCGTTGAGCTTGGCCTCAACCTCGGCCTTCTCGGCGCCGTCCAGCTTATCGCCCAACTCGCTCATGGTCTTCTCGGTCTGGTAGACCATCTGGTCGCCCTGGTTGCGGATCTCCACCTCTTCCTTCCGCTTCTTGTCCTCGGCGGCGTACATCTCGGCCTCCTTGACGGCCTTCTCGATGTCTTCCTTGGACATGTTGGTGGAAGAGGTGATGGTGATGTGCTGCTCCTTGCCGGTGCCCAGATCCTTGGCGGATACGTTCACGATGCCGTTGGAGTCGATGTCGAAGGTGACCTCGATCTGAGGCACACCGCGGCGGGCCGGGGCGATGCCGTCCAGATTGAAGCGGCCCAGGGTCTTGTTCTGAGCAGCGAACTCACGCTCGCCCTGCAGGACATGGATCTCCACGGCGGTCTGGTTGTCCGCGGCGGTGGAGAAGATCTGGCTCTTGCGGGTGGGGATGGAGGTGTTGCGGTCGATGAGCTTGGTGCACACGCCGCCCAGGGTCTCGATGCCCAGGCTCAGCGGGGTCACGTCCACCAGGACCATGCCCTTCACGTCGCCGGAGAGCACGCCGCCCTGAATGGCAGCGCCCAGAGCCACGCACTCGTCGGGGTTGATGCCCTTGAAGCCTTCCTGACCGATCAGGGACTTGACCATCTCCTGCACGGCGGGGATACGGGTGGAGCCGCCCACCAGCAGGACCTTGCTGATGTCGGAGGGCTTCAGGCCGGAGTCGGACAGAGCCTGACGTACGGGGCCGGCGGTGGCTTCCACCAGGTGGTGGGTCAGCTCATTGAACTTGGCCCGGGTCAGGGTCACGTCCAGGTGCTTGGGGCCGGTGGCGTCGGCGGTGATATAAGGCAGGTTGATGTTGGAGGTGGTCACGCCGCTCAGCTCCACCTTGGCCTTCTCGGCGGCCTCGCGCAGACGCTGCATGGCGACCTTGTCGCCGCTCAGGTCGATGCCCTCGGCCTTCTTGAACTCTTCCACCAGGAAGCGGGTGATGCAGGCGTCGAAGTCGTCGCCGCCCAGACGGTTGTTGCCGGCGGTGGCCAGGACCTCGATGACGCCCTCGCCGATCTCCAGCACGGACACGTCGAAGGTGCCGCCGCCCAGGTCGTAGACCATGATCTTCTGGTCGTTTTCCTTGTCCAGACCGTAGGCCAGAGCGGCCGCGGTGGGCTCGTTGATGATACGCTTGACCTCCAGGCCGGCGATGTGGCCGGCGTCCTTGGTGGCCTGACGCTGAGCGTCGGTGAAGTAAGCGGGGACGGTGATGACCGCCTCGGTGACGGGGTGGCCCAGATAGGCCTCGGCGTCGGCCTTCAGCTTCTGCAGCACGAAGGCGGAAATCTGCTGGGGAGTGTAGGTCTTGTCGTCAATGTGGACCTTGTAATCGGAGCCCATTTCTCTCTTGATGGAGGAGATGGTGCGGTTGGGGTTGGTGATGGCCTGGCGCTTTGCCACCTGGCCCACCATACGCTCGCCGTTCTTGGCGAAGGCCACAACGGACGGAGTGGTGCGGGCGCCTTCCGGATTGGGGATGACGACGGCTTCGCCGCCTTCCAGAACGGCCACACAGCTATTGGTTGTACCAAGATCGATACCGATAATCTGACTCATGATTTTTTCCTCCTATATGAAACAATTTTTTACCTGTAACTAAAATATGAAAACTGAAAACTCAGTTTGCCACCTTGACCATGGCGAAGCGGATCACCTTGTCTCCGAGCAGGAAGCCCTGCTGGAAGACCTCCACGATCTCGTTTTCGCCCTTTTCCTCGTCGTCCACGTGCATGACGGCGTTGTGCAGCGCGGGATCAAAGGTCTTGCCCAGGCACTCCATGGGCTTGACCCCCAGCTTCTCCAGGGTCTGGCAGAACTGGGTCATGATCATTTCCACGCCCTTGCGGTAGGCCTCGTCCTCGGTGCCCTGCTTTAGGGCCCGTTCCAGGTTGTCGTAGACCGGCAGGAATTTCCGCACCACGTCGGAGCGGATGTCGCCGTACAGGCTCTCCTTTTCCTTCTGGCTGCGGCGGCGGAAGTTGTCGTACTCGGCGCAGATGCGAAGGAAGCGCTCGTTGAGCTCCGCCTTCTCCGCCTCCAGGGCGGCCACGCGCTCGTCGTCCTTTTTCTTTCCGAACTTCTTGTCTTTCTTGTCCGGCTTCTTTTCCGCTTTTGCTTCAGCTGCTTCGGCCTTGGTCCCGGGCTGTTCGGCCCCGGCCTCGGCCTCGGCCTGCTCCTCCCGGACCTGGGTTTCAGCCTGCTGGGGCTCCCCGGTCTCGGGAACTTCCTTTTCTACCTCACTCATGTTTGTCTTCCGGCTCCTTGATGATCAATTTATTATGCATGCCCTCCGGCGGGGCTTCTCCGGCGCCGAGCCTGCGGCTGAGACCCGCAGCCAGAACGCTCAGCTTGGCGGCCACGGCGGAATAGTCCATTCGGGTGGGTCCCACCACGCCGATCAGGCCCCGGGTATTGTCCCCGGCGTCGTAGCTGGCGATGATAACGCTGGAATCCTTCAGCTCCTCCGCCACGTTCTCCGGCCCGATGAAGACCTTGACCTCGCCGGTCTGGCCCGGCGTGTCCGAGGGGGGCAGGATGTAGCCGCCGCCGGCCAGATAGCTCATCAGCCGGTGGGCCTTGTCCGGATCCCGGAACTCCGGCTGGTTCAGCAGCCGGTTCTCGCCGAAGACAGAGGCCGAGGGGGCGTTGGCCTCCGTCAGCGTCTCGATGGCGAAGGCGGCGATCACCGCCGTCAGACCCAGGCTGTCGTCCGCCGCCTGCTCGGTGGCGTGGATCAGCACCGGGTTCATCTCCGAGGCGGAGATGCCCAGAAAGCTGGCGTTGAAGAGAGTGGAGAGCCGCTGCATCATCTCCTGATCCACCGACACCGGCAGCTTCACCAGCTTGCTCTTGACGGTGTTGCCCGAGAGCATGAGGACGATGATGAAGGTGTTGGCGTCCACGTAAATAAGGTCGATGCGCTTGAGGGTCACCGAAGTACTGCTGGTCAGGGCCAGGGCCGGATAATTGGTCAGCTGGGAGGCCAGGCGGCTTACGGCGCCGATGGTGGCGTCCAGCTCCTGGAGCTTCTGGTTCAGGCGGCGGTTCAGTTCCTCTGTCTCCTGGATCCCCAGGCGCTGCCGGTCCATCAGCTCGTTGACGTACATCCGGTAGCCCATGGGGGTGGGGACCCGGCCGGCGGAGGTGTGGGGCTGCTCCAGATAGCCCAGAGCCACCAGCTCCGCAAGCTCGTTGCGGATGGTGGCGGAGGAGCATTTGAGCTGCCCGCTCTGGGCGATGGCCTTGCTGCCCACCGGCTCCGCCGAACGGATGTATTCTTCCACGACGATCGCCAGTATTTTCTTTTTTCTCTCGCTGATCGACACGGCTTTCACCTCGAGGACTTAGCACTCGTTCCCGTGGACTGTTGGCACTCTCTTTCTTCGAGTGCTAATATAGCACCCCGGGCAGCGCCTGTCAATAGTTTCCGAGAAAAACAAAAGAAAATTCACGGTTTGGTCACGAATGAAAAACCACCTATTTCCAGTTTCTGGACTTGCAGGGCTGTGGGCCATACTCTATAATAATAAAGAACGCAGTCCCGCCGGTTCGACGGGCAAACGGGGAAAATGAGAAAGGACGATCCGATATGAAAGAAAAGAAAACAGGCGGTTCCTGGCTGCCTCCGGTGATCTGGGCGCTGCTGCTGGCTCTGGGGCTGGGCCTGAGCGCGCTGGGCCTGGGCCGGGACAGCGGCGCGGTGGATAAGCTCCTGAAGATCCTGACGCTGGTGGGCGGCGTGCTGCTGGCCGCCTGGCTGCTGCGGCGGCTTCTGCTGCTGGTAAAACCGGCGTCTCACCGCTCAAAGACGCTGTTTACCGTGTTTGCCAGCGTCATTCGCTATGTGGCGGCCATCGTGCTGCTGTGCTGGGGCCTGTCCATCCTGGGCGTGGACCTGAGCACCATCGTCACCAGCGTGGGCATCCTGGCCCTGATCATCGGCTTCGGCGCCGAGAGCCTGATCGAGGATCTGGTCACCGGTACCTTTATGCTCCTGGAGAATCAGTATAATGTAGGTGACATCGTGGAGGTAGGCGGCTTCCGGGGCACCGTCCACGAGATCGGCATCCGTACCACTTCCCTGATGGACGTGGGCGGCAACATCAAGATCATCAACAACTCCGACATGCGCAATATCCTCAACCGCTCGGACAAGGCCTCCGTGGCCGGGACCAGCATCGACGTGCCCTATGAGACCGATCTGGAGGACTTTGAGCCCAAGATTCCCGGCCTGATGCAGCAAATCTTCGAGAAGCACCGGGACGTGATGCTCTCTCCGCCCCGGTATCTGGGCGTGCAGGAGCTGGGCGCTTCCGGCGTGACCCTGAAGTTCGTGGTAGAGGTGGAGGAGGACAAGATCTTCTCCGCGCCCCGGATCCTGAACCGGGAGCTGCTGGTGGGCTTTAAGAAGCTGGGCGTGGAGTGCCCCTTCCCCCAGGTGGATGTGCACCAGCGCTGAGCGCTGCTGGTGATGCGCTATGGAAAAACGAGAGTTTGAAACCCATCCGCCCCGGGAGGAAGTTTCCTTCCCGGCCGCCAGGTCGGAATGGAACCAGCCCGATCCGGAGCGGGAGTTCTCGCCGCCCCGGCCGGAGGCGGAGTTCAGCCCGGTGGGCTCTCAGCTGGAGCTGCCCCGGCGGACCCGGAGGAAGCGGAAGATCCGCACGGCGGCCTTCGCGGTCATGCTGGTCATCCTGCTGCTGATGCTCCGGCCGCCCCAGCTGCCCGGTCTGCCGCAGATTCGGCCGGCCCCGGCGGAGGAGCCGCCGGCGTCGGAGCCCCTGCCCACCCCGGAGCCGACGAGTACACCCGCGCCCACACCGACGCCCGCGCCGACCCCCGCGCCCACGCCGGAGCCGGAGCCCGGCTATCAGGTGCTGTATTTCCAGTTCTCCCACGCCCATTACGGCAGACTCCGCTTTACCCGGCCGGAGGCCTTCCGCTCGGTGCATCTGGAGATCTGGGAGCCCTATCTGGACCTGACCGTGGCCAGCTTCGACCTGGTGCCGGAGGACTATGCCGACGGGGAGTACCTGCTGCCCATGCAGAGCACCGGCGACGTGTTCGAGGCCCACATGGATGAGTATCTGGCCCGGGATGTTTGGCCGGAGGCTCTGATGCTCCGGGGAACGGTGAGCTATGAGAAGGACGGGGAGCTGGTGGAGGAGAGCTTTACCCAGGAGCCGGACTACGAGCAGGGCTGGGGCCTGACCTGGTGGCCCGAGGACGAGCCGGCCTCGGATTGGACCTTCCCCGGCTGCTTCGTGTTCGCCACCTACGAGTCTGAGGTCCCGCTGGAGATCGTGGTCAACGATCCGGACGGGGTGAAGGCAGGGGTCCTGGGCGTCAGCATCCGGATCGACGGCCGGGAGATCCCGGCGGAGGCCTACCGCTTCGAGCCCTATGAGGAGACCTGGACCGCTATGGACCGGGACGGAAACCAGCGGGAAGTGGTCTTCTACTATGCCCGGGCGGTGGTGGAAAAGCCCGACTGGGCGCCGGAGCACAGCGTGGCCCATGCCGTGGTGACCCAGCTGCTGGAGGGCAGCGGGGAGATCTGGGTGTCCGAGCAGGACGTGGAATACTGATAGCTGACCCGACAAAAACCGGCGGGATGTCTTAAAAAATCTTAATTTTGCGGAGGCGTTCTTGTGACGCCTCCGCGTTTATGTTACCATCAGACCCAAAGTGAGGATCCCCTCGTTCCGGCGGTAGATGGCGTCGAAGTCGGTCAGCGGCAGGGGATTGACGCCCCGGCCCACCTCGACGGTATAGCCCGGGCGGTCGTAGTCCTGGAGGAACCAGTCCTTGTACCCGGCGAAGCCCGAGGCGTAGGGGGTGTCCTCCACCGCGTAGCCCGAGGCTTCCCCGAAAAGGCGGGCGATGGCCTGGGCGTTCTCCGGCTGATAGTCCAGATATTTCCAATAGATCACCTCGCCCTGGCTGTGATAGGCTAAGACGAGGGCGGGGTCGAAGCGGCGGGTCCAGTCGTACAGCGCCCGGCTCTCCGGGGCCGTCAGCGGGGCGGCGCCCACATAGTCCGCCGGCGCCGGGGAGACGATCCCCTGGGCGAATTTGTTCGCCCGGGCCTGCTCCCAGCCCGCGGGGTACTGGAGATTCAGGTCTACGCCCCGAATGTTTGCCTTCCAGCCGGAAGGGAAGGGGTAGCGCGGATAGTTGAGGGCCAGAGCCCTTGCCTGGTCGTAGGCCTCGCCCGAGGAGAGCTCTCCGGTGACCAGATCCATCCCGTCCGGATTCAGGCAGGGGATCAGGCTGAGCCTGGCATAGTCCAGCAGCTCTGCCGCCGGGGTCCCGAAGAGGCTGCCGCCGTCGGCGCAGGCGATGCACAGCTGCTCCAGAAAGCGGAGGAGCAGCGGCGTGGTGATCCACTCGTTGGCGTGATGGGTCCCGTTATAGAGCACCCGATTCTCTCCGGACCCGATCTCCAGGCTCCAAAGGGGCTTTCCCAGCGCGCTTTTGCCGATGCTGCCGCTGCGCAGAAAGGGGTAGCGGGCGCTGAGCCCCCGGACCACCAGGGCCAGCAGGGACGAGCACCAGCGGATCCCGGTGGGCACGACCTCGAAGGGCAGGGGCACGGTGATCCGGGCTCCCACAGGCAGATTCTCCGGAGTCAGGGTGGGATTGGCCAGGATCAGGGCCTCGGGTCTGGCGCCATAGAGACGGGCGATGGACCAGAAGCTCTCGCCCCGGCGGACCGTATGGCTGAGAGCGCCGGTGGTCCAGGGCAGCAGGGCCTGCCGGGTGACGGGCCCCGCCACCGCGTCCTGCCGCAGCCCGTTTTCTCCCTGAAAGCGGCGGAGCGCGCTGCGGGTCCGGACGCCGAATACGCCGTCGGTCTCCAGGGGGCCGAAGCCCGCCCGGTTCAGGGCCAGCTGCAGCAGCTCCACCGCCGGCCCGGTGCTTCCGAAACTGAGAGTTCGCATGATCGTTCCTCCTTCGACTGCTTTTCCCAAGAGTATGCTCTCAGACGCCGGAAAATGACGCGCCGGGAACTTTAGTCCCCCAAAAACGTCGAAAGAGCAGCTGCACACTGAGCACTACGCACTAAGCACTGTATAAATAGAAAGCGAGGGATCTACTATGAGCAATTTCCGCAATATCCCCCCGGCGGGGCTGATCGTGATCGCCGTGATCGGCGCGCTGTTCGTGCTGGCGGTGATCCTGCTGCTCTACGTCCACATGCGCTACCGCCTGCTGAGCCTGGGCGCCAGCGGACAGGGCGAAGAGGGCCGGGGCTTCCGGGGCGCGCTGCTGAAGGAATACGTGGCCGCCTACAAAAAGTACGGCCGGGACGTGAACACCCCGGCGATCATCACCGACGTGATCAGCGCCAGACTGTCCGGCCTTCTGCTGTGTGAGCGGTTTCTGAACAACGCCGTCTCCCTGTTTGTGACTCTGGGCCTGTTCGGCACCTTCCTGGGTCTGAGCCTTTCGGTGGCTTCTCTGACAGAGCTGATCGGCCTGAGCAACACCGAGGAGTGGCTCAGCGTCCTGGACAGCGTGGGCGGCGGCCTGATGAGCGCCCTTTCCGGTATGGGCGTGGCCTTCTACACCTCTCTGGTGGGCGCGGGCTGCTCCATCCTGCTGACGGTGCTGCGCACGATCTTCAGCCCTCAGGCCCAGCGGGAGAAGCTGGAGACCCGGCTGGAGCTGTGGCTGGACATGGAGGTGGCCCCGGGTCTGGCCACCGACGCGGCCAAGGACGACGCCCAGCTGGTGCGGCAGATGATCGAGGCTATGAAGACCGCCTCCGGCGAGGTGAGCCGGGCGCTGAACGGCGCCTGCGCCTCCTTCGGCAGGGCTACCGAGGCCAACCGGGCCTCCCTGCAGACCTTTGACGGCACGGTGGAGAAGTTTAACGGCGGCGTCCACGACTTCGGCGAGGTGGATTACAACCTCCGCGGCACGGTGGAGCGCCTGGATCTGGCGGTGCGGGATCTGTCCGCGGCCATGCGGGAGATCAACCGCCGCATGGAAGGAGCGGGAAAATGAAGCGGCGCTTCGTCGGGCGCTCCGACGCCATGACCCGCAGCCAGGAGGGGGAGCAGGGCTTCTGGCCCAGCTACGCGGACATGATGTCCGCCGTGGCTCTGATCCTGTTCTTCCTGATGCTGCTCAGCTACATTCAGAACCTGATCACCGGCAACAATCTCCAGAGCACCCGGGAGCTGCTGGAGGATACCCGGGTGCAGCTCAGCGATACCCAGACCGAACTGGACGACACCCAGGCGGTCCTGTCCCTGACCCTGCAGCAGGCCCGGGAGGCCCAGGCGGATCTGGATAAGATCACCATCGATCTGGACCAGGCCCGGCTCACCCTGACCCAGCAGCAGCAGGAGCTGTCGGAGACGAAGAAGGATCTGGCTGCCCAGAACCGGCTGCTGGCGGATCAGAAGGCCCTGATCGGCAAGCAGGAGGAGTACATGAAGGCCGCCAGTCAGGAGCTGCTGGCCATGCGCAGCCAGATGCAGACCATCGCCGTGCTGCGGCTTTCGATCCTGGAACAGATCCGGGACAGCATGGCCCGGGTGATGGGGGACGCATCCAAGGTCTCCATCGGCCCCAACGGCAACATTATCCTCAGCGAGGGCGTGCTGTTCGACGTGGGTTCCTCGGATATCAAGCCCGAGGCCGCCCCGGCTCTGAATCAGCTGATCCAGGTCTTCTCCGCCTTCCTGGCCGACGAGGAAAATTCCAAATACGTGGACAGCATCGTCATCTCCGGCCACACCGATTCCACCGGCACCAACGAGGAGAACCAGGTGCTGTCCACCGACCGGGCCAACGCGGTCCTGGGCTATCTGATGGCCAACGACGGCGGGCGTCTGGACGCTTATGCCAACTATTTCTGCGCCGCCGGCTATGGCGAGACCCGCCCCGTGGCGGACAACGGCACCACCCAGGGCCGGGCGGCCAACCGGCGCATCGAGATCTCCATCATCCTCCGGGACGATACGGTCATGGAGATCGTGGAGAGCTATCTGGATCTGGAGCTGCCCGAGGAGCCCTGAACGGGGCGTGTCCATGTGTGACGGACACCTGTTCGCAAAATCGCGCGTTTTGTGAGGGACAACGGCACTTTCCAAAGGCTTTGCGTGTATTTTGTATAAATTTATCCTTGATTTGCCCCTGGTGCTCATGATATAATCCAAGCAGTATGTGATGAAACGCATACAGAAAACTGTCCAAAAATTTTTATGGAGGAAAAAACATGAAAAAGATTCTTGCGCTTGTTCTGGCTCTGTGCATGGTCTTTGCTCTGGCCGCCTGCGGTCAGCAGGCCGCTCCTGCTGAGGCTCCCGCTGAGCAGCCCGCCGAGGCTCCTGCCGAGCAGCCCGCCGAGGCTCCTGCCGAGGCTCCCGCTGAGGCCCCTGCCGAGGCCGCTGGTGAGTACAAGGTCGCCATGATCACCGACTACGGCGATATCACCGACCAGTCCTTCAACCAGACCACCTACGAAGCCTGCAAGGCCTTCTGCGAAGCCAACGCTGTGGACTTCACCTACTTCAAGCCCGGTTCTGACTCCGATGAGGATCGTATCTCCATGATCGAGGCCGCCATCGACCAGGGCTACAACGTCATCGTGATGCCCGGCTACGCCTTCGGCGCCGCCATCGCTGCCACCGCTCCCGAGTACCCCGACGTGACCTTCATCGCTCTGGACGTGTCCGAGTTCGACATTGGCCTGGACGAGATCCCCGCCAACCTGTTCTCCGCTGTTTACCAGGAAGAGCTCTGCGGCTTCATGGCCGGCTACGCCGCCGTTAAGCTGGGCTACACCAAGCTGGGCTTCCTGGGCGGCATGGCTGTTCCCGCTGTTGTCCGCTACGGCTACGGCTTCGTGCAGGGTGCTGACAAGGCTGCCGCTGAGATCGGCGCCGACGTCACCCTGAACTACGTGTACGGCAACCAGTTCTACGGCGACGCGGACATCACCGCCGCTATGGACACCTGGTACGGCGCCGGCACTGAGATCGTCTTCGCCTGCGGCGGCGGCATCTTCACCTCCGCTGCTGAGGCTGCTGCCAAGGTCGGCGGCAAGGTCATCGGCGTGGACGTCGATCAGGCTGCCACCATCGACGCCGGCTACGGCGAGGGCATGACTGTTACCTCCGCTATGAAGGGCCTGGCTGCCACCGTCAACACCGAGCTGGCTGCCGTTCTGGCCGGTCAGTTCCAGGGCGGTCAGATCGCCAACCTGGGCCTGGTCTCCGAGGTCCCCGAAGAGAACTACGTCCAGCTGGCCGGCTCCACCCAGTTCGGTGAGGGCTTCACCGTTGAGGACTACAACGCTCTGGTCGCCGCCATGTTCAAGGGTGAGATCACCGTGAACAACGACATCTCCATCAGCGCTGCCGACAACGCCACCACCATCACTGTTGTGGATCAGGGCACTGTCAAGTAATTAAACCTAAAAACGCAAAAAGAGCAGGCCATCGGGCCTGCTCTTTTTGCATGCTCCCGGGGCGATCGGAAGGCCGCTCCCAAGTTCTGACTTTTTCTTCTTTTTTTGTTTACAAAAAGGTCATAGATAGTGTAGAATAAAAAAGTAAACGCAAGCGAAAGGGAGGTCGATACGCTTGGAGAGTCCATACGCAATCGAGATGCTTCACATCACGAAACGATTCCCCGGCATCATTGCCAACGACGATATCACCCTGCAGCTGAAAAGGGGCGAGATCCACGCTCTTCTGGGTGAGAACGGCGCTGGTAAATCCACGCTGATGAGCGTTCTGTTCGGTCTGTATCAGGCGGAAGAGGGCGTCATCAAGAAAGACGGCAAGGAAGTTCAGATCAAGGATCCCAACGACGCCAACGACCTTGGCATCGGCATGGTGCACCAGCACTTCAAGCTGGTGGAATGCTTCACGGTCCTGGACAACATCATTCTGGGCGTGGAGCCCAGCAAGCACGGCTTCCTGCAGAAAAAGGAGGCCCGGGAAAAGGTCCTGGCTCTGTCGGAAAAGTATGGCCTGCAGGTCGACCCTGACGCGCTGATCGAGGATATCACCGTGGGTATGCAGCAGCGTACCGAGATCCTGAAGATGCTCTATCGGGACAACGAGATCCTGATCTTTGACGAACCCACCGCGGTTCTCACGCCCCAGGAGATCGAGGAACTGATGCAGATCATGAAGAATCTGGCGGCCGAGGGCAAGAGCATCCTGTTCATTTCCCATAAGCTGGCCGAGATCATGGCCGTGGCCGACCGCTGCACCGTTCTGCGCAAGGGCAAGTACATCGGTACGGTGGAGACCAAGAACACCACCATGGAGCAGCTTTCCGCCATGATGGTGGGCCGCAACGTCAACTTCCACGTGGAGAAAAAGCCCGCTCACCCCGGCGAGGTGATCCTGGACGTGGAGGGCATGACCGTGGCCTCCAAGGTCCATAAGAACGACGCGGTGAAGAACGTCAGCTTCAAGGTGCGCGCCGGCGAGATCGTCTGCATCGCCGGTATCGACGGCAACGGCCAGACCGAGCTGGTCTACGGCCTGTCCGGCCTGGAGCCGCTGAAATCCGGCACCATCACCCTGATGGGCAAGGACATCACCAACGCCTCCATCCGCAAGCGCTCCACCTCCGGCATGAGCCATATTCCCGAGGACAGGCACAAGCACGGCCTGGTCCTGGACTACCCGCTGGAGTACAACCTGATCCTCCAACGCTATTTCGAGCCGCAGTTCACTTCGAAGGCCGGCTTCCTGAAGCGGCCCCCCATCCGGGAGTATGCCAACCGGCTGATCGAGGAGTACGACGTGCGCTCCGGCCAGGGCGCCGTCACCCCCGCCCGGGCCATGTCCGGCGGCAACCAGCAGAAGGCCATCATCGCCCGTGAGATCGACAAGGATCCCGAGCTGCTCATCGCCGTTCAGCCCACCCGCGGCCTGGACGTGGGCGCCATCGAGTTTGTCCATAAGCAGCTGGTGGCCCAGCGCGACGCCGGCAAGGCGGTGCTGCTGGTGTCCCTGGAGTTGGACGAGGTCATGGACGTGCCCGATCGGATCCTGGTGATGTACGAGGGCGAGATCGTGGGCGAGCTGGATCCCAAGACCACCACCCAGGAGGAGCTGGGCCTGTACATGGCCGGCGCCAAGAGAGATGAGGTGAAGGCATGAAGAAAAATTTGCTCAAGAGCGACGCCGTGCAGTCCCTGATCGCCTCCTTCCTCTGCATCATCCTGGGCCTGCTCATCGGCTTTATCGTTCTGCTGTTTATTAACCCCACCGGCGCCTGGGACGCCATCGTGGCGGTCATGAAGAACTTCCTGACCTATTCCCGGGCAAACCTGCAGATGAAGAACTTCGGCAACACCCTGGTCAAGACCGCGCCGCTGCTGATGTGCGCGCTGTCGGTGCTGTTCGCCTATAAGGTCGGCCTGTTCAACATCGGCGCCGCCGGCCAGTATGTGGCGGGCGTCTGCGCCAGCATCTACGCCGCGCTGGCCTGGGGCTGGGGCTGGTTCCCCTGCATGATCCTGGCCATCGTGTTCGGCGCCGCTCTGGGCGCCGTGGTGGGTCTGCTGAAGGCCTACTGCAACGTCAACGAGGTCATCTCCGGCATCATGCTCAACTGGATCGGCCTGTACCTGACCAATATGCTGCTGACAAAGGTCAAAGAGAGTACAAGCCCCTACACCCTGCACATCAAGTCCGCCGCGCCGCAGGCGCTGCTGCCCGGCCTGGGCCTGGGCGCCCTCTTCAACAACAACCAGTACGTGACCATCGCCATCCCCCTGGCCATCATCGCGGCCATCGTGATCCTGGTGGTGCTGGAAAAGACGAAGTTTGGCTACGAGCTGAAGGCCACCGGCAACAACAAGAACGCCGCCAAGTACGCCGGCATGGCGGAGAAGCGCAACATCATCCTGACCCTGATCATCGCCGGCGCTCTGGCCGGGATCGGCGGGGCCCTGCTGTACCTGACCGACTACGAGCAGTGGCAGTGCACCCAGACCTCCGTGCCCGGCATGGGCTTCAACGGCATCGCCGCCACCTTCCTGGGCGGCCTGAACCCCATCGGCACCATCTTCGCCTCCTACTTCATCCAGCACATCACCTCCGGCGGCGCGTACGTGGATAAGACCATGTACTGCTCCCAGATCTCCGACCTGATCTCCTCCATCATCATCTACCTGTGCGGCTTCGTGCTGTTCATCAAGTACGCCATCAACCAGGGGATCGCCAAGAGCGAGGAGAAAAAGCTGCAGAAAGAAAAACTTGCCGCGGCTGAGGCGAAAGGAGGCGAGAAGTAATGCTGCTTCTGGTTCAATACACCCTGATCTTCGCGTCCGTGCTGCTTCTTGTGGCCCTGGGCGGCTGCTTCTCGGAGCATTCCGGCGTCATCAACCTGGGCCTTGAGGGCATCATGGTCATCGGCGCCCTGGGCGGCGCGCTGATGATGCGTTATCTGCCCGCGGGTACCAGCGGCTTTATGATCGTGATCCTGACCCTGCTGGCCGCCATCGTCTTCGGCGTGGCGTACTCCGCCCTTCTGGCCGTGGCCAGCATCAACTTCAAGGCCGACCAGACCATCGTCGGCACCGCCCTGAACATGCTGGGCACCGCCGGCGCCACCGTTCTGGTGAAGGCCATCAACACCGCCGCCAACCCCGACGACGTGTCCTCCACCATCCAGTACATCGAGCCCAAGAAGGCCTTCATCGTCAACATCGGCTCCTTTGAGTTCAACTGGTTCATGGTCGTGGCGGTCATTATGCTGATCTTCGCCTATGTGGTCCTCTACAAGACCAAGTTCGGCCTGCGTCTGATGGCCTGCGGCGAGCATCCCCAGGCGGCGGACTCCGTAGGCATCGACGTGCACAAGATGCGCTGGGCCGGCGTGCTGATTTCCGGCATGCTGGGCGGCCTGGGCGGCATCTGCTACATCCTGGCCGGCGTATCCGAATGGAAATTCGAAAACGGTGTGGCCGGCTTCGGCTTCCTGGCTCTGGCGGTCATGATCTTCGGTCAGTGGAAGCCCACCCGCATCGCCCTGGCAGCGCTGCTCTTCGGCTTCTTCCGGGCCCTGTCGAACGTCTACTTCGGCTTCGATTGGCTGGTGAGCCTGAACATCCCCGGCTCCGTGTACAACATGATGCCCTATATCATCTCCCTGATCGTTCTGGCGCTGACCTCTCAGCACTCCAGAGCCCCCAAGGCGGAGGGTATCCCCTACGACAAGGGCATGAGGTAGCCTTTTCCCCACACGTAAACGATCCCCCGGCGGAATATCCGCCGGGGGATTTTTCCGTCCGCCCGGCTTGTTTTCCTCAGGCGGGCATGGTAAAATAACAGAACTGAAACTGCGCAGGGGGTGATTCCGTGGAAGAGAAAGACGAGCGGGAAGCATTGGACTATGATACCCTGCAGGAACGGCAGGATGACGAGCTGACGGCGCTGCTGGATGCCAGAGACGCCAAGGGCCTGAAGGCCCGGCTCCTGGAGATGAACGAGTTCGACGTGGCGGAATTTCTCTCCGAGCTGGACGCCGGGCGGATGCTTCGGGTGTTCCGGCTGCTGCCCAAAGAGACGGCGGCGGAGGTCTTCGCCAATCTGGAGCCGCCGGAGCAGAAGCGGATCATTGAATCCATTTCCGACGCCGAGCTGGGCGGGATCGTGGAAGAGCTGTACGTGGACGACGCGGTGGACATGATGGAGGAGCTGCCCGCCAACGTGGTCAAGCGTGTGATGCGCACCGCCACCCCCCAGACCCGGGCCCTGATCAACCAGTTTCTGAATTATCCGGAGAACTCCGCCGGCAGTATTATGACGGCCGAGTTCGTGGATCTGAAAAAATACATGAGCGTGAAGGAGTCCATCGCCCGGATCCGGCGGATCGGTGAGGACAAGGAGACCATCTACGTCTGCTTCGTCATCTCCGCGGATCGGAAGCTGGAGGGCATCGTCACGGTCAAGGATCTGCTGCTGCACAATGACGACACGGTCATCGAAGAACTGATGGACCGGAACGTGGTCTTTGCCACCACCACCGAGGACCAGGAGAGCGTGTCCGAGAAGTTCTCCGACTACGACCTGATGGCCATGCCGGTGGTGGACACCGAGGGCCGGCTGGTGGGCATCGTCACCGTCGACGACGTTATCGACGTTATGGAGCAGGAGGCCACCGAGGATATCCAGCTGATGGCCGGTATCAATCCTTCGGACACCCCCTATTCCCGGTCCCAGCCCCTGGAGATCTGGAAGAGCCGGATCCCCTGGCTCATGTTCCTGATGCTCTCGGCTACCTTTACCAGTATGATCCTGACCCGCTTCGAGGAGCGGCTGGCCGCCGTGGCCGGTCTGGTTCCCTTCATCCCCATGCTCATGGGAACCGGCGGCAACTCCGGAGCCCAGTCGGCCACCGCGGTGATCCGCAGCCTGTCCCTGGGGGATATCGAGCCCCGGGACGCCCTGCGGGTGATCTGGAAGGAGTGGCGGGTGGCCCTGCTGTGCGGCCTGAGCCTAGCGGCGGTGAATTTCGTCAAAATGCTGCTGCTGGACGGCCTGATCCTGGGCAATTCCCATGTGACGGTGGCCGTGGCGGCTACGGTGAGCCTGTCTATCGTGTTCATTGTCATGTTTGCCAAGCTGGTGGGAAGCCTGCTGCCCATTGGAGCGGAGAAGGTGGGCCTGGACCCGGCGGTGATGGCCAATCCCCTGATCTCTACCCTGACCGACGCGGTATCCCTGCTCATCTACATCGGCATCGCCACCCTGATCCTGCACATCTGAGGTAATGTCCCGTGGAACTGTCTGTACTTCTCAATAAAATGTTCGTGTTCGTGGTCCTGATGGTCATCGGCTACGTGCTGGCCCGTCGGGGCGTGCTGGACAGGAGCTTTACCAAGGCTGCCAGCAACCTGACCCTGAACGTATTCATGGCCGCGACCATCGTCAATTCCGTCCTGAATGTGGATGCCAGCCTGAGCTGGGCGGAGCTGGGAAAGATCCAGCTGGTGGTCTGGGTCATGCAGCTGACAGGCTATGTCCTGGCCTGGCTGGTGGCCAGGGTGGTGCCCTGCGAAGAGGAGCACAGGCCCGGCTTCGAGCTGCTGATGTCGATGGGCAACAGCATGTTCATCGCCCTGCCGCTGGTGGACGCGCTCTACGGACCGGTGGCCGTGTTCTATATGTCCATGACCTGCATCCCCTTCAATATCCTGCTGTACAGCTACGGCGTCTGGCGGCTGAACAGCGGCCGGAGCCGGAAGGGCTTCCGGTTCCGGGACATCCTGTCCGTGCCCCTGATCGCCGCGCTCATCGCCCTGGCCATCTTCCTGCTCAAGCCCCCGGTGCCGACGGCGCTGAAGGGCCTGATCGGCGCCATGTCCGGGGCTACCATGCCCCTGTCCATGATCGTCATCGGCTCCTCTCTGGGCTCGGTGAGCCTGTTTGACGCCTTTAAACACGGCCGGCTGTACCTGGCCAGCTTCGTGCGCCTGATCCTGATCCCGCTGCTGACCTGGTTTCTCTGCCGGCTGCTGACCCAGGATCCGGTGCTGCTGATGACCATGCTCATCACCGCCGGCTGCCCCAGCGCCGTGGTGGTCACGGTGCTGTCCATCCAATACGGCCGGGACGGGGTCTTTACCGCCGAGGGCACCCTGCAGAGTACGGTCCTGTCCATGATCACCCTGCCCCTGTGGGTGATGATCCTGGGCTAAGGAGGCGAGCGGATGCATATTCCAAGCGGGGCCAGCCAGACCGTTGAGCTGCTGCCCTTTGAGGAGGCCCTGGCGCTCTCGGGTAAAAACGGCGGCTACGATCCGGAGAAGTGGCTCTACGTGCCGGATTTCTACACCGAATACCGATACATATTGGGCACCCGGGGGAGGAATCCCCTGATCTGCCTGGGGGTGAATCCCTCCACCGCCGCGCCGGACGATCTGGACAACACGCTGAAATCCGTCTCCCGCATCGCCGCGGGGAACGGCTACGACTCCTGGATCATGTTCAACGTCTACGCCCAGCGGGCCACGCGGCCGGAGGACATGGACCGGGAGTGCAACCAGCGGCTGCACCGGGAGAATCTCCGGGCCTTCGAATACATCCTGTCCCGCATCGCCGGCGACGGCGTTCAGCCCTCTGTCTGGGCGGCCTGGGGCGCGGTGATCGAAAAGCGGCCCTACCTGCCGGACTGCGTCCGGGATATGGTAGCCCTGGGCAAACGCTACGAAGCCCGCTGGCTCCGGGCGGGGAAGTGCTCGGTGAAGGGGCATCCCCATCACCCGCTGTATCTGCGCAAGGATGAAAAAACCGTGGATTTTGACATCGAGGGGTATCTGGACAGCCTATGAGAGAACAGCTGATGGAACAGCTCCGCCGTTTCCGGCCCTGGAACGAGCAGGAGGAACAGGACAAGGCCCTGATCCTCCGATTCCTGGAGGAGCAGGAGGACGCGTTCCTCCGCTCCAACAGGACGGCGCACATGACCGCCTCCTCCTGGATCGTCAATCCCGCCAGGGACAAGGTGCTGATGATCTATCATAAGATCTATGACTCCTGGTCCTGGACCGGGGGCCACGCCGACGGGGACCAGGATCTGCTGGCCGTGGCCCTGCGGGAGGCCCGGGAAGAGACCGGTGTGGAGCACATTTCCCCGGTGAGCCCGGAGATCTATTCTCTGGAGATCGTCACCGTGGACGGACACGAGAAGCGGGGGGAATACGTCTCCAGTCACCTGCACATGAATGTGACCTATCTGCTCCAGGCCGATGACCGGGATCCGCTGCGGATCTGCGAGGACGAGAACAGCGGCGTGGGCTGGTTCCGCCTGGACGAGGCGCTGACAGCCTCCACCGAGCCCTGGTTCGTCAAGCGGATCTACAAAAAACTCAATGATAAGCTGAAAGCGCTCTGACCGACGTCAAAGCGCTTTCAGCTTTTCCGGAATGCTGCGAGGGCAGACGATCTGCTTTGGCAATTTGCATCAAAATCGGGGGAGGCGAATTGTGCAAGTTCATGGAAGCCTACGAAGAAAAAATAGGGACTTGCAATTTCCGGGGCGTGTGTTATAATCCCCGACGAAAAGAAGATTTTTAAGCTTCGGTACAGAGAGACCGGCAAAATCGCTTATAGAGGACGGATGCACCGGGAGTGTGTCCGCGTCGCTGCGTGTCTTGCCGGATCCGGCAGGGCATTTTTTTGTTGCCCGGAAGGAGCGAGGATGAAGGTCAAAGCCCAGCTGATGGACGAGCCTGCCCTGTCCAGAGCGCTGATGCGGATCTCCCACGAGATCGTGGAGAAGAACAAAGGCGCGGAGAATCTGCTGCTGGTGGGCATCCGCCGCCGGGGCGAGCCCATTGCCCGGCGCATCCGGGACAACATCCAGCGGATCGAGGGCGTTTCGGTCCCCTGCGGCAGCGTGGATATCCGCTGGTACCGGGATGATCTGAGCACACTGTCCGAGCTGCCCCAGCTGCGAAAGGCCGAGCTTGGCTACGACGTGACCGACCGGGACGTGGTTCTGACCGACGACGTGATCTATACCGGGCGCACGGCCCGGGCCGCCATCGAGGCGGTCTTCTCCTGCGGCCGCCCCCGCTCGATCCAACTGGCGGTGCTGGTGGACCGGGGCCACCGGGAGCTGCCCATCCGCCCGGACTACGTGGGCAAGAATATCCCTACCGCCCGCACGGAGCTGGTAGAGGTCCGGCTGCCGGACTACGACAACGAGACCGGCGTGTACCTGATGGACATGACCGGGGACTGATTTGCGCAAAACCAAATTACATAAAAGAGAGGTACTAACTATGGCAAAAGAAAAGAAGAACGCGGTTGACGAGCCGATTTATGACGCCCGCACCCTCGGCACGCCGAAGATGCTGGTGCTCGGCCTGCAGCACCTGTTCGCCATGTTCGGCGCCACCGTTCTGGTTCCCATCCTAACGGGCCTGAGCGTGTCCGCCACGCTGCTGTTCGCCGGCCTTGCCACCCTGTTTATGCATCTGGTCACCGGCAAGAAGGTCCCCGTGTTCCTGGGCTCCTCCTTCGCCTTCCTGGGCGGCTACTTCGCCGTCGTCGCCTCCGGCGCTGAGCTTGGTCTCAGCCAGGCCGAGTCCCTGCCCTACGCCTGCATCGGCGTGGCCTGCGCGGGTCTGCTGTACCTGGTCCTGGCCCTCATTTGCAAGGCCTTCGGCTCCAAGAACGTCATGCGCTTCTTCCCGCCTGTGGTCACCGGCCCCATCATCATCGCCATCGGCCTGATCCTGGCCCCCTCCGCCATCAATAACTGCTCCACCAACTGGTGGATCGCCCTGGTCGCCATCGTGGTCGTCATTGTCTGCAACATCTGGGGCAAGGGTATGATCAAGATCGTTCCCATCCTGATGGGCGTTCTGGTCTCCTACCTGGTGGCCGCCGTCAGCGGCAATGTGGACTTCAGCGGCGTGAAGGAAGCCGCCTGGATCGGCCTGCCCTTCCAGATGAAGGACACCGTGTTCGGCCTGCTCGCCTCCGGCAACGTGAACGGCGGTCTGGTGATCTCCTCCATCGTGATGATCGTCCCCATCGCCTTCGCCACCATGATGGAGCACGTGGGCGATATCTCCGCCATCGGCGGCGCCATCGAGAAGAACCTGATCGAGGATCCCGGCCTGCACCGCACCCTGATCGGCGACGGTATCGGAACCACCATCGCCGCCCTCTTCGGCGCCCCTGCCAACACCACCTACGGCGAGAACACCGGCGTGCTGGTGCTCACCAAGGTCTATGACCCCAAGGTCGTGCGCCTGGCTGCCATCTACGCCATCGTCCTGTCCTTCTGCCCCAAGTTTGCGGCTCTCATTTCCGCCATGCCTGCCGCTACCATCGGCGGCGTGTCCATCATCCTCTACGGCATGATCTCCGCCGTCGGCGTGCGCAACATGGTCGAGAACCACACCGACTTCCAGAAGTCCCGGAACGTCATCGTGGCCGCCGTCATCCTGGGCCTGGCCCTGGGCGTGAACTTCTCCGATCTGGGCGCCATCAGCTTCCCCATCGGCAGCCTGAACATCTCCCTGTCCGGTCTGGCCGTGGCCTCCATCGTGGGCATCCTGCTCAACGCCGTTCTCCCCGGCAAGCGCGACGAGTACATGCCCAACCAGGAGAACTCCGGCTCTCTGGGCAAGTTCTAAGGCAGTACAGAACCATAACACAAGCCCCGGGCGGGATCGTAGGCAATTGCGATCCCGCCCGGTTTTTGCGTCCATGACCGGATCCGAAGCTCCCGGCCGGAACGAAAACACCTCCCGGACATAGAATGAGCCGGGAGGTGTGTGATGGAACATCCTGTATTTCTGGCCCTGTTGGCCACCCTGGGGACCTGGCTGCTGACAGCTCTGGGGGCGGCCACCGTGGCCTTCTTTCGCTCTCCCTCCGAAAAATGGATGGATCTGAGCCTGGGCTTTGCCGCGGGGGTGATGATCGCGGCCAGCTTCTGGTCCCTGCTCCAGCCCGCCATCGAACAGGCAGAGGCCATGGGCCGGAACGCCGCCCTGATGGCGGCGGGAGGCTTTCTGACCGGAGCGCTGTTTCTGTGGGCCTCCGATCGGGCGGTGAATCTGGCCCGGGGGACCGCAGGGGAGAAAAATCGGATCCTGCTGCTGGTCTCGGCCATCACCCTGCACAACATCCCCGAGGGCCTGGCCGTGGGCGTGGCCTTCGGCGCGCTGGCGGCCAACCCCGGCCGGGAGGGCCTGATGGGGGCCGTGTCCCTGGCGGTGGGCATCGGCCTGCAGAATTTCCCGGAGGGGGCGGCGGTGTCCCTGCCGCTGCGGGCGGCGGGCTGCTCCCGGCGGCGCAGCTTCTGGATCGGCCAGGCGTCGGGCCTGGTGGAACCGGCAGCCGGAGTGCTGGGAGCCCGGCTGGTGGTCTATGCCCGGGCGGTGCTGCCCTATGCCCTGAGCTTCGCCGCCGGGGCCATGATCCTGGTGGCGGTGCATGAGCTGATCCCCGAATGTCAGAAGCGACAGGCGCAGCTGCCCTATTTCTCCACCATGGGCATCATTCTGGGCTTTGCGATGATGATGTTTCTGGACGTGGCCCTGGGCTGAAATCCCGGATCAGGGCCAGCTTCTCCTGTCGGGACAGGCGCTTGAGGTGCCATTCCCGGCTCATGGCGGCCTGCCGGGACCCGCAGTCCTCCCAATAGACCAGCTCCACCGGACGGCGGCTGCGGGTGTACTTTCCGCCCAGACCCGCGTTGTGGGTCCGGAGCCGATGGACCAGATCGTTGGTCCAGCCGGTGTACAGGGTCCCGTCGGCGCAGCGGAGCATGTAGCAGTAGTTGCCGCTCTCCGGCTGCCCGGGGGCCGGAAGCTCAGTTCCCATGGGCCTGGACCTGGCCGTCTCGCAGGATCTGGCGGACATTTTTCTCGAACTTGGACCGGGCGCCCATGACCTCATGGCCACAGCCCCGGCAGCGGAGCTTGAAGTCCGCCCCGACGCGCAGCACTTCCCAGTCCCGGCTGCCGCAGGGGTGGGCTTTTTTCATGGTGAGAACATCACCGATCTGGATATCCATAGATGTTTCCTCCGGAAAAAGTGAAGAGTGAAGAGTGAATAGTTGCGGTGTCGCCTTCGGCGACGGATTATAATTGATGCCGCAAAGCGGCATACCATAACTTTTCACTTTTCACTCTTATCTCTTCACTTTTTGATCTCATCCCAGTAGCGTTTGGCGGCCTGCTCGGTCTTGTTGTCGCCGTACTCGTAGTAATGGGCGCCCTTCAGCTCGTCGGGCAGATACTGCTGCCTCACCCAGCGGTGGGGGAAGTCGTGAGGATAGAGATAGCCCTGCTCCCGTTCGAAGCCGGTTCCGTCAGCGTGGACGTTCTGCAGCTCTCTCGGCACGCTGCCGGTGCGCCCGGCGCGTACGTCCGCCAGGGCCGCGTCGATGGCCATGCAGGCGGTGTTGGACTTGGGGGCGGTGGCCAGAACAAGGCAGGCCTCCGCCAGAGGCAGCCGGGCCTCCGGCAGACCCAGCTGCAGGGCCGAGTCCACGCAAGCCTTCACGATGGGCACCGCCTGGGGCCAGGCCAGGCCGATATCCTCGCTGGCCGAGCAGAGGATCCGGCGACAGGCGCCGATCAGGTCTCCCACCTCCAGCAGCCGGGCCAGATAGTGCATGGCCGCGTCCGGGTCCGAGCCCCGAAGGGACTTCATCAGGGCCGAGAGAATGTCAAAGTGGTCGTCTCCATCCCGATCGTAGCGCATGGCGCTGCGCTGGGAGATGGCGATGGCATCCTCCAGGCGGATGAGGCCGTCCTCCATGGCGGCGGAAAAGAGAAGCTCCACAGAGTTGACGGCCTTGCGCACATCGCCTCCGCAGGCCGCGGCGATCCGGGCCGCCACACCCTCCTCCAGACGCAGGGGGGTGGCGCGGCGCTCGTTCTCAATGCGAACCGCCCGCTCCACCGCCTTCTCCACGTCTCGGGCAGCCACGGGCTTGAACTCAAAGACCGTAGAGCGGCTGAGAATGGCGTTGAAGACGCAGAAGTAGGGATTCTCGGTGGTGGAGGCGATCAGAGTGATGCGCCCGTCCTCGATGAACTCCAGCAGGGACTGCTGCTGTTTTTTGTTGAAATACTGGATCTCGTCCAGATACAGCAGAACGCCTCCCGGGGTGAGGAAGGTATCCAGCTCGTCGATGATGCGCTTGATGTCCGCGATGCCGGCGGTGGTGGCGTTGAGCTTGCGCAGGCTGCGGTTGGTGCGCTGGGCGATGATCCGGGCCACGGTGGTCTTCCCGGTGCCGGAGGGGCCGTAGAAGATCATATTGGGGATCTGTCCGCTCTCCACGATGCGTCGGAGCATGCCGCCCTTTCCCAGAATGTGCTGCTGTCCCACCACATCGTCCAGGGAATCCGGGCGGATCTGGTCGGCAAGGGGCTGATACATAAAAACTGCCTCCCGGTGTGTGTTTTAGACCATTATACCACTCCCGGGGGCCTTTGTACAACCGGATTTCGGCCCGACGAAGAGGCATTGTCAAATATTGCCGAATTCTTAATTTTTGTGAAATCCGACCCTCCCGCCTGTTCTTTGCGGGAAATCTGTGATATAGTAGGCCCATCCAATCCTACGGACAGAGAAAGGAGGCCTCCCATGGACGGGCTGAGCGGAACACACACATCTCCCGCCGACAGACGGCGACCCGGACCGATCGTAAAAGCGGCGGTTCTGGTTTTGGCGCTGGCGCTGTTGGTGTTTGTCGGGATCCGGCTCTACGCCTGGTCCGAGCAGGCCCGGGAGGCCCGGGTAGTGGTGCTGGTCAACTCCTGGAACGACGTGGATCATTCCGGTTTTACCCCCAAGCTCCGGGAACTCGGGGACGGCTTCCGGGTGGACGCCGCCTGCCGAAAGCCGCTGAACGAGCTGCTGGAGGCCTGCCGGGAGGCGGGCTTCGATCCGGTGCTCACGGCGGCCTATCGCAGCCGGGAGGAGCAGCAGGCGCTGTTTGAACAGACCGTGGAGGGCCTGCTCGGGCAGTACGGCGGGGACCGTCAGGCCGCTGAGGAGGCGGCGGAGAGGGCGGTGGCCCGACCCGGGGCCAGCGAGCATGAGCTGGGTCTGGCCGTGGATCTGGAGAGCCGGGACGGCCGCAGCGAGCCGATGTACCAGTGGCTCCAGGAAAACGCCTGGCGCTACGGCTTCATCCTTCGTTACCCCCGGGGCGGGGAGGAGATCACCGGTGAGGACTACACCCCCGGCCACTTCCGATACGTGGGGATGTCCGCCGCCGGTCAGATCTACGCCCTGCAGATCACCCTGGAGGAATATATGGGCATGTTCTTCTCCGAGAGCGCCCAGATCATCTTTGAATAAAAAAGTAAAGAGTGAAGAGTTGTGGTATCGCCTTCGGCGATGGATGGTAATCCGTCCCGCTTTGTGGGACACCAGATCTCTTCACTCTTCACTTTTCTTTTTTCACTTATTTCTTCCAGGTCCTGGGGCTCAGGAGCACCAGAATGGGATAGATCTCCAGACGGCCCAGAAGCATGGCCAGGGTCATCCAGAGCTTGCTGTGCCAGGAGAAGAAGGCGAAGCCTCCCGCCGGGCCGATGGCCTGGGTCATGCCCGGGCCGATGTTGGACAGACAGCTGAGCGCGGCGGTGAAGCTGGTGGCGATATCCACCCCGTCCAGGGAGATGAGCAGGGAGAAGAACAGGAGCAGGCCCATGTAGATGGTGAAGAACACCCGGGCCGCCTGCACGGTGCCGGCTTCCACCCGCTTGCCGTCCAGCTCCACCCGGGTCACGCTCCGGGGCCGGATCATCTTTTTCAGCTCCGACACCGAGCTCTTGCCCAGGATCATCAGGCGGGAGAGCTTGATGCCGCCGCCGGTGCTGCCCGCGCAGCCGCCGCAGAACATCAGCAGGATCAGGATCCACTTGCAGTACTCCGGCCAGACGGTGAAGTCCACGGTGCCGTAGCCGGTGGTGCTCAGCAGCGCGCCCACGTTGAAGAAGGCCTGGTGGACGCCCTGCCAGAAGCCGCCGTACAGATTCCGGATCCCCAGGCTCAGCAGCAACACCGCCGAGAAGATGATACCCAGATACCAATGCAGCTCCTCGCTTTTCAGCGCCTCTTTCCAGCGCCCGATCAGGATCAGGAAGTAAAGGTTGAAGTTCACGCCGAACAGGAACATGAACACACAGATTACCGTCTCGATGTACCGGCTGCCAAAGCCGCCGATGCTGGCGGGATTGGTGGAGAAGCCGCCGGTGCCGGCGGTGGAGAAGGCGTGGAGCAGCGCTTCATAGAAGCTCATGCCCCCGAAGAGCAGCAGCACCGTCTCCAGCAGGGTCAGACCGATATAGATGAGATACAGGATCATGGCGGTGCGCCTGACCCGGGGGACCAGCTTGCCCACGGTGGGGCCCGGCACCTCCGCCCGCATGATGTGCATGGAGTGCTCGCCGCTCATGGGCATCACCGCCATCAGAAACACCAGCACGCCCATGCCGCCGATCCAGTGGGTGAACATGCGCCAGAACATGTCGCCCCGGGGCATGGCCTCGATATCCGTCAGGATGGTGGCGCCGGTGGTGGACAGGCCCGAGGCGGTCTCGAACAGGGCGTCGATGTAGCTGGGGATGCTGCCGCTGAACCAGAAGGGCAGGGCGCCCAGCAGGGAAATGGAGATCCAGCCCAGACCCACGATCACAAAGCCGTCCCTGGCCACCAGGGAGCCGGTGCGGGGCTTGGGGATCAGCAGCAGCAGACCCAGGGCGGCGGAGATGCCGATGGTGGCCAGGAAATTCAGAACCGACTCGCCGTAGACCAGCCCCGCGATCATGGGCAGGAGCAGCAGTCCCGCATAGATCAGCAGAATCAGTCCCAGCACCCGGCAGATCATTCGGTAATTCATGTGTCCGCCTCAACGATCTCGTCCAGGTCCTTCAGACGGCCCGCGGCGGTGACGATCACCGCGTGGTCCCCGGCCAGGATCTCCGTATTGCCGTCGGGGATCAGGCACTTGCTGCCCCGGATGATCCCGGCTACCAGGATATTCTTCTTCAGCTTCAGCTGCTTCAGAGGCTTGCCGATGCATTTGGCGTCCTCGCCCACTTTGAACTCCAGGGCCTCCACTTTGCCGTCGGCCACCCGGTAGAGCGTCTCCATGCTGCTGCCCAGGGAATTGTCCATGGCGCGGACATAGCGGGCGATCTGCTGGGCCACGATCTCCTTGGGGGTGACCACGCTGTCCAGACCGGAGTTTTCCAGCAGCTCGGAGAAGTGCTCCCGGTTGACCTTGGTGACGATCTTGGACACGCTGCAGCTTCTGGCGTACAGGGAGGTGACGATATTATCCCCGTCCTCTCCGGTCAGCGCCACAAAGGCGTCGGTGGAGCTCAGACCGTCCTCCAGCAGCACGTCGCTGCGGGTGGCGTCGCCGCAGACCACATGGGCCCTGGGGATCAGATCGCACAGCGCCTCGCAGCGCTCCCGGTCCCGTTCCACCACCGTGACGGCAATGCCGCTCTCGTCCAGCAGCCGGGACAGGTAAACCGCGATGCGTCCGCCGCCCATGATCATCACCTTCCGTACCGGCTTCTTGAAGCGGCCGGTGGCCACGAAGAAGCGGCGGAGTTCCCGGGAAGAGCCGGTGATGCTCAGCCGGTCCCCGTCCTTCAGCGTAAAGCTGCCGTTGGGGATCAGAGCTTCGCCGCCCCGCTCCACCACGCTGATCAGGATCTTGGCGCCGAACTTCCCCACCAGGGACTTCAGCTGAAGACCGTTCAGCGGGTCGTCCTTTGTGATTTTGTACTCCACGATCTCCAGGCTGCCCTTGGAGAAGGCGTCCACCCGCACCGCACTGGGCAGGCGAAGAATGCGGGAGATCTCCTTGGCGCACTCGTATTCCGGATTCATGATCACGGACAGGCCCAGCGCCTCCCGCAGAAACTCGGTCTGGCCCAGGTACTCCGGGTCCCGGATCCGGGCGATCACGTGGCGGGTGCCCAGACGGCGGGCAGAGATGCCGCAGACCATGTTCACCGCGTCTTCCTCGGTGGCGGCCATGAGCAGATCCGCGTCGGCCGCTCCGGCCTCCCGGAGGACCTCCGGATTGGTGGCGCTGCCCTCTACGCAGATCACGTCCAGCTCATTGGACAGGGTGCTGATGGTGTCGGGATCCTGGTCGATGATGGTCACGTCGTGGCCCTCGTCGGCCAGAATCGCGGCAACGGCGTGGCCGATCTTGCCGGCGCCGGCGATGATAATTTTCATATGACTTCACCTCAAGAGAAAGGTTCCCGAAAATTATATCACCGAAACTTCGGTTTGTACAGACGGCCCTTGCGGAAAACGCCTCTTCCGGGTATAATGGCAGGGAGTCCAAAGAAAGAGGAACAACTATGTTTGAAGGATTTACCCAGGAGACCAGCGAGTTTCTCTGGGAGCTGAGCTTCCACAACGAGAGGCCCTGGTTCCTGGAGCACAAGGAGCAGTTTGAGCGGGTGCTGAACCGGCCCTTCAAGGCCCTGGCGGAGGATACCCTGGAGAAAATGCGGGAGCTGTATCCGGAAAAGGGCATGCAGGCCCACGTCTCCCGGATCTACCGGGACGCCCGGCGGCTCTTCGGCCGGGGGCCCTACAAGGATCATCTCTGGTTCACCGTCAAGGGAGACGGCAGCTATCAGGAGGGACCCATGTTCTGGTTTGAGATCCACGCCGCCACCTACAGCTACGGCCTGGGCTTCTTCGACGTGACCCCGGCGGAGATGGAGCGTTTTCGCCGCACCATAGACGCCGACCCCGCCCGCTTTGAGCGCCTGGCGGAACAGGTCCGGCGGGACGGACGCTTTCGGGTCATCGGCCAGGAGTACAGCCGCCAAAAGGGCGACTACGCCGAGCCGGTGCGCTCTTATTACAACCGCAGGTACCTGGGGCTGGAATGCCAGAAGGATTTTGGAGGAGAACTCTTCCGCCCCGAGCTGCCGGAAATCCTGGCCCAGGCGTATCGAAGCCTGATGCCCATGTACGAATATTTCCTCTCGGTCCACAACGCGGCCAAGGCTGCCGGGGAGACCTGGGAGACGAGGAGAAGCCATGGATAAGACGACGAAGCCTCTGGTGACCATCATCATCCCGGCCTGGAACGCTCAGAGGGACATTGAGGCCTCGGTCCGCTCCGCCCTGGGCCAGACCTATAAAAACCTCCGGGTCCTGGTGGCGGACGACGGCTCCACCGACCGGACCCCGGAGATCCTGGACCGGATGGCGGCGAAGGACGAGCGCCTGGTGGTGCTGCATCTGACAAACGGCGGCCCTGCCGCCGCCCGGAACCGTGCTCTGGACCGGCTGCCGGAGGGGACGGACTATGTGATGTTCCAGGACGCGGATGACCTGCTGGCCCCGGATACCGTGGAATATGCCCTGGCCGCCGCCGAACGGGGCGCGGAGATGGTGCTCTTCGGCTTTGCCATCCGGGAACTGGACGGCTCCCTCCGGCCCTACTGCGAACTGGAGCAGGCGCTGGACCGGGAGAGCCTGGGGCAGGCCCTGGGCAAGCTCTACAAGGCCAATCTGCTCAACCAGGTCTGGGCCAAGCTCTACGCGGTCCGGCTGGTGCGGGACTGCGGCATCCGCTTTCCGGACTACCGCTGGGGCGAGGACCGGCTGTTCGTGTTCCAGGCGCTGCGGCAGGCGAAAAGCCTGAGCGTGCTGCCGGAATGCAAGTACGAGTATGTCATGCACCAGGGAGAGAGCCTGATCACCCGGTATTACGACAAGAAGTTTCCGGTCTGCTGTGAGATCGACCGGCAGGTCCAGGCCCTGTGCGGAGAGCTGAAGGTCGCTGACGACGGGGATTTCCGCTACATGTTCGCCAAGAGCGTCTTTTCCTGCCTGACCAATCTCTTTGCCGCCTCCTGCCCCCTGGATCGGGCGGGCAAACGGGCGGCGGCGGAGAGAATCCTCCGGGAGCCCCAGGTGAAGGAGCGCTTGACGGGAGTGCCCGGGGGCCTGTCCGTAAAGCTCCTGAGCGCCGTCGTGCGCTCCGGGAGCGTGGGACTGAATCTGCTGACCTTCCGGACGGTGACGGCGGTGAGCCGCCTGGCGCCCGGCCTGGTCATCCGCATCAAGCACAGGAAGTGAGCCATGAAAACAGCCAAACGTGAACTGGAGCTGGATCTGCTGCGGATCCTGTCCCTGCTGGCGGTGATGGTGATGCATGCCCGCACCACCGGGGCCGCCATGCCCACGGATCCCTTCGGCAAGCTGATGATCCACGCCATCTGGGCTTCCGTCACCTGGTGCGTGCCCTGCTTTGTGATGATCTCCGGCCGCTTTTTCCTGGATCCGGACCGGAACGTGACCATCGGAAGCATCTTTCGCCGCTCCCTGCCCCGGATCGTTCTGGCCTTTGTGTTCTGGTCGGCGGTCTATCAGCCCTTCTTCCATTATGTGATGCACTGGGACACGGACTGGCACAGCATGTTCTCCCAGTTTCTGGTGGGAGCCTATCACATGTGGTATCTGTTCCTCATCGCCGGGCTGTATCTGATCGCGCCGCTGCTGCGGCCCATCGCCCGGGAGGAAAAGCTGAGCCTGTATTTTATGGCCCTGTTTCTTCTCATGAACTTCCTGACGGAATATGGGGTGTACCTGCCCCACGTCAGCTGGGCCTTGAAGCAGATCCTGGAGTATGCCCACATCCACATGGTCCTCAGCTACAGCGGCTATTTTCTGCTGGGCTGGGTGATCTACCGGACGAAGCTGCCCCGATGGGCCGAGCTGGGCCTGTATGCCCTGGGCCTGGCCGCCTGGCTGTTTACCACCTTCGGCGGGGCCTTCCTGCCGGTGCCGGAGGGGGAGGACGAGTTTTTCTTCCAGCTGTATATGCGCCCCAACGTGGTGCTGGAGTCCGCGGCGCTGTACTGTTTCTTTGTCAAGCGGGTCTCCCGGCTGCGCTTCTCCCAAGGGGCGAGCCGGATCATCAGCCTGCTGTCGGAGCTGAACTTCGGCATGTATCTGAGCCATATCCTGTTTCTGGAGACCCTGGTGCTGTTCTGTCCGGGGATCAACGTGTTCCTCTGGGTGCCCATTGAGGTGGCGATCGCCTTCCTGGGCAGCGCGGTCCTTACCTGGATCCTGAAGCGGATCCCGCTGCTGAGAAAGGTCTGCTGAGCGCAAGACTCAGGTCCCGCGCAGCTCTGTTCCGGGATAGTAATGGCGGAGGATCTCCCGGTAATCCGAGCCGGCCTCGGCCATGAGCTTGGCGCCGTACTGGCTCATGCCCACGCCGTGGCCGTTTCCCGCCACCGTGAAGGTGAAGCGCCCGTCGGCATAGTCCAGGGTGAAGGCCGTGGAGCGCAGGGAAAAGAGCCGGCGCAGCTCCGTAGCCGGGATCTCCACGCCGCCGATCACCGCCGCGGCCGCCCGGCCCGCCTGGTCCCGGCGCAGCTCGGAGACCCAGGTTTCCGGCGCTCCGGTCAGATCTGCCTGGGGATAGGCCGAGAGGATCACATCCCGGAAGTCCAGAGCCGCGCAGTCCAGCGCGCTCATGAGCCCCGGCACGGTCTCGGCGGTCTCCGGACTGGAGACGCTCTGCAGGTAGGGCAGCGGGTTCCAGACCGCGGCGCTGTCCTCCGTGGCCCCGGGGGAGGAGGCGTGAAAAGCGGCGAAAACTGGCTGGCCCTCATAACAGAGGACCTGTCCGGCGGTGGCCTCCACGGCCCGGCGGATCTTTTCGGACCAGGTCTCGTAATCCGGGCCCCAGCTGTCCCGAAGGGAACGCTCGTCCCGCCAGGCCTGGCAATGGGCCGGATCGGTGCAGACGTCCGCGTCCGGATGCTTGCCGGTGCCGGCGCAGTACAGGGCGAAGGTCCTGGCCGCCACCGCCTGGGCCTTCAGGGCTTCCTCCGGGAAGGAGGCGGGCATCTCTGCCGCCACCACGCCGCCCAGATAGTCCTCCAGATCCATTTCCTCCACGGCATCTTCCCGGAGCACCCGAATGGTCCGGGCTTCTTCCGGCTCGGCGACCGGGACAGAGGGCGCGGGCGGGTCTTCCTGCAAAGGCGCCTGCTCTGCGGGCACCGGCGCCGCGGACGACTCCGGCGCTGCGGAAGCCGCTTTCTGTTCCGCCAGAGGCAGGAAAAAGACAAGAAACAGACTGAAATAGGCCAGAAACAGGGTCTTCTTCAAAGCAATGCCTCCCCTTGATACTTGACGCAAAGCGCAAATGGGCGTACAATCTCAACCACGGCCTGTCCGGCCGTCTATGGAACCTTACGGAAACGGAACGAGAATTATGCAGGACAAACAGAAAAAATCCAAGCTCGCCCGGGCGCTGGAGCTGACTTTGTATGTGATCGGCGCAGGCGCCTTCGGTGTTTTCCTCCGCTGGCTCCAGGACCAGACCGCGTTTAATGAACTGGGCCTGGCGGACAAGAGCGCCTTCCATGTGATCGTCCCCCTGTTTCTGCTGGCGGCCGCCTGGGTCTTCCGGCGCTTCCTGATCCAGTTTGAGAGCCAGGGGCTGGTACTGCCCGGGGACTTCTACCAGGCGCTGGAGACCGATATGCGCCTTCTGGAGCTGCTGCGCTGGGCCTTCGGCGCGATCATCTGCGCCGGCGCCCTTCTGCTGCTCATCAGCACCGAGACCGATCGCTTTGCCGGAATGCAGCGGGCTCTGTCCCTGCTGTTCTTCCTCTCGGGCCTGTCGCTGCCGCTGCAGCTGCATCTGGCCGATCGGAGCCCCGGCCCCCGATGGGTGCTGTGCCTGCTGAGCATGCCCCCGATGCTGGCCTTCTCGCTGTGGCTGGTGCTCAGCTATCGGGAGAACGCCATCAACCCCGTGGCCTGGGCCTATGTGCTCCAGGTGGGCACCGCCATCATGGGCATGCTCACCTTCTTCCGCCTGGCCGGATTCGCCTTCGGCGCGCCGGACGGCAGACGGGCCATGTTCGATTCCATGTTCTGCGCCCTGCTAATGATCATGTCCCTGGCGGACGAGCGTTACACCGGCATGCAGGCCATCCTGCTGGGATGCGCGCTGATGCTGCTGCTGTACAACTGGATCATGGTGGAGAATCTGGAGCAGCGGGAGAAGCCCCAGGCGGCGCCCCAGAAGGGAGACGGGCTGGAAAAGCTGGAGATCCCGGTGCAGAAGATGCGGGACTTCAACCGGCTGCCCACCGCCGAGGAATGCAAAGCTGCCGACGAGAAACGCCGGCAGGAGGAAGAAGAATTCAGAAAGGGACCGTGATCGCCGGATCACGGTCCCTTTTAGCGTGTAGACAAAGTCCCGGAAGGACTTTGTCACACGCTTCAGCCGCCACATTTTTCGTGAAACCGTATGTTCGCGAAAAATCTCGCTTCGCTCGGCCCCTCGAGCTCCCCCGCTGCTCTGTCCACGTTTCTTTTCCCTTCTTGGGTTTGTCGACAGTCAGAAAGGGACCGTGATCGCCGGATCACGGTCCCTTTTCGATTATCTGGGGATCAGTTTTTGGGGGAAATAAAGGGCAGCTTGACCGGGGCGTACAGGTTCTCCAGCCGGTGCATCAGGTGCAGGGCCTCATGGTCCGAGGCGTAACCGTCCCGGGCGAAGACCTCCACCGGGCGCAGCTCCGGCTCCTGCTGGCGCAGCAGGTGCAGCAGCCGGGATTGGGCGTTCTTCATGGTGGCCAGCTCGGAGTAGAGATACAGGCCGCTGATCCCGGAGGCGTCCTGGGCCCGGACGGCCCCTCTCAGATTCCGGCTGTGCAGGTAGCCCTGGATCTTTCCCAGCAGCTCGTGCATCGCGCCGTCCCGCCCGATGACCTTCAGATACACCACCTCGGCCTCCTCGTAGATCTCGCCCTCCAGGTAGCTGCGGTAGGGGGAGGAGTGCATCCGGTCGTAGATCTGCTGCTCCTCCGGCGTCATCTCGCCGGAATGGAAAATACAGGTCTTGCCCCGGTGAATGGTATAGATGAAATAACTCAGGCCCATGCGGTCCAGGTACTCCCGCATTCGCTCGCAGTCCTTGGCGGGTATGGTCTCCGCGCTGAGATACCGGTTCTCCCCGGCGTCGTACAGCGCGGCCCCGCCCATGACGATCATGGGCACGGTCAGCTTGGCCCCGGTCATCTGCATGGTAAAGAAGGCGGGGGCGTGCTCGCTCATCAGGCAGATCTTAGCGCCGGCGGCGCAGAGCTGATTGAGCTTGAAAAGCACGGCGGGGTGTAGATGGGCCAGGCGATCCTTGGCCAGGTCTGCGGTGCGCACGAAGAAGAGCTGTCCCTTCCGCTTCTGCCTGGGCAGATGGAGCACATTCACCAGGATGGCGATGACGGTCCCCAGCAGGACGCCGCCGATCCGCTGGGCCGACTGGACCAGAGGCTGGTCGATTTCGGGGAAGGACACCACCACGCAGAGAAAAACGATGGCGGCCAGACCCGAGGCGTCGGGGGCCTTCAGCAGCACCGAGGTGTACAGCGAGGCCATGACGCCCAGGCCCATGATGGCGTAGGCCAGGGGCAGGTTCCAGGTCATGCCCGGCAGCAGGGCCAGAATGACCAGAAAAACCAGACCCCAGGTGCCGCCGATCAGGGTGCCAGCCATGCGGCTGATGGCATAATCCCGGGAATCCCGGACATAGGGCTGCATACAGATAATGGCGGTGATGGCCGATTCCGTGGGCATGGTCGCCCCCCGGTAGCCCAGCAGATATTCCACCAGCAGGCACAGGGACACCGCCACGGAGGTTTTGATGATCCGGTAGCCCAGGGGCGGCAGCGACAGTCCCCGGGACAGCTTGGTATTGTTGTTCATAAAGGATCCTCTCCTTGAATTTGCGACAGTCTATCACAACGGGCCGGAGGAATCAAGACGAAAAACAGCAATTTTCCCGGGGATCTGCCGGGATCCCAGGGGCTCTTTTTCCATTCCGCCATTGGCAAGCCGAAATTTTCGTGATACTATGGGACACGAAAGAGGGGGAATGAAAATGAGACTTTTGATCGGTGTGTTGGTGGGCCTGGTCTGGGGCGCGCTGGCGGGATTGCTGAATGCTTTTATCAATCAAAAGCTCCTGGCCAGGGGCAGCACCAACGCCCTGATGGCGGGAAATCTGCTGCGGCTGATCGTGGACTTTGCGGCCATGGCGGCGGTGTATCTGCTGCGGAACCTGCTGCCCTTCTCCTGGGAGGCTGTACTCATCGGCACGGCGGTGGCCCTGTCTCTGGTCACCATCGTTTTTGCGTTCCGCTACGGAAAAAACAGCAAATAAGGGGGGATAGGCCATGGCAAGAGATACCGACCCCGGGCTGCAGACCCGGGTGATCTATTCGATCTATGTTCGCAACCACACCCGGGAGGGGAGCTTCCTGGCCGTGATCCCGGACCTGGATCGGATCCGGGCCCTGGGGACGGACATCATCTGGTTTCTGCCCATCCATCCCATCGGCGTGGAGGGGAAGAAGGGGAGCCTGGGCTGCCCTTACGCCAACCGGGATTACCGGACGGTGAACCCGGCCTACGGAACCATGGAGGACTTCCGGACCCTGGTGGAGGAGATCCACAAACGGGGGATGAAGGTGATGATCGACGTGGTGTACAACCACACGTCTCCGGATTCCACGCTGTACCGGACTCATCCGGAATACTTCTATCACGGCCCCGACGGGAAGCCCTGCAACAAGATCGGCGACTGGGCCGACGTGATCGATCTGGACTATCGGGCGAAGGAACTGTGGGACTATCAGATCGAATCTCTGTGCTTCTGGGCCGGGATCGTGGACGGCTTCCGCTGCGACGTGGCCACCCTGGTGCCTCTGGACTTCTGGAAGGCGGCCCGGGCGGCGGTGGCCCGGGTGAACCCAGACTGTATCTGGCTGGCGGAGAGCGTGCATCTCAGCTTCGGCTGCTATGCCCGGCGGCTGGGCTTCCCGGCCTCCCGGGACAGCGAACTGTTCGAAGCCTTCGACCTGGAGTATGAGTATGATATCCGGGAGACCTTTGATCGCTGGCTGAAGGGAGAGGCGCCGCTGTCGGCCTATACGGAGATGCTCAATTTCCAGGAGGCGCTGTACCCGGCCAACTACAACAAGCTCCGCTTCCTGGAAAACCACGATCAGCCCCGGATCGCCTCCTTCGTGAAGGACGAGGCGGCGCTGGTGAACTACACCGCCATGCTCTATTTCCTCAAGGGCAGCACCCTCATCTATGCTGGCCAGGAGTGGGAGAACACCCACACCCCCAGCCTGTTTGAGCTTGACCGGATCGACCGGCAGACCGGCCGGGATCTGAGCGGGCTGATGCGGAGGTTGGCGGAGATCAAACGGGATCACTTCACCGGTCGGGACAGCTTCTGGGCCTCCGCCCGGGATGAGGACAGTATCGCCGTGATGGAGCGCTTCGGGCCGGAGCGACGGCTGCTGGGGATCTTCTCTCTCCGGGCCGGGAGCGCCCGGGTGCCGGTGGAGCTGCCCGACGGAGAATACCAGAATCTGATCGACGGCGAGCCGGTAATGGTGGAAAACGGCACACTATGGTGCCGCGGGAAACCGATCATCCTGGAAGCAAAGAATGAAACGTGAAGAAAGAAAAGGGGAGCGAGGCGCCTTGGCGTCTCGCTCCTCGTGATTTATTCCGCTTCTGTCAGATAGGCCGTCAGCAGGTCGTAGGTGTTCTTCAGCCCGTCCAGGTGGGTGCGCTCGTAGCCGTGGCTGTTGGCGGTGCCGAAGCCGATGGCGGCGTGACGAATATCGTAGCCGGCCACCAGGCTCACGTCGCAGTCGGTGCCGTAGTGGGGCGTGAACACGTCCATGACAAAGTCCACCCCCGCCCGGATGGCGGTCTGACGCAGCTCGTTGGTCAGTCCCCAATGGTAGGGATAGCGGGAGTCCTTGCAGAAGATGCTGACCTTTCGCTCGTCCGAGGTCTGGTCGGGCCCGGTGGGGGCGATGTCGATGGCGATCATATCCTCCACATCCTCCGGCAGCCAGGAGGTGCCGTGGCCGATCTCCTCGTAGAAGGAGAAGTAGGCGTAGACCTTCCGGGAAAGGACCGTTCCGGCTTTTTTCAGGGCCCGAATGGCGGTGAAGAGCACCGCGGCGGCAGCCTTGTCGTCCACAAAGCGGGATTTCAGATAGCCTCCCGCCAGCGTGAAGCGGGGCTCCAGGGCGATTACGTCCCCGGTCTCGATGCCCAGCGCCCGGGTATCCGCGGCGGTCTTCACCGACTCGTCCAGCACCACGCAGACGTTGGTGCGGAAATCCGCCGGAGTCTGGCGCAGCTCCTCCTCGGTGACGTGGACGGAGTTGGGCGTGCGGCATACGGTACCGGTATAGATCCGGCCCTCCCGGGTGTGGACCCGGACATTCTCGGCCATGCAGTAGAAGGGGTACAGCCCGCCCACCGGGCACACGTTCAGGGTCCCGTCGGCGTTCACCCGGCGGACCATGAGACCGATGTCGTCCAGATGGACCGCCACCGCCAGGGGGCGGCCCTCTCCGCCCAGCTCGGCGATCACGCCGCCCTTGTGCAGCGTCCGGAAGGGGACCTGCAGCTCCTCCAGCAGCCGGCAGACCAGCTCCTGGATCTGCTCGTACTGGCCGGTGGTGCTGTCGACGGCCAGCAGGCGCTGAAACAGCTCCAGGCAATAGGCGGAATCAAACTCCGGGATCTTTTCAAACATGAGCAGGGCCTCTCTTTCTCTCGTTTGCCGGCGAAAACGATCGAAGCCTCGATTGGTTTCGCCATCCGATGATCATTATACCCTGGCCGGAAGAAAATGCAAGAGCTGCCCCGCCCTCTCTTCTCTCTTCCCTTTTCACTTTTCACTCTTCTCTTTCTATCGCCCCCACAGGAGCCGGCAGATCCAGGACGCGGAAAGGAAGCAGGCCAGATCCGCGCAGAGGGCGGCGGGCACCGCCCAGCGGCTGCCCTTCACCCCGGCGGCGGAGAAATAGACGGAGACGACGTAGAAGGTGGTCTCGCTGGAGCCGAGCATGACCGACACGGTCCGGCCCACCAGGCTGTCCGGGCCGTATTGACGGATAAGCTCCGAGCCCAGCCCCAGGGCGGCGCTGCCGGACAGAGGGCGCAGGAGCAGCAGCAGCGAGGTCTCCGCCGGGATCCCCAGGCGGCCCAACACCGGCTCCATAAGCCCGCCCAGGAGCTCCGGCAGACCGGAGGTGCGCAGCAGGGAGATCGCCGGGAAGAGCACCAGCAGGGCCGGCAGCAGGTCCACCACCGTCTCCAGCCCCCTGCGGGCACCCTCGCGCAGCACGGTAAAGGCGTCCTGCCTTTGCAGGAGGGCCAGAAGCAGCAGCCCGGCGGCGAAAAGCGTGAGCATCACGGCCAGATCCTTCGGCACAGGGCGGCAGCTCCCAGCCCCGCCAGAACCGAGCAGAGGGAGCAGATCCAGACCGCCGGCAGAATCTCGAAGGGGGCCTCCGAGCCGGCGGCGGCCCGCAGCGCGGCCACTGTGGCCGGAATAAGCTGCAGCGAGGCGGTGTTGAGCACCACCAGCAGGCACAGCTCATCCGAGGCCCGGCCTCCGGAGAGCCCGGCCAGTCCACGGGCGGCCCGGATCCCGGCGGGTGTGGCGGCATTGCCCAGCCCGAGCAGGTTGGCGCCCAGGTTTTCGGAGAGAGCCTCCCGGATCTGCTCATGGGCCCAGCCCCGGGGGAACAGACGCCGGAGCAGGGGGCTCAGGAGCCGGGACAGCAGAGCGCTCATCCCGATGCGCTCCATCAGCTCCAGGAGCATGGACCACAGGCAGAGCGCCGGACCCAGCTCCAGGCAGAGGCGAAGCGCGTTTTCGGCTCCGGAAAGCAGCGCCTGGTCCGGGGACAGCGTCCAGCCCCTGATCGGACCGAGGAGGAGACAGAGAAAGAAAATTGTAAATAATAGGAAATTCAGCACAAAAAAATACCCCCTTTCGACGGATTTTTTCGGTTTTCCGGCCTTTTTCGAAAAAAATAGGTTGACTGACCCGGAAAGAATGGATATAATAATTATACAAAAAAAGCCTAAAAAAATGGTAAAATTTTACAAAAGCGTACAAATGAGAGGGGGTTGGGTATGAAATCCACCGGTATCGTACGCAAAGTAGATGAGTTGGGGCGTATCGTTCTGCCTGTAGAAATGCGCCGTACATTGGATATTGCGGAAAAGGACGCACTTGAGATATATGTGGAGGGCGACACGATTATGCTCCGCAAGTATCAGGATGCCTGCATCTTTTGCGACAGTACCAAGGATTTGGTCAGCTACAAAGGAAGAAGTGTCTGTTCGGACTGTATCTCCAAGATGAAGGCCAAATAATGGAACTCAGGCCCGCCGGTACTCGTGACCGGCGGGCTTTTCTCGGCTCTCCGGGTCCCACGGCGGGCACGCTGCAAAAAATACGGAACGCAGTCGGAAGCGCCTTGACTTTTCTACCCCTCGGCGGTATATTGTAATAGTGAAATTATCAAATAAGGGGGATCCGAATATGTACCATGCAACAGAAGTGATCGCGAAGACCTTTTCCGAAAAGGGCCTGAAGTACCGTACCCGTGAGGCCGGCAAGCTCTCTATGGTAGAGGCCGGGTTTGACGGCAAAATCGTCAAGAACGTGATCATCCGTTTCCTCTCCGCCGACAACGACAATGATGTTTCTGTCCGCTCTACCGAGATCGCCTGCTATCCTGAGGATAAGCGCGAGATGGGATACAAGCGCTGCAACGTCATCAATAAAAAGTACCGTTTCCTGAAGTTCGTGATGGATGACGACGGTAATGTCAACGCGCAGTTCGACTTCCCCCAGGAGACCTCTGACGAGTGCCTGGGCATGATGGCTCGGGAGATCTTCATCCGCTCCATGAACATCATCGACGAGAGCTACCGCGACATCATGATGGACATCCTGCTGTAAGAAACAAGGGCGTGTTGCAAAATAGCGCAGAATAACAAAAGCACCAGATGGGTCCAAAAAGGACTTGGCTGGTGCTTTCGTTTGCGTTAGAATTTGGTTGTGAA